>NZ_DAOMPS010000044.1:0-35190 GCF_035444905.1 Thauera sp.
CGAAGGTCGCCTGCGGCCAGCCCGCCAGTGCAGCCAGCATCTGGCCGGTCTGGTTCGCGTCGTCGTCGATCGCCTGCTTGCCGCAGATGACCAGGTTGGGTTGCTCCTTGTCGCACACCGCCTTGAGCAGCTTGGCCACGGCCAAGGGCTGCAGTTCGACATCCGACTCGACCAGGATGGCGCGGTCGGCGCCGATCGCCAGCGCCGCGCGCAGGGTTTCCTGGCAGGCGGTGACGCCGCAGCTCACCGCGACGACCTCGGTGGCGACGCCGGCTTCCTTCAGCCGCACCGCCTCTTCCACCGCGATCTCGTCGAAGGGGTTCATGCTCATCTTGACGTTGGCGATATCCACGCCGCTGCCATCGGCCTTGACGCGAACCTTGACGTTGTAATCGACAACGCGTTTGACGGGTACGAGAATCTTCACTCTGCCGCGCTCCTTTGTGGGTTCTGGATTGTTGCCGGCGGGCTGCGCCGGACTTGCCTGATTATGTCACTGCCCTCCCCGTATGGCACTGCTGCGCAGCAGCACCGCTCCCATACGGGGTGGTATGTTGCATACGGTAGCGTATGGACGCAGAATCGTCAATACTACGCCGTATGGAAACCACTTCAAAAAAACCTCGCACCCAGCTCGACCGCGACGCCTGGATCGCCGGCGCGATCGAAGTGCTCGCCGAGGAAGGCATCGCCGGCCTGCGCGTCGAAGTGCTCGCCAAGCGGCTCAAGGTCACGAAAGGCAGCTTCTATTGGCATTTCACCGACCGCCGGGATCTGCTGCTCGGCGTGCTGAACCACTGGCGGGATGGCCGCATACGCGACATCATCAAGCAGACGCGGGCGCAGCCTGGCCGGGAACTGGAGCAGATCTATCACGTCATCGACGTCTACAGTGCAAGTCGCAGCCGGCGCGGCATGATGATCGAGCTTGCCGTGCGCGACTGGGCGCGCCGCGATGCGGAAGCCGGCGCCATCGTGGCCGAGGTGGACGACGTCCGCCTGCGCTGCGCGCGCGAACTCTTCCTCAGCTGCGGCGTGCCGATCGAGGAGGCCTCGAGCCGCTGCATGCTGCTGTACGCCTACGTGTTTGGCGTCTCGTTGATGATCTACGACAAGTTCGACAGCGACATCCCGCGCCTGAAGCGCGACATCGCCGACCTCATCGCCCGCTCCTCGCATTTACCTACCGCACCAGCCTGAGGGCGCTCAACCCGGCAACCAGCCCCCGAGCACGCTGCTCGCATTGCGGCTGGTCGCTTCCGCCACCTCGTCGACGCCGATACCGCGCAGCGCTGCAAGCAATTCGGCATAGCGCGGCAAATTGGCTGGCATGTTTCGTGCCCCCTGCCCCCAGGCCGGTGCAATGTCGGGCGCGTCGGTCTCGAGCACGATCGACTCCAGCGGCAGGCTGGCCGCCAGCGCGCGAATGCGGGTGGAACCTTCGAAGCTCATCGCGCCGCCGAAGCCGAGTTTGAAGCCAAGATCGATGAACATCTGCGCCTGCTGCCGGCTGCCGTTGAACGCATGGGCGATGCCTCCGCGCACGCCAATGCGCCGCAGCTGCTTGAGGATCGGATCGACGGCGCGACGCACGTGCAGGATCACCGGCAAGTCGTGGCGGCGGGCAAGGCGGAGCTGGGCGACGAAGAATTCGAGCTGACGCGCGGGATCGCTGTCGGTGACGAAATGATCCAGCCCGATCTCGCCCACCGCCACCATGCCGCCTTCGGCCAGCGCCTGATCGAGGCGGTCGAGGTCGTCCATGGCCGCAGCCATCACATACAGCGGATGGATGCCAAGCGCGTAGCAGCAGTCCTTGCGCGAGCCTGCAAGCGCACGCACCGCCGCGAAGTTGCCCACCTCGACGGCGGGCACGACGAAACCGCCGACGCCCGCCGCGCGCGCCTGCTCGATGACCGCGACACGATCCTCGTCGAACTCCGCTGCATCCAGATGAATGTGCGAGTCGATCAGCATCGCTCGTGTGCCCCGCTACCTGCCGCGGCCTCAGCGTCCCTTGAACTCGGGTTTGCGCTTGGCGATGAAGGCGTCGATGCCCTCTGCGGCGTCCTCGCACATCGCGTTGCAGGCCATCGTCTCGGACGCCAGCTGGTAGGCGGCATCGAGCCCCATCTCGAGCTGCTTGTAGAACATCTGCTTGCCCATGCGGATCGCCACCGGCGACTTCGCGACGATCGAGGCCGCCAGCCGGGCGACCTCCTCGTCGAGCTGCTCGAGGGGCATGACACGATTCACCAGACCACGACGCTGGGCCTCGTGGGCGTCGATGAAGTCGCCCGTAACCAGCATCTCGAACGCCTCCTTGCGGCCCATGTTGCGCGACAGGCCGACGCCCGGGGTGGCGCAGAACAGGCCGACGTTGATGCCGCTCACGGCAAAGCGCGCCACGTCGGCGGCGACGGCAAGGTCGCACATCGACACCAGCTGGCAGCCCGCAGCGGTGGCGATGCCATGCACGCGCGCGATCACCGGCTGCGGCAGCTCGGTCAGCTTCATCATGAACTTGCCGCACAGCCGGAAAAGCCGTTGCTGGAAGGGGAGCTCGTGATTGCCGCGCATCTCCTTGAGGTCGTGTCCGGCGCAAAAGGCCCTGCCCTCGCCCGCCAGCACGACCACGCGCACGCTGTCGTCGCGTGCGATCTCATCGACCGCGGCGATGAGCGTCTCGAGCATCGCGAAGGACAGCGAGTTGAACTGCGCGGGGCGGTTCAGCGTCAGGGTGGTCACACCACGGTCGTCGTGGCGCAACAGCATCGGCTGCTCATCGGGAACGGGCACGGCACTCATGTCTCTCCTCCGGTATCGAATACGAAAGCTGGGTCTTCAAGGATTTTTGTTGACGCTTACGTCAACGTGCGATCATGTTAGCGCCTGACGCCGACGAGCGCCATGCCGGCAAGGCCTTGGTGCGCACCGCGAGGCCTTGCGCACCAAGGCCGCCGCTTACTCGAACGAGGCGGTGGAGCGCGCCTGCTCGCGCAGCACGAACTTCTGGATCTTGCCGGTGGAGGTCTTCGGCAGCTCGCAGAACACGATCCGCTTGGGCACCTTGAAGCCGGCCAGGTGCTCCTTGCAGTGCGCAACCAGCGCCTCGGCGCTCGCCTCGACGCCCTCGCGCAACTCGACGAAGGCGCACGGCACCTCGCCCCATTTCTCGTCCGGCAGCGCCACCACCGCGGCGGCCATCACCGCAGGGTGCTTGTAGAGCGCGTCCTCGACCTCGATCGAGGAGATGTTCTCGCCCCCCGAAATGATGATGTCCTTGGACCGATCCTTGATCTTGACGTAGCCGTCGGGCTGCATCACGGCAAGATCGCCGGTGTGGTACCAGCCACCGCGAAAGGACTCGGCAGTGGCCGTCGGGTTCTTCAGGTAGCCCTTCATCACCAGGTTGCCGCGGAACATGATCTCGCCCATGGTCTCGCCATCCCAGGGCACCGGTTCCATGGTGTTCGGATCCATCACGGTGATGCCTTCCTGCGCGTGATAGCGCACGCCCTGGCGACCGTTGAGCGTCACCTGCTCGGCCAGTGGCAGCTCGCGCCACTCATCATGTTTGGCGCACACCGAAGCCGGGCCGTAGGTTTCGGTCAGGCCGTACACGTGCGTGATGTCGAAGCCGATCTTCGCCATGCCCTCGATCACGGCAGCCGGTGGCGGCGCCGCAGCCACCAGGCCGGACACCTTGTGATTGATGCCCTTGCGCCACTCCTCCGGCGCGTTGGCGAGCATCGAGTGGACGATGGGCGCGCCGCAATAATGCGTGACCCCATGCTCGCGGATGGCGTCGAAGATCAGACGCGGATCGACGCGACGCAGGCAGACATTGACGCCGGCGTTGGCCGCCATCGTCCATGCGAAGCACCAGCCGTTGCAGTGGAACATCGGCAAGGTCCACAGATACACCGCATGCGGCGGCATGCCCCAGGACACGATGTTGGACATCGCGTTCAGGTAGGCGCCGCGGTGGTGATAGACCACCCCCTTCGGATTGCCGGTCGTGCCCGAGGTGTAGTTGAGCGAGATCGCCTCCCACTCGTCGGCCGGCTGCTCGAACACGAAGTCCTCGCTGCCGGTCGCCAGCAGCGCCTCGTAATCCATGGTGCCCAAGAGATCGCCCGGGCCGGTGTATTCGGGATCATCAACATCGATCACGATCATGTCGCTGCGTCCGGCCAGCTCGATCGCCTTCCTCACCATGCGGGCATATTCGCGATCGGTCAGCAGGACCCTGGCCTCGCCATGATTGAGGATGAAGGCGACCGCCTCTGCATCCAGCCGGGTGTTGATCGTATTGAGGACCGCGCCGCAGGCCGGGACGCCGAAATGGCATTCGAACATCTCGGGGGTGTTGTTGAGGATGGCGGCGACGGTGTCGCCCTTGCCCACCCCGAGCTGCTTCAGCGCCGAGGCCAGGCGCCGGCAACGGGCATAACTCTCGCGCCAGGTCTGGCGGCGCGCACCATGGATGACCGCCACGCGGTCCGGATACACGTAGGCACTGCGCTCGAGGAAGGTGAGCGGCGTCAAGGGCACGTAGTTCGCTGCGTTCTTTTCCAGGCCCACGGCATAGGGCGACGGTGTGGTCTCGCTCATTGATTCTCCCCTCGGTCGATTCGATACCGCCCTCGCGGGCGATCCATGTTGTGTTCAGCCCCCGCAGCGGCCCGTTGCATTCAACCCGCCGCCAGGCTCGCGGTCAAGGGCGCCGACCCAGTCTGCAAGCTCGGCGACGAGGCGCGCGCTCGCCCGCCGGTAGGCCTCGACGCCACCCGCCGCGTTCGCCGTCTGCGCCGCTTCGACGGCACGGAACTCACGACCGGCGATGGCCTTGTCGCTGCGCGGCGGCAGCAGCCCGGCACGCAGCACGATCTCGACCCGGCTCTCATCGGGCGAGGCGAAATCCTGGATGAACTCATCGAGCTCGACGCGCAGGCGGCAGCGTCCACCCGCGCCCTCGCTGCGCAGCGCGCGGTTCAGGGCCAGTCCCAGCATCGCCGGTGGCGGTGACACCCAGCGGCTCTCGGCATAGGCACGCCGTCGCAGCGGGTCATCCCAGGCCAGGCGGTACTGCATCGCGCTCGCCTCGAGCCAGGGCGGCGTCGCGATTTCGATCTGCGCCGGTGCAAGGGCCGGTGCAAGACTGCTCCGGGCCCCGATGCCGAGGTCGTAGAAGGCCATCGGCTTCGGCTGCAACTGAAGCCCGCCGCAAGCCGCCGCAAACGAGCCGATGAAGGCAATCACGAGCGTGGCCAGTCGAGCTTGCAGGCGATGCGGCGGGAAGATGGATAACTTCGTCATGTGCGGGTTTCCAATCGCTAGGCGTTTCAACGCTCGGGCGCAAAGCCCGGCTCGCCGGGACCGGGCTCGCGTGCCGCCCGCCCGGTGAGCAGCATCTGCGGCGTCGACTCGACCTCCTCGATCAGGCGTCCCAGGCGGCGCGAGGTGGCGGTCAGGTCGCGCAGGAGATCGTTGAGTTGCGGCAGCGTGCCATCGACCAGCCCGTCGCTGGCGGCGATGGCCGCCTGGTCGAGCCGCGCGGCCATCTGGTCAACGCGCTGCATGAGATTGCGCAGATCGGTCAATGCGGGCGCCACCTCGGCGCTTGTGCGCTCGAGGTTGGCCAGCATCGCCGACAGGGCGGCCATGTTGTCGGGGTTGAATGCACTGCGTACCGCCGCGAGCGTGCGTGGCACCTCGGCAAAGCCCTGGTCGATGCTGGCGGTCGCAGACTCCAGCCGCGCGAGGGTGGCACGGATGCGCCCAAGGTTGTCGTCGTCGAGCAGGGCGGATGCGCGCTCGCCGACGGTGGTGAAGTGCTCGATCGCCAGCAGCGCCCGCTCGGTAAGCTTGTCCACGAGGCCGGGCTCGAGGGTGATGCGCGGCGCCTGTCCCGCCACATCGAGCAGCGGGGCGGGATCGCTGCCGCGGTCATCGAGTTGCACGTAGGCCAGGCCAGTCACGCCCAGCGTGCCGAGGCTGGCCTGCGTGCCCCGGGTCAGCGGCAGCTCGCGCGGCACCTGCACCCGGACCAGGATGTTGCGCGCGTCCTCGGGGTCGATCCGGATCTCGCTCACGGTGCCGACCGAGAGCCCGCGAAATCGCACCCGCGACTGCGGCCCCAGGCCGTTGATGTCGCCGTGCGCCACGAGCACCAGGTCGCGCATCGGCTCGCGGTCCTGCGAGAACCACCACATCGCCAGCACGATGCCCGCCCCCAGCACGATTGCGAACAAGCCGGCCGCCAGCGCATGCGCCCGATTTTCCATGTCAGCCTGACTCCTTGGCGTGCCTCAGGGCCCGCCGTCCATGTGCGCCGCCGAAGAAGCGCTCGATGAAGGGGTGATCCACCCGCAGTGTGTCCTCGATCGACGCATAGCTCAGAATCCGACGGTCTGCCAGCACCGCGACCTTGCTCGCCATCGCCGCCAGCGTATCGAGGTCGTGGGTGACGAGCACCACCGTCAGGCCCAACTCGCGATGCAAGGACAGGATCAGGCGCACGAAGCTCGCGCTGCGGTCCGGGTCCAGCCCAGCGGTCGGCTCATCGAGCAGCAGCAACTCGGGCTCCAGCGCCAGCGCGCGCGCCAGCGCCGCCCGCTTGACCATGCCCCCCGACAGTTCGGCCGGCATCAGCAGGGCGTCGGAAGCCTCCATCTCCACCATCGCCAGCTTGAGGGCAACGAGGTCGCGAATCTCGTCCTCGCTCACCACGCCGAGTTCCCTGAGCGGAAACGCGATGTTCTCACCCACGGTAAAGGCCGAGAACAGCGCCCCCTGCTGAAACAGCACGCCAAAGCGCCGCTGGCGGGCGAGGCGTTCATGCACGCTGCCCGCGTGCAGCGCTTCACCGAACAGCCGCACGCTTCCCGCCGCCGGTTCGGTGAGCCCGATGATGTGGCGCAGCAAGGTGGTCTTGCCGCTGCCCGAGCCACCCACCAGGGCGACGATCTCCCCGGCTCCGATATCGAGATCCAGCCCATCGTGCACCAGGTTGTCGCCGAAGCGGGTCACGATGTCGCATAGCGCAACCACCGGCGGCGGTGCAGTCTGCCGGGTGCTCATGCCGGCAGCCCGATCGAGCGCGTGGCGATCGCGAACACCGCATCGACCAGGATCACCACGGTGATGGCCGACACCACCGAGGCCGTCGTGTTCGACGACAGGCTCTCGGTGTTGGGCTGTACGCGCAGACCGAAGTGGCAGGCGATGAGGGCGATCAGCAGGCCGAACACCGCACCCTTGGCGAGACCGATGTACAGGTTGGCGATCGGGACGGCCTCGGGCAGGGCCTCGACGAAATAGTGGAAGCTGAGATCGAGCTCGACCCAGGCCGAGACCCAGCCGCCCAGCAGCGCGATCGCCGAGGTCCACAGCACCAGCAGCGGCATCGCCAGCGTCAGCGCGATCACCTTGGGCAGCACCAGCCGCAGCGAGCGCGACACCCCCATCGCGGCGAGCGCATCGATCTCCTCGGTCACGCGCATCACGCCCAGTTGCGCGGTCATCGCCGAGCCCGAGCGCCCCGCCACCAGCACCGACACCAGTACCGGCCCGAGCTCGCGGATGATGCCCAGGCCCAGGATATTCACGATGAACACGTCGGCACCGAAGGTCTTGAGCTGCAGTGCCGACAGATAGGACAGCACGACCCCGATCAGGAAGCCCACCAGCGCGGTCACCGGCATCGCCTTCACCCCCACCTTGTGGACGTTGGCCGAGATCTCCAGCAGCGGCCATTCGCGCGGATGGCGCAGCAGGTGCAGCAGGTCGAGGAAGAGCTGCCCCAGCAGGGCGACGAAATCCCTGACGTGGCGGACGAAGCCGATCAGCACACTGCCGAGCAGCACCACCGCATCGATCACCGTAAAGCCCGGCATCGCCGGCAGTGGCTTCGCGGCCGCACGGGCGACGCGCTCGATGACCTCGCGCTGCGCCTGGCTCGCGTCCAGGCTAGCAGGCCACTGTCGTCCCCAGGCCTGCCACAGCAGTGTCGCACCAAAGCTGTCCAGACGCGTCACCTCGGTGAGCGACCAGGCGGCGCCGGCGGGTGCGGCGCGAAGCCGGCGCCGCACCCCCGGCAGGCGCGCGGCGAGCGCACGCAGCGTCCAGTCGCCGTTCAGGCGGATGCCGTCGGGACCGAGCTCGACGACATCGCGAGCCTGCACTGGCGCCCCGCCCGCCGGCCCCATCCGTGCTCAGGCGGTCGCGCTGCGCACGCTCAGGGCGCGCACGTAGAGGCCGCGCCCCATGCCCAGCCACTGGCGCTGCTCTTCCTCCAGCGCGGCGGCGGTGAGCGGCAGCTTCTGCAGCCAGCCCGGCGCCGCCGTGACCGAGAAGCCGCGTCCCTCGCGCTTCATGGTGATCGGCGGCAGGCCGCGGGCATCGCGGGCGCGATGGATGACCACCGCCAGGCGCAGGCAGGCGATCAGCAGCCAATCGACGCTGCCGGGGTCGATCGAGGCCACGCGCTCGAGCTTGCCGCGGTGCGCCAGCACCAGCCGCGCCAGGCGCGCCTGGTCCATGCGCGAAAAGCCCGGCATGTCGGCATTGGCGACGATATAGGCGCTGTGCTTGTGATAGCTCGAGTGCGCGACCGAGATCCCGATCTCGTGCAGCAACGCCGCCCAGCGCAGGAAGCGGTGGTCGGGGTGTTCCGGCGCGGCCATGGTCGGCTCGAGCTGGGCCAGCAACTCACAGGCCGTGTCGGCGACCTGGTGCGCCTGGCGCACATCGACCCCGTAGCGGCGCACGAAGGCGCTCACCGTGGCGTCGCGCAGATCGTGGTGGTGGTAGCGCCCGAGCAGGTCGTAGAGCACCCCCAGGCGCAACGCCCCTTCAGAGAACACCATGTGCTCGAGGCCGAACTCCTTGAACACCGCGCTCATGATGGAAAAGCCACCGAGAATCACCGGCAGCCGATCCCCCTTCAGGCCGGCCAGGTCCACGTTGTCGATGTGGCCCGCGCGCAGCAGCGCCAGCTTGAATTTCTCCAGGCCTTCGCGGGTGATGCCGCTGGCCGAGAAGCCGTTCTGCTCGAGGATCTCGACCAGCGCCTTGGCGGTGCCGCTCGAGCCGACCGCCTCCTCCCAGCCCGCCTCGCGGTAGGCCTGCGAGATGGTCTGCAGCTCCCGCCGCGCGGCCAGCTCGGCATCGCGCAGGCCACGCTTGTCGATCCGGCCGTCGGGAAAGAAACGCAGGCTGAAACCGACACAGCCCATGTAGCGCGACTCGAGCAGCAGCGGCTCGAAGCTCTTGCCGACGATGAATTCGGTCGAGCCGCCGCCGATATCGACCACCAGTTGCTGCTTGTGCGGATCAGGCAGGGTGTGGGCGACGCCGACATAGATCAGTCGGGCCTCCTCGCGCCCGGCGATCACCTCGATCGGAAAGCCCAGCGCCACCTCGGCCCGCAGCAGGAAGTCCGAGGCGTTCTTGGCCACGCGCAGCGTGTTGGTGGCCACCGCGCGCACACGCTCGGGCGGGAAGTCGCGCAGCCGCTCATGAAAACGCTGCAGCGCGGTCACGCCCCGCTGCTGCGCGGCGAGGTCGAGCTTCTTGTCCGGCGACAGGCCGGCGGCCAGTCGCACCGCCTCCTTCAAGCCATCGAGCGGATATATCTGGTCGTTGACGATGCGGCCCACCTGCAGCCGAAAGCTGTTCGAACCGAGGTCGATTGCCGCGATCAGATCTTGCATCATGTTTTCGGGGACAGACGCCAAGGGCGCCGAGGCTGCCGATTCTAGCACTGCCGCCGCCCGGCCCACGGCGTGAATCATTGCCGCAAACAGACCCGCCGATGACGGCCGCCGGGGTTCTCCTTGTCATGAAGTCGCAAAGAAACTGTCACATAATCGGGGCAGTCGCACCGCGCACAGGACCGCCCATGTACAACGCCAGCCGCAATCTCCAGCAGTTTCCCGCCGAACACTTCCTCAACCGCGAGCTCTCCCTCCTGCAGTTCCAGCGTCGTGTGCTGGCCCAAGCCGCCGACCCCACCGTACCCCTGCTCGAGCGTCTGCGCTTCCTGTGCATCGTGTCCAGCAACCTCGACGAGTTCTTCGAGATCCGCGTCTCCGGTATCAAGGAGCAGATCCGCATCGGCAGCCGCAAGGCCGGCGAGGATGGCATCGCGCCGGTCGACCTGCTCGAGCGCGTCAGCGACGAAGTGCACGACATCATCTCCGACCAGTACGAGCTGCTCAACGACGCCATCCTGCCCGCACTCGAGCAGGAGGGCGTCGTCTTCCTGCGCCGCAGCCTGTGGTCCGAGGCGCAGCGCAAGTGGATTCACGACTTCTTCATGCGCGAAGTGATGCCGGTGCTGACCCCGATCGGCCTCGACCCCGCCCACCCTTTCCCGCGCGTGCTCAACAAGAGCCTGAACTTCGCGGTCGAACTCGAGGGCCGTGATGCCTTCGGCCGCGACTCCGGGGCGGCGATCGTGCAGGCGCCGCGTGCCCTGCCGCGGGTGATCCGGCTGCCGCGCGACATCTGCGAGCAGGAATACACCTTCGTCTTCCTGTCCTCGGTGCTGCATGCGCATGTGGACGAACTCTTCACCGGCATGACGGTGCTCGGCTGCTATCAATTCCGCGTCACGCGCAACTCCGACCTGTTCGTCGATGAAGAGGAGGTCAAGGATCTGCGCACCTCGCTCAAGGGCGAGCTGCAGCAGCGTCATTTTGGCGACGCCGTGCGCCTCGAGGTGGCGGACAACTGCTCGGAGGAGATGGCGGCCTTCCTGTTGCAGCACTTCCATCTCACGCCGGACGATCTGTACCGCACGCCCGGCATCGTCAACCTGGTCCGCCTGATGCAGGTACCCGACTGGGTCGAGCGGCCCGACCTCAAGTACGCGCCCTTCGTCCCCGGCGTACCGAAGTCGCTCGACAAGCGCCGGCAGATCTTCACCGCGATCCGCGGCGGCGACATCCTGCTCCACCACCCGTTCCAGAGCTTCATGCCGGTCATCGAGCTGTTGCGCGCGGCCGCGGACGACCCGCAGGTGCTGGCGATCAAGATGACGGTGTACCGCACCGGCACCGACTCGGTGCTGATGGAGCATCTCGCCCGCGCCGCGCAAAAGGGCAAGGAAGTCACCGTGGTGCTCGAGCTCATGGCGCGCTTCGACGAGGAGGCCAACATCACCCTGGCCAACCGCCTCGAAGAGGTCGGTGCACATGTCGTGTACGGCGTGTTCGGCTACAAGACGCACGCCAAGCTACTGATGATCGTGCGCCGCGAGGAAACCGGCCTGCGCCGCTATGTGCACATGGGCACCGGCAACTACCACCCCCGCACCACCCGCTTCTACACCGACTTCGGTCTGCTCACCTGCAACGACGAGATCGGCGAGGACGTCGCCGCGGTGTTCAAGCAGCTCACCGGCCTCGGTACGGCGACCGAGTTGCGCCACCTGTGGCAGGCGCCCTTCACGCTGCAGGCCAATGTCGTCGCCGCGATCCGCCGCGAGGCCGACATCGCCCGCGAAGGCCGGCGCGGGCGCATCATCGCCAAGCTCAACGCGCTGCTCGAGCCCGAGACCATCGAGGCGCTGTACGAGGCTTCGCAGGCCGGCGTCGAGGTCGACCTGATCATCCGCGGGCCGTGCGCGCTGCGCCCCGGCGTGCCGGGCCTGTCCGACAACATCCGTGTGCGCTCGGTGGTCGGGCGTTTCCTCGAGCACACGCGCATCTTCCACTTCCACGCCGACGGCGAGGATCACATGTACCTGTCCAGCGCCGACTGGATGGATCGCAACTTCTTCCGCCGCATCGAGATCGCCTTCCCAGTGCTCGATACGCGCCTCAAGCGCCGCGTCATGAAGGAAGGCCTGCGCCCCTACCTGGGCGACAACTGCCAGGCCTGGGACATGCAGCCCGACGGGCGCTACCGCCGCAAGCACCCGCGCAGCGTGCGCCGCGCGGCCCAGCTCATCCTGCTCAAGGAACTGGCGGCGAACAGCTGAAGCCGCCTACTTGCGCTGCGCGTCGATCACGCCCGGCACCTCGCGAATCAGCGTGATCGCGCGCTGGATCTGACGGATGCCGGCGACTTCCATCGTGAAGCGCATGTAGGCCGTGCCCTTTTTCGTCAGCGTATTGACCGCGATGACGTTGAGCTTCTCGCGTGACAACACCTCGGAGATGTCGCGCAGCAGCCCCTGGCGATCGGCCGCCTGCACCGTGATGTCGACCTGGTACAGCGCGGTCTTGGCGTCGTGCGCGCGCTCGCCCCATTCGGCCGGGATCACACGCTCCGGATGCGCGGTGGCCAGCAACTGGAAGTCGTGGCAGTCGACGCGGTGAATCGAGATCCCGCGGCCGCGGGTGACGAAGCCCTCGATTGCGTCCGGCGGCGCCGGCTTGCAGCAGCGTGACAGCGAGGTCATCAGCTTGCCGACGCCGACGATCAGGATCTTGTCCGAGTTGTCGCCCGAACGGCTGCGGCTGACGACGAACTCGGGTTCCGCCTCGGTTGCAGGCGGCGCACTGCCTTCGCGCAGGGCGATCTGCACAGCACGCGGCCCGACTTCGCCGCGACCGGCGGCCAGGTACAACGCCTCGGCATTCTTGAAGCCCAGGCGTTCGGCCAGGCCGTCGATATTGGCCTGCGCGTGGCCGTCGCGCTGCATCTCCTTGGTGACGAAGCTGCGCCCGCGCGACAGCAGGTCTTCCTCATCGAGCTGGGCGAAGTACTGCTTGATCTTGGTGCGCGCCCGTGAAGTCGCCACGTAGGCCTGGCGCGCATCGAGCCAGTCGCGCGACGGCCCGCCCTCCTTCGCCGCCACGATCTCCACCGTCTGCCCGCTCTCGAGCGGGGTGTTGAGCGGCACCAGGTGGCCATCGACCTTGGCGCCGCGGCAATGGTGGCCGAGGTCGGTGTGCAGGCGGTAGGCGAAGTCGATCGGCGTGGCGCCGCGCGGCAGGTCGACCACCTTGCCCTGGGGCGTCAGCACATAGAGCGTGTCGTCGAGCGAGGCGCGCTTGAACTGCTCCATCCACTGCGCCGAATCGGTGACCTCGTCGCGCCACGACAGCAGGTTGCGCAGCAGCGCGATCTTCTCGTCGTAGTCGGCGCTGTCGCGCGCGCCCTCCTTGTAGCGCCAGTGCGCCGCGACGCCGAGCTCGGCGTGCTTGTGCATGTCGTGGGTGCGGATCTGCACCTCGAGCGCACGACCATCGCCCGCCAGCACCGCGGTATGCAGGGACTGGTAGTTGTTGCCCTTGGGCTTGGTGATGTAGTCGTCGAACTCCTTGGCGATCGGCTGCCAGATCTGGTGCACGATGCCGAGCACGGTGTAGCAGTCGCGCACCTCATCGACCAGCACGCGCAGCGCGCGGATGTCGAACACCTGCGAGAAGTCGAGCCGCTTCTTTCGCATCTTGTTGTAGATGCTATAGATGTGCTTGGCACGGCCGGTGATGTCGGCCTTGATGCCGACGGCGGCAAGTTCGCGCTTGAGGCGCTCGATCGCATCCTCGATGAAGCGCTCGCGCTCGACGCGGCGCTCATCGAGCATCTTGGCGATGCGCTTGTAGGTGTCCGGCTCGATGAACCGGAACGCCAGATCCTCGAGCTCCCACTTGATCTGCCACACCCCCAGGCGGTTGGCCAGCGGGGCGTAGATGTCCAGACTCTCGCGCGCGACATCGACGCGTGCGTCGCCCGGCAGGTCGGTGTAGTAGCGCAGGGTTTGCGTACGCGACGCCAGGCGCACCAGCACGACGCGGATGTCCTCGACCATCGCCAGCAGCATCTTGCGCAGCACCTCGGTCTGGGCGCGGATCTCGGGCGCCGACGCGGTGGTCGTCATGCGCGTGAGCACGCGCAGGCCATTGAGCTTGTGCAGGCCACGGACCAGGGCGGCGACCTCGCCACCAAAGCGCTCGGTCACATCCGCCACCGGATCGTCCAGCTCATCCCACACCGCGAACAGCAGGGCCGCGAGACGCGTCTCGACGTCCATGCGCAGCGAGGCGGCGATCAGCGCGGCCCCGATCGCGTGCGTCCATATCGGTTCGCCGGTGCCGAGGACCTTGCCTTCGTAGAGGTCGGCAATCCACTCGAGCGCGGCCTCGATGCGGGCGCGTTCGGCCTCGTCGAGGCCGGCAGCCAGCATGTCCAGTGGGGGGGCGGTATCGCCTTGGGCGATGGCGTGTGTGACGGAAACCATGGGGCGGGATTATCCCACATCGGGCAGCCGCTCGCTGCCGTCAGCCGAGCGCGCACGCCCTCCCTGCCGCCCTTCCCTGTGGTCAGCCTGATCCTGTGCGATCATCCGGGCACCACAGCGACTGCTCGCCCGATGATGCCCCTGCCCACCCAGCCAGATTGCGCGCCTCGTCACCCGCCCGGATGCCTGTCGCGCGCCCTCCACCGGGCCCGCCCTGGGTTCCCGGCGGGCTGATCGAGATGTTCGAAAGCCTTCGCCGCCTGTTCGGGCTGCAGCACAGCCGCCCCGTCGTCGATGCGGCACAGTGGTCGCGGGTCGAGGCCACCCTTCCCTTCCTTGACTTTCTCGACCCGGGCGACCGCCTGCGGCTGCGCGACATGGCGCTCGATTTTCTCGATATCAAGCAGTTCCACGGTGCCCAGGGGCTGCAACTCGATGACGACATGCTGCTCGCCATCGCGCTGCAGGCCTGCCTGCCGGTGCTCAACATCGGACTTGAGGCCTATGCCGGCTGGGTTGGCGTGGTGGTGTATCCGGGCGACTTCATCATTCCGCGTCGCGAGGTCGATGAGGCCGGGGTGCTGCATGAATACGACGACGAAGTGCTCGGCGAGGCCTGGGAAGGCGGACCGGTGATCATCGCCTGGTTCGCCGGCGCCCAGCAGCCGGCCGGAGTGAACGTGGTGATCCACGAGTTCGCCCACAAGCTCGACATGGAAAATGGCGGCGTGGACGGCCTGCCGCGGCTGCACGCCGGCATGTCGCGCGCGCACTGGGCCACGGTGTTCTCGGCCGCCTACGAGGACTTCTGCGCCGAGGTCGACCGCGGGGTGGAGACGGCGATCGACCCCTACGGCGCCGAGCACCCGGGCGAATTCTTCGCCGTCGTGTCGGAAGCCTTCTTCGAGACGCCGATCGTGCTGCAGGAACGCTTTCCGGCCGTCTATGATCAACTCAGCCAGTTTTACCGGCTCGATCCAGCAGCGGGCCAGATACGCCACCCGGGCCGCTGCGAGCCGCGCCTCCCGGACTGAGGCCACCATGCCCGAGCGCAAGCGCCTGCTGATCGTCTATCACACCCAGAGCGGCAACACCGGCCAGCTCGCCGACGCCGTGCTGCGCGGCGCGACGCGCGTCACCGAGACCGACACCGCGATGTACCGTGCTTTCGACGCCGGCACCGAACACCTGCTCGCCTGCGACGGCCTGCTGCTCGGCACGCCGGAGAACTTCGGCTACATGTCCGGGGCCCTGAAGGATTTCTTCGACCGCACCTACTACCCCTGCGAGGGCAAGCTCACCGGCCTGCCCTACGCCGTCTTCGTCAGCGCGGGCAACGATGGCACCGGTGCCGTGCGCGAGATCGGCCGCATCGCCAACGGCTACGGCTGGAAGCAGGTGGCGGAAGCGCTGATCGTGCGCAAGGAGATCACCGCCGCCGACCTGGGCCGCGCCGAGGAGCTCGGCGAGGCCATGGCCGCCGGCCTGGCGATGGGCGTGTTCTGAAGCGGCCGCTGCCCCGCCATACCCTTATCCGGAGGATCGGCCCCCTGCGGCCGACTGGTAGCTGCGGAACAGGCGGACGGTGCGCCGTCATGCGCCCTATGCCCTCATTTGGTTGTCACCTACGAAAAAATATCGCCTTATGGTGTTCGCGGCAGATATCTATCATTCGCTCATGAGCAATTTCTATTCATGAAGGAGCAAGCGATGAGTGATACGACCCTGTTCGCGCCGGACGTGGACGCCATGAAGACCTGGCGCCATGCCATCCACCAGCATCCGGAACTCGGTTTCGAGGAGCACGACACCAGCGCACTCGTCGCCAGCCAACTCCAAGCGTGGGGCTACGAGGTGCATACCGGCATCGCCGTCACCGGCGTGGTGGGCGTGCTGCGCATCGGCGATGGCAGCGGCCCTCGGCTGGGCCTGCGCGCCGACATGGACGCGCTCCCGATCCAGGAGATGACCGGTCTGCCGTGGGCGAGCAAGGTGCCGGGAAAGATGCACGGCTGCGGCCACGACGGTCACACCGCGATGCTGCTCGGTGCCGCGCAGGCCCTCGCCGAGCGCGCACGCCAGGGACAGCTGCCCGGCAACGGCACCTTGGTGCTGATCTTCCAGCCGGCCGAGGAGCTCGGTGGCGGTGGGGGCGCCCGTCGCATGCTCGAGGAGCGCTTGTTCGAGCGCTTCCCCTGCGATGCGATCTTCGGCATGCACAACATGCCGGGCATTCCGGTCGGCCAAGTCCATGTGCGCCCGGGCGCCTTCATGGCCTCCTCGGACAAGGTGCTGATCCGCTTCATCGGCCTTGGCGGCCATGGTGGCCTGCCGCACAAGGCGGTCGACCCGACCCTGCCGGCGGCGGCGACCGTGCTCGCCCTGCAGAGCATCGTCGGCCGCAACATCAACCCCAACCTCGCCGCCGTGATCAGCGTCGGCCGCATCCAGGCGGGCTCGGCCTACAACATCATCGCCGAGTCCGCGGAGATCGAGCTCAGCGTGCGCGCCCTCGACCCCGCCGTGCGCGATGTGGTCGAGCAGCGCATCCGCGAGCTCGCCGAACACCAGGCGCGCGCCTACGGCTGCACCAGCGAGATCCGCTACGAGCGCGGCTACCCGGTGCTGATCAACGCGGCCGCACCGACGGCCTTCGCGGTCGAGGTCGCGCGCAAGGTCTTCGGCGACGCGCAGGTGGTGGCCGACGCCCAGCCGCTCACGGGTAGCGAGGACTTCGCCTTCCTGCTCGAGCAGGTGCCGGGCTGCTACGTCCTGGTCGGCAATGGCGACAACGGCCACGCCGACGGCCAGTGGGCAGGCGGCTGCATGGTGCACAACCCGCATTACGACTTCAACGATGCCTGCCTGGCGGTGGGCGCCCGGCTGTGGGTCGGGCTGGCCGAGCAGTACTTCGAGATCGGCGCATAAGCCGTCGCGGCATCCTCAAACAAGCAAGGAGGTGAGAGATGGACGACTATCTTTCCGTTGCGAATTCGACCGCGATGTGGGTGCTGGCCCTGGTGCTGGTATCGATCGTGGTCGTCCAGGCTCTGATGTACCTTCGTCACGCGCTGGCTTTCTCGGACAAGTTCGGCCTACTCACCCCCGAGGAAAAGGCGCGCGTCTACAAGACGGCGACGATCACGAGCATCGGCCCCGCCGTGGCCGTGTTCATCGTGTCGGTGAGCCTGGTGGCGCTGATCGGCGCGCCGATGACCTTGATGCGCATCGGCGTGATCGGCTCGGCGGTCTTCGAGCTGTACGCCTCGGCACAGGGCGCCACCGCGCTCGGCGTTGAACTCGGCAAGGAGGGCTATGGGCTGCAGGCCTTCACCAACTCGGTATGGGCGATGACGCTGGGCGGCTCGGGCTGGATCATCGCCACCCTGATCCTGACCAAGCGCCTGGGCAACGCGCAGGCGAAGATGCGGACCTCCAGCCCGCGCACGCTGATCATCATGGGCGTGATCACGCCGGCGGTGATCTTCCTGGTGCTGAGCATCAACGCGGCATTCAACATCCGCTCGCTCGGCAACATCGAGGTCGAGGCGGACAAGCTCGCCGCGGCCCTGGGCGCGGCGCTGAGCATGCTGCTCTTCCGTCATCTGGGCAAGACGCAGCCCTGGCTCAAGGAGTGGAGCCTCGGGTTCGGCCTGCTGATCGGGCTCGCCGCCGGCCAGCTCACTCACACGATGATGGCTTGAAAGGGGAATGACCATGCGCAACGCTGAAGCCGATAGCTTCTACTCGCAGACCTTCATCCCGAGGGCGCACCGTCTGGGCATCGTGACCCTCGTCCTGGGTCTCGTGTTCAGCCTGCTGCCCGCCTTCTACCTGTCCTTCGTGGTCGGCGCCTGGCCCGGATTCGAGGCGGTGCTGCGGGCCTTCATCCCCATCGCCGCCTTCGTCGGCGTGATCTGGATCATCGAGCCCCTGTCCTACTTCCCGATGCTCGGTGTCGCCGGAACCTACATGAGCTTCCTGTCCGGCAACATCGGCAACATGCGGCTGCCGGTGGTCATCGGCAGCCAGACGGCGGTCAATGCCGAACTCGGCACCAGGAAGGCGGAGGTCGTCGCGGTGATCGGGATCGCGGTGTCCGTGCTCATCAACCTCGTCTTCGTACTGGCGATGGTCCTGCTCGGCAACCTGATCCTGAACCATCTGCCGCAATTCGCCATCGACATGCTGAAGAACTACACGCTGCCATCGATCTACGCAGCGGTGTTCATGATGTTCCTCGGCGCAGCCAAGGAGAGCATGCACGTCCTCGTCGTGATCGTCGTGGCGCTGATCGTGGTGGCCTTGCCGATCTCGGAGATCGTCAATGTGACCGCCGCCGGTGTGGGCGGGATTCTCGCCAGCCTGCTCGTCGCGCGCTTTACCTCGGACCGCCGCGAGAAGGCCTGAGCCGCTCATCGAATTTGGTCGTTGCGTGCCGCGTTCGGCTGTCCTAAGCTGCAATCGTATGTGCCCCCGAACGGAAGACGATAACGGGCCTCACGGCCCTTCACTCGCGGAGGATGCCTCATGACCATAACTTGGATTTTGGTTGCCAACGCCAGCCTGGCAAAGCTCTACGCCAATCTGGGCCCCAACAAGGGCCTGACGCTGGTGAAGGAACTAATCCACCCCGAAAGCCGACAAAAAAATGCCGAACTGGTCTCTGACCGATCCGGCGCAATGGCCGCAAATGGTTCGACCGGCGGCTCGATGCAACCGCAGACCCTTCCCAAACAGCACGAGGCCAAGGTCTTTGCACAGGAAATCGCACAGGCGCTCTATCAAGGCCGCGCGACCAACGCCTTCAAGCGCGCCATCCTGGTTGCACCACCCGCCTTCATGGGCATGCTGAACACCGTCATCGACGCACCGACCGCACAGATGATCTCCGATCGCTTCGAAAAGGATTACACCAAGACGCCGGAAAACGAGCTCACGGAGCGACTCGGTTCGGCGATCTTTCTTTGAAGGAGGACGCTTCGTACGTGCTTCAAACCCGATCTGTCACCCGCCAGATGGCCGCAGGCCAACAGGCGAAGGAGGATGCGTTTGAAATTAGCGATGAGGCCGCAACGCTCGTACTGAACGCAGCACACACCTGACAAGATCGTCTCCGTCCAGGAGACGCAGCCGGCAACACGACCGGAGCCAATGAAGAACGGGACGCCTCGCGTCCCGTTCTTCATTTGCAGCTCAGGGGCCAGCGCCCCAGCACGCGATAGCGGGCACCGGCCGGTGTAGGCTCGGACACAACCAGCACGAAGCTCGCGACTGGCCAGCGCAGCACCGGACAGGTCTGCGCCATGGGCGCGGCGCGCGCATTGCGCACGAGCGTGATGTGCGGCGCGAAGGCCCTGTCCTCGAGCACGAACCCCGCCTCGCGCAAGCGCAGCGCCAGCGCATCGGCCAAGGCCACGAGGGCCTGTGGCGCTGAGCTCGCCGACGTCCACAGGATCCGATTGCGGTGCCACGCACCAAGCTGATCGAGTTCGAGCACGAAGGGCGCTCCCCGCACCTCTGCGGCGACGTGCTCCAGACGGGCGATGCCGTCCTGCGGCACGTTTCCCACAAAGGCCAGGGTCAGGTGCAGGGTGTCGCGCCGCATGGCACGCCCACTGCACTCGGCGTGCAGGGCGCGCGCCCTCGCATGCAGGCCGGCTGCGGTGGCCGCGTCCGGCCACAGTGCGAAGAAGACGCGCCGCGTGACGCCCCGCTCTGCCGTCGGGGCAGCGTCAGCCATGCGCCGGCCGTGCGAGCAGGGCCACGACCTGCGCCGCAATGCCCTCGCCGCGGCCGGTGAAGCCCAGTTTTTCCGTGGTCTTGCCCTTGATGTTCACCGCTTCAGGCGCCATCGCCAGGTCCGCGGCAATGTTTGCCACCATCTCCGGCGCGTGGGGCAGGATCCGCGGCGCACGGCAGATCACGGTGGCGTCGACATTGACCACCTGCCAGCCCGCAGCGCGCACCCGGGCGAAGGCCTCGCGCAACAAGGCCCGGCTGTCCGCCCCGGCATGGGCGGGGTCGGTGTCGGGAAACAGCCGGCCGATATCACCGAGCCCGGCCGCGCCGAGCAGGGCATCGGTCAGGGCATGCAGCAGCACGTCCGCGTCCGAGTGCCCGAGCAGGCCTTGCTCGAAGGGAATGGTGACGCCGCCCACGATCAGCGCGCGTCCCGGCACCAGGGCGTGCACGTCGAAGCCCTGGCCAATGCGGAAAGGAAAGTTCATCGCTGCAAGCCCTCTCTGTTCTGCAGGATCCATTCCGCCAGATGCAGATCGAGCGGATAGGTCACCTTCAGGTTGGTCGCATCCCCCTGCACCAGCCGCGGACGCAGCCCGGCCGCCTCGATCGCGCTCGCCTCGTCGGTGACGTCGGTCGCATCCTCGAGGGCGCGGCGCAGCATCACGTAGCGGAACATCTGCGGCGTCTGTGCCTGCCACAGGCTGTCACGCGGCACGGTCTCCATCACATGGCGATGGTCGTCGGCGCGCTTGAGCGTGTCGGCCACCGGCACGGCCAGCAGGCCGCCGACCTCGTCGTGCGCGAGCTCACGCACCAGCTTGTCGACATGCCAGGGCGCAAGACAGGGCCGGGCGGCGTCATGCACCAGCACCCAGTCGCTCTGCGCAGCCCCGGCCGAGATGGCGCGCAGCCCGCCCAGCACACTGTCGGCGCGGGTGGCACCGCCGCAGAACAGCGGCGTGAGCTTGGGGCCGAGCGCGGACCAGTCATGGCGCGACCATTCGCGGTCGTCCACCGACAGGACGACGAACACCTTGTCGATCTCCGGCGCGGCACACAGCACCGACAAGGCATGATGGATCAGCGGCCTGCCCAGCAGCGGCAGATACTGCTTGGGGCGGGCCGAGCCCATGCGCGAGCCGCTGCCGGCCGCAGGCACGATGGCGAAGTGGCGGGGATGAAAGTTCTGCATGGCGCGCATTCTAGCCGTGCCCTGCAGGCGCCGAGGCGAGGGCCTATAATTCTTTTGACCGCCTGTCGAACAGGCAACACGCAGGATCCTCCCCTATGGCACTGGCTTCGATACGCCCGGCGGCCGTCGCCGGTCAGTTCTACCCCCGCGACGAGCGCGTGCTGCGCACGCAGATCGCCGAACTGCTCGCCACCGCCGTGCCGCTCGAGATCGCGCCCGCACCCAAGGCGATCATCGTGCCGCACGCCGGCTACATGTATTCCGGGGCGGTGGCCGCGAGCGCCTACTCCATGCTCGCCCCCTTGCGCAGCGTGATCCGCCGCGTCGTGATGCTGGGGCCGACCCACCGCATGGCGGTGCGCGGCTTCGCCCTGCCTGCCGCGCAGATGTTCGCCACCCCGCTCGGCGAAGTGCCCCTGTCCCAGCCCGACTGGCTCGACCTGCAGGCGCGCGAGGACCTGGTGGTGGACGACCGCCCGCATGCGCTCGAGCACTGCCTCGAGGTGCAGCTTCCCTTCCTGCAACTCATCCTCGAACGCTTCGAGATCGTGCCGGTCCTGGTCGGCGACGCCTCGCCACAGGCGGTGGCCAACCTGCTCGAGAGTCTGTGGGGCGGGCCCGAGACGCTGATCCTGATCAGCTCAGACCTCTCCCACTACCTGAGCTACCACGAGGCGCAGTGGTCCGACCGCGCCGCGGTCGAGGCAGTGCTCGCGCTGCGCGCGGGCCTGGACCATGAACAGGCCTGCGGCGCGACACCGATCAACGGCCTGCTGCTCGCGGCAGCCCACCACCATCTGCACGCCCACCTGCTCGACCTGCGCAACTCCGGCGACACCGCGGGCGACCGATCGCGGGTGGTCGGCTACACCAGCATCGCCTTCTGCGAAGCGGAGGCCCCCAGCCATGCACGACACTGAACTCGCCGAGACTGAACTGGGCGATACCCTGCTGGGGCTCGCGCGCGCTGCCATCGCGCACCACCTCGGCCGTGGCCCACAGCCGGTCGTGCCCGACGAGGCCCGCCTGCGCGAACGCGGCGCGACCTTCGTCACCCTCACGGAGGACGGCGAGCTGAGAGGCTGCATCGGCAGCCTGCGACGCGGCCGCGCCCTGGCCGAGGACGTCATCGCCAACGCGGTTGCCGCGGCGAGCGAGGATCCGCGCTTCGCGCCCCTGCAAGCCGGCGAGCTCGACAGGATCCGTGTCGAGGTGTCGCTGCTGTCCGAGCCCGAGTATCTCGAATTCGCCAACGAGGACGCGCTGCTCGCCCAGCTGCGCCCCAACGAGGATGGCCTGATCCTGTTTTCGGGCTGCCGCAGCGCCACCTTCCTGCCCCAGGTGTGGGAGCAGCTGCCGGTGCCGCGCGACTTCCTCGCCGCACTCAAGCGCAAGGCCGGGCTCGCGCCCGACAGGCCGGTGCCAGGCCTGATGGCCGCACGCTACCAGGTGCGCAAATGGAAGGAGGCCGAAGCGGAGGCATCATGACCCCAGCAAACACGGCGACCGCCGACCTCGGCAGCCACTATTCCGCCCGCTACTGGCACCGGCTCGATGACGGCCGCTTCCAGTGCGACCTGTGTCCGCGCCTTTGCAAGCTGCACGAAGGTCAGCGCGGCGCGTGTTTCGTGCGCATGCGCCACGGCGACGAGATGCTGCTCACCACCTACGGGCGCAGCTCGGGCTTTTGCATCGACCCGATCGAGAAGAAACCGCTCAACCACTTCTACCCGGGTAGCAAGGTCCTCTCCTTCGGCACTGCAGGCTGCAACCTGGCGTGCAAGTTCTGCCAGAACTGGGACATCTCCAAGTCGCGCGACCTCGACACGCTGATGGACCAGGCCTCGCCGCAGGAGATCGTCGACACCGCATTGCGCTGGGGCTGCCACAGCGTCGCCTTCACCTACAACGATCCGGTGATCTTCGCCGAGTACGCGATGGATGTCGCCGACCGCTGCCGTGAAAGCGGGCTCAAGACGGTTGCCGTCACCGCCGGCTACATCGGCGAGTGCGCCCGCAAGGACTTCTTCTCGCGCATGGACGCAGCCAATGTCGACCTCAAGGGCTTCACCGACGCCTTCTACGTCAAGCTGTGCGGCGCGCATCTTCAACCGGTGCTCGACACCCTGGTGTGGCTGCGGCACGAGACCGATGTCTGGGTGGAACTGACCACGCTGCTGATCCCCGGCCACAACGACTCGGACACGGAGATCGCGGCCTTGTCGAATTGGGTGCGCAAGGAGCTGGGCGCCGACATGCCGCTTCACTTCAGCGCCTTCCACCCGGATTTCAAGATGTCGGACGTGCCGCCCACACCGCCCTCGACACTGAGCCGTGCGCGCCGGATCGCCCTCGATGCCGGGCTGCGACATGTCTATACCGGCAACGTGCATGACACCGACGGCGACACCACCTACTGCACCGGCTGTGGCGATGCGCTGATCGTGCGCGACTGGTACGAGATCCGTAGCTACCGAGCGGGCACGGACGGCATCTGCCCGCGTTGCGGCACCCGGCTGGCCGGCCGCTTCGGGGCGGTCGGGGCCGCCGTGCATGACGCCTTCGGGGCGCGCAGAATTCCGGTCTCCATCCATCGCGAGCCCCTGGGCCACAGAACGTCTTCGTGAAACTCCGTCACACTCTTTTGAGCATTCCCGCCACCGGCGTCTGGCTCGATGGCGTGCTCGCCCATGCGCCCGACGTGCGCGCGCTGGCGCTGTGCGTGCATGCCACCGGCCCGTCCACGCTCGGCCCCTCCGAGCGGCCGCTGGAGCTCGAACTGCAGGCCGCCGGCTTCGCCACCATGACGGTCCACCTGCTCACCCGCCTCGAAGCACAGCGCGACCCGGACGCGAGCTTCAACATCCCCAGGCTCACCGAGCGCATTCTCGCCGCCATGGAATGGGCTGCGCATCAACCGCCGCTGGTCGACCTGCCGCTCGGGCTGGCCGCCGACGGCACCAGCTGCGCCGCCGCGATCCGCGCCGCCGTGCGTGTGCCAGAGCGCCTGAGCGCGATCGCCTGCCTCGGCGGCCGGGCCGATCTCGCCGGCGCCGAACCGCTGCGCATGGTGCGCACGCCGGTGCGCCTCATCGTGACGCCGGGCACTGCCGAAGCGATCATCCTCGAGCGCGCCTACCCGCTGTTGAAGGGGGCGCATCACTGGCTGGCGCTGCCCCCGGCGTCCGCCGAGCGCGAGCAGGAACGGCTGGCCGCGCGCGCGGCCGCCACCTGGCTGCGCCAGCATATTCCGCAGGCCGCGGGCACCACCCCCGCCTGAGCCGGGCGGCCAGGCGTTCCACTCCAGTCGCGCCACGCGAGGCAGTTTGAGCAAGGCGCGACCCCGCAAGGTCGAGCGGCGGCTCTTATAATTGCGCCCTTACCACGCTCGACCTGCGCGCCGGATCCCCCGTTCGCGCGCGCCGGCCTCACGCATCATGCCCACTTCCCTCGATTCGCTCCTTGCCCGACTGGCCACCCGCCCGCTGCCCAAGCCCGGCGCCCGCCTCGAGCTCGAACCGCTCGCCGGCTCGGCCGACGCCCTCGCCGTCGCCCAGCTCGCCGGCCGCGGCCGCATGCTGGTGGTGATCACCGCCAACCCGCTCGACGCCCAGCGCCTGCAGGACGAGATCGCCTGGGTCGCGCCCGGGCTGCGCGCCCACCTGCTGCCCGACTGGGAGACCCTGCCCTACGACAACTTCTCGCCCCACCAGGACCTGATCTCCGAGCGCCTGTCCACGCTCTACGCGATCAGCCGCGGCGAGACCGACCTCGTGCTGGTGCCGGCCTCGACCGCGCTCTACCGCATGGCGCCGCCGAGCTACCTGGCCGCCTACACCTTCTTCCTCAAGCAGGGCGAAAAGCTCGACGTCGAGCAGTTCAAGGCGCAGATGGCGCTCGCCGGCTACGCCCACGTCACCCAGGTGGTGAGCCCGGGCGAGTTCTCGGTGCGCGGCGGGCTGGTGGACCTGTTCCCGATGGGCTCGCCGCTGCCCTTTCGCATCGACCTCTTCGACGACGAGGTCGAGAGCATCAAGACCTTCGACCCCGACACCCAGCGCACGGTGTACCCGACCAAGGAGATCCGCCTGCTGCCGGCGCGCGAGTTTCCGCTCGACGACAAGGGCCGCACGCGCTTTCGCAGCCGCTTCCGCGAGACCTTCGAGGGCGACCCGACGCGCGCCTCGATCTACAAGGACGTCTCCAACGGCATCGCACCCGCCGGCATCGAGTACTACCTGCCGCTGTTTTTCGACGAGACCGCGACGCTCCTCGACTACCTGCCCGCCGACACCCCGGTGCTGCTGCACCGCGACGTACCGGCGGCGATCGCCGAGTTCTGGAAGGACACGCGCTCGCGCTACGACCTGCTGAAGGGCGACCGCACCCGCCCGGTGCTGCCGCCCGAGCAGCTCTTCCTGACCGACGAGGCCTTCTTCGTCGCGCTGAAGAACCTGCCGCGACTGTCGATCGGGGCCGAGGCGAGCGCCGACACGGCGGACGCGCTCGCGCTGCCGCCGCCCGAGGTCGCGGTCGAGCGCAAGGCCACCGACCCGCTGCACAAGCTGAAGGCCTTCCTCGCCGGCTTCGACGGCCGCGTGCTGCTGCTGTCGGACTCGCCTGGCCGGCGCGAGACCATGGCCGAGTTCTTCGCCGACTACGAGGTGCGCCCCGAGGCCACCGCCGACTTCGGCGCTTTCCTGGATTCGGACGCCCGCCTCGCGCTCGGCGTCGCCCCGCTCGCACGCGGCTTCGTGCTGCCCGCGGCCAAGCTCGCGGTGCTCACCGAAACCGAGCTCTACGCCGCCACCGCCCGCAGCCGCGCCCGCCGCGACGCGCGCAAGGCCGCCACCATGGAAGGCTGGCTGCGCGACCTGTCCGAACTCAAGGTCGGCGACCCGGTGGTGCATGTGTCGCACGGCATCGGCCGCTACCTCGGCCTCATCCACATGAACCTAGGCGAGGGCGACACCGAGTTCCTGCACCTGGAATACAACGGCGGCGACAAGCTCTACGTGCCGGTGTCGCAGCTGCACGTGATCACCCGCTACGCCGGCGCCGACCCCGAAGCCATCGACCTGCACCGGCTCGGCTCCGGCCAGTGGGAAAAGGCCAAGAAGAAGGCCGCGATGCAGGTGCGCGACACCGCTGCCGAGCTGCTCGCCCTCTACGCCCAGCGCGCAGCCCGCGCCGGCCACCGCTTCGACTTCAAGCAGCACGACCTCGAGGCCTTTGCCGAAGGCTTCGGCTTCGAGACCACGCCCGACCAGCAATCGGCCATCGATTCGGTGGTCAGCGACATGAAGTCCGGCCGGCCGATGGACCGCCTGGTGTGCGGCGACGTCGGCTTCGGCAAGACCGAGGTCGCGCTGCGCGCCGCCTTCATCGCGGTGGCCGACGGCAAGCAGGTGGTGGTGCTGTGCCCGACCACGCTGCTCGCCGAACAGCATTACCAGACCTTCGCCGACCGCTTCACCGACTGGCCGATCAAGATCGCCGAGCTGTCGCGCTTCAAGTCCGCGAAGGAGCAGGCCGAGGCGCTGCAGCAGCTCTCCGAAGGCAAGGTCGACATCATCATCGGAACCCACCGCCTGCTGCAGAAGGACGTGGTCTTCAAGCGCCTCGGCCTGGTGATCATCGACGAGGAGCACCGCTTCGGCGTGCGCCAGAAAGAGTCGCTCAAGCAACTACGCTCCGAGGTCGACATCCTGACCCTGACCGCCACGCCGATCCCACGCACCCTGGGGCTGGCGATGGAAGGCCTGCGTGAATTCTCGGTGATCGCCACGCCGCCGCAGAAGCGCCTTTCGATCAAGACCTTCGTCCAACCGTCGAGTCGCGGCGTGATCCGTGAGGCGGTGCTGCGCGAGTTCAAGCGCGGCGGCCAGGTGTACTTCCTGCACAACGAGGTCGACACCATCGACAACATGAGGAACGACCTCGAGGAGCTGCTGCCCGAGGCGCGCATCGTCGTCGGCCACGGCCAGCTCCCCGAACGCGAGCTCGAGCGCGTGATGCGCGACTTCACCCAGCAACGCGCCAACCTGCTGCTGTGCACCACCATCATCGAGACCGGCATCAACATCCCCACCGCGAACACCATCATCATCAACCGCGCCGACCGCTTCGGCCTCGCGCAGCTGCACCAGCTGCGCGGCCGTGTCGGCCGAAGCCACCACCAGGCCTATGCCTACCTGCTGACCATGCCGGGGGCCAAGCCCACCGCACAGGCGCAGAAACGGCTCGAGGCGATCGCGATGATGGAAGACCTCGGTTCCGGCTTCTACCTGGCAATGCACGACCTCGAGATCCGCGGCGCCGGCGAGGTGCTGGGCGAGAACCAGTCGGGCGAGATCCAGCAGGTGGGTTTCAGCCTGTACACCGAGATGTTGAAGCGCGCAGTCAAGGACCTGCAGGCGGGCAAGGAGCCCGACCTTACCCAGCCGCTCGAGGTGGTGTCCGAGATCAACCTGCACACACCGGCCCTGCTCCCCACCGACTACTGCCCCGACGTGCAGGAGCGCCTGACGCTGTACAAGCGCCTGGCCAACTGCGACACCGAGGACGATCTGCGTGCGCTGCAGGAAGAGCTTATCGACCGCTTCGGCGAGGTGCCGCCACAGACCGCCGCGCTGATCGAGACCCACCGTCTGCGCATGCTGGTCAAGGACTACGGCGTGCAGAAGCTCGACGCCTCGGAGGCACAGATCAGCGTGCAGTTCGCCAAGGACGCGCCGATCGACCCGGTCAAGGTCATCTTCCTGATCCAGAAGGACCGCAGCACCAAGATGGCCGGCCCCGAGAAGCTGGTGCGCCGCACCAGCCTGCCCAACCTCAAGGAGCGGGTGAAGGCGGTCAAGGACCTTCTCGACGCGGTCAAGGCCGATGCGGTGAAGGCTTAAAGGGCGCGCAACCATGCTCATCAACTGCACCGCCTACCAGCACGGCCGCAAGCTCGCCGACATCCCGGTCGAGGACATCAGCGACTACCTGCAACAGCCCGAGACCTTCGTCTGGGTCGCGCTCAAGGACGCCACCGCCGAGGAGCTGGCGGCGATGAAGGAGGAGTTCGGCCTGCACGAGCTCGCCATCGAGGACGCCAACCACCGCCACCAGCGCCCCAAGGTCGAGGAATACGACGACGAGCTCTTCGTCGTCATGCACCTGATCGAGGAGCGCGCGGGCAAGCTCGAGGTCGGCGAGGTGCACGTCTTCGTCGGCGCCAACTACATCCTGTCGGTGCGCAACAACCACGCGCGCGACTTCCTCGGCGTGCGCGCACGCTGCGAGCGCGAGCCGAAGATGCTCGCCAAGGGCCCCGGCTATGTGCTCTACGCGCTGATGGACGCGGTGGTCGATGGCTATTTCCCGCTCATCGAAAAGCTCGAGACCGAGGTCGAGATGCTGGAGGAGCGCATCTTCACCAAGGGCGCGGCGCGCTCCAACATCCGCCGCCTGTATCGCCTCAAGCGCAAGGTCACCCTGCTCCGCCACGCCGTGCTGCCGCTGATGGAAGCCGCCGGCAAGCTGCACAGCGGCCGCGTGCCCGAGGTCTGCGCCAACAGCCGGCACTACTTCCGCGACGTCTACGACCACCTGAGCCGCATCAACGCCTCGCTCGACGGCATCCGCGACACCATCGGCACCGCCATCCAGGTGAACCTGTCGCTGGTCACCATCGACCAGACCGAGATCAGCAAGCGCCTGGCGGCCTGGGCCGGCATCTTTGCCGTCGCCACCGCCTTTGCAGGCATCTGGGGCATGAACTTCAACCACATGCCCGAACTGGAGTGGGAGTACGGCTACCTCTTCGGCCTCGGCGTGATCGCCTGCGCCAGCGCCTTCCTGTGGTGGCGCTTCCGCAAGGCGCGGTGGCTGTAGGCCGCCGCGCCGCGAAGCCGAGCCGATACAATCGCCTGATCTTCTTCGACGATCGACTGCCATGAGCTTCTTCGACGATCTCGCCGCCAGCCTCGAGCGCAACCGCATCAGCCGCCGCCAGGCGCTGTGGCTGCTCGGTGCCGGCGCGGCCGGCGCCAGCCTGTCCGGCTGCGCCACCTCGCCAGTGACCGGAAAATCCATCCTCGTCGGCATGAGCGAGGCGCAGGAGATCCAGGCCGACGCCCAGGTCGCGCCGCACCAGTTCTCGCAGGACCTCGGCGCCATCCAGGACGAATCGGTCAACCGTTACGTCACCGGTCTCGGGCAGCGCATGGGCGCGCTCACCCACCGCCCGCAGATGCCCTACTCCTACAGGGTGCTCAACGCCAACTACGTCAACGCCTACACCTTCCCCGGTGGCGCGATGGGCGTCACCCGCGGCATCCTCGCCGACCTCGACGACGAGGCCCAGCTCGCCGCCCTGCTCGGCCACGAGCTCGGCCACGTCAACGCCCGCCACGCCGCCCAGCGCCAGGGCCAGAACCTGGTCGCGCAGGCCGCCCTCGCCGGCCTCAACGTGGCGGCGCAAAACTCGGACTGGGCCGGGCTGATGAACATCGGCGGGCAGATCGGCGCCAGCGCGCTGCTGGCGAGCTACTCGCGCGAGCACGAGCGCGAGGCCGACGCCCTCGGCCAGGAATACCTCGTCAAGGCCGGCTACCCCGCCACCGGCATGGTGCGCCTGCACCAGCTCCTGGTCGCCGAGGAAAAATCCGCCCCCTCGCTGCTGCAGACGATGTTCTCCACCCACCCGATGAGCCGCGAGCGCATGCAGGCCGCGCAGGCCGCGGCCGACACCCGCTACCGCATCAGCAACAGCCTGAACCCGGGCCGCGAGCGCTTCATGGACAGCACCGCCAGCCTGCGCCGCATCCGCCCCACCATCGACGCCTGCAAGAACGGCGAGACGGCGATGGCCGCCAAGCAATATGCCAAGGCCCAGGCCGAATTCCAGACCGCCCTCACGAGAACCCCGCGCGACTATGCCAGCAACCTGCGCATGGCGCAGTGCCTGCAGGCCCAGGGCCAGACCGCCAAGGCAGTGAGCTACGCCGACACTGCGCGCGAGATCTACCCGCAGGAGGCGCAGGCCTACAAGCTCTCCGGCGTGCTTGCCCTGCAACAGCGCGACGCCGGCCGCGCGTACGAGAACCTCGACCGCTTCGACCGCCTGCTGCCCGGCGACGCCGGCATCACCTTCCTCAAGGGCGTCTCGCTCGAAGGCATGGGCAACCGCCAGGCCGCCGCCCAGCACTACGTCGCTTATCTGCGCCAGAGCCAGCAAGGCAACGCCGCGCAGTACTCCTACAAGCGGCTCAAGGCCTGGGGCGTGGTCAAGTAGCGGACAAGCCTGCAGCGATCTCCCGCCGGCGGAAGCAGCCCTCGACGTGATCGTTGACCATTCCCACCGCCTGCATGAAGGCATAGCACACCGTCGGCCCGACAAAACGAAAGCCCAGCCGCTTCAATTCGCGACTCATCGCCCTTGATTCGGCGCTCTCGGCAGGCACATCGGCCAGCGTCCTGCGCGCGCCATCGCGCGGCACGCCCTCCACGAATCGCCAGACCAACGCATCGAGCGAGCCGAAGCGCGCTTGCGCCGCGAGCGTCGCGCGCGCATTGGCGATCGCCGACGCCACCTTCAGGCGGTTGCGAACGATGCCGGGGTCGGCGAGCAGGCGCGCCACATCCTCGTCGGTGTAGCGCGCAACCCGCTCGGCGTCGAAATCCGCGAACACGCGGCGATAGTGCTCGCGCTTGCGCAAGATGGTGATCCAGCTCAGCCCCGCCTGCGCGCCCTCCAGCACCAGCATCTCGAACAGGTGGCGATCGTCGTGGCTGGGCACACCCCACTCGGTGTCGTGGTAGGCGACGTACAGCGGGTCGGTGCCGCACCAGGCGCAACGCTCGGGCATGGGAGAACTCCTGCAGGGAATGGCGCGATCTTACGCCGTCGTGCGGCAGGATCGCATCTGGGCCTTCGCGCCTTGTCAGGCGATTCGCAAAGCTGCTGCAAGGAGGACTCAGGGGGCAGCGGTATCAGATCGGCCAGTCGCTACCGTTGTCGTTCACATTGAGCTTGCAGGCCGATACTGCTCGTCTATGTTGAAGAAGGAGCATGACAGGGGGCTCATGTCCGACAACAGGCGTCAGTAGCAGCTCGACGCCTAGCCGACGACCACAACCTTTATCCGACCCCATGTGCGTGCCGTGCGACCGCGGTTTCTTGCGATCTGCTGTGATGGGATGAGGTGGCCCTCTCTAGTAGCAAGGCACGGTCCTAGATGCAAACAGTGGGAGTTTCTTGTCGGGCGCCGTGGAGCACAGCCGATGTTTTCCAGCAGTGAGAACGCCCTGGAAATAGGCAGGAGAGTTGAGACTGCTACTTCATCGAAAATGTACTTATGCACCGAATCACAGGCATTCCGAAATGACGGAGAACCCAAGCACGGGAGAACTCGCCCTAATCGAGGCGTGGATCGCCAGGGGACACTTCGAGCGCGCCCTTGAGGCTCTCCAAAAGCTCGTTCTCGCGAATCCGAAGAATGCTCGTGTGTGGAAATGCCTAGGTGTATTGAGACAGCAACAGAAAAGGCACAAGGAAGCCGAGACCCACCTCCTCCATTCCCTCGAACTGGATGACACAGATGTCGACGCCCATTGCTCGCTTGGCGGGGTGTATCTCTCGTTGAGTGAGTTCGGCAAAGCTGCAGCACGTTTCGAGAGAGGGGTAGAGCTTTCTGGAAACAAGAGTACGTTTGCCTTGCTGAATTATTTGGCAGTGCGTGCCCGTGAGGGTCTCCTGGATGCATCTCTTCGCCGCTACAGGGACGCGATTGATGCCGGTAGGGAGCACTGCCGCGAGGATATTGTTGCAGGCCGCAATCTCCCTTGGTCATGTTTCGACCTCGCACAGATTCATTTACTACGCGGCGAGATGAAGCCCTGCCGCGAATCGATCACTCAGGGGATTCGTCTTGCGAACGCGGCATGGCAGTTGAACTCTGCGACCCGTGTTTATTCTCTTCTGGCAGAGTCCCCTGACGAGCAGGTCCGCAGACGGGCAGAGGAAGCCCTCGAACTGATCGAAACGCTAGAAGGCGAGTATTTTTCCGACCCGAACGAGAAACGCTGCTTTGTTATCATGCCGTTCGGCAAGAGGTTAGATGAAGCGGATGTCGAGGTGAATTTCGACGACGTCTACGAACACTTGATCAAGCCAACCGTCGAAGCCGCGGGACTGAAGTGCATCCGGTGCGACGAGGTGGACGAGGCGGGCAACATACATACAAGGATGTTCCAACTTATCTGGAGCGCTGAAGTATCCATTGTCGATGTGAGCATTCCGAACCCCAATGTCTTCTATGAGCTTGGCATTCGCCACGCCTTACGCAAGGCCGTCACCATCATCATCCGGAACAAGAACGCTACCCTTCCCTTTAACATCGTCAACATGAACGCTATCGAGTATGACTTCGCTAGCGGGAAGGGTGATGACGAGGCGCAAGCCAGAATCCGCAATTCGATCTCGACAGGCCTTCTGGAGGGCAGACCCGACAGTCACGTGAGTGAAACGCTCGACCTGAGAATTATTGATCGACCCCGGGTGATCGGGAGTTGCGATGTTTACACCTACCCAATCCAGGGCACCAAAAAGAGCGTGGCTCTCATCACAGGCGACCTCCGCAATGTGCGCGCCATTGATGTCTGGGTGAACTCGGAGAACACGAACATGCAGATGGCACGCTACTACGACTTCGCCATCTCAAGCGTCATACGATTCGAGGGTTCACGTAAAACGCGGACCGGACACGTTGCCGAGGATCTCATTCAGCACGAACTCAACGAGATAATGGGAAACGAGCGCAGCGTCCCTGAAGGCGAGGTCATCGCAACAGGGCCGGGAGAGTTGAAAAACAAGTACGGTGTAAAGGCAATCTTCCACGTCGCCGCCGTCAGAGGCGTGGTCGGAGAGGGCTACGAGCCCATACCCGGCATCCACCGATGCGTCACGAACGCACTTGCACTGATGGACGATCCCCAGAGGAATGGTGTGGGAATCGGACTATCGAGTATTCTCTTTCCGCTACTTGGAATCGGCTTCGTTCGCGGAGATTTCCGTCCCCTCCTTGAGCGGGAGGTTCAGGCCGCTCTCGAGTACCTCTCTGAGAATCCGGCCTCCGACGTCGAAACGGTCTATTTCCTGGCCTGGAGCGAGCAGGAGCTCGCCCTCTGTCAGTCGGTACTTCGCTGCTTCGAGCGTCTAGGGGCCCCTCTCCAGACCAACAGAAAGTCGCGGCGATGATGAACGGCCGTCAGGTAGCTCCAATTAAAGTGCTCGCCCTGATGCCGATGCTGGCCGGCTACGAAGCCGTCAGGGAGACGGTGGCCGTTACCGTCGACAACGCGAAACTTGAGCTGGTCTGGCTGGAAAAACTTCTTGAGGATTGGCAGTGGCTGGACTGGCTTTACGCATCCATCCGCCAATGCGACATTATTCTGGCCGATCCATCGAGGCACAACGCGTTTGTCATGTACGAAATTGGCGTAGCACGTGCCGATGCGGTGCCCACGCTTGTCATGCTGGACCGCGAGGACTCCCAGCTGAGCGGCTCCCTGGACGGAGCGCCTTTCCGGCCCTATTCGAGCGCCGAACTCGATATTTTCTCGCGCCGACTGCAGACGGATCTTTCGACACTTGCGCGAGTCGCCGTTACTGAGGCCGATGCCACGTCCGACGCGGACGACCATTACCCTGATGCCATTCGGCTACTTCAGTCCTTCAACGATCAGACAGGTCGCAGCCTTCAGCGGGTTGACGAGGACGCTTTCCAGGCTCGCCTGAACCACTCACGAAGCCACGGAACCTTTCTCCCCTCCCTAGCGGGCACGCCTCTAGGTGCGGCGGCCCTCTTGGCCGCACTTGTCCGCTCATCCAGGATGGTGGACACGATGTCCGCGATTCGAGACTGGGTCGACCTGCGCGCGCACGACGGAGGTGGGTTAAATGGGTTCCAGCCCCTATGTCTTTGAGCTCATGATCCACCATGTCGAAGGCGACAGGTACTCGGCATCGCTTCTTCGGCACCGGCTTCGCCAGGACGGCATTCGCGCTGGGGTTAGCAATTTCGCCGCAGCGAAGTTGGTGAGCGCAGCCCAATCCGCACGGCATTCGCTCTGTTTAGTTGGATCAGCTCTCGACGACGAAAATCTCCTCAAGCTACCGAACGATCGCTTCGATATATTCTTCCTCGCACCCAAGGCCGAAGCCCCCATAGACCACAGAAATCGATGCCACTCCTATGGAGCGCTCAGAGATCGCCTTGCCAACGGAAGTGAAGACCCGCCCATCAGTTCACCCGCGCTACGACGCGCAACCAGGGCTTCTTACGATGCAATCGCCGCTCAGTTCACGGATGTCTGGTTCGACACCGTGCCATGTGACGCGATGGAGATCTTTCTCACGCAATTGCCCGGCGGCGCGACTATCCTTGACGCCGGTTGCGGTCCCGGACATCACGCGCGCTATTTGAAGAAGGCCGGCTTCGATCTGGTGGGGCTCGACTTCTCCCAGTCTATGTTGCGCATTGCGCGGAAGAAAAACCAAAACATTCCGTTCATATACGGTGACATTCTCTCGCAAACACTCCCTACGGCTTACTTCGATGGAGTCTGGTCGGCCGTCGCGCTGAATCATATTCCTGTCGAAGACCTGCCGCAGGCCCTCGCGAACCTCGTTGCAACTCTCAAATTCGGCGGCGTAGTCGGACTCAATTTCCAGGTCGCCCGGCCGAGTGAGGTCGTCAGCCGAGATACCGATCACCGCTTTTTCGAGTATCCAGCGGACGCAAGAGATATCTCAATACTCCTCGAAGCGCTTGGCGTTCGCGTCGTTGCCACCCACGTCGGGACAACCACCAGGAACATCCACGGTCTCTCGCTGCAAATGTGCTTTGCTACTGTCGTTGGGCGGAAAGCGGGGTTGGCGTAACCCCGTGAACAATTCAGAGTCGACAATTGCTCAGGCCAACTGACGACTGCATGGAGCGAGCGGGGCTCCGGGGTTCGACACTTCACCCCGATTTTCGCCCCTTTTTGGAAAGTGCTTCCA
>NZ_DAOMPS010000045.1:0-34713 GCF_035444905.1 Thauera sp.
CTTTCTCATATTTCCGGCCGCGATGCGCCTCCTATCTGTGAGAAATGCGGGCTAATCACCCGTACCTCGAAAGGCCCAGGAGGACCCGCGATCAGGCGGGCATTTCGTGATGCCTCGCCTTCCATCGGCTCGGCGCCGACTGCTGCGCGGTGCTCGCTCAGCACGCGGTCGAGGGTGACGGCTTCCTGGTAGCGGATCACGGTCGGCTCGATCTCTGGCCAGTGGATGCGCCAGAGGTGGGCGCGGTGTGGATGGCTCATGGTCGCCTACTTAAAAACACACATACGATGAACAGGATGAACGCTCAGGCCGGGATTTCGCCTGCATCCCTTGCTGCGCTTGGGATTGGCGGCCGTTCATCCTTTGGTTGGCCGGATGAACAGGATGAACGCTCAGGCCGAAAAGGGCGGTTCCGTTCATCCCGTTCATCCCGTTCATCCTGTTCAGGGGTCCGCTTGTTCATCCCGTTCATGCCGTTCATCCTGTTCATCGCGTTCATCGCGTTCATCGTTCAGGATGTAGCCGGCTGGCGTCTTGACGATGCGGCCGGACCTTCGCAGCTTTTGCAGGAAGCGGCGGACCGTGACGGCGTTGCGCTCGATCTCCTCTGCAATGCCCTTCGGCTGGATTGGCCCCAGGTCTCGGATGCAGTCCATGACCGCCTGCTGCTGCTCGGTGTCGGCTACCTGGTGCGCTTCGCCAACCATTGACCACTGGCAGCGGTCTGCATCGAACTCGACGACAAACGCGCCTTCCTGCTCGATGTCGCGACCGATCAGGTGCAGTTCGCCACGGGCTTCACCACGCGGCTTTGCCAGGACCAGCACGCCGTCAGCCGAGCCGGTAAGCCCAAGGGTGCCGGATACCTGTTCGAGGGGGTCGTCAGAGTCGCCTTTGCGGGTGTGATGCACGATCAGCACCGTTACGCCGAAGCGGTCGGACAGGTCCTTGAATGGCTTGATGGCGGCGTAGTCCTCGGCATAAATCGCGCCGGAACTGCCGCGCGGGGGGCGGATGCGCTCCAGGGTGTCGATAACCACGAGGCGGCAGTCAGGGTGCTGCTCGATCCACACCGCCAGGTCTGCCGCGCCTTCGTCGCCTCGTCTCCACTGCGTCTCGAAGTGCAGGCGGTCGAGGCAGGCCGGGTCGAGCAGAAGCCCGTCTATCTGCTTTGCCAGGCGCCTTTGAATGCGGCGGTCGTTGTCCTCCAGGGCGAGATAGAGCGCAGCGCCCACGGCGGCGATCTTGCCGAAGATGACTTGTCCGCTGACGACTGCCACGCACAACTGAAGGGCGAACCAGCTCTTGCCGACCTTAGGCTTTGCCGCGAGCAGGTAAGTGCCCTCTGGCAGGATGTCAGGAATCACCCATGCAATTTCGCGGAACCGCTCTGCAAGGATCGCGCGGGCTGATTTGGGCTTCGGCGTCCATCCATAGCCGTTCGATGCGGTCACGTCCGCCACGGTCGGGAAGGCGGGCGCCGTCATACCTGCACCTCCACGCCTCGCGCCGCTGACTTCACGAACCATGCGCGGCCGTTGTTCTCAGGGTCGAGGATCACCAGCCTTTCCGGGTTTGCGGCCAGGATTGCAGACAGCAGCGCGCGAAGTCGGGCAGGCGCCGACAGCGAACGCCTGCACAGCACCACGGCGTCGAGATCGGCGAGGAAGCTGTAATCGAGCGCGGCCGGGTCCTGGTCCTTGGCGACCACGATTTGAGGCCACAGGACCAGCGCGGGGCGATTCTTCGGCGGCCAGCAGTCCAGGCGGACAATGACGGTCCGGCTTGCCGGCCGTTGCCCACGGCGGCGCAGCTCGGCCAGGGGGCGGGCGTATGCGGGGAGGCGGCGGTCATTCGACATAGGGCCTCCGGTCTTCGGCATCGGTCGTGCCGCGCGTCTGCATCCAGGCGCCGACCAGCAGCGCGGCGGCAGCGTCCGTTCCTACCTCGCGCCGGAAACGTTCGAAGGCGAGCAGCACCTTTGCTGCGCCGCGTTCGTCCGCAACGGTCCACGTGCGGGCTTCGGCCTCGATGCTTCTGCGTAGGGCTTCCCTCATCGCGTCGCCTCCGACAGCCAGCCGGCCAGCGCGAACGCGGCGAGCAGATCGGTGCGGGGTGTCCCGCGTGCGGTAGAATCGAGTCCGTTGTTTTCGCTTTGCGCCTCGGTCGTTGCCGGGGCGTTTTCTTTTGTGGTCATGGTCGGCGGCTCCCTACTGCGCGACTTGCACGGCAGGGAAGGCGAGGCGACCGTTCACCAATTTCTTGGGGACCACTCCGTAGTAGGATCCAAAGCGGCAGAGGCGAGCGCGGACGGATTGCGCCTTGATCTGGTTGAGGCGGGCGAATTCTTCGCAGGAAAGGCGGAACTCGGTTTCTTGGGTTTGCGTATTCGGTTGCATCGCATCACCTTGTTTCGTGTTGAGGTGATGCGTATTCAATACATCTGCGGCGCCCTGAAAAATTCCACACGTCGCGATAAATCATGATTCATCGCGATCACTCATATTTTTTAGGCCGGCCAGCCTTGAAGGTTATGCCCTCCTCGCGCGCCCATCTCTTGAGGGTTCGAGCATCAATGCTGGTGATGCGCGGGTCGTACCCTTCAACGTTCATAAGATCATCCAGGCGGCGTACATCTGCGCCTGCTGCCTTGACCGCGCGGCAGAAAGCCTGGAATTCGGGCTTCAGCCGCTGGTCCTCTCTCTGCGCCAGCGCGTGCGCCGGGCCGGTCGGCGGGGACTCAAGGTCGCATTGGATGCGGGTGGCGTGCGCCTGAAAGGTGCCGTGCCAGTATGCAGCGCGACCGAAGGCGCGGACGGCGCGCGATACGTTGCCTTGCTCGCAGCTTGCGAAGGCGGACGCCAGAAACCACGCGGAAAGACTGAGCATGTCGCCTAGCGCGGTTTTCACGTCGGCATACGTTGCGGTATCAGCAAGCTCAGTGATCAGCGGCCGGTCTGCGTCTAGGCGGTCTTGAGTTGTGGTGACGGCGTGGTTCAGAGCGGCGAGCACATCGGCCGTGCAACTCGCGCCAGGGTTGAACCACGTCAGCACCGCGCCGAAGATGGCGCCGGCGTCCTGCTCCGTGCCCTCGTAGATTGCGCGGGATGCATCCGGCCATGCGTCGGTCATGGCCTGCATTCGCCACTCGCCAGGGTACTGGCCTTGCCTGATCTCGATTTTCATTCGCCCACCTATGCGGCGCCCTGGTAGAAGGTGCCGCCCCAGGCCGGCCAGGTGTCCGGCTTTTCCTCCCGTCGGAGTAGGGGCGGCGTGAGGGCGCCCGGATCGCTCCGGGCGGATGGTTTCAGCTTGTGATGAGCCTTTCGTATTCCTCGCAGGTTTCGAAGGCGTGCTTCACAAGGATGCCCACCAGCGCGTCAGCCGGTCCCGGGTCACTCCTGAGGATGATCGCCAATGCCTCGATGCTGTGCGCGATCTCGTTTGTATTCCTCAGCAGCATCCGGAAATTCGCGCGAGTCGCGTCGAGCTCGGCCTTCACTGCTTGCAATTCCTCGTTGATGGTACTGTTTGCGTCAGCCATGATGCAGACCTCCTAGGTAGGTCGGTTGTGGTCAGAGCCGGCCAGGTGTTCCAGCACTCGGCCGGCTCGCTTCTTGCCCTTCCAGCTAGGGAAACATTTCCCTAGCTGCCGTCAGGCGGCGGTCTTGCTCTTCCGGCGCAGCGGTCGGACATTGCCGGCCGGCTTGATGCCCTTCTCGATCTCGTCCAGGCGGCGCTCCCAGGCGATCAGCGCGGCGCGCTTCTCGTCGGCGTAGCCGTGCCGGTCATAGTGCTGATCCTGCACGCCTCCCAGGCCGTGACTCAGCAGTTGCGCGCGGGTGTCCCGGCTGATGCCCATTCCGGCCAGCATGGTTTCGGCCGTGCGGCGCACGTCGAGCAGGTTGAACGGCGCCATCTTTTCATCGCGCACGATCTCGACCACACGCTTACCGGGGGTGGTCTCTGCCATCGGCCGGGTTCCGTAGGACGAAAACAGCAGGCCGGACGGCGATGTCTTCGCCTTCTCTGCCAGGGGCGCGACCAGCGCGGCGCCCTTGGGACCTAGGGGCAGCAGATGCTCGCGCGCGGTGGTGCGCCGCCCCTTCGGATCGAAGAGGCGCAATGTCCGGGTCGTGGGGTCGTAGTCGGCGGCGGTCGCGCGCAACAGTTGCGCCATGCGTTGACCGCCCGAGAACAGCGCCACCTTCAGCGCCATGTCGACGGGATCGTCTCCCAAGGCCTTGATGTAGGTCTGAAGCTCGTCCGCGCTCAGAGTGCGGTTGCGGGCGTTGCCGGGGATGGTGGCGATTGGCTCCACCGGATTGGTGGTCACGTTGAAGGCGATCAGGTCGGCGGGAAGCTTCGCATCGAAGGGGGCGCGGCGGGCAGCGTTGAATGCCGCGCTAAGGTAGCTGCGGACGGTCGCGGCGGTCGCATCCTTGCCGGCCTCGATCACGCGGCGGACGATCTGCGCGACGTGATGCGGGGTGATCTCCGACGCGGGCAGGGCGGCGATCTCGGGCTTCGCCTCGTTGACGTGGCGCTTGAACGCCGAGCGGGCAGAGGCGGCGCCACGGCGGCGCCCCTTGGTGGCGAGGTGGTCGACGTAGGCATCGCAGAGGGCGCGCAGGGTGTACTTCTGCCGTTCGGCGGCGGCGGTGCGCTCCGCCTCGGCGCGGGCCTTCTCGGCTTCCTGTGCTGCGAGGCGCGCGGCCTTTTCTTCTCTCGGGTCGGCGCCCTGGTCGACCAGCAGTTGCAGGCGACGCGCTTCCTCGCGCGCCTTGTCGATGTCCCATGCGCGCACGTCGCCTATCGTGGTGCGGATCGTGCGGCCGTCGAGTAGCTGCGCCTGAAAGATGAAGCTCTTGGAACCGACCGTCGCGCGCACCGCCAGGCCGGGGGCGTCGGTGTCGCGCAGGAACGCCTGAGACTTTCCAGGGGGCAGCGCGAGGTCCCTGATACGCCCTGCCGTGATCTTCGCCTTTGCCATGAGTCGGTGCCTGTGTACCGTTGGTGTACGGCAATCATGGCACGCGGACGAACGCAGATCAACAATCTAATTGCTGAAAAGCGTTGATTTGTATCGAGAAAGCCGGGATTGTGTGTTGATCTGAATTCGCTAGAATTGACAAAAAATCCCATTCGTAATGCGAAGGTCGGGGGTTCGACTCCTCTTGCCGGCACCAGTCGATTCAAGCACAAAGGCCAGTCCCTGCGGACTGGCCTTTGTGCTTTTTCTTGGGGCTTTTCAACTCCTCGCTGCGTCGGGTGTCAGGCCGCCCTGCCGTGGAAGAGGTCCAGCAGACCACTGAAGGCCTCGGCGCTGACACCCGGGTCGTAGCGCGCGAAAAGCGCCTGCTGGCGCTTGCGGGCGTCCTCTGGGAGTGCATCGAGGAGTGCCTGGCGCTCGGCGAGGATCTCTGCGCACATGCGTTCGGTCACGAACAGGAACGGGATGGGCTGGAACAGTCCATCAGCCTTGCGAGTGTGAAAGCGCGGGGTGTTCATCTACATCGTCTCCTTCTGCCGCGTCATCGTGTCGGCGATATCCTCCCCAATTCGGGGCTTGTGTGTTTTGCCTGATTTGCAACCATAATTATCTCAAGCCGTGGCCGCGATGCGTTGATATAGCGCAGATCCCGTCTTCGTTGATGCCGCCGCAGGCCCAGTCCCTCGCGAACCGAACGGAGCCCTGTATGAATACATCCCTGATCCTCACGCTCATCGGACCGGACCGCCCAGGCCTGGTGAATGCGGTCTCCATGTGTGCCAGCCAGCATGGTGCAAACTGGATGGAGAGCCGCATGGCACATCTGGCCGGGCAGTTTGCCGGGGTGGTGCGGCTCGAGATCGATGCCGCCAGGCTGGAACAGCTCGAGACTGCATTGCGCGCGCTCGAGCGCGAAGGGCTGCGCATCGCGGTGGCCCGTGGCGCGGCCGCGGCGCCGGCCGCGGCACGCCGGGTCGCGCTCGAACTGGTCGGTCATGACCGGCCGGGGATCGTGCGCGACATCTCCGCCGTGCTCGCCCGTTATGGCGTCAGCATCGAGGCGCTCGATACCGAGTGCGAGAGCGCGTCGATGAGCGGCGAGTCGCTGTTCCGTGCCCGCGCCGAGCTCGCGGTGCCGGCGACGACCGATCTGGCGCGGGTGCGTGCTGACCTCGAGGCGCTCGCCAACGAACTGATGGTCGACCTTGATTTTGCCGATGTGCAGGGGCCCGCGGTGATCGCCGCCTGAGGGGGGCGGGCGGGGTGCTTCGCAAGCTCGGTGGGCGTCTTTCAGGAGGGCGTCCCCTCATGTCGTGCTAGTTGACGTTTACGTTAACGACAACTATGTTTCGCGCTGGTGCGCAGTGGCGTCCTTCAGTGGCGCCGCGCGGCGTGACGACAGGCATGAATTCGAAAGGGAGAGGGTCGATGCAGATCGAGAATGGCGTCTTCGTGGTGACGGGTGGCGGTTCGGGGCTGGGCGCGGCGACGGCGCGCATGCTGGTCGAGGGCGGTGGGCGGGTCGTGCTCGCCGACGTCAATAGCGAGGCGGGCGAGGCGCTCGCGGCCGAGTTGGGATCGGCGGCGCTGTTCGTCAAGACCGATGTCACCGATGCCGACAGCGGCAAGGCCGCAATCGACGCGGCGGTGAGCCGTTTCGGCGGTCTCAACGGGCTCGTCAGTTGCGCCGGCGTGGCCCCTGCCGAGAAGGTGGTGGGGCGCGAGGGGGCACATCGGCTGGAGAGCTTTGCCCGCACGGTGAGCATCAACCTGATCGGCACCTTCAACATGCTGCGGCTCGCGGCCGACGTCATGAGCAAGGCTGCGCCAGACGCCGGCGGCGAGCGCGGCGTGATCGTCAACACCGCCTCGGTCGCCGCCTTCGATGGCCAGATCGGGCAGGCGGGCTACGCCTCCTCGAAGGCGGGCGTGGTGGGGCTGACGCTGCCGGTGGCGCGCGAACTGGCGCGCTTCGGCATCCGGGTGATGGCGATCGCGCCGGGCATCATGGAGACGCCGATGTTGATGGGGATGCCGCAGGACGTGCAGGACGCACTCGGCAAGATGGTGCCCTTCCCCTCGCGCCTGGGTCGGCCCGCAGAGTTCGCGGCCCTTGTGCGCCACATTGTCGAGAACAGCTACCTCAACGGCGAGGTGATTCGCCTCGACGGCGCCATTCGCATGGCCGCCAAGTGATGTTCCGGGACGGGCAGCGGCTGCTCGTCCACCCGGGGTGATGCTGCGCCGCAATGGCCCGAGTGGGCGGATTGTGTTAAAAAAGCGGCTTCATTCCTGCCCGCCTCGGACGGTTCGGCCGCCCGAGGCGGCTTCGTATCGCGCTGATGACTTCTGCAGAACTGCCCGGCGCGGCCGCCCAGGTCGCCACTGATGTCGATTGCTATCACTGCGGCTTGCCGATTCCGCCCGAGACCCAGCACTACGTGCGTGTCGACGGACGAGCGCGGCGCATGTGCTGTATCGGTTGTGAGGCGGTGGCCCAGTCCATCGTCGACAATGGCCTGGTCGACTATTACCGTCACCGCGACGCGATGCCCGAGTCGAGGCGCGAGGCGATGCCGGTCGAGCTGCAGGAGCTCGGACTCTTCGATCACCCCGACTTTCAGAAGAGCTTCGTGCGCGCGGTCGGCGAACATGAGCGCGAGGCCGCGCTGATCCTCGAGGGCATCACCTGCGCTGCCTGCGTGTGGTTGAACGAGAATCATGTCGCGCGCCTGCCCGGCGTGTCGGCGATCGAGATCAACTACGCCACCCGCCGTGCCCGTGTGCGCTGGGACGAGGCGCGCATCAGGCTGTCGGACATCCTCGCCGCGATCCAGGCCATCGGCTATCGCGCCTACCCCTACGACGCCGAGCGTTCCGAGCAGATCGCCAACAAGGAGCGGCGCTCGATGCTGTGGCGGGTGTTCGTCGCCGGCTTCGGCATGATGCAGGTGATGATGTACGCCTTCCCCGTGTATGTGGCGGGCGAGGGCGACATGAGCTGGGACATCGAGCTGCTGCTGCGCTGGGCAAGCCTGTTGCTGACGCTGCCGGTGGTGCTGTATTCGGCGGCGCCCTTCTTCCAGCGTGCCTGGCGCGACGTCCGTCTGCGCCGGCTGGGCATGGATGTGCCGGTCGCCATCGGCGTCGGCAGCGCCTTTCTCGCCAGCCTGTGGGCCACGCTGACCGATGGTCCCGAGGTCTATTACGACTCGGTGACGATGTTCGTGTTCTTCCTCCTCGGCGGTCGTTACCTGGAGATGCTGGCGAGACAGAAGGCCGTCCGCGGCGTCGAGGAACTCGGCAAGGTGCTGCCATCCTTTGCCGAACGCCTCGCCGGTTGGCCGCAGCAGGCCGGCGGCGAGCGTATCCCGACCTCGCAGCTCGCGCCCGGCGACATCGTGCGCGTGCGTCCGGGCGAGGTCGTGCCGGCCGACGGGGTGGTCGTCGAGGGGGTGGGCGAGGTCAATGAATCCCTGCTCACCGGCGAGAGCCTGCCGGTGCCGAAGGCGGCCGGCGCGCGCCTGACTGGTGGCAGCATCAACGTGTCGTCGCCCTTGCTGCTGCGTGTGCAGCAGATTGGCGATGCGACGCGCCTGGCGGCGATTCGCCGGCTGATGGAGCGTGCGGCGAGCGAGAAGCCGCGCATTGCGACCCAGTCGGACCGTGTCGCGGCCTATTTCATCGTAACCCTGCTGGTCCTGGCAGGCATCACCGGTGTTGCCTGGTATTTCATCGATTCCGAGCGCGCCTTGTGGGTCTTCGTCTCCGTGCTGGTGGTCGCCTGCCCGTGCGCGCTGTCGCTGGCGACGCCGACCGCGCTGACCGTGGCGACCGACGCGCTCGCGCGCATGGGTGTGCTGGTCACGCGCGGACATGCGATCGAGACCCTGGCCAAGGCCAGCCACTTCGTCTTCGACAAGACCGGAACGCTGACCTACGGTCAAATGAAGGTCGAGGAGCTGCAGGCGCTCGGCCCTCTCGACGAGCGCCGGCTGCGCGAACTCGCGGCAGCCATCGAGCAGGGCTCGGAGCATCCGGTGGCGAGCGCCTTGCGCGAGGCGGCCGAGGGGCTTTGCCTGCCGCTCGTGAGCGAGATCCAGGCCGAGACCGGGCAGGGGATGCGCGGCCGGGTCGATGGCGAGGAGGTCTGGATCGGGCGGCCGGATTACGTTGCCGCGCAGGCCGGCCAGCCGCTGCCTGGCGTGCTGGATGAGTTTGCCGCGCGCGGGGGCACGGTCGTCGCGCTCGCCAGGCGCTCGGGCTGGCTCGGCCTGTTCCGGCTGGCCGACGTCGTGCGCCAGGAAGCGGGTGTGCTCACGCGCCGGCTGGCCGCCGAGAATGCGCGCATGAGCGTGTTGTCGGGCGACAACGCTGCGGTCGTCGCCCGGGTCGCCGGCGGGCTGGGCATCGACGACGCCCGTGGCGGCATGACGCCGCAGGGCAAGCAGGAGGCCATCGTCGGCATGCAGCAGGACGCAAAGGCGGTCGTGGCAATGATCGGGGATGGCGTCAACGACGCGCCGGTGCTGGCGCAGGCACATGTGTCGGTGGCGATGGGGGGCGGTACCGACCTCGCGCGCAACCAGGCCGACATCGTGCTGTTGAACGAGAATCTCGCCAGCCTGGGGCGCGGCATCGACCTGTCGCGCAAGACGCTGCGCATCATCCGCCAGAATCTGTGGTGGTCCTTCACCTATAACTTCACTTCGGTACCCCTGGCGATGGCTGGTCTGGTCACGCCATGGATGGCGGGCATTGGCATGGCGGCGAGTTCGCTGCTGGTCGTGCTCAATGCGATGCGCCTGCAGCGCGTGCCGAAGGCGCCCTGAACCGGAGGACAGGCCTGCGATGGAAAGTCTCTACCTGCTGATTCCGATCTCGGTCTTTCTCGTTTTCCTGATCGGCCTGATCTTCTGGTGGTCGCTGCGCAGTGGCCAGTACGACGACATGGAGGGGCCCGCCTACCGGCTTCTGATGGATGATCGCGATGAGTTGCCACCCGGGAAGGCATCGGACGCGGTGACGACGGCTCAGGGGCGGTCGGATTCCGCCACTGATGAGGAGCGACGGGGCGCGAAGGAGTGACTTTTCTGCTGCCTTTTGATGATCAGTTGACCTAGGTCAACCCCGTATTTTTCGGTCCGGGCAAAATGCAGACGTGGTGATCAATCGGCTTGGGTGGCTGATGGGTTTCCAGTTTTTTGTCTCTCTGTTGGGGTTGGGGGTGCGTCAAGGCGCACCCTTTTTTTTTGCCCGCGATAATGCCATACGCATTTTCTATTATCGCCCCTCGAACTGGGTATTCCCGTCCCCGCTGATCGGCCCGCGATCTCCGCCGAAACGGAAGCGTGCCAGCGTCAAGAAGGCCGACTGGCGCGCGTTCCAGCCGCTTTTGCCGTTCGCGCGAGTGTCGTCTTGCGACCATGTTGCGCTTGTGTGGACATCTTCTAATTTTCGCTTCCGTGGGTCCCGTCGCTGCAATACAATGTTGATCTGTGTCAAATAGAGCTCCGGGCCACCGCGTATTCTCGCCCGGTCTCGATGACATGCGCTGCAGCGGGTTTGTGTCGCGCACAAAAAGCTTTCAAAACGAAGAGGTGACTCACATGCAATCGCAAGCGACTTATAACTATAAAGTCGTGCGTCAGTTCTCCATCATGACGGTGGTGTGGGGCATCGTGGGCATGCTGGTCGGTGTCATCGCCGCAGCACAGCTCGTGTGGCCCGAACTGAACGTTCACGAATTCCTGCATTTCGGCAGGCTCCGTCCGCTGCATACCAACGCGGTGATTTTCGCGTTCGGTGGCTGCGCGCTGTTTGCAACGTCCTACTACGTTGTCCAGCGCACCTGTCATACGACCTTGTTCGCGCCGCGCCTGGCCGCCTTCACCTTCTGGGGCTGGCAGCTCGTCATCGTCCTTGCGGCCATCACCCTGCCGCTCGGCTACACGAGCTCCAAGGAATATGCCGAGCTCGAATGGCCGATCGACATCCTGATCGCGATCGTCTGGGTGTCCTACGCGGTGGTGTTCTTCGGCACGATCGCGAAACGCAAGATCTCTCACATCTACGTCGCCAACTGGTTCTTCGGCGCCTTCATCCTCACTGTCGCGTTGCTGCACATCGTCAATAGCGCCGCCGTTCCGGTGTCGCTGTTCAGCATGAAGTCCTACTCCGCCTACGCCGGCGTGCAGGACGCGATGATCCAGTGGTGGTACGGCCACAACGCGGTGGGCTTCTTCCTCACCGCCGGCTTCCTCGGCATGATGTACTACTTCGTGCCCAAGCAGGCCGACCGTCCGGTCTACTCCTACCGCCTGTCGGTGGTCCACTTCTGGGCGCTGATCTTCACCTACATGTGGGCGGGTCCCCACCACCTGCACTACACCGCGCTGCCTGACTGGACCCAGTCGGTGGGCATGGTGTTCTCGCTGATCCTGCTGGCGCCGTCCTGGGGGGGCATGATCAACGGCGTGATGACGCTCTCCGGCGCCTGGCACAAGCTGCGCACCGACCCGATCCTGAAGTTCCTGATCACCTCGCTGTCCTTCTACGGCATGTCGACCTTCGAAGGCCCGATGATGTCGATCAAGACCGTCAACGCACTGTCGCACTACACCGACTGGACGGTCGGTCACGTGCACTCGGGTGCCCTAGGCTGGGTGGCCATGATCTCGATCGGCGCGGTCTACTTCCTGCTGCCGCGTCTGTATGGCAGGTCCGAGATGTACAGCGTCAAGCTGATCAACGCGCACTTCTGGATCGCCACCATCGGCATCGTGCTCTACATCGCCTCGATGTGGATCTCCGGCGTGATGCAGGGCCTGATGTGGCGTGCCACCAACCCTGACGGCACCCTGACCTACTCCTTCGTCGAGAGCGTCAAGGCCAGCTACCCGTTCTGGACCATCCGCTTCATCGGCGGCGCGCTGTTCCTGACCGGTATGTTCATCATGTTCTACAACATGGTGAAGACCATTGCCGGCCAGAAGGCCTATGACGCCCCGGTGCTCGCGCCTGCGGCCGCCCACGCCTGATCGGAGAACAACAACATGGCTCAATCGAAACACGAAAAAGTCGAACGCAACGTATTCCTGATGATCGTCCTCACGCTGCTCACAGTCAGCGTGGGCGGTCTGGTGGAGATCGTGCCGCTGTTCTTCCAGCACTCGACCACCACGGCGATCGACCACAAGGGCAATGCGCTCGACGTCAAGCCTTACGATCCGGTGCGCCTGGTCGGTCGCGACATCTACGTGCGGGAAGGCTGCTACAATTGTCATTCGCAGATGATTCGTCCCTTCCGTGCCGAGACCGAGCGCTATGGTCACTACTCGGTGGCGGGTGAGTACATCTACGATCACCCCTTCCAGTGGGGCTCGAAGCGCACGGGTCCGGACCTGGCACGTGTTGGTGGGCGTTACTCCGACGAGTGGCAGCGCGTCCACCTGCTCAATCCGCGCGATGTCGTGCCCGAGTCCAACATGCCTGCTTTCCCGTGGCTGGATCGTCCGGTCAAGGCGGACGACATCCAGGCGAAGATGCGTGCGCTCAACAAGGTCGGCTTGCACAAATACAGCGACGAGGAAATCGCCGCTGCACCCGCCGCGCTCGAGGGCAAGACCGAGCTCGACGCCATCGTGGCCTACCTGCAGGGGCTGGGTACCGCGATTTCGAACTTCAGGTAAGGGCAGGGATGCGCCGTGGATATCAATGATTTCAGAAGCCTGATCACGGTCCTTGGCTTCCTGTGCTTCCTCGGCATCTGCGCCTGGGCGTACAGCAAGCACGCCAAGGCCGGCTTTGACGAGGCGGCGCGTCTGCCCCTGAGCGATGACGACCTGCCGGCCCCGGGGGGGCGGCAAGACCAAGAGGGAAAAGCAAATGGCTGACTTTATCAGCGGTTTCTGGAACATGTATGTGATGGTCCTGGTGACCCTCTCCATCCTGTTCTGTGTGTTCGTGCTGGTGTCGAACATGACCAAGCGCGAGAAGGGCCCGGTCGAACTGCACGGCCACGTGTGGGACGAGACGCTCGCCGAGTACAACAACCCGCTGCCGCGCTGGTGGATGTACCTGTTCTGGATCACCATCTTCTTCGCCATCGTGTATCTGGCGATCTATCCGGGCTTCGGCAATGTGAACCAGCATCGCGGACAGTGGGCGCAGTACGACGCCGAGATGCGGGCTGCCGACGAGCGCTTCGGCCCCGTCTTTGCCAAGTACCGCGACATGGACGTGATGGCCGTGGCTGCCGACCCCGAAGCCAATGCGATGGGGCAGCGCATGTTCCTGACCTATTGCGCACAGTGCCATGGCTCCGCGGCGCAGGGCGCGAAGAGCTTCCCGAACCTCACCGACAACTCCTGGCTGTGGGGTGGCGCACCCGAGAACATCCGCGAGACGATCACCAACGGCCGCAATGGCGTGATGCCTCCGTTCGGTCCGGCGCTCGGTGCGGAAGGTGTGAAGGACGTGGCCAACTACGTGCGTTCGCTCAACGGCCTGGCGCACGACTCGCTGCGTGCCCAGCGCGGCAAGGACGCCTTCGCCACCAACTGCGTGGCCTGCCACGGTGCCGATGCGAAGGGCAACCCGATGCTGGGTGCGCCCAACCTGACGGACAATGCCTGGCTTTACGGATCGTCCGAGGCGGTGATCAGCGAGACGATCACCCTTGGCCGCAACAACAAGATGCCCGCCTTCGGCGAGTTCCTTGGCGAGGACAAGGTTCACATCCTGACCGCCTACGTGCTGAGTCTGAGCAAGAAGTAAGCGCATCACCTGTTGCAGGCAGTTTCATCCCGGGGGGCGGGGGTCCCCCGGGGTTTCAAGATAATAAGAACAAGAAAAGCATTCATTGGTACATGAGGCCATGAGCACCGCATCCCCTGAGCCGCACAAGTCGGCTAAAGCGAAATCCCCCGTCCCCGAGCACGACACGCTCTACGCTGCGCGCAAGAAGCTCTACGTTCGTGCCGTCAGCGGCCTGTTTGCCAACTGGCGCTGGCTGCTGGTCTGGATCACGCAACTGATCTTCTACGGCCTGCCCTGGCTGAGCTGGAACGATCGCCAGGCGGTGCTGTTCCACCTGACCGAGCGCAAGTTCTACATCTTCGGTTGGGTATTCTGGCCGCAGGACGTGTTCTTCCTCGCCATCCTGCTGATCATCTCCGCCTACGCGCTGTTCTTCTTCACCGCCGTAGCCGGACGCCTGTGGTGCGGCTACGCCTGCCCACAGACGGTCTACACCGAAATCTTCATGTGGATCGAGCAGAAGATCGAGGGCGATCACGTCAAGCGACAGAAGCTCGACCAGGCACCCATGAGTGGCGAGAAGGCGCTCAGGCGTGGCGCAAAGTTCTTCGCCTGGGCGGTGGTAGCCTTGTGGACCGGCTTCACCTTCGTGGCCTATTTCTCGCCGCTCGACGAACTGCTGCACTCGTTCCGCACCGTGGGCTTCGGCCCCTGGGAAACCTTCTGGATCCTGTTCTACGCCGGCTTCACCTTCCTGTTCGCCGGCGTGCTGCGCGAGCAGGTGTGCAAGTACATGTGCCCTTACGCCCGCTTCCAGGCGGTGATGTTCGACCCCGATACCCTCGTCATCACCTACGACGAAGAGCGGGGCGAGCCGCGCGGGACGCGCAGGAAGAACATCGACCCACGCAGCGTCGGCAAGGGCGACTGCATCGATTGCGGCATCTGCGTCCAGGTCTGTCCGACCGGCATCGACATACGGAACGGCCTGCAGTACGAGTGCATCGGCTGTGCGGCCTGCATCGACGCCTGCGACGATGTCATGGACAAGATGAACTACCCGCGCGGGCTGATCCGTTACTCGACCGAGAACGCGCTCAAGAAGCACTGGGGCGGCAAGGAGATCCTGCTTCACGTCCTGCGCCCCCGTACCCTGATCTATGGCGCCATCCTGGTGGCCGTCTCGATCGCATTCGTGTGGGGGCTGGCCGCACGTGATCCGCTGCGCGTGGATATCATTCGCGACCGCTCCTCGCTCGGGCGCGAGATCGAGGGCGGCCTGATCGAGAACGTCTACCAGCTTCAGGTCATGAACATGACCGAGGCGCCGCGCGCCTTCCGGCTCGAGGTGAGCGGCTTGCCGGGTGTGAAGATCGGAGGCGCCGAGCGGGTGGATGTGCCGGCCGCCTCCACCCAGGCCGTGACCCTGCAGGTGCTCGTGCCCTATGACTCGGGCAGCCCGGGTTCCAATCGTATTTCCTTCGAGGTGACGGCCGAGGACGACTCCTCGCTATCGGTGAAGGAAGAGACCACTTTCCTGATTCCAAGATGATATGAGTACAAGCTTGACTGAAAAGCACACCACGCCGTGGTACCGCCAGGGTTGGCCCTGGTTCCTGATCACCTTCCCCGCCATCGCGGTGGTGGCGGGCATTGCTACCTTCGTCATTGCCGTCAAGACCTTCGACGGCATGGTGGTCGATGATTACTACAAGGAAGGGCGCGCCATCGTGCAGACGATGGGGCGGGCCGAACATGCACGTGAGCTCGGTCTCAAGGCCGACCTCAAAGTGCGCAGCGAGTCGATCCGCATTGAACTGAGTGCGGCGAATGCGGCCGACATTCCGGAGCGGATCCGGCTCACCATCGCCCATCCCACCCGTGGTGGTCAGGATCAGGAACTCATCGTGGCGCGCTCGGGCGACCGCGTGTATGAAAGCGCGATTGCGCCGCTCAGCACGGGGCGCTGGCTGTTCCTGATCGAGGATGAGTCGCGGAGCTGGCGCATGAATGGCGCGGCGTCCCTGCCGGCTGAAATGGATCTCACCATCGATCCGAACGTCTGAGCGGTGCGCACCGCCGCAAAACGAGAAACGGCCCGAAAGGGCCGTTTTCCGTTTCTGGCGCGCGCTCAGCGATACACGAGCACGGGCGTCTTGCTGTGGGTCAGCACCTTCTGCGTCTCGCTGCCGAGCAGCAGTCCGGCAATGCCGCGGCGCCCATGGGACGCCATGAAGATCAGGTCGCAGCCGTGGCGGTCGGCCGCATCGATGATGGCCTCGTAAGGCACTTCGTTCACCACCGTGTCGGTGTCGGCCGACACGCCTGCCGCATCGGCGCTGGCCTTGGCCTTGGCCAGGATCGCCTCGGCCTCGGAAGCCGCGGACTTGGCGAACTGTTCTGGCGTGGTGGGGTCGATCAAAGCGCCCTCGCCGTAAATCGGCATCGGGAAGTCGGGTTGGGCATAGAAAAAGGTGATGCGTGCTCCGGCGTCCTTGGCAAACGAAACGGCGCGGGCCACGGTGCCCTCGGACAAGGCCGACCCATCGGTCGGGACCAGGATGTGCTTGAACATGACGGGTGCTCCCTGTTGTGTGTCACAGTTCGATTATAGCGACGTGTCCGCCCCAGGAACGATTGATCGCCATCAAACAGCGGCGCAATGCTTGGGTGCAAAGTCGAATCCAAGGGAGGCAAGCTTATGCAGCTGCGTTTTTTTGGTGCGGCCGGGGAAGTCACTGGATCCTGTCTCCGCGTCGATCATGAAGGTGGTGCCTTTCTTGTCGACTGCGGTCTGTTCCAGGGCGGAAGAGAGGCGGACCGCAAGAACCGGGAGGCGCTCGATTTCGATCTGCGCGCGATCGACTTCGTCCTGCTCACGCATGCGCACCTGGACCACAGCGGGCTGGTGCCACGCCTCGTGGCGCTGGGTTACCGCGGGCCGATCTTTGCGACGCCGGCGACGGTGGATCTGCTCGGCGTGATGTTGATGGATTCGGCCTTCATCCAGGAGAAGGAGGCGGAGTGGGCACTGCGCACCGCGCGCTCGCGCAAGGAGCGCCGGCGTGCCGAGCCCTCGCCGCTGTACACCGTGGAGCAGGCGCGCAGCAGCCTCGCGCGACTGCGGGCCATCCCGTACGAGACGCCGTTCCACCCCGGGCCGGGCGTCAGCTGCCGGTTTCGCAATGCCGGGCACATTCTCGGCTCGGCCATCATCGAGATCGATATCGACAGGGGCGGTGCTGCGAGTCGACTTGTCGTTTCGGGCGACCTCGGCCAACCTCTGCGACCGGTGCTGCAGGATCCGGCGCAGGTCTCGAGGGCCGACCTGCTGTGCATCGAGTCCACCTATGGCAATCGGGCGCATCGCTCCTTTGCGGCGACCTACGACGAACTAGCCAGCGTACTGCAGGGCACGCTCAGGGACGGCGCCGGCAACGTCATCATTCCCGCGTTCGCGGTCGGCCGCACCCAGGAAATGTTGTTCGTCCTCGCCGACCTCGTGCGCGTTGGGCGCATCGCGCAGCTTGACGTGGTCGTTGATTCGCCGATGGCCTCTGCCGTGACCGAGCTCACCGTACGTCACGAAGAGTTGTGGGACGACGAGACCCGCGAACTCTATGCATGGACGCAGAAGAATGCCGATCGCTTCCGCCTGCGCCTGGTGCAGGATGTCGAGGAGTCGATGGCCCTCAATGCGGTGCGTGGCGGCCTGGTCATCATCTCGGCGAGCGGCATGTGCGACGCCGGACGCATCAAGCACCACCTGCGCTATAACCTGGGGCGGCGCGAGTGCGCGATCGTCATCGTCGGCTTTCAGGCCGCGGGCACGCTCGGTCGTCGACTGGTCGATGGGGCGAGACAGGTGACCCTGTTCGGTGAGCGCATCGCGGTGCAGGCAACGGTGCACACCATCGGTGGCCTGTCGGCGCATGCCGACCAGCCGGCGCTACTGGCGTGGCTGCGAGGTTTTTCGCACCCGCCGCGGCAGACCTTCATCGTTCACGGCGAGCCCGAGGCCGCGGTCGAATTCGCCGCGGCGGTGGAGCGCGAACTGCGCTGGAAGGGCGTCACCGTGGCGGAGCCCGGCCGGCCCTATCACACAAACTGAACACGGCAGCAGAGGGAGTCCCGACATGTCGAGCAGCACGAAACCCAGATCGACCGACACGGCCGGCAATGGCGAGCGTCGGGCGTCGACTCGCAATCACCGCATGTCGGGCATGTTGAATCGCCTGCACGACCAGGTCGAGGGCTCGATCGATCCGCTCGGCATGGCTGCGCCGATCGTCCATGCGCAGCTGGCCTGGATGGCGCACCCGCAGGAGCTTGCCGAGCACCTCGCCAGCCTGTCCAACGACTTGTGGCGGCTGCAACTCCACACCTGGGACAGGCTGCGCGGCATTCCCAGCGAGGATCCGATCTCGCCCAACGCCGACGACGCGCGTTTCGCCGATCCGGTGTGGACCGAGCGGCCGACCTGGGACCTCATCAAGGAGTGGTATCTCGCCTTCACCCACCATACCCAGGACATGTTGTACGAGACGCCCGGGTTGTCGAGCAAGGAGCGGCGGCGTGCCGCCTTCTGGTGGCGGAAGTGGCTCAACGCGGTGGCGCCGACCAATTTCTTCTGGACCAATCCGGTGGCCTTGCGCAAGGCCCTGGAGACCCGCGGCGAAAGCATCATGCGCGGCCTGCAGAACTTCCTCGACGACATGCAGGCGGGCGACGTTCGCATGACGAGTCCGGATGACTTCCGTGTCGGCGAGAATCTCGCCACCACGCCGGGCGCGGTGATCTTCCGCAACCGCCTGCTCGAGGTCATCCACTACGCGCCGACACAGAAGCGGGTCTGCACCGAGCCGGTGGTGATCGTCACGCCCTGGATCAACAAGTTCTACGTGCTCGATCTGGTGCCCAAAAAGAGCATGATCCGCTTCCTGCTCGATCAGGGCCTCGATGTCTTCATCACGAGCTGGAAGAACCCGGACGCCTCCATGCGCGACGTCGGCTTCGACGACTATCTGCTCGAGGGCGTGGACGCGATCGTGCAGGTCGCGCGTCGTTTCACCGGGGCGGCACGGGTGCACGCAGTGGGCTACTGCATCGGTGGCACTGCGCTGGCGATGTACATGGCCTGGGCCAATCGCCACTACGGCGAGGAGGCGATGCCGGTTGCGGACTGGACGCTCCTCACCACCCTGGTCGACTTCCACAAGCCAGGCGACATCGAGGTCTTCATCGACGAGAGCAGCATCCGCTACCTGACCGAGCAGATGGCGCGCAGGGGCTACCTCGACGGCAAGGACATGGCCGCCTCCTTCCGCCTGCTGCGCTCCAACAGCCTGATCTGGCATTACGTCGTGCATGGCTGGCTGTACGGCGAGAAGCCGCCGCCGTTCGACGTCCTCTACTGGAACATGGACGCTACCCGCATGCCTTATCGCATGCATGCCTGGTACCTGCGCGAGCTCTATCTGGACAACCGACTGATCCAGCCTGGCGCGCTGAGTGTGGCCGGCGAGGCGCTGGACCTGGGGGAAATCAAGCAACCGCTTTATGCGGTCGCGGCCGAGGACGACCACATCGCACCCTGGCGCCAGACCTTCAAGGTCGTACACCATGTCAATGGCCCGGTACGGCAGGTGCTGTCCAGCTCGGGTCACATCCTGGGTATCGTGAATCCGGTGGTCGATCCGCCCAAGCGGCGCTACTGGGTGGGGCCGAGCGAGCGCAACGACACGGCCGATGCCTGGCGCCAAGGGGTGCAGGAGAGCGCAGGCAGCTGGTGGGAAGACTGGATGGGCTGGCTCAAGCCACGTGCCGGGCGCCTGGTTGCCGCGCGTCCGGCCGCGACGGAGGACTTTCCGGCGCTGGTACCGGCGCCCGGTCAGTACGTGCTCGAGCGCTGAGCGCGAGTCGACCGCGCGCGGGTGAAGGTGCTCAACTGTTGTGGCGTGCGAGCCGTGCCGGGTCATGCAGGGTGATGCGCTTGCCCTGGACGCTGATCAGGCCGGCCTCGCTGAGATCATGGAAGATCCGCGACAGGGTCTCGGGCGTCAGGTTCAGGCGCGAGGCGATGACCTGCTTGCTGGTCGGCAGCGCAATCTCGCACGGCGTGTCGCTGTCGGCAACCTGCAGCAGGTAGCCGATCACACGCTGCATGCTGGAGCGCAGCGAATACGTCTCGACGTCCTGCACCAGGCTGTGCAATCGAATCGCCATGCCCGCCAGAAGCTTGTGCGCAAAGGTCGAGTCCTGGTCGATGAGTTCGGTGACCACGGCCTGGCCGACGTGGATCAGCACGCTGTCGGTGAGGGCCTCGGCAAACACCGGGTAGGGGCGGTTCATGAACATCACCGCCTCGCCAAAGCTCTGCATGGCACCGACGATCTCGACCACCTTCTCCGTCCCTTGGGGAGAGGAGAAGGCGAGCTTGATCTGGCCGGAGACGACGAAGTAAAAGCCATGGGGCTGGTCACCGCGCTGGAACAGCACCTCGCCCCGGGCGACGTGACGGTCGCGGGTGTAACGCGACACGCGCTGGATGTCCGCCTCCGACAGTTCGCTGAACAGGGGGATGCGGTGCAGGAGGGACGAAATATCGAGCGTGGCGTGTTGGGGCATCGGCGGACTCTCCGGAACGAGTCGTAATATTAATCGAGAGCGGCCACAATACTGGACCGCTCGCGCCTGGCAGTGGAGCCGGGCACGGCAAGGAGAAGGGATGTACTACGCACTCAAACACCTGCACGTAAGCTGCGTCGTCCTCAGCGTCGCGGGTTTCCTGTTGCGCGGCCTGTGGATGATCTCGGGCAGCCCGCTGCTCAAGCACCGGTTCACGCGCGTGCTGCCTCACGTCATCGACAGCGTGCTGCTGCTGTCCGCCATCGCGCTGGCGGTGATGATCGCCCAGTATCCCTTCGCCGCCGACTGGGTGACGGCCAAGGTCCTGGGACTGCTCGCCTACATCGGGCTGGGCACGGTGGCGCTCAAGCGCGGCCGCACCCTGACGGTCCGTGTGTCGGCCTTCATCGCCGCCTTGCTGGTGTATGCGTGGATCGCGTCGGTGGCGATGACGAAGCAGATCGCCGGCTTTCTGGCCTGAGGCGGCAAACAAGCACGCTGGTGGCGCTCAGCGCGCGCCGTGCTGGTGCTGGATGAGCTTCTTGAGTCCGGCCGGCTCCAGCAGCATCACGTGCTTCTGTTGCACCGCGATCAGGCCATCCTCCTGAAAGCGCGAGAACGCGCGCGACACCGTCTCGAGCTTGAGTCCGAGATAGGAGCCGATCTCCTCGCGCGTCATGCGCAGGTTGAATTCCTGGGCCGAGAAACCGCGTGCATTGAAGCGTTGCGACATGTTGAGCAGGAAGGCGGCGAGGCGCTCCTCGGCGCGCATCGAGCCCAGCAGCATCATCACGCCGTGGTCACGCACGATCTCGCGGCTCATCACCTTGTGGAACTGCAGCTGCAGGCCTTCGACCTCGTGCGACATCTGCTCGAGCTTGTCGTACGCGATCACGCACACCTCGCTGTCTTCGAGTGCGATCGCGTTGCAGCTGTGCGCCTCGGTGCTGATGCCGTCCAGACCGAGGATCTCGCCCGTCATCTGGAAGCCGGTGACCTGCTCGCGGCCGTCCTCGAGCAGCACGTCGGTCTTGAACGAACCGGCGCGAATCGCGTAGATGGCCTCGAAGGCGTCGCCTGCACGATAAAGGCTCTGCTGGCGCTTGACCTTGCGGCGGGCGCCGACCAGTTCGTCGAGTCGGCTCAGTTCGCTGTCCGACATGCCGAAGGGCAGACACAACTCCACCAGGTTGCACTGCGAACAGGCCGATTTCAGCCCATTCACGGTAATCGGCACACTTGCCCTCATCTGCACGATAATCCTGCTTCCCTGACAAAAGACGCCAAACCAGATCCGCTGGTTGGTCGGCCGGGCAAGGTTTCATGCCCGTTGACCCACGTCAACCAAAAACCTGCGGTGATCTGCCATTGTTTGGCACACACTGCAGCAGCAAGACTATGAAAAGCCAGAACGAACTCATCTTCGATCCGCAACTGATCCGTAAATTCGACATTAACGGACCGCGGTACACCTCTTATCCGACAGCGGACCGCTTCGTCGAGGCCTTCAACGCGGATGCGCTCAAGGCGTGGCTCGCAAAGCGGGCCGTCGGCGGCGTCAGCAGACCGCTCTCATTATACTTCCACATCCCATTCTGTAACACGATCTGCTACTACTGCGCCTGCAACAAGATCATCACCAAGGATCATGGGCGCTCGGCCAAGTACCTGAAATACCTGGCGAAAGAGATCGCCATGCAGGCGGCCTGCCTCGAGGGCAGCCGCCAGGTCACCCAGCTTCACCTCGGCGGCGGCACCCCCACCTTCCTGTCGCATGACGAGATGCGCGAGCTGATGGACGCGGTGCGTGAGCACTTCACGCTGGTGCCCAACGGCGAATATTCGATCGAGGTCGATCCGCGCAAGGTCGATTTCGACACCGTCAAGCTGCTCGCCGACCTGGGCTTCAACCGCATGAGCGTGGGCGTGCAGGACTTCGCCGAGGACGTGCAGGCGGCGGTCAATCGCATCCAGAGCTACGACGAGACCAAGCTCGTCATCGACGCCGCGCGCGCCACCGGCTTCAAGTCGGTGAGCATGGACCTGATCTACGGCCTGCCCAAGCAGAACGTGATCAGTTTCAACCGCACGCTCGAGCAGGTGCTCGAGATCTCGCCCGACCGCATCTCGCTCTACAGCTACGCCCACCTGCCGGGGCTGTTCAAGCCGCAGCGGCGTATCCAGACCGGCGACATGCCCAGCGCCGACACCAAGCTGCAGTTGCTGCAGCTCGGCATCCGCCGCCTGACCGGGGCCGGCTACGTCTACATCGGCATGGACCACTTCGCCAAGCCGGACGATGAGCTCACCGTCGCCCAGCGCCAGGGCCGGCTGCACCGCAACTTCCAGGGCTACTCGACCCAGGCCGAATGCGACCTGCTCGCCTTCGGCGTGTCGGCGATCGGCAAGATCGGGCCGGTGTATGCGCAGAACGTGAAGACGCTCGACGAGTACTACGATGCGCTCGACCGCGACGAGCTGCCGGTGCTGCGCGGCATCGAACTCACCGCCGACGACCTGCTGCGGCGCGCCATCATCCAGGCGCTGATGTGCCATTTCGAGCTGTCGATGCAGTCGATCGAGATTGCCCACCTGATCAATTTCCGCGACTACTTCGCCGACGAGCTCGCCGACCTGGCCGAGATGGAGAAGGCCGGCCTGCTCAAGATCGACGGCGACTGGATCAGCGTCGAGCCCGCCGGGCGCCTGTTGGTGCGCGGCATTGCGATGGTGTTCGACCGCTACCTGCGTGCCGATCGCGAGCGCGCACGCTACTCGCGGGTGATCTGAGCGCACTTGCCGCCAAACTGCATTTGCCGCCTACCCTTCCTGCAGTGCAGCGTAAAATGACGGTTTCGTCCTTGTCGGCCATGCGCCGGAGCCGTCATGCCTGAAACCGGTTACCTTGCCGTCTTCCTGATCGGACTGCTCGGCGGCACGCACTGCGTGTCGATGTGCGGCGGCATCGTCGGTGCGCTCACGATGCAGGTGCAGACGCCGGGCAGCAAGCCGCAATGGCCGCTGCACCTGGCCTACAACCTCGGGCGCGTCAGCACCTACACTGCACTCGGCGGCCTGGTCGGTGCGCTTGGCTCGGTCGGCATGCTGTACGACGGCATGCTGCCGGTGCAGATGACGCTGTACGTGCTCGCCAACCTGATGCTGGTGGCGCTCGGTCTCTACCTCACCGGTTTCACCCGCCTGCTGGCCCCGGTCGAGCGCCTCGGCCACCTGCTGTGGCGGCGCATCCAGCCCGCCACCCGCCGTTTCCTGCCGGCGCGCTCGGTCAAGCAGGCACTGCCGCTGGGGCTGCTGTGGGGCTTCATCCCCTGCGGCCTGACGTATTCGATTCTCGCCACCGCGCTGGTGACCGGCTCCGGGGCGCGCGGTGCCGGCCTGATGCTGGCCTTCGGCCTGGGCACGCTGCCCAACCTGCTGCTGGCCGGCATGCTGTTCAAGCGTTTCCGTGACTTCACCCGCAATCGCAAGGTGCGTCTGGCATCGGGCCTGCTCGTGCTCGGCTTCGGCCTGTTCGGGCTCTACCATGCGCCCAGCCTCGGCGGCGACCTGTGGAGCGGCGTGGTGTGCGTGACCTGAGATGACGAGGAGTAAGGCATGAACGAAGTGACGATCAAGGTCCTGGGCATGAGCTGCGGAGGCTGCGTGAAGAACGTGACCGGCGTGCTGCAGGCGCTGCCAGGCGTCGAGCAGGTGCAGGTCTCGCTCGAGGGGGCTTCGGCCGCGGTGCGCTACGACCCGGCCCAGGTCTCGGTCGAGGCGCTGCGCGCCGCGGTCGAGGACGCCGGCTTCGACGCTCCAGCCTGATTGGGGCCATGCGACACGGGCAGCGACGCCGTGCAAGACATCGCGGTTTCCCCCTATAATCCGCGCACAATTTTTCCACGGGAGGGAATCATGGGTTTTGATCTGGTCAGCGCCGGCAAGGACGTGCCGAACGACATCAATGTCATCATCGAGATCTCCGCGCAGGGCGATCCGATCAAGTTCGAGGTGGACAAGGACAGCGGCGCCGTCTTTGTCGACCGCTTCATGGGCACCTCGATGCGTTACCCGCTCAACTACGGCTATGTGCCGCACACCATCGCCGGTGATGGCGACCCGGTGGACGTGCTGGTCGTGACCCCCTTCCCGCTGGCTCCGGGCGTCGTCATCCGCTGCCGTCCGGTGGGCGTGCTGAAGATGGAAGACGACGGCGGCGTGGATGCCAAGGTCGTCGCCGTGCCGGTGTCCAAGCTGACGCCGCTGTACGACAAGGTCCAGACCACCGACGACCTGCCCGAGCTGCTGATGAAGCAGACGGTGCATTTCTTCGAGCACTACAAGGACCTCGAGCCCGGCAAGTGGGTCAAGATTCTGGGCTGGGGCACGGTCGAGGAAGCCAAGCAGGAAATCGTGAACGGTCTGGCTGCCGGCAAGAAGTAAGCGCGCACAGCACAAAAAAACCGCGGGATTCCGCGGTTTTTTTTCGTCCCTTGTACGCTCAGCGCGGGATGCGCGCCACGTGCAGCAGGTTGGTGCTGCCGCTCTTGCCGAAGGGCAGGCCGGCGATCACGACCACGACGTCTCCCGGGCGGGCGAAGTCGTGTGCCACCGCGGCACTGGCGGCATGGTCCACCATCTCGGCGACGTCATGCACCTCCTCGAAGGGCACGGGGTGCACGCCCCACACCAGGGCCAGACGGCGGGCCGTGCCCAGATGCGGGGTCAGCGCCAGGATCGGCGTTGCCGGCCGCTCGCGGCTGGCGCGCAGGCTGCTGAAGCCGGTCGTCGTGTACGCGACCGTGGCGGCCGGCTCGAGCAGGCCGGCCACACGGCGCAGCGCGCAGCAGATGGCGTCGGGCGTGTTGGCCTCGGCGGGGGTGTGGCTCGCCTCCAGGCCGGTACGCCAGGCCGGATCCTGCTCCACTTCGCAGATGATGCGGTGCATGATGCTGACCGCCTCCACCGGGTACTGGCCGGATGCCGACTCGGCCGACAGCATGACCGCGTCGGCGCCGTCGTAGATCGCGGTGGCGACGTCCGAGGCCTCCGCGCGCGTGGGCACCGGCGCGCTGATCATCGACTCCAGCATCTGCGTCGCCACCACCACCGGCTTGCCGGCGGCCCGTGCCGCGCGCACGATGCGCCGCTGCAGCACCGGCACCTGCTGCGGCGGCAGTTCGACGCCAAGGTCGCCGCGCGCCACCATGATGCCGTCGGCAAGGGCCACGATGGGCTCGAGCTGGTCGATGGCGGCGGGCTTTTCCAGCTTTGCCATGACCCACGCGCGGTCGCCGATGATCTCGCGTGCCTCGCGCAGGTCCTCGGGGCGCTGCACGAAGGACAGCGCCACCCAGTCCACCCCGAGCGACAGGCCGAAGTCGAGATCGGCCCTGTCCTTGGCGGTGAGTGGCGAGATCGGCAGCACCACACCGGGCACGTTGACCCCCTTGCGGTCCGACAGCACGCCGCCCACGACGACCGTGGTATCGGCAAAGTCGGGGCCGAAGGCATCGACGCGCAGGCGCAGCTTGCCATCGTCGAGCAGCAGTTCGGTGCCGGCCTCGAGCGCGGCGAAGATCTCGGGGTGGGGCAGGTTGACCCGGCGGGCGTCGCCGGCGGCGGGGTCGAGGTCGAGCCGCAAGCGCGCCCCGGGGCTGAGGGTGACCTTGCCTTCGGCGAAGCGTCCGACACGCAGCTTCGGACCTTGCAGGTCCATCAGCACGCCGATCGGGCGGCCGATCTCCTGCTCGACCTCGCGGATCAGGGCGAGACGTTCGGCATGGTCGGCATGGCTGCCGTGGCTGAAGTTGAGGCGGAACACATCGGCGCCGGCCGCGGCCAGCTCGCGGATACGCTCACGGGTGGAGCTGGCCGGGCCCAGGGTGGCGAGGATGCGGGCGCTGCGTTCGCGTTTCATGCCGCGTGCTCCAGTGTGTGGGACAGCTCGAGGGCGGTGACACCGGCGCGGGCGACCTGCGCGTCCTCGCCCGCCTTGACCCCGGAGACGCCCACTGCGCCGATGATCGAGCCTTCAACGACGATCGGTTCGCCGCCCTCGAGCGGCACCACCGGCATGGCCAGCGCGGCAAAGCGGCCGTTGTTGACCATGTCCTCGAAGGCCTTGCTCGGCTTGCCGCTGAGCACCGAGGTGCGGGCCTTCTCGGGGGCGACGGCGGCACTCATCAGCGGCGCGCCGTCCATGCGCTGCAGCCACAGGGCATGGCCGCCGGCGTCGCAGATGGCGATGCTGACGGCCCAGCCATGGGCGCGGGCCTCGGCCTCGGCCGCGGCAGCGATCTTCTTGACGTCGGCAAGCGTCAAGGCGTGGGTGCTTTTCATTGCGTGTCTCTTCCTTTTCGTTGTGTCGGCAGCGCCTCAGCGCTCGCCCAGATCGGTGAAGCGGATCCATTGCGCACCCTTCCACAAAACCGTCCGCCCCATCTCGTAGAGTTGATCGGCACCTTCGACCACGGTCAGGAAGTGGTTGCCGGCGAGCTGGCCCATCTTGCTCGCGAAGCAGCTGCTGCCATAGGCGAACAGGATCTCGGTCTCCGAGAAGCCGCCGGGGTAGAGCAGGATGTCGCCGCGCGACGGGTGGCTGGTGTGGTTCTCGAAGCCGACGCCGGTGTCGAAGTCGCCGAGCGGAACCCACACCGCCTCGCCGCTCCAGCGCGAATGGATGACCTGATTGGAAAAGGGCAGCAGTTTCAGGAAGGCGGCGCAGGTCTTCGGCGCAGCGGCTTCTTCCAGACGCGCGACGAAACGCGTCGTGCCGACGTCGATGGCGAGGTGGCGCATCGGGGATCTCCTTTGGTGAGGTGGGCGACGGGTCGGGGAGTACCCGCCGCCCGGGGCGCCGGTCGATGCCGACGCCTCGTGATTATCGACCGCGATTCGGACGGCCGGGATACGCCGGCCGTTATTGTCCGATTTCGAAATTCGCCATCTTCTCCAGCGCGCGCACCATCGCCGAGTGGTCCCACTTGGCACCGCCGTGCGCCGCGCAGGCGTTGAACAGCTCCTGCGCGGTGGCGGTGTTGGGCAGCGACACGCCGAGCTGGCGCGCGGTGGTGAGCGCGAGGTTGAGATCCTTCTGGTGCAGCTCGATGCGGAAGCCCGGGTCGAAGGTGCGCTTGACCATGCGCTCGCCATGGACCTCGAGGATGCGCGAGTTGGCGAAGCCGCCCATCAGCGCCTGGCGCACCTTGGCGGGGTCGGCACCGGCCTTGGCCGCCAGCAACAGGGCCTCGCCGACCGCCTCGATGTTGAGCGCGACGATGATCTGGTTGGCGACCTTGGTGATCTGGCCGTCGCCATTGCCGCCCACCAGCGTGATGTTCTTGCCCATCAGCTCGAACAGCGGCTTGACCTTGTCGAAGGAGGCCTCGCTGCCGCCGACCATGATGGTCAGGCTCGCTGCCTTGGCGCCGACCTCGCCGCCGGAGACCGGCGCGTCGAGGTATTCGCAGCCGAGCGCATTGATCCGCCTGGCGAACTCCTTGGTGGCGACCGGCGAGATCGAGCTCATGTCCACCACGATCTTGCCCTTCGACAGGCCGGCGGCGACGCCTTCGGGGTTGAACAGCGCGTCCTCGACGTGCGGCGTGTCCGGCACCATGGTGATGATGATGTCGGCCTGGCGCGCGACCTCGGCGCCGTTGGTGCAGACCTTGGCGCCGGCCTCGAGCAGCGCCGCCGGGGTGTCACCGTGGGTGAATGTGTGGACGGTGTGGCCGCCCTTGAGCAGGTGGCCCGCCATGGGCGCGCCCATGATGCCGAGTCCGATGAATCCGATGTTAGCCATGTCCTTGTCTCCTGATGTCGATGATTGCGTGGGTGTTCAGCCGGCCAGCGCCTGGCGCCAGCCCAGGCCCTCGCGGGTGCCGGCGGCGGGCTTGTATTCGCAGCCGATCCAGCCGTCGTAGCCGAGCCCGTCGATGAAGCGGAACAGCCAGGCGTAGTTGATCTCGCCCGTGCCCGGCTCGTTGCGGCCCGGGTTGTCGGCGATCTGCATGTGGGCGATCTTCGGCAGATGGCGGGCGATGGTGTTGGCGAGCTCGCCCTCCATGCGCTGCATGTGATAGATGTCGTGCTGCAGGTACAGGTTGCTTGATCCGACCTCGTCGATCAGTGCGATCGCCTGCGCGGTGCGGTTGAGGTAGAAGCCCGGGATGTCGAAGGTGTTGATCGGCTCCACCAGCAGGCGGATGCCCGCTGCCTCGAGCTTGGCGGCGGCAAAGCGCAGGTTGGCGACCAAGGTTTCGTGCACCTTGTCCGCAGCCACGTCGGCCGGCGCGATGCCGGCGAGGCAGTTCACCTGCTTGCAGCCGAGCGCGGTGGCGTAGTCGATGGCGCGGCCGACACCGTCCTGGAACTCGCCGACCCGGTCCGGATGGCAGGCGATGCCACGCTCGCCCCCTTCCCAGTTGCCCGCCGGCAGGTTGTGCAGCACCTGGACGAGGCCGTGCCTGTCGAGGCGCTCGGCGATCTCGCCCTTGTCGAATGCGTAGGGGAAGAGGAATTCCACGCCCTTGAAGCCGGCTTCGGCGGCCGCCTGGAAGCGGTCGAGGAAGGGCACTTCGTTGAACAGCATGGTGAGGTTGGCGTTGAACTTCGGCATGTCCGTTTCTCCGGTTTGCAGTTGCGGGCGGGCAGGGCGGGAGCGGCCAGGACCGACTCCCGCAGCGATGCACTCAGTCGAGCATCGAGATCGCGGTCGGGGCGTCCGCACCGCGTTCGGCGAGCTCCTCGAACTCGTTGATGGCGTTGATCTCGGTGCCCATCGAGATGTTGGTCACGCGCTCGAGGATGATCTCGACCACCACCGGCACGCGGAATTCTTCCATCCACTGCTGCGCCTGGGCAAAGGCGGGCTGGATGTCTTCGGCCTTGCGCACGCGGATCGCCTTGCAGCCCAGACCCTCGACCACGGCAACGTGATCGACGCCATAGCCCTCGGTCTCGGGTGCGTTGATGTTCTCGAACGCGAGCTGCACACAGTAATCCATGTCGAAGCCACGCTGCGACTGGCGGATCAGGCCGAGGTAGGCGTTATTCACCAGCACGTGCAGGTAAGGCAGCTTGAACTGCGCGCCCACCGCCAGCTCCTCGATCATGAACTGGAAGTCGTAGTCGCCCGAGATCGCCACCACGCGGCGCTCCGGGTCGGCTGCGCACACGCCCAATGCCGCCGGGATGGTCCAGCCGAGCGGGCCGGCCTGGCCGCAGTTGATCCAGTGGCGCGGCTTGTACACATGCAGGAACTGGGCAGCGGCGATCTGCGACAGGCCGATCGTGCTGACGTAGCAGGTGTCCTTGCCGAAGGCGAGGTTCATCTCCTCATAAACGCGCTGCGGCTTCATCGGCACGTTGTCGAAGTGCGTCTTGCGCTGCAGCGTGCGCTTGCGCTGCTGGCACTCGGCGACCCAGGCGCTGCGCTCGCGCAGCGTGCCGGCGGCCTTCATCTCGCGTGCCACCTCGAGCAGGCGGTCGAGCGCGGCGCCGGCGTCGGACACGATGCCGTAGTCGGGGCCGAACACGCGGCCGATCTGGGTCGGCTCGATGTCCACATGCACGAACTTGCGCCCTTCGGTATAGACCTCGACGGAGCCGGTGTGGCGGTTGGCCCAGCGGTTGCCGATGCCGAACACGAAGTCCGACGCCAGCATGGTCGCGTTGCCATAGCGGTGCGAAGTCTGCAGGCCGACCATGCCGGCCATCAGCGGGTGGTCGTCGGGGATGCTGCCCCAGCCCATCAGGGTCGGGATCACCGGCACGCCGGTGAGCTCGGCGAATTCCTGCAGGCGGGCGGCGGCGTCGGCGTTATGCACGCCGCCGCCGGCGACGATCAGCGGGCGCTCGGCGGCGTTCAACATGTCCATCGCCTTCTCGGCCTGGGCGCGGGTCGCGGCCGGCTTGTAGGCGGGCAGCGGTTCATAGGTGTCGATGTCGAACTCGATCTCGGCCATCTGCACGTCGAAAGGCAGATCGATCAGCACCGGGCCGGGACGGCCCGAGCGCATGATGCTGAAGGCCTGCTGGAACACGCGCGGCACCAGGGCCGGCTCGCGCACGGTCACCGCCCACTTGGTCACCGGCTTGGCGATGGATTCGATGTCGACCGCCTGGAAGTCCTCCTTGTACAGGCGGGCGCGCGGAGCCTGGCCGGTGATGCACAGGATGGGGATGGAGTCGGCGGCGGCCGAGTACAGGCCGGTGATCATGTCGGTGCCGGCGGGGCCGGAGGTGCCGATGCACACGCCGATGTTGCCGGCCTTGGCGCGGGTATAGCCCTCGGCCATGTGCGAGGCGCCCTCGACGTGGCGGCCGAGGATGTGCTTGAAGCCGCCGTTCTTCTTCATCGCCGAGTAAAGCGGGTTGATCGCGGCGCCGGGCACACCGAACACGGTGCTCACGCCTTCCTTGCGCATCACCGCGGCGGCGGCGTCGACTGCTCTCATGCGGGCCATTTGCTGTCTCCTCGTAGGGGATGTTGTTGAAATCGATGGCTGCAGGATAGAGGGCGGGCGAGGCGTCGTGAATGGGTGTATAAATCGCTTCTGTCGATACTCTGGGTATTGAATGCCATGGATCGCCATACCGAGATACGCAGCTTTGCGCTGGTCGCCGAGAAGGGCAGCTTCGCCGCCGCCGCGCTCGTCGAGGGCGTCACGCCGGTGGTGATGGGGCGTCGCCTCGACGGGCTGGAGAGACGCCTCGGCGTCAAGCTGATGCACCGTTCCACGCGTGGGCTGACGCTCACCGAGCTCGGCGAACAGTTCCTCGAGCAGTGCCGTCAGTTGCTGCGCGAGTTCGACGAGATCGAGCGTGGCGTCAGTGCCGGGCGCAACGTGGTGCGCGGTCACCTCGTGGTGTCGGCACCGGCCGCCTTCGGCCGCCGCCATGTGGCGCCGCACGCACCGGCCTTCAAGGCGCGGCATCCCGAGCTCAGGATGTCCTTCAACTTCACCGACAGCGTGGTCGACCTGGTGCGCGAGGGTTATGACATGGCGATCCGCATCGGCGAGGTCACCGACCCCAACTACGTCGCGGTGCGGCTGTTTCCCAACCGGCGGGTGGTGTGCGGCACGCCGGACTACTTCGACCGCCATGGCATCCCGCGCCAGCCCGAGGATCTCGCGCGCCACAACTGCCTCGCCTTCAACCTCGCCGGCGGCCAGCAGCGCGGCTGGACTTTCCAGCGCGACGGGCGCCTGTTTGCGGTGCGCGCCGACGGCGACCTCGCCTGCAACGACGGCGAGCTGCTGTTCGGCTGGGTCAAGCAGGGCCTGGGCGTGGGCTGGCGCTCGACCTGGGAGATCCAGGCCGAGCTCAAGCGCGGCGAGCTGGTCACGGTGCTCGACGAGTTCGCCGTCCCGAGCTACGACATCCAGGCGGTGTATCCGCAGCAGCGCCACCTGCCGGCCAAGGTGCGGCGTTTCATCGACTATCTGAAGGGAATCTACAACGCGCCCGGGTATTGGGAAGGCCTCGTGTGCGGCGAGGGCGGCGCGGAGCGTGGAGGCGGCGCAAGGGCGGACGGCGGCACGAGTGCGGCAGCTGGCGGCTAGGGTCGATCGCCGGGACGACAAATCGGCGCGACCCGAAGGCCGCGCCGACTCGATGTGCGCCGCAGGGCCCGCAGGCGGCGGGCCGGGTGGGGCGATCAGTGCGCTTCGGCAAGCTTGGCGGCGGCGACGCTCGCGGCCTCGTCTTCCTTGCGACCGCCGTTGAAGTACAGGTTCAGCGCAACCGCAGAGATCGCCGTCAGCAGGATGCCGGACTCGAGCAGCGGATGCAGGCCGTGGGCCATGTGCTGCGTCCAGCGCGGCGCGACCAGCGGGATCATGCCGACGCCGATCGAGATGGCGACGATGTACAGGTTGTTGCGGTTGGTCTTGAAGTCGACGTTGGCGAGGATACGGATGCCAGTGGCCGCGACCATGCCGAACATCACCAGGCCGGCGCCGCCGAGCACGAAGGTCGGCACCGACTCGACCAGCGCGGCCATCTTCGGCAATAGGCCGAGCACGATCATGATCACGCCGGCAGCCACGCACACCCAGCGACTCTTGACCCCGGTCACCCCCACCAGGCCGACATTCTGCGAGAAACTGGTGTAGGGGAAGGTGTTGAACACACCGCCGATCACCGTGCCCAGGCCGTCGGTGCGCAGGCCGGCGGCGAGCTCCTTCTGGCTGATGCGCTTGCCGGTGATGTCCGACAGCGCGAGGAACATGCCAGTGGATTCGATCATCACCACCACCATCACCAGCGTCATGGTCAGGATCATGACGATGTCGAAGGTCGGCATGCCGAAGGCGAAGGGGGTGACGACATCGAACCAGTTCGCCTTTGCCACCTGGTCGAAATGCATCTTGCCCATGCCGGCAGCCACCACGCAGCCCAGCACGATGCCGAGCAGCACCGCGATGTTGGCCACGAAACCCTTGCCGTAGCGCACCAGCAGCAGGATGGCGACGAGCACGAAGGCGGCCACCGCCATGTTGTCGAGCGCGCCGTAGGCGGCATTGTCGACCATCGGAATCGCGCCGGGCAGCTTGGTCAGCGCCGTGCCGGCGGCTTCCGCCTGGACGCGCGCGCCATCGACCATCTGCACCAGGGCCGGCACATCGACGCTCTGGGCAAGGTGGGCCGGCCCGCCCATTGCCCAGCCGATGCCCACCCGCATCAGGCTGATGCCGATGATGGCGATGATGGTGCCGGTCACCACCGGCGGGAAGAAGCGCAACAGCCGGCTCATCAGCGGCGCGATGAAGATCGAGATCAGGCCGGCACCGATGATGGCGCCGAAGATCGCGCGTGCCCCCTCGGGGCCGCCCTGGACATTGGCCATCGCCACCATCGGGCCGACCGCGGCGAAGGTGACACCCATCATCACCGGCAGCTTGATGCCGAAGTGGCGACCGAAACCGAGCGACTGGATCAGGGTGACCAGGCCGCAGCAGAACAGGTCGGCGGAAATCAGCAGGGCCACCTGCTCCGGGCTCAGGTTCAGGGCGCGGCCGATGATCAGCGGTACGGCGACGGCGCCGGCATACATCACCAGCACATGCTGCAGGCCGAGGGTGAATAGCCGGCCATTGGGCAGCCGCTCATCGACGGGATGGACGCCTTGTGCGGTGGCGTCCCGGGTGGTGTCGGACATGTTTGTCTCCTTGCTTGTATGGTTTTCGTTCCGCCCCACAGCGTCGGCCTGGCCTGTCGTTCGGGCGGCGATCATCACTGACCTGGGCCAAGTCTAGGCAGTGCAAGGCGGCGCGCAGCGTGGCTTCGCTAATAAGCCGAATACAAAAACTTATATGTCGATGGATGAGCGCGAGCGCGAGCGCGAGCGACGGGGCGATGGCAAGGCTGCGGCGGCGCAAGGCAGAACGGCCACGCCCCGTGAGGGACGTGGCCGTTCTGCTTCGAGGAGACAGGAGGGGGGCGGGCGGCCCGCGTTGGGGCCGGCGTCCTAGCGCAAGGCGCCGGAAAGCAGCAGGTAGCCCGGCAGCCAGCCGGTGAAGATGCCCTGGCCGATGGCGACGCCGGCAGTGAGGCGGGTGATCGGCTTGTGCAGCGCGAGCATCAGGAAGAACAGCAGCCACAGCACGGACCAGGCCGCCCACGATAGCCCGAGCCACCAGTCCCAGGTGCTCGAGGCGATACTCAGAGTATCGATTGCCACCGGGACGGCCGTGATCGCCACGAACAGGCTGAACCAGCCCAGCCCGCGTCCGTCCGCCCCGGTGAAGCGGTTGAAGGCGACCCACAGGTAGGTGAAGGAGAACAGCAGCGACAATGCTGCGGCCTTGATCGATGCGCCGTCGGCGCCCTCGCCGAAGGCGAGCTTGAGCGCCACCAGCAGGGTCAGGCCGCCGGTGAAGACATTGATGACCGAGATCTCGCGATCGCCGATGCGGCCGAGCATCCACAGACCGTTCAGGATCAGGACGGCACCGACGTAGAACAGCGATAGACCGAGGAGCATGGGGGCAGGGTGTGTGGAATCCAGGGATGGGGAGGTGTCGGGCATCGGGCGCGTGCTGAGCGCATGGCTGCGGCGATGCCTGAGCGTGAGAGTCTAGGGGTCAAGGCCGCAGCGGGGGCAGGCTGGTGCGGATAGGGCCCATCAGCTTCCGTGTATTGTTGCAATGCAGCGAACATTGGGGGGAGCGGGCATCCCCCGCGCGCAGGTGAATGGGAGAAGCGGATTCAGTCTGCAGCCTGCTGCGCTCGCGCGTCGATGACGCCCGGGCGGTCGAGCGGGATCTCGTCGCAGTTGTGCCCCGGCCCGCTGCGATCGATGACGATGAAGTCGCACACGG
>NZ_DAOMPS010000046.1:0-34092 GCF_035444905.1 Thauera sp.
AGCAAGCCACATTTGCATATGTCCTATAAGGGAGCGTTAAGTTGAGAGCATTGCTGCCAGGTGTGTAGCCATTGCTCGAATTCATGCACCGGCATCGGATGCCCGATGGCATAACCCTGGCCCCACTCGCATCCCAGACGCAGCAGAATTTCTCCATGCTTGATGGATTCGACTCCCTCCGCGATGCAGTTCCTGCCAAACGACCTTGCCAGTGCCAGTAGCGCATCCAGGATGGCGATATCGTCCGGGTCCTCGAGCATGTCGCGTATGAAACCTTGGTCGATCTTGAGCAGGTACGCGGGCAGGCGCTTCAGATAGGTAAGCGATGAATAGCCGCTGCCGAAATCGTCGAGGGCAAAACGCAATCCCATCCTTTCGCACAGCGCCATCGACTGAGACACTTGAACGAAGTCCTCCACGGCGCTGGTTTCGAGGATTTCCAGTTCAAGGTCTTGCGGTTGGGCGCCGGGATGTCGTGACAACATACCCCGTAGATGCATGATGAAATCCGGTTGCAGCAAGTGCTCGGCATCGATATTCACGCTGATCGGGACATTTAGGCCGGCCTTGCGCCAAATTTCGATCTGGGTCAGCGCAGCCTCGATGGTCCATTTCCCCACAGCAATCCCGAGCGGATGATTCTCTATGAGGGGTAGGAAGGAGGCAGGAGATAACAAGCCACGCGCCGGATGTTGCCAGCGGATCAAGGCTTCGGCGCCCAGCACCTCACCCGTACGCATGTTGACCTTAGGTTGGAAATAAAGCAGGAACTGCCCATTGGCAAGTGCATTCTCTATGCTGTCCAATCCTGGCTCTATGCCGTTTCCAGTGGAAATTGACTTCTCAACAGACATGACGGTAGGTGGTAGAACCGCCCGAAGCTGACGCCGACCTTGCGCGCGATGAACAACCAGATCGAAGCCCTCTTCACCACCGCACTTGGCCTGCAGCCGCCGTGGCATGTCGCCAAGGTTGAGCTCAACACGGGCAAGCGGCGGATCGACTTCGAGGTCGAGCACACCGGCCGTCGGGCCGCGTGTCCGGCCTGTGGAGCCGAGCACCAGCTGATCCACGACCGCGTGCGGCGCAGTTGGCGTCACTTGGATTTCTTTCAGTTCGAAGCGTGGCTGCATGCCGAGATCCCGCGCGTGCAGTGCGACGGCTGCGGCAAGACCACGCAGCTGCCGGTGCCGTGGGCGCGTGAGGGGAGTGGTTTTACCTTGCTGTTCGAGGCACTTAGCCTGTCGCTGTGCCGGGAGATGCCGGTGCGCCAGGCCGCCAACCAGTTGCGGATTGCGCCCAAGCGCCTGTGGCGTCGGGTGCGCCATTACGTCGAGGTCGCCCGTGCCAGGGACGATATGTCGGGCGTGCGCTACGTCGGGATCGACGAGACCAGCGTCAAGCGCGGGCATGAGTACATCACCGTCGTGCATGACCTTGAAGCCAAGCGTCTGCTGTTTGCCACCCCGGGCCGCGATCACGCCACGTTGCAGGACTTTGCCCAGGACATGCGCGCACACGGCGGCAACCCGCTGGCCATCAAGCATGCCTGCATCGACATGAGCGCGGCCTACGCCAAGGGGATCGGCAAGTCGCTGCCCAATGCCCAGATCAGCTACGACCGCTTTCATGTCGTGGCGCTGGCCAACGCAGCGATGGACGAGGTGCGTCGCGAAGAAATGCGCAGCTCGGCGGTAGCGGTTCGCGAAGCGGTCGGCGCGCAGAGCAAGAAGACGCTGCGTCAGCTGCTGTGGGGCATGCGCAAGAACCCGGTGAGCTGGACCCGCGCCCAGTTCGAGGCGATGCACTGGCTGCAACGCTCGAACCTGAAGAGCGCGCGTGCCTGGCGCCTGAAGCAGGCGCTGCGTCTGGTCTATCGCGATGCAGCGGCGAGCAATAGCGAGGAGATCGCGCAAGGGGCCATGAGCAAATGGCTGAGCTGGGCGCGCCGCAGCCGCCTGGAGCCCTTCAAACGGCTGGCCCTCACGCTGAAAGAACACCTCGGTGGCGTCGTGCGCGGCATGCTCGACGGACGCAGCAACGCCTACGTCGAAGCGATGAACGGCCTGCTTCAACAGACGAAGACCGCCGCCCGAGGCTTCCGCAACATCGAGAACTTCATCGCCATGGCCTACCTGCGCATGTCCAAGCTCAAGCATCTGCCGCAGAACCCCCTGGTGCCGGCCGTCGCCCGCGACTACGGGCGCTACCGTCATGTCTGTTGAGAAGTCAATTTCCACTGGAAACGGCATAGAGCCCCAATCCTTCGTGCCGGAGGCGCAGCGTACGATCCTTCTCCGTATCGAAAACGTGATATCGATTCTTGCCAGCTTGCTTGGCAAAATACATGGCCTGGTCAGCCTGCCGCAGTAGCTGGTCGGCGTCGATATCTTCGGCTTGCGGGTAGTAGCTCACCCCGATACTCGCGCTCACTTCGCACAATGCGTCACCAATCGGTACGGGCTGCGCAGCTACCTCGATCAGGCGATCAAGAATCGGTACGCTGAGGGAAATATCCGGCAGGTCGATCAGAACAGCGACAAACTCATCACCACCAAGACGGGCCAAGGTATCGTCTTCGCGCAACACCTGCGTCATACGCCTGGACAGGACGGAAAGCAATTTGTCGCCGACTCCGTGGCCGTGCTGGTCGTTGACCTTCTTGAATCCATCCAGATCGATGAAGACAACCGCGAGGTGCATGCCACGCCGACGTGTCTGACGAATGGCCTGCTTAAGGCGGTCTCGAAGCAATAGTCGATTGGGCAAGCCGGTGAGCAGGTCGTAATGAGCAACGCGTTCAAGCTGTTGCTGGTTCTCCTTCAGCGCTGTGATGTCGGAAAACATGGCTGCGTAATGCTCGATATTGCCCCGCATATCCGGGACTGCACTGATCGTCAGCAGCGCGGCAAACTGACTGCCGTTCTTGCGTCGGCACCAGAGCTCTCCGTGCCAATAGTCGTGCTCACACAGAGCCTGCCAAACGGTCTGATAGAACTCATCGTCATAGCGATCGGACTCGAGCAGACGAGGTGTCTGACCCATTACTTCCTCCCGCGCATAACCAGTGATCACGGAAAACGCCCGATTGACGTTGACAATGTGGCCTTGAGCGTCCGTAACGAGGATGCCCTCTCCTGCGTGCTCAAAAACTTTAGCCGCAAGGCGAAGCTCTTCCGCGGATCTTCTGCGTGAGGTGACATCATGGATATAGCCGTGCCAGAGGATGCTCCCATCAGGCATGGCTTCAGGCGACGCCTCGCCTTCGACCCAGATCACCCGACCGTCTGGAAACTGCACTCGGTACTCGTCATGCCAAAGCGCGAGTGACTGCCCCGACGCCTGTATGGTTTCATGCACACGGTCGCGGTCTTCAGGATGGAGCGCAGCGAACGCAGGAGTGGCATCTTCAACAACATCCTCCGGTGCAACCCCGTATATTTCCTGTATCCTCGCGCTGGCATAAGGGAAGTGCGAGCTGCCGTCCGGACGAAGACGGTATTGGTAAAGCATACCGGGAACGTGGCTGGCCAACTCTTCTCGCTGTAGGCGCATAGAGTTCAGCGCCTGCTCGATCCTCTTGAGATCGGTGATGTCCTCTACCGTCGCTGTGGTCAGCTCGATGGGTTCTCCGGTGAAAAGCGGGTGCTGGCACCGCCCGCAATTGGGCTTCTCCGCCAACTTGTTGGCTGGCACGCGATTGATGGATTGGCAGCGTGGGCAGACGATATGAATGCTGCCACTCATGAGGTGGCTCCTTGGGACACAGAGGAAGTAATGGCTCCGGCAGTTGGGCCGCTGTGACATGGAGATTCGAGCTGTAGCCCTTGCGTCAGTTGCCGGATGCTGTGTTCATCCAGCGTTTCCCGTGCGAGCAGTTCGCGCGCGCACCGCTCCAGCACTTCTCGATTAATTTCGAGAATTCGGTATGCACGATCAAACACACCCATCACGATGTCACGGATGGCTTGGTCGATGCGTGTCTGAGTCGATTCGGCTACCCGGCAGCCACCCTGTACCAGTTCAGACGCATCAAGAAAACGCGGCCTCTGTGCCTCAAAAGCGACGTACCCCAAGCCTTCATCCATGCCGAAGCGCGTAATCATGTCGCGGGCGATGTCGGTGGCCCGCGCGAGATCGTCTGAAGCCCCTGTGGACAGCTCGCCAAACACGAGCTTCTCAGCCGCGCGCCCTCCCAGGAGCACGGCGATCTTGTGCTCCAGGTCGGCACGTGTCATCAGAAATCGGTCTTCGGTGGGCCGCTGCAGGGTGTAGCCGAGTGCACCGATGCCACGCGGAACGATTGAAATCTTGTGTACCGGATCGGTGCCGGGCAGCGCCAGCGCCACCAGCGCATGCCCCATCTCGTGATAGGCCACGGTTTCCCGCTCCTTCGGATTGAGCACACGGTTCTTCCTTTCCAGGCCGGCCACGATGCGCTCGATGGCGGCGGTGAAGTCTTGCAGTTCCACAGCCTGCGCCTTGCGCCGCGTCGCGTTCAGCGCTGCTTCGTTCACGAGATTGGCCAGATCAGCGCCGGAAAAGCCGGTGGTCAGCGCCGCCACCTGTTCCAGATCTACACCGTGGGCCAGGGTGATCTTCTTGACATGGACCTTCAGGATATCCAGGCGACCTTTCTTGTCGGGACGGTCCACCAGCACCTGACGGTCGAAGCGACCGGCGCGAAGCAAGGCCTGATCGAGGATCTCCGGCCGGTTGGTGGCTGCAAGGATGATCAGCCCGACCGAGCTGTCGAAGCCATCCATTTCGGTGAGCAACTGGTTCAGCGTCTGCTCACGCTCGTCGTGTCCACCGATCGGTCCTCCGACACCGCGTGCGCGGCCCAAAGCATCCAGCTCATCGATGAAGATGATCGCCGGCGCCTGCGCACGCGCCTGTTCGAACAGATCGCGCACACGGGCCGCACCCACGCCGACGAACATCTCGACAAACTCTGATCCGGAGATGGAGAAGAAGGGCACCGCCGCCTCGCCGGCAACAGCCTTGGCCAGCAATGTCTTGCCGGTGCCCGGTGGGCCGACCAGCAACACGCCCTTGGGAATGCGCGCCCCGAGCCGTCCATACTCCTGCGGATTCTTGAGGAAATCGACGATCTCAACCAACTCCGCCTTGGCTTCATCGACGCCAGCGACATCGGCAAAGGTCACGCCAGTGTTCTTCTCCATGAATACCTTGGCACGGCTCTTGCCGATGCTCAGGAAGCCACCCATGCCCTGCTTCTCGGCGAAGCGGCGGAACAGGAAAAACCAGACGCCGAAGAAGGCCACCGCCGGCAGAATCCAGGAGAGCACATCACGCAGCCAGGTGCTTTCCACCACCCGCGCATAGGGCACGTCGTACTTGGACAGCCGCTCGGCCAGGTCGGGTTCGACACGGGTGGCCACGATGGTGGTCTTGCCCCGGCTGTCCGGCGATTTCAGGCGCCCGGTCACCGTGCGGTCCGCCACCAGCACATCGGCGACGCGCCCCTCGGCCAGCGCCTTCTCGAATTCGCTGTAGGGCACGGGCTCGACGGTGTTGGCCGCCTGCCAGTAGTTCTGCAGCGTCAGCAGCAACAGGCCGGCGACGATCCAGTAGCCAATGTTCCATTGATCTTTCTTTTCCATGGGCAATGTTCCTCGCAAGTCATGTCGCTAGAGAATGGGGGTGAACAGACGGGCCACCCCGTCGCGCAAGCGGATGGCCAGCGGGCGGGCGCGCAACGCCTTCGCCGATATCTCGCCCGACGCATCACGAGCGGCATCAAAAAGGGATGACAGCCGCGTAGACAACGCGGTGTCGTACACCTCCACATTGAACTCGAAGTTGAGGCGCAAACTGCGCGCATCCCAATTGGCCGAACCCAGGCAGCACCACGCTCCGTCTACCAGCATCAGCTTGCTGTGGTCGAACGGGCCAGGCCGTTCGAAGATGCGCACACCGTGCTCCAGCACCTGCCAGTAGTGGGCGCGCGCGGCCCATTGCACCGTGGGATGGTCGCCGTTTGCGGGCGTCAGCACGTCGATACGCACGCCGCGCAACGCGGCCGTGCTTAGCGCCGCGATCATCGGCTGATCGGGGACGAAGTAAGGTGTCCAGATGCGCACCGAATGCTTCGCCGCGCTCAAAGCGCCCATGAAGGTCCAGCGCATCCTGTCCAGGGCCTCATCGGGACCGGCCTCGATGCCGCGCGCCCAAGAGGTCCCTTGCTCATCAGCCACTGCGGGCGATTCGCGCCAGAAACCCTCGCTGAGCCGCTCGCCCGTGGTATCGCACCAATCATCGGTGAAGCACTGCATCAGATGCGCAACCACCGGCCCGCGCAGACGAAAGTGCAAATCGTGACAGGCCTGGCCCGGCGCATCGGGCCGCCAATACCGGCTGAAGATGTTCAAGCCGCCGGTGAATCCCGTCTTGCCATCGATCACCAGCAGCTTGCGGTGATTGCGCAGATGCGCGGCGTGCAGGCGCGCGGGAATCAATGTCGGGTTGAACGTCGCCGCCGGAACGCCGGCGCGTTGCAAGGCGCGGTAGGCGCTGCGGGGCGTCCAGCGGGCATAGACGTCATCGATCAGCACCCGCACTTGCACGCCGCGCTCATGAGCCCGGCGCAGCGCATCGACGAACTGCGCCCCGATGCCTTGGCTGTCGAAGATGTACGAGGCCAGGGCGACGCTGTACCGCGCCGATTCGATGGCGGCGAGCATGGCCGGGTAGGCCTGCTCGCCATCGACAAGCGGCTCGATGCGGTTGCCGCCGGTCAGCGACTGGCCGGTGGCGCGTCCCACCAGGTGGGCCAGACCGGCAAGCGGCGGCGATACAGCCTCGGGCATCGTGGGCGAGAGGTCCTGCCGAACAGCAGGATCTGCCCCCGGGAAGAGCCGCCGCGCCCGCCGCTGGTAACGGTTGATGCCGAACAGCCCATACAGCAGCGAACCGCCCAGCGGCAACAAGGCGATCAGCAGTACCCACAGCGTGGCCGATCGAGGGTCACGCTTGTAGATGACCGCGTGCCCCGCTGTGGGGATAGCGACCGCCAGCGACACGAGGGTGGCTGCCCATGTCAGCCCGTTGGGGTCGGACACGACAGCCTCCCATCGCTCAAGATTCGCCGCCCGCTGACTTCTTCTTGCGCGCAGGCTTGCTCGCGTCGCTAGGCGGTGCCTCGGCCACGTTCGCGGCATCGGGCTTTTCAGGCTCGGCCGGCTTCGCGGGTGGCTCCTGGCGCTCGAAGACCACCCGTTCGGCCTTGTCGTCCCAGCGGGCGCTGGCGTGATCGCCCTTGCCGATACCGCCACCCAGCATCTCGCGCGCCAGTGCCGTCTCCAGCTCGCTGCGGATCAGCCGCTTGAGCTCACGCGCGCCGAACTCGGGCTTGTAGCCTTCCTCCGCGAAGTGATCGATCAAGGTCTGATCGAAGGTCAGCGTCACGCCCTGGCTGGCGGCGTTGCGGGCCACACGATCGAGCTGCAGGCCGACGATATGGCGGATCTCCTCCTTGCCCAGCGCATGGAAGACGATGATCTCGTCGATGCGGTTGAGGAACTCGGGGCGGAAGTGTCCGCGCAGCACGTCCATCACCTCGGACTTGGTCTTCTCGTATTCCTCGCCGGCGGCGCCACGGGCCTTCAGCCGACGCTGGATGATGTCCGAGCCCAAGTTCGAGGTGGCGATGATGATGGTATTGGTGAAATCCACCACCCGGCCCTTGCCGTCGGTGAGCCGCCCGTCGTCGAACACCTGCAGCAGGATGTTGTAGACGTCGGGGTGAGCCTTCTCGATCTCGTCCAGCAGCAACACGCTGTAGGGCTTGCGACGCACCTTCTCGGTGAGCTGGCCGCCCTCGTCATAGCCCACATAACCCGGAGGCGCGCCCACCAGGCGTGCCACGGTATGGCGTTCCCCGTACTCGGACATGTCGATGCGCAGCAGCGCACCTTCATCGCCATAGATGGACTCGGCCAGCGCCTTGGCGAGCTCGGTCTTGCCCACGCCGGTCGGCCCGAGGAACAGAAAAGTCGCCACCGGCTTGCTGCCTTCGCGCAGGCCCGCGCGCGACAACCGCACGGCATCGGCCACCGCGCGCACCGCTTCGTCCTGGCCCACCAGGCGCTCGTGCAGCCGCTGCTCCAGATGCAGCAGCTTCTCGCGTTCTTCCACCGTCAGCTCGTTGACCGGAATGCCGGTCAGGCGCGAGACGATCTGCGCGACATGCTCGGCCTTGACTTCGGCGCTGCCCGAGGCGCGCTCGCGTTCCCATTCCTCGACGAGCTTCTTGAGTTCAGTCTCCTTGGCCTCGATGCGCTTGCCCAGCTCGGCGGCCTTGTCGTACTGCTTGCGCGAGGCCACATAGTCCTGCTCACGCCGCAGCTGGTGCAGTTCGGACTCCAGCTCTTGCACCGCCACCGGGCGGGCCGTGGCCGACAGCTTCACGCGTGCGGCCGCCTGGTCGAGCAGGTCGATGGCCTTGTCAGGCAAAAAGCGCGCGGTGATGTAGCGGTCCGACAACTCGGCGGCGGCGATGATCGCATCCTCGGTGATGCTGACCTTGTGGTGCGCCTCGAAGGTGTCGCGCAAGCCGCGCAGGATCATCATGGTCTGCGCTACCGTCGGCTCGGGCACCATCACCGGCTGGAAGCGACGCTCCAGCGCGGCGTCCTTCTCGATGTACTTCTGATACTCGTTGAGCGTGGTGGCGCCGATCAGGTTCAGTTCGCCGCGCGCCATCATCGGCTTGAACACGTTGGCCACGTCCAGCCCGCCTTCGCCGCCACCCTGGCCTGCACCGACGATGGTGTGCACCTCGTCGATGAAGAGAATCAGCTCGCCCTGGTGCTCGGTCACTTCCTTGAGCACCTTCTGCACGCGCTCCTCGAACTCGCCGCGGTACTTGGCGCCTGCCACCATGGCGTTGATGTTGAGTTCGACCAGACGCTTGTCGCGCAGCGTCTCGGGCACTTCGCCGGCGACCATCCGCTGCGCCAGTCCTTCGACAATGGCGGTCTTGCCGACGCCGGGCTCACCGATCAACACCGGGTTGTTTTTCTTGCGCCGGGCCAGCACCTCGATGGTGGTCTCGATCTCCTGCGCACGGCCGATGACTGGATCGAGTTTGCCCTCGCGCGCCATCTTGGTGAGGTCGCGCGAGTATTTATCCAGCTCGGGCGTGTTGGTCGGCGTCTCGGCGCGGCCATCCTCGGCCCCTTTGCCGACCACCTTGCTTACCTGCTGGCGCAGCGCTTGCGGCGTGAGGCCGTAACGGCGCAGCAGGTTGGCCGCCAAACCTTCGCCTTCCTCGGCGAGCCCGATCAGGAAATGCTCCGGCCCGACATAAGAGTGGCCGAGTTCGTTGGAGGCCACGAAAGCACGGCTGAGCGCGTCCTTGACCCGGGGCGACACGCCGATCTCGCCCTCGAACGGCTTATCGCCGCGCTTGGCTTCGGATTCGATCTGGCGCTTGAGGTCATCGACCTTGATCTTGAACTGCCCCAGGATGGTCTTGACCACGTCGCTGTCGGATAGCGCCAGCAGCAGGTGTTCGGTATCGACTTCGGCGCGCCCGAACTCTGCAGCGTGTCGGGCGGCCTCCTGCAATAGGGCCTCGGACTGTTCGCTGATACGGCTGGCGAGCCCACTGCCGCGACGGCGCGCGGTGCCCGTACCGGCCGGGGCGGGTTCGCCGAACGAGGCATCGACGACCTCGTCGGTATCGGCTGCCATGGACGGTGCGTCGTCACCGATGCGGAAGAAGTCGCTGCCAAGGAAGTCTTCGAACAGCCCGCTGCGCGAGCCGAACAAGGCTTCCAGCGGTGAGACGGTGCGCTTTTGCTGGCGCACCAGTTGGCGATAGTGATCGTCACACAACAGCATGGTGCTGTGGCGACCATTGAGATTGGCTTCCACCCGCACCGTGGCGGGCTGGCCGCAGACTTGGCATTGTTTTCTGGCCATGCTGATGCTCCTGTAAAGATTGATATGACGAGGCACCGCCGATCACGGTGCCTCATCTCTTTGTGGTTTTTGAGAAAAACGCGCTGCCCCGCGTCAGCCGTTGATCGGGATCGAGCGCCCCTGCTTGGGCGTACTGGCCTCGCGCTTGTCCATCATGATCGTGAGCACGCCGTTCTTGAAAGCGGCCTTGATCGTGTCCTGGTTGGCATCGGCCGGCAGGTTCAGAGCGCGCTGAAAGCTGCCGTAGGAGCGCTCCACCCGGTGGAAACCGCCGTCTTTCGTTTCCTGCTCCTGACGCTTTTCACCGCGCACCAGCAGCACGTCGTTGTCGAGCGTGATCTGGATGTCTTTTTCCTCGACGCCGGGCACTTCCAGGGCGATCTTGTACTGCTTGTCGGTCTCCTGGATGTCCAGCGCCGGTTTCAGCAGGCCCGGCCATTCCGACGGCCAGCGTGGCATGGCCAGCGTCGGGAAACCGAAGCCTCGAAACGCGTCGTCGAACAGGCGATCGATCTCGCGATGCAATTGCAGGATGGGACTGACGGGCCCACCCGCCACCGGCAGGTCATTGCGCTGCACCGGCAGCGAGGCAGTGCTCTGTTGTTCTTCCTGCTCCTTCTTGAACCAGTTCCAGGGAGCCAACTTCTTGAAATCAATGTCCATGTCACACCTCCAGAAGAAAAATTGAAGACTCTCGCTCACTCCGTTTGCCTGCGGCGACGGACAGCGCGCCCAGACGACACGGAGTGTTCCGCTGACTTTGGCTGCTCATCTGTGCGTATCACCTCCTTCTTTCTGCCTGCTTGGATCTGATCATTGATCCATCGATCGATTTCACTTTGACGAAACCGCCACGTCCCGCCGACCTTGAAGGCCGGAATCTCCCCGTGCGAGGCGAGCCGGTAAAGCGTCCGCTTGCCGACTTTCAAGTAGGCAGCCAACTCGTCGAGTGTGAAGATCGCCTGCTGGCGCGCTGTCATACCACCCCCACAAGTTCCGTCGTCACGCGGCCTCGCCTGAGGAAATTCTTGCAAGACTTTGCAAGATATTGCGCCTAGCATGCCGAAAGTCAAGAGTCAACATACAGCGATCTGCTGGCCGATTGATGTGACTCAATCGTAAGCAGCCAGGAAACAAATGTTGGCTGCCACCACGATGGTGCTCCCCAAGTCATCAATCTGCAGCCATGCGAAAGGGGAAGTCCATGAACGAGATTGCCCGAGTCGGGGTGGATCTGGCCAAGCGGGTTATCTAGGTGCATGCGGTGGATGCGCGCGTGGTGGTTGCCAAGGCGCTGGCCGCTGACAAGTTTGCGGCCTGGTGCGCGCAGCTGCCTCCCGGCTGCCTGGTGGCCCTGGAGGCCTGCGGCGGTGCGCATCACTGGGCACGCAAGCTGCGCGGCTATGGGCTGGATGCGCGGCTGATTGCAGGCCACTTCGTCACGCCCTACCGCATGGCCGGCAAGGGACGCAAGAACGGTGCGGCCGATGCCGCAGCGATCTGCGAGGCGGCAACCCGCCCGCACATGCGCTTCGTGCCGGTGAAGCCGCCGGCGCAGACGCTGCTGACCAGCCATCAGCTACGCAAACCTCCCGATTCACTCACGCAGCTGATTCCTGCTTGCCTAGGGACGACCATGTAAGCGGCAGATGGTCGGAGTCCTTTGCGACCAGCACCTACGCGAGCAGCCCGGAGGTGGGGATGCCCTTGGCGATGATCTCCGCCGGGACCGGCACCTGGGTCAGCGTTCGGCACCTGTGCGCAGGTCCACTTGCCGCGGATTTGGCACTCGACCGTGAACACGCCCGGCGTGTAGTCCAGCTTCTCGCTGATGCGCTTGAGCGCACAGCCGCACGCGCAGCGGGTGTTCTCGGGCTCGTGGTGGCAGTCCACGCGCGGCAGGTCCGCCGGCAAGGCGGTGCGCTTAGGCATCGCGCCAGGCGTAGCCGGCGGCTTCTTCTTGCCCAGCAGTTCCTGGAGCTGCGCCTCAGCCGCGGCAAGGTCGGCGTCCAGAGCCTCGTCGAACAGCGCGCGTTGTTCGGCATCGAGCTGCTCGCTCTTCTTGCCGAACTTCAGGCGTCGCAGCTGGGCGATCTCGAACGAGAGCTTCGCCGTAGGCGCTGACATGGGCGAAAAGCATCCGAGCATCACCCCCCAGGATGGCTCTCATCTCGATACAGAGGTGAATCCTCCGCACTATTCGGCTCCCTACGATGATATGGACTGATCACATCGGTAGGGAGAAAGCATGAACTTACGCCATCTTCGCTGCTTCATCGCCGTAGCCGAGGAACTGCACTTCGGCCGGGCTGCTCGACGGCTGCACATCGAACAGTCTCCACTGTCGCGCACGATCCGCCAGATGGAGGCGGATTTAGGGGTGCCGCTGCTCAACCGCTTGCCACGCAGTGTTCGTCTCACACCGGCGGGACAGGTCTTCCTCGAAGAAGCCCGGCGCGTACTGCTGGCCTTCGAGCAAGCGCAGACCAAGGCACGCGCCGCAGCGAACCAGCGGAACACGCTGCGCATCGCACTATCTGGTGACATGGGGCAGGCCCGCTTGTCGGCGTTGCTTGCGCTTTGCCGCGAGGAGGCACCACAGGTCGGCATTCGGATATTTGAAACGCCACTGGTGCAGTTGGTGACTGGACTGCGCAACGACTTGTATGACGCAGGTTTTGCATTGGCTGGTGAAATGGACGCCGGCATCGTCGCCATGCCGGTGTGGCGAGACCCGCTGGTGGTGGCTTTGCCCGCTAGGCATCCGCTGCTGGCTTTCAAGGAAGTGCCGCTGGAGGAAGTGGCGAGCTATCCGCTGGTGCTGTGCGATCCCCAGGTCTGCGAAGGTTGCAGCCGGCAGCGCGAACGGCTGCTCCGCACGGTGGATGCGCAGCCGACGGTAGCCGAGTACGTCAAGACCCATTCCCTGATGCTGGCCCTCGTGGCCGCCGGCTACGGCGTGGGCTTTTCGAGCGCGGCGCATCTGGCGGGTTGCCATCAGGCCGATGTCGTCGTGCGGCCGCTGGCCGACGAGACCGCTTCGCTGACGACCTATCTACTGCGACCCGAAGGCGAAATCATGGAGCCGCTGCGGCAGTTCATCGACCGCGTGGAGCGTGTCGGACGCCCGCAAGGCACCGATCAACGCCCGATGTGACGCGGGGATTTTGGACGGTACGATTCCCTTTCGGTCTGGACCTTGACCCGCATTGCATCGGCGGCCGACCTTTTGCGTCACGGGCATGGATGGCGAATCGGGCCTATCCACCCGGCATCAAGCAAGGCACCTTCAAGCTGTCGAGGTCACTGCAGTGACGCAGAACGCATGAGCCCTTGCTGGATGCAAACCGGCTCAGCCGGAAGTCGCATTGGCGCTTTACCCCGCCCGTATTCCTACGAAAACTTTGCCCTGGTTTTCCGGTAAAGCGCGGCATCCCTTCCTGATCGAACTTGGATGCGCGGCTTTTCAGACCGTTGCGCCGGTAACAAGATTTTTCGCAGGTGCATTATGGTTGAGGTGTAGCGGGCACCGCAAGGAGGTTTGCCCCCTGCGTAACGCTCGGCGACATCGCCGCACCCAACGTCCACCACGATGCCGACCGGCTCGCGCTTCATCGGGTTCTTTGGGCAATCGCTGCGCCCATGTGGGCCGCGCGCGCTTGCCATGTGTCGATCCGACGATGGGAAGAGCGCGATATGCCGAAATCGAGCAGCCACGCCTTTGGCGCAAAGACGTACTACCGACCGATCGAGGCGGCCGTCCGCTGGTGCGGCCTCCTGCGCTTCGAGCAGCGTATTCTGGAAGCGCTGGAGCAGCGTGCCATGCCGGAGCCCGGCGAATTCCCGCGCTGGCCGCTGCTGCGCCTGTATGCCGAGCGCATCTTCGACGCGCTGACGCATGGCGAATTGCCCGGTGGCAAGGCCGGCATCGTGCTGGACTCGCAGCGGCCGGCGCTCGACGACCCCGAGTTGACCGTGCGCCACGTGGACTTGAAAGCGTGGATGTCGCAGTTCTACCCCGGCGATCGGCCGGGGTTTTTGTTTGACGGCATCGAACGCGCGGTGCATCCGGCGGTGAGCGTGGACACGCTCAACATTCTGCTGGCCGATCGCGAAGCAGCGAAGTCGCAACTTGCCGAACTTGCCCTGGTGCATGAAACGCTGCGCACCGCGCACGAAGCACTGGCGAAGGAACATGCCACGCGCGCGGCCAACGACGAACAGGCGCGCGAGCCTGGCCTGCGCAGCGAGACGACTTACCTCAACATCATCGGCGGACTGCTGACGCTGCTGCTGGGCAATTCGCCGTCAGGCGCGGCCTATTCGTCGTTCCGCAGCATGGATGCCGTGGTCAGCGCGCTGATCGCACACCATGAGGGGCGGCCGGGTCTCAGCGAGCGGACGCTGTGGAGCAAGCTCGCGCAGGCGCGGCGCCACCTGGAGGCGTCGCGCTGACGACGCGGCCAGCATGATGCCGATGCGGCGCACTGCAATTGCAGTCGCTGCTTCTGCAATTGCAGTGATTTCGGCGACCGCGGTGTATTGAATACGAGGCACTTTCCGAACAGCGCCAGTGAGCGTCAAGGAGTGTCTCTCATGTCTTCGCAGACCACCGCGCCGGCAGTGCCGGCCGAGCACCGCATCCTGCGTCGCGCTGAAGTCGAGGCCAAAACCGGCTTCAAGCGCGCGCACATCTACAGCCTGATGAAAGAAGGCAAGTTCCCCAAGGCGCTGCGCTTGGGCGTGCGCGCCGTGGGCTGGGACTCGGCGGAGGTCGAGCAATGGATCGCCGATCGCCTCAATGAGCGCGCCTGACGCTTTTCCTCGGTACATGCCATTCAACCGGGAGAAGCCCATGCAGGTGGTGTCCATCATTTCGACCAAGGGCGGCGTCGGCAAGACCACGACGGCGGCCAACCTGGGCGGCTTCGCGGCCGACGCCGGGCTGCGCGTGCTGCTGCTGGACCTGGACGTGCAGCCCACGCTGTCGAGCTACTTCACGCTGGCCGAGCGCGCGCCGGCCGGCATCTACGAGATGCTGGCCTACAACGAGCAGCGCGCCGAGCAACTGGTGTCGCGCACCGCGATCGAGCGGCTTGACCTGGTGCTCTCGAACGACGACCGCGGCGAGCTGAACACGCTGCTGCTGCACGCGCCCGATGGCAGATTGCGGCTGCGCCACCTGCTGCCCACGCTGGCGCCGCACTACGACCTGCTGCTGATCGACACCCAGGGCGCGCGCAGCGTGCTGCTGGAGATGGCGGTGCTGGCCTCGAACTTGGCGCTTTCGCCGGTGACGCCGGAAATCCTCGCGGCGCGCGAGCTGCGGCGCGGCACGCTGCAACTCATCGAGGACATCGCGCCGTACCGCCACCTCGGCATCGAGCCGCCGCCGCTGCACCTGCTCATCAACCGCGTGCATCCGGTGTCGTCAAATGCGCGGCTGATCCAGCAGGCGCTGCGTCAGGTATTCCAGGAGCAGCCTGGCGTGCGCGTGCTGGACACCGACGTGCCGGCGATTGAAGCCTATCCGCGCGCCGCGACGCGCGGCCTGCCGGTGCATCGGGTGGAATACCGCCAGCCGGCGGGCCACACGGCACCTGCCGCATTGGAGACCATGCGCGCGCTGGCCGGCGAGCTGTTCCCGGCGTGGCAGGAGCGCTTTGCGCTCGTCACCGGCCGAGGCGACGCGGGAGGGGCCGGCCATGGCCAGCGCACATGACCTGGCCCGCGGCCACAAGCGGCTGCGAGGGCTGATCGAGTTCGCCCTGGGAGAAGGTTGGAAGGTGGTGCGCACCCGCGGCGGGCACCTGCTGTTCACGAAGCAAGGCTGCGCGCCGATCTACACCAGCTCGACGGCGAGCGACCACCGCGCCGAGCGCAACGCCCGTGCGCAGCTTCGCCGCGCCGACCGACAGGCGGCCCAGGGTGTTGCAGCATCTCAGGAGAACGGCCGTGGCTGACCTGACGCCGCAGGACATGGCCGCCAATCTGCTGGCCTCGGGCTTCGAGCGCAACGGCCCTTCGGTCGCGGCCCTGAGCGACCCCATCGCCGACACGCCGATGGTGGTGACGCTGGACCAGTTGCGCCCCTACGACCACGACCCGCGCGTGACGCGCAACCCGGCCTACGAGGACATCAAGGCCTCGATCCGCGAACGCGGGCTCGATGCGCCGCCCGCGATCACGCGCCGGCCCGGCGAACCGCACTACATCATCCGCAACGGCGGCAACACGCGCCTGGCGATCCTGCGCGAGCTGTGGAGCGAGACGAAAGACGAACGGTTCTTCCGCATCCCCTGCCTGTTCCGCCCGTGGCCGCAGCGCGGCGAAGTGGTGATGCTGACCGGGCACCTGGCCGAGAACGAGTTGCGCGGCGGGCTCAGCTTCATCGAGCGGGCCTTGGGCGTGGAGAAGGCGCGCGAGTTCTACGAGCAGGAAATGGGGCGGGACAGCGGCCAGCCGCTGTCGCAGAGCGAGCTGGCGCGGCGGCTTACGGCCGATGGCTTCCCGCTGCCGCAGTCGCACATCAGCCGCATGCAGGACGCCGTGCACTACCTGCTCCCGGCGATCCCCACGCTGCTGTACGGCGGGCTCGGCCGGCATCAGGTGGAACGGCTCGCGGTGCTGCGCAAGGCCTGCGAACGCACCTGGGAGCGGCGTGCCCTGAGGCGCAACCTGTCGATGGACTTCGCTACGCTGTTCCAGGACGTGCTGGCGCAGTTCGACACGCAGCCCGACAACTTCTCACCGCAGCGGGTGCAGGACGAGCTGGTCGGCCAGATGGCCGAGCTGCTGGAAGCGGACTACGACACGCTGGCATTGGAGGTCGATGACAGCGAAAGCCGTCAGCGAGCATTGACCAGCGAGCCGGCCGCGCCGAACCCGGCAACGCCTGTCGCACCTGCGGCGCCAGCCATCACGCCGCAACTGCCGCCCGCGGCGCCGACGCCACGGGGCACCTCGCCCGCCGCGCCACCGGCAGAGACACCCTCGGCACCACCTGCCGCTGCACCAAACGACCGGGACGGGCAGCGCGACGAGCGCCTGCAGGGGCACATCGTGACGCCGGCCCCGACCACCGAGCGCCTGCAGTCCATCCAGCGGATGGTCGCGGATCAGCTCGGCGACAAGCTACCCGACTTCAAGGCAGATGTGCTGCGCGCGATCCCGGTGCAGGTTGGCGGGCTCTTTCCCATCTCGGATGTCTGGTACATCGAGCCGGGCCTGGACGTGCCGGATCGCCTGCGCGTGCACATCGCGCAGTTCGCTCGCGAGATCGCCGAGGAAGCGGCGGTGGCCGACCACATCGAAGCCAGCGATGGCGGCATCGGCTTCGTCTGCGTGACGCCGGCCGTGGGCCAGGCGAACGTGCTGCCGGCTTTTGCTCGGGCGGTGCTGACCCTGCTGCACGCGCTGAGCGTCGCACCGGCATCCGCGACCGGGCTGGATCGCGCGCGGCTGGCCGATGACCTTGGGCCGCTGCTGCATGGTCACGGCGGCTTGGCCACGCGCCTGAGCGATGCCGGGCTGGTAAAGCTGTTCCGTCTGCTGCGCCTGGCGCGCCGGCTGCTGGATCTGGAAGCCGGTGACCCGGGCCACGTGTCTTGAGCGCTGAGGAGGCTCCCATGTCGGCATCGCATCCGCTCAATCAGGCAGTCATTGCCCAGGCGCTGCACGATCTTCACAACGGCCAGCTGCGTCGCTGCAAGGCGATGGGCTTCGGCGAGGAGGAACTGGATGCGCTGAAGCGCCCCGAGCTCGTGAGCATGCTCGTGAATGCCACTGTGTCGTGGTGTTCGGTGTCGGTGAACCGGGAAGTGTTGAAGCGGCTGCTGAGCCAGGTGCACGACGTGGAGCGGGAGATCGCCACGGTGGACCGCATGCTGCGCCTGGGGGCGAGCACGGAGATGGTCAGCAAGTTCTACGGCCTCACGCATCAGGAAGTGGCGCTGCGTCGCGACATCCTCGGACTGCCCAAGCGCAAGGGCTGGCATCCGGTGCTCGACGAGGCGCAGGACGTGGCCTTGTGGGAACGCTGGAAGGCCGGCATCACGGAGCGGCACATCGCACTGAACGACGACATGGCGATGCTGGCGCTGACCATGGACCTGGCCGAGGCCATGACCCTGCCCATGTCGGTGATCTGGTCGGCGATACGGAACTGGGTCGACCAGGGGCTGGTGTAGGCCATGACGACGGGCGACGCTCCACGGCGTGATGGCCCGGTTGCGCTGTCGGCGTTGTTCGACGAGGCGCTGCGGCACCTTGAGCCGAAGGAACCGGCGCAGGGCACGGCGCCGAGCCAGGACGGTTTTCTCTACAGCGGCAACCGACACGAGAGCGTGCCGCGCGCGCTGTTCCTCGACCGGCGCCTGACGCCGCTGGAGCGCAATGCCTGGCAGGTGTTCCGCCTGCAGCTCAACGACGACGGCGTGACCGCCTTTCCCACCTACGACCAGCTCCGCCCCTATCTGGCGTCCATGCCCTGTGCGACGCAAGCCTCGCACGAGACCGTGGCGCGCGCCTTGACGCTGCTGCGGCTGACGCGCTGGCTCAGCCTGGTGCGGCGGCGGCGCGATCCCAAGACCGGCCGCATCCAAGGCAACCTCTACGTGTTACACGACGAACCGCTGTCACCCTTCGAGGCGATGCAGCTCGACCCCGACTACCTGGGCCTGGTGAGCCAGGCGCTCACGCACGCGGCGAAGGCAGTGCAGATCGTGGGCATGAACACGCTGCGAGAGATCGCCGAAGACCCGCTGCTCAGCGGGCGCACGCTGCCGACCCGCCTGCAGGTGCTCGCGCAGCGCATGGCACGGCATGGCTGGACGACGCAAGGTTATCCACAGGAGGGGGCGGACCACGAATCCGAAGAAGGCCAGGAAGCCCTGCTTCGGAATGGCGCGCGCCTGTCTTCGGAATCCGAAGCAGGGCCGAAACCTGCGCCGGACGGCTCTCTTCGGATTCCGAAGGAGGACCGTACAGTACGTAATGATCGTATAAATGAAGTACGTACAGTACCGCGCGCGAGGGCCTTGCAGAACCTGCGGCTGCCCGAGCGTTTCCTGCGCTTGAAGGACGAGCAGCAGGCCGGCGCGCTGGTGGCGCTGCAGCGGGTGGACGAGGCGCAGAGGCAGGCCGTTCTCGACGAGTGGGCGGCACGCTGCCACAACAGCGCGGTACGCAACCCGGCCGGCTACCTGTTTGGCATCATCCAGAAGGCGATCCGCGGGGAGTTCAAGGCCTGGGCCGGAGAAAGTGCATCGGCGGCGCCAGCGTCCCCGCCGTCGTCACCACCGGCATCCCGTGCGGCTGACCCCGAGGTGGCACGTGCCTACCTGGCACAGCTCCGAGAAGCCTTGCGTGATCGCTGATGTTGACTATCCCCAAGGGATAGCTGGAACAGACACCTTTCCGCCGCGCTCAATTGTCGCCCGCCGAACGACAGGCGAAACTGTCGCCTGTGAATCAGACGAGGACAGCCACGCACGAGCCCGGCCGATGATGGACATGACGACTTCCCCCGTCACAAACGTACTGCAACCACTGCAGCGAGACGTTCAGCGCTTGCTGGGCAGATGCCTGTTGCGCCTTCAACAATACGAGCGCCTCATGAAAGCCATCGTGGCGCACCACGAGATTTCAGGCCCGGCGCATTCGCTGGAGGCCATTCGCACAGCGCGGATCGAAGATGCCGCGACCAAGACCCTGGGCACGTTGGTCGGACAACTGTTTGGCTCGTATGTCGTCACCGATGGAAATGGTGGCAAGGAACACGACGACGATCTCCCCGGCGACGTAATTTCCTTTCGCACGCGCGTGCAACTGAGCCTGTCTGCGCAGGACTACGCCAAGACCCAGGCCGACCTCAAAGACCTGGTGTCGCTGCGCAACACCCTGGTGCACCACTTCATCGACCAGCACGATCTATGGACCGTGGACGGGTGCCGCGCTGCACAGGACGAACTCGGTTCCGCCTATACGCGCATCGATCAACACTTCGAGCAGCTGCGCGGCTGGGCCGAGCACATGGATCAGGCGCGGCGCCTGGCAGCGGAGTTCGTCCAGTCGGATGTATTCCACGACCTGGTGGTCAATGGCATCGCGCCGGACGGCACGGTGGACTGGCCGGCCGCGGGCATCGTTCGCGCGCTGCGCGAGGCCGCCGCGCAGTTGGCCGTCGAGGGCTGGACACCCATCGCCGCCGCTGGCCGCTGGATCGCGGATCGGCATCCCGAGCAGCTTCCAGCCAAGTACGGCTGCAGCAGGTGGCGGCAGGTGGTGCACGAGTGCCGGCTGTTCGAGCTTCGCTACCGTGAGGTGGAGGGGCAACGGGCCGCTTGGTACAGACCTCGCGAGGCATAGCCCCGCAACGCGGTCTCACCTCCGCGCGAGCCGCGAACAACTCCGCCGAGCTATCCCCAGGGGATAGCCGGCACACACAGCCTTCCGTGCCGAACAAACCGGGCGCGCGTGGGCTGCGGTTTGTTGACTGACAGCCTTCCGGCCGATGCCGATGCTGGTGACTCGCCCCTTCACCGCGAGTCGCTCCCATGGCCAACGAACGCACAGAACCCCTGCAACTGAATCTCGGATCGCTGCGCAGCGCGATGTCGCTGACGCTGCACACGCACCACGCCTCGCGCATCTGGCACGGCCGCGCACCGACCGAGGGGCGTCCCGGCATCATCGGTCTCAACGGTTTCATCGGCGCCATGAACAAGATGAAGCGCGGCGCGGAGCAGGACGACCCGTACTCGGACTGGTGGATGTTGCGGATCGAGGACAAGCTCGCCGACACCAAGACCCGCCTGCAGACCCTGCGCGAACAGGTGGATCAGGCCCTGGCCGACGTGCCACCGGCGCTGTCGCTGGGCGAGAACATGAATGTGCAGCCGGTGAAGCTGCCGCTGTTCGTGAATGCGCAGCTCGGCTTCATGGCGGTGTATCTGCTGGCCGACTACGACGACCTGGCACGCAAGCTCATCCTGGCGCACCACACGGCGCTGATCGACCGCAGCACCTTGGAGCGCTGGCTCAATGAGGGCGCACACGCGCTGCGCAGCCTGTTCTCGCTGGCCCAGCAGTACCGCTACTCGGGCACGACGCGCGACGACTTCGCGGCGAAGAACGCGGCGGCGCGAGCGGCGCTGGAGAAATTCGGCGAGCTGCCACAGCAGGTGCTGGAAGGCACGCACCGCTCGCGCTTCGCGCCACCGATCGCGCGGCGGACGAACAAGCACGACACGCCGCCTGCTGCACCCGTCCTCGAGCCCGATGCCCCGGTGCATACGGGTGGCGCCTCCGATGGTAGGGCAGGTGACGAGGGGGGCGGCGCATGACAGCGTCGGGCCCCAACAGCCACGCCACGCGCTTCGTGGCGCTGGAACAGGCGGACTTCCAGCGGCTGGAACACGCAGGCTACCTAAAAGGCCTTTTACAGCCTTTTAAGGGTAAGGGGAGTCTGGAGAACTGGGTCAGCCAGTGCACGGCGCTGCGTGACGGCGTGATCGGCCTCGCACAGCGACGCGTGTTGCCCCAGGCGCGCGCCTACCCCTTCAGCCTGCTCGGCGTGCAACTGGCCCAGCAGACGACTGGCGCAGGGACGACCTTCCTGCGCTGGCGCAATCTCGACCGTTCTTCAATGGGCGTGGCGTTGTGGGAGGCTCTGCTGGCCAACCCCGCGACGCCGGCCGCGCTGATCGACGAGCTGTACGCGATGGAGCTGCAGCGCATCGTGCTGAACATGCAGATCAGCCTCACTCACAGCATCGCTCGCCAAGCCCAGGCGTGCGCCAGCAAGGCCGCGCAGGCCGAAGCGGCTTACCTGCGCCGTGTCCACGGGCATACCGCGCCCGTTCCATCCACCACCAAGGAGTCACCATGAGCACGCACTTCGTCGGCGAGGGCAACATCGGTTCTGCGCCGGACTACCGCGAATTCCCGAATGGCAACGACGAGCCGCGCCGGCTGGTGCGACTGAACGTCTATTTCGACAACCCGATCCCGAAGAAGGACGGCGAGTACGAAGATCGCGGTGGCTTCTGGGCGCCGGTGGAACTGTGGCATCGCGACGCCGAGCACTGGAGGGCGCTGTACCAGAAGGGCATGCGCGTGCTGGTCGAAGGCCGCGCCGTGCGCGACGAGTGGGAGGACGCCGACGAGAACGAGCGCGTCACCTTCAAGATCGAGGCCCGGCGCGTGGGCATCCTGCCGTACCGCATCGAGTCGGTGGCGCTCAGTGCCAAACCGGCCGGCGGACAGTAGTTCGCCCATCGTCGTTTCCCCGAGGGCGGCTGTAGCAAGCGTCATACGCCCGCGATGCACCAACGAGCTATCCCCTGGGGATAGCTCCAAGGTCGTCCAGGGCGTTCCAGCCGCCCTCCCGAAACGACGCTCTTGCCGTGCCAACTTCCGCGGTCTATCCGCACCTTTGCAGCAACGGACCGCCTGCCAATCGCAAAGCGGTGTTCGCACCAATCGGCTTCCTTGCTGCTGGCATCTCCGGATCCCGCCAAGCTGACCCTCATCCGATGAACCGCACCTTCACAAGGAGGCTTCATGCGCGTGTTCCTGTGCGAGAAGCCGTCCCAGGGCAAGGACATCGCCCGTGTGCTGGGCGCCGGCCAACGCGGCAACGGCTGCTACACCGGTGTGGATGTCGTCGTGACCTGGTGCATCGGTCATCTGGTGGAGGCGGTTCCGCCCGAAGGCTACGGCGAGCAATACAAGCGCTGGGCCATCGAGCAACTGCCCATTCTTCCTGAGCGTTGGCGGGTCGAGCCCAAGGCGGCGACCGCAGCGCAGTTCAAGGTGGTGCAGCTGCTCGTCGCCAAGGCGAGCGAACTGGTGATTGCGACCGACGCCGACCGCGAGGGCGAGATGATCGCCCGCGAGATCATCGACCTATGCGGCTACCGCGGTCCGATTCAGCGCCTGTGGCTGTCGGCGCTCAACGATGCGTCGATCCGCAAGGCGCTGGGGGCGCTCAAGCCGTCCGCCGAGACGCTGCCACTGTATTTCTCCGCACTCGCCCGATCGCGCGCCGACTGGCTGATCGGGATGAACCTGAGCCGCTTGTTCACACTGCTGGGGCGCCAGGCCGGCTACACCGGCGTGCTGTCGGTGGGGCGCGTGCAGACGCCGACGCTGAAGTTGGTCGTGGATCGTGATCGCGAGATCGCGCGCTTCGTCTCCGTGCCGTATTGGACCGTGGATGTGCTGCTTGTCCATGCCGGCCAGTCCTTCACCGCGAGCTGGATGCCGCCCGAAGGCAGCACGGATGCAGCGGGTCGCTGCCTTCAGCAGGCGGTGGCGCAGCAGGCTGCGGACCGCCTTCGCGCGGCACGCGATGCGCAGGTCGTGTCGGTGAACACCGAGCGCGTGCGCGAGGCACCGCCGCTGCCGTTCGATCTGGGCACCCTGCAGGAAGTGTGTTCGCGTCAGATCGGCCTCGAGGTGCAGGAGACACTCGACATCGCGCAGGCGCTGTACGAGACGCACAAGGCGACGACCTATCCGCGCAGCGACTCGGGATATTTGCCCGAAAGCATGCTCGCCGAAGTGCCGGCGGTGCTCGATGCACTGCTCGCCACCGATCCCAGCCTGCGACCCTTGGTCGGCCAGCTCGACCGCAACCAGCGTTCGCGCGCCTGGAACGACGGCAAGGTGACGGCGCACCACGGCATCATCCCGACGCTGGAGCCCGCCAACCTGTCGGCCATGAACGTGAAGGAGCTGGCCCTCTACCGGCTGATCCGCGCCCATTACCTCGCGCAGTTCCTCCCGCACCATGAGTTCGACCGCACGGTGGCGCAGCTCGCTTGCGGCGGTCAATCGCTCGTGGCGGTGGGCAAGCAGATCGCCGTGATCGGCTGGCGCCAGGTACTGGCGACACCGGAGCCGGACGCTGCCGATGGAGAGGATGCGCAGCGCAGCCAGGTGCTGCCGCCACTGGCGAGCGGATGGCGCTGCGGGGTCGAGCAGGTCGAGCTGAAGGCGTTGAAAACGCTGCCGCCCAAGCACTACACCCAGGGCGAACTGGTCAAGGCGATGAAGGGTGTAGCCAAGTTGGTGGACGACCCGTGTCTGAAGCAGAAGCTGAAGGAGACGACGGGCATCGGCACCGAGGCCACGCGCGCCAGCACGATCACGGGCCTGCTCGATCGCGGCTACCTGCTGAGGAAGGGCCGCGCCATCCGCGCGTCGGATGCGGCCTTCACGCTCATCGACGCCGTGCCGGCCGCCATCGCCGATCCCGGCATGACCGCCATCTGGGAGCAGGCGCTCGATATGATCGAGGCCGGCCAGATGACGCTGGACACCTTCATCGCCAAGCAATCCGCCTGGGTGGCCCAGCTCGTGCAGGAGCATCGGGGCGCGACGCTTTCCACCCCGCTGCCGCCTTCGCCGCCTTGTCCGCAGTGCGGCACGCAGATGCGCCAGCGTGCCGGCAGGAATGGCGCGTTCTGGTCATGCAGCCGTTATCCAGACTGCACGGGCACGCTGCCGCTCGAGTCCTCGGCAAGCAAGCGCGAAGCGCCACGGAAGCGGCGCGCAGTACCCAAGGCGTCCTGACGCCTACGCATCCCTCTGCGACGCCGGCCGCTTTCCTGGCGGCGGGGCAAACGTCCCGCGGGTGGCGGGACTCCCCAGCGCGCGTCTCCTTCTGCAACGGTGTGCGCGCCCTGTCTGCCCACCACCGGGCGACGGGGCGAGAAGGTCATTGCTCCCGAATCGCGCCCGCCGCCATTCCCTTGATCGGTGTGCCTTGCCTCGGCCATCAGGGGCTTCCCGACGGCTTGCCGCCGAGCGAGCCGTGAGGAAGCCCCTTGGGCCGAGGGTAGTCCGTGCCGGTGCCCGCCGGCGAAACATCGGGCTCCCTTTGTGTGTGGATGCACGCCAGAGGTTGCCGACCCCAGCCACGAAACGGGTCGGGTGCGATTGCTGACGCAGCGAACGGCTTTGACGACGGCCAGCGCTGATGCAGCCCACAGGTGGTTCTCCTTCCTTCCCAGCCGAAGGCCCGCGTGGCCTTCGGCGCCCTGGTCCTGGCCTTGTTCCCTGATGCGGGCCATTGCCCCAAAGCGGGCCGGCCGCTGTTCGGTTTTCGCTGCGACGGCACCCATGCTGCGCGCCCATCCTGCGGCCATGCGTTGCTGGCAGTTGTCAGCGCCATGCCCAGGCAGTCGAGACCTTCAAGACTGCAGCGCGGATCACCGTGCTGGTCGTTTCGTTCTGCGGGCGCACCTGCGTCCATCCACCTCACCCTCAAGGGATCGACCTCCCTTGCGGGCGGGAGTCCCTTGGTTGCCACAAGGAGCCTCCCCATGGATACCCAAGCCATCCGGGCACAGATGCGAACGCTTGTTGTCGGTCATGTGCCGTCCAACGTCCGTTCGTTCAAGTTCAACCTCTTCGACGGCGAGCCCAAGGTTTCGACGCTGGGCTTTCACATCGACCCGAAGCCTTTCGAGGGCAGGGTCATCGCCACCACCGACGAGGCCATCGTCGTCAAGACGGGACGGGCCGAGTTTGCGGTGCTCGATCGCTCGCTTGTCACCGAAGTTCCCGACGAGGGCGCCAAGGTGCAGGTCGAACCCTACGTCAGACGCCGCTTCGACGGTCAGCGCGCGGACACGCCCGAGGAGCACACCGAGTTCACCGCCGACGGCAAGCCGTACACGGTGCAGCGGTTCGTGCTCGGTTCCGCGCCGGCGAAGCTGCCGATCCCAGAACCCCGCTGCCCCGAGCTGCAAGCGCTTATCCAGCAGATGGAAGAGTTGCCAGCTCCCGACGGTTTCCGGCGCATCACCCATCTGCTGGTGGATGCCGGTGCGCGGGACTTTACCTGGATCGATCCGCTGCCCAAGGACATCATCGCGACGCCGCCGACCATCGCCTTCACGGTGGTCACGGCGAAGTTCCAAGGGCGGGTTGCTGTTCAGTACAAGCGCTGCCTCGACCTTTGCGCGGTCGAATTGCACCGTGACGGCGAACTGGTCGAGCGGGTCGATGAAGTGTTCTTTGATGCTCTTGGCGAGACGCTTGAGCGCCTCGTCGACGATGGGAGTTGGCGGCGCATCCGTGTGCACTGCCTGTCCGGTCGAAAGTCTGTCCGGCACTGACCGCCACGCAGCCTCCTGCTCACCCGGCGGGAGGCATCTCATTCCGCTCCCCGAAGATCACATTCATGTTCTTTGGATGCAAGGGCGCCGACCTGCTGCTCGTGCTTTCCGAGGCGGCGGTCAACCGATGCCGCGTCGTCACGGGCAAGGACCGGGGTGTGCATCTCCTGGGCGAGAGTGGCGAACACCGACCCTATGGACGCCGGAGGCTCGTCGCCGACACAGTGGGCTGCAATCCGGATGTCGATGCGTTCGACGATTGGTGAGAACTTGCGAGTGCTGAACTCGGTGCCAATCACAGTGGCGAGTTCTTCGATACGCACATGGCGTTTCCGCGCTCAGCATGAACCGCGATGGCGACCTCAAGGCGCCCCCCCGGCAACGCAGGCGTCGCTGCGGACCGTTGCGCCGCCGCGGTGTCGCGGAGCGGCATCTGATGGTCCGGCATCCCCAGCCCCACTCGAGAGATGTCTCATTTCCTGGCGCGCGGCTCTCATCACGCGCTCATATCCCCCCTGTCCTGGGCCGCCGCTGATCTCCGTTGTTCGGCGCAGTTTCTCGGGTAGCAGCTCCTGCGTTCACTGCGCGAGAGCTGCCGCTCCTTACGGAAAGCTTTCCACAAGGCGCGCTACGAGACGGTTGCCGCTTGAAAAACGCTAGTCTGCACCCGCTTCCACCTGTTGAGATCTCACACGCTTGCTGCGGGCCCCCGGCTTCTCTAGGTCGGTCATCGCCACCTCCCGCAAGCTGGCTTGGACGAAGCTTAAGTGCAGGTTAGCCGCTTTTCGTGCGGCAGCCGGATCCCGGGCAGCGATTGCCTTGGCGATCTCCGCATGCTGCGCATCGAGCAGCCCGACATTGTCCTGTTGATGGTACAGCGCCTCCCGAGAGCGCAACATGTTCATACGCATGAGGTTGAAGATGCCGCGCGTCACGTGCACCAGCGCGATGTTGTGTGAAGCCTCGGCCACTGCCATGTGGAAATCGACATCGCGCTCGGCATCTTCGAATGCATCAAATTCGCCCTTCCGCTTTCGCATGCGGGTCACAAGCCCATTCAGTTTCTTGATGTCCGTATCCGTGGCGCGAAGAGCCGCGAACTGAGCTGCGATGCACTCGATACCGTGGCGCAGTTCCAGGACGTCATCAACCGTTGAGGGGTGGCGCTGAAGCAGGTGCACCAGCGGATCGGTAATGACCGGAGCGGTCACATCAGTGACGCAATAGCCGCCCCCGCGACGTGCCTGCAGCAACCCCCTGCTTTCGAGGACGAGCAGCGCCTCGCGCAAAGAGGGGCGAGACACGTCCAGTTGCTTGGAAAGATCTCGCTCGGGAGGCAAATTGTCGCCAGGTTTGAGTTCTCCGCTCGCAATCAACCCCTCGATCTGCTCGGCAATGGTATCGGACAGGCGCGCGCGCCTCGGCTGCACGACGGCGCTGAACGATGGGCTCGACGACATGGCGAATTCCTCCTTGGATATCGGTAGTTCAGCGTGCTCCAGGCACGCGGCGGGCGTCGTGGATTGTACGTCCTTGATTGCTGCACTGCGGCGCGCCTGAGGGGTGCAAGCAGCGACCCTTGCGGCTCAATAGATATTAAGGATAGCATTATCAAAATTTCTTGGTCAGACCGGGTAGGCCGGCAGTCCGAGCATACCGGAGGGGGCGCTACCGCAGGAATCATCACTGCAACGCAGCGAAGCACCGACGGGCAATTCAATCCGAGGAGACAACATGAGCACACAAGAGGATATCGACGTCCGTGAAACTGCGGAATGGATCGAAGCGCTGGAGGGGGTCGTTGCAAGTGCCGGCCCTGCGCGCGCCCACTACCTGATCGAGACGCTGATCGCCACGGCGCGCCAGGAAGGGGTGAACATTCCCTACTCGGCCACGACCGAGTACATCAACACCATTCCCGCCGAGCAGCAGCCGCCCTACCCCGGCGATCCGGACATGGAGATCAAGCTGCACTCGTACATTCGCTGGAACGCGATGGCGATGGTGGTGCGCGCGAACAAGGACACTAACGTCGGCGGCCACATCGCCTCCTTCGCCTCGGCCGCGGCCTTGTACGACGTCGGCTTCTCGCACTTCTGGCACGCGCCATCGGATGCCCACGACGGCGACATGATCTACTTCCAGGGCCACTCGGTGCCCGGGGTCTATGCGCGCGCCTTCATGCTCGGCCGGCTCACGGAAGAGCAGATGGACAACTTCCGCCAGGAAGTCGGCGGCAAGGGCATCTCGTCCTACCCGCACCCCTGGCTGATGCCGGATTTCTGGCAGTTCCCGACCGTGTCGATGGGCCTGGGCCCGCTGTGCGCGATCTACCAGGCGCGCTTCATGAAGTACATGGCCAGCCGCGGCATGATCGACGCAGCGCGCGCAGAGCAGCGCAAGGTGTGGGCCTTCCTGGGCGACGGCGAGACCGACGAGGTCGAGTCGCTCGGCGCGATCGGCATGGCCGGCCGCGAGAAGCTCGACAACCTCGTGTTCGTGATCAACTGCAACCTGCAGCGCCTCGATGGCCCGGTGCGCGGCAACGGCAAGATCATCCAGGAGCTCGAAGCCGGCTTCCGCGGCGCGGGCTGGAACGTCATCAAGGTCATCTGGGGCACGGCCTGGGATGCGCTCTTCGCGCGCGACAAGAAGGGTCTCCTCAAGCAGCGCATGATGGAACTGTGCGACGGCGAGTACCAGACCTTCAAGGCCAAGGACGGCGCCTACGTACGCGAGCACTTCTTCAACACGCCCGAGCTGCGCGCGCTGGTGGCCGACTGGACCGACGACCAGGTGTGGAACCTGAACCGCGGCGGCCACGACCTGTTCAAGATCTTCTCCGCCTACAAGGCCGCCAGCGAGCACAAGGGCCAGCCCACGCTGATCCTGGCCAAGACCATCAAGGGCTTCGGCATGGGCCAGGCCGGCGAGGCCATGAACATCAGCCACCAGCAAAAGAAGATGGACGTCGAGGCGATCCGCCGCTTCCGCGACCGCTTCGGCCTGCCGGTGCCCGACGACAAGCTCGAGGAGCTGCCCTACCTGAAGTTCGAGGAAGGCTCCCCGGAATACAAGTACATGATGCAGCGCCGCCTGGACCTGGGCGGCTTCCTGCCCCAGCGCCGCACCAAGGCCGCGCCGTTGGCCGTGCCCGCGCTCGACGCGTTTGCCGCGCTGCTGAAGGCCTCGGGCGAAGGCCGCGAGCTCTCGACCACGATGGCGGTGGTGCGCATCATGAACACGCTCCTCAAGGACAAGCAGATCGGCAAGCACATCGTGCCGATCGTCCCCGACGAGAGCCGCACCTTCGGCATGGAGGGCATGTTCCGCCAGTACGGCATCTGGAACCAGGAAGGCCAGAAGTACGTACCGGAAGATCATGACCAGCTCATGTTCTACAAGGAAAGCCAGACTGGCCAGGTGCTGCAGGAAGGCATCAACGAAGCGGGCGCGATGGCCGACTGGATCGCCGCCGGTACCGCCTACAGCGTGCATGGCGTGCAGATGGTGCCGTTCTACATCTTCTATTCGATGTTCGGCCTGCAGCGCACCATGGACCTGTGCTGGGCGGCAGCCGACCAGCGCACCCGCGGCTTCCTCATCGGGGGCACCGCCGGACGCACCACGCTGAACGGCGAAGGCCTTCAGCACGAGGACGGCCACAGCCTGCTGATGGCCAACATGATCCCCAACTGCATCAGCTACGACCCGACCTTCCAGTACGAAGTCGCGGTCGTCGTGCAGGACGGCATGCGCCGGATGTTCGCCGAACAGGAGGACGTCTACTACTACATCACGGTGATGAACGAGAACTACGAACATCCCGAGATGCCGGTGGGCGCCGAGGCCGACATCCTCAAGGGTCTGTACGCCTTCCGCAAGGGCGCCGAGAGCAGCGGTCCGCGCGTGCAGCTGATGGGTTCGGGCACGATCTTCCGCGAGGTGATCGCCGCCGCCGAGCTGCTCAAGGCCGACTGGGGCGTGGAAGCCGACATCTGGGGCGCGCCCAGCTTCAACGAGCTCGCCCGCAATGGCCAGGACGTCGAGCGCTGGAACCTGCTGCACCCGATGGAAGAGCCCCGCAGCTCGCACGTCGCGCAGAAGCTCGACGGCGCGAAAGGCCCGGTCATCGCCGCCACCGACTACATCCGCATGTTCGCCGAGCAGATCCGTCCGTTCGTGAAGAACACCTACGTCACGCTGGGCACCGACGGCTTCGGGCGCTCGGACACCCGCGAGCAGCTGCGCCACTTCTTCGAGGTGGATCGCCACTGGGTCACGCTGGCCGCGCTGAAGGCCTTGGCCGATGACGGCGTGATCGGCCGCGACAAGGTGGCCGCGGCGCTGGTCAAGTACGAGCTCGATCCGTCCAAGCCGAACCCGATGTCGGTCTGAGCGCGCAAGGAGACAAGAACATGAGCCAACTCATTGAAGTGAAAGTGCCCGACATCGGCGACTTTGACGCCGTGCCGGTGATCGAGCTGTTCGTGAAGGTGGGCGACACGATCGCCGTCGATGACGCGATCGCCACGCTCGAGTCCGACAAGGCCACGATGGACGTGCCGTCGTCGCACGCCGGCGTGGTCAAGGAAGTGCTGGTCAACATCGGCGACAAGGTCTCCGAGGGCAGCGTGCTGATCAAGGTCGAGGCGGCGGGCGTCGCGACGGCTGCGGCAGCGCCTGCAGCCCCTGCCCCCGCCCCGGCCGCAACGGCGCCGGCTGCTGCGCCCGCAGCGCCTGTCGCTGCAGCGGCGCCCGCGGGCGGCGGCGTGGTCGAGGTGGTGGTGCCCGACATCGGTGATTTCGACGCTGTTCCGGTGATCGAGCTGTTCGTGAAGGTGGGCGACAGCATCAAGGTCGACGATGCGATCTGCACACTGGAATCGGACAAGGCCACCATGGACGTGCCCTCCTCGCACGCCGGCGTGGTCAAGGAAGTGCTGGTCAGCATCGGTGACAAGGTCGGCGAAGGCAGCGTGCTGATCAAGGTCGAGACCGCTGGTGGTGCGGCGGTCGCCATACCGGCCGCAGCCGCCGCGCCCGCCCCGGCGGCCGCGGCCGCACCCTCACCGGCCCCCCTGGCCGATGGCGGCCCGGCCGCCAGTGCCCCTGCCTCGATGCCGATTGCGTCGGCCGCGGCGCCCTCGGCGGTCAAGGTCGGCGGCAAGGTGCACGCCAGCCCCTCGGTGCGCGCCTTCGCCCGCGAGCTCGGCGTCGATCTGGGCCAGGTCAAGGCCACCGGTCCGAAGGGCCGCATCCTCAAGGAAGACGTCGCCGCCTTCATCAAGGGCGCGATGACGACCGGCGTGGTCCCCGGCAAGACCCCGGCGGCCGCCGCGGGTGCTTCGCTGGGCGGAGGCCTGGATCTGCTGCCGTGGCCGAAGGTCGACTTCGCCAAGTTCGGCGAGGTCGAGGTCAAGCCTTTGAGCCGCATCAAGAAGATCTCCGGCCAGAACCTCGCCCGCAACTGGGTGATGATCCCGGCGGTGACCTACCACGAGGACGCCGACATCACCGACCTGGAAGCCTTCCGGGTGCAGATGAACAAGGAGTACGAGAAGTCGGGCAAGAAGCTCACCATGCTCGCCTTCATCATCAAGGCCTCGGTGCGCGCGCTGCAGGAGTTCCCCGAGTTCAACACCTCGCTCGATGGCGACAATCTCGTCTACAAGAAGTACTTCAACATCGCGTTTGCCGCCGACACCCCGAACGGGCTGGTGGTGCCGGTGGTGAAGGACGCGGACAAGAAGAGCGTGTTCGACATCGCTTCTGAGTCCGGCGCACTGGCCAAAGCGGCGCGCGACGGCAAGCTCAAGCCGGCTGACATGTCGGGCGCCTGCTTCACGATCAGCTCGCTGGGCGGCATCGGCGGCACCTACTTCGCGCCCATCGTCAATGCGCCCGAAGTGGCCATCCTCGGGGTGAACAAGTCGGTGATGAAGCCGGTGTGGGACGGCAAGCAGTTCGTGCCGCGCCTGACCCTGCCGATGTCGCTGACCGCGGATCACCGCGTCATCGACGGCGCGCTGGCCACCCGCTTCAACGTGTACCTCGCGCAACTGCTGGCGGACTTCCGCCGCGTGATGCTGTAAGGAGATCGCCATGAGTCTCGTGGAAATCAAAGTTCCGGACATCGGCGATTTCGATGCGGTGCCCGTCATCGAGCTGTTCGTGAAGGTGGGCGACAGCATCAACGTGGATGACGCGATCTGCACGCTCGAATCGGACAAGGCCACCATGGACGTGCCGTCCTCGGCCGCCGGCGTGGTCAAGGAAGTGCTGGTCGCGGTCGGTGACAAAGTCGCCGAGGGCACGGTGCTGCTCAAGCTCGAGGCGGCGGGTGCTGCGGCCGCGGCCCCGGCCCCGGCCGCTGCGCCGGCAGCGCCCGCTGCGGCACCCGCTGCGGCCGCGGTCGCCGCACCGGCGGCGGCCGCGCACGCCGGCACGGCGGACGCCGAGTACGACATGGTCGTGCTCGGTGCCGGCCCCGGCGGCTACTCGGCGGCGTTCCGCGCCGCGGACCTCGGTCTCAAGACCGCGATCATCGAGCGCTACGCCAGCCTCGGGGGCGTGTGCCTGAACGTGGGCTGCATTCCCTCCAAGGCGCTGCTGCACGTCGCGGCGGTGATCGAGGAGGCCGAGCATGTCGACAAGGCCGGCATCGTGTTTGCCAAGCCGACCGTGGATGTCGATGCGCTCAGGAAGCACAAGGACGGCGTGATCGGCAAGCTCACCGGCGGTCTCGCCGGCATGGCCAAGGCGCGCAAGGTCGATGTGATCCGCGGCTACGGCAGCTTCCTCGATCCGCATCATCTGGAAGTCGAGGAGACCACCGGCGACGCCCAGGACAAGACCGGCGCGAAGAAGGTGGTGAAGTTCAAGCACTGCATCATCGCCGCCGGGAGCGCCGCGGTGCACCTGCCCTTCATCCCGCGCGATCCGCGCATCGTCGACTCGACCGGCGCGCTCGAGCTGCGCCAGGTGCCGCAAAAGATGCTGGTGATTGGCGGCGGCATCATCGGCCTGGAGATGGCCACGGTGTACTCGACGCTCGGTGCGCGCATCGACGTGGTCGAGATGCTCGACGGCCTGATGCAGGGCCCGGATCGCGACGCCGTGAAGGTGTGGGAGAAGCAGAACGCCCACCGCTTCGACAAGATCATGTTGAAGACCAAGACCGTCGGCGTCGAAGCCCGGGACGATGGCCTGTACGTGAAGTTCGAAGGCGAAGGCGCCCCTGCCGAGCCGGTGAAGTACGACATGATCCTGCAGTCGGCGGGCCGTTCGCCCAACGGCAAGAAGATCGGCGCGGAGAAGGCGGGCGTGATCGTCGGCGAGCGCGGCTTCATTCCGGTGGACGCGCAGATGCGCACCAACGTGGCGCACATCTTTGCGATCGGCGACATCGTCGGCCAGCCCATGCTCGCCCACAAGGCGGTGCATGAGGCGCACGTGGCGGCCGAAGTCGCGGCCGGGGAGGCACAAGGCAAGGCGGAGCTTGCCCGGGCCGCCTTCGACGCCACCGTGATCCCGGGCGTGGCCTACACGCATCCGGAAGTGGCCTGGGTCGGCTACACCGAGGCGCAGGCCAAGGCCGAGGGCAAGAAGATAGACACCGCCAAGTTCCCGTGGGCCGCCAGCGGGCGCGCGATCGCCAACGGCGCCGACTACGGCTTCACCAAGCTGATCTTCGATGCCGAGACCCACCGCGTGATCGGCGGCACCATCGTCGGTCCGTCGGCCGGCGACATGATCGGCGAGGTGTGTCTGGCCATCGAGATGGGCGCGGACGCGGTCGACATCGGCAAGACCATCCACCCGCACCCGACCCTGGGCGAGACCGTGGGCATGGCCGCCGAAGTCGCCCACGGCAGTTGCACCGACCTGCCGCCGATGCGCAAGAAGTAAGGCTCCGCCCCCCAACCCCAACCCCAACCCCAACCCCAACCCCAACCCCAACCCCAACCCCAACCCCAACCCTCCGATACCAGACCGGCATCTGCCACTC
>NZ_DAOMPS010000047.1:0-34090 GCF_035444905.1 Thauera sp.
ATGACGAACCCGCGCCCTGATCCCTCGCGTCGCGACGCTGCCGCCCCGGCTTCGTATGCGGCCGCGGCGGGCAAGCCGCCGCGCTGGCGGCGCTGGGCGGTAGAGATTGTGATCTTCGTGGCGATCTTCCTCGCCATTCAGGCCTGGCTGGCACGTGATGTACCGGCCGGCCCGGCGCCCGACTTCGCCGCCGTCGGCGCCGACGGCAGCGCGCTGAGCCTCGCCGCGTGGCGCGCGGCGCATCCGGGCAGGGCGGTCGGGGTGTACTTCTGGGCCGACTGGTGCCCGATCTGCACCGCGCAGGAAGGCAGCATCGACGGCATCGCCGCCGACCACCCGGTACTCACCGTCGCCATGCAGTCGGGCGACGCGGCGGCGGTGGCAAAGGTGCAAGCCGAGCGCGGTCTCGACTGGCACACCGCGATCGACGCCGACGGCCGCATCGCCCAGGCCTACGGCCTGCGCGGCGTGCCGGCCTTCGTGGTGGTCGATGCGGCGGGCGACATCCGCTCGGTGGCGCTCGGCTACAGCACGGCCTGGGGTCTGCGCGCCCGGTTGTGGTGGGCGGGGCTCAGTTCGTGAGGAGGACGCCATGGGCGCGCCCGCACTGATCACCGCCTTCACCGCCGGTGCCGCCACCCTCGCCGGCGGGCGGGCACTGGTGCATTGGGGCATCCGCAAGGGGCTGGCCGCGCCGCGGCTGCCGCATCACACCGACCCGGGCGCGCTCGGGCTCGGTTTCGACACGCTGCGCATCGCGACCGCCAACGGCAAGACCTTGCACGCCTGGTTCATCCCGGCGCCGGCGGCCGCGGACGAGGCGCACAGACTGGCGCCCGCAGTGGTGGTGCTGCATGGCTGGGGCGGCAATGCGGCGCTGATGCTGCCGCTTGCGCGCCCGCTGCACGAGGCCGGCTTTGCCATGCTGTTCGTCGATGCGCGCTGTCACGGTGCCAGCGACGACGACAGCTTCGCTTCGCTGCCGCGCTTTGCCGAGGATGTCGAGCATGCCTTCGCCTGGCTGGCCGCACGCGCCGGTGTCGACCCGCAGCGCATCGCGCTGCTCGGCCATTCGGTGGGCGCCGGCGCGGTGTTGTTCGCCGCCTCGCGTACGCCGCAGGTGGCGGTGGTGGTCAGCGTGGCGGCCTTTTCGCATCCCGCGGCGATGATGCGGCGCTGGCTGGCGGCCAGGCGCATCCCGGAGAAGCCGGTCGGCCGCTACATCCTCGAGTATGTGCAGAAGACGATCGGCTACCGCTTCGACGACATCGCGCCGCTCGCCACCATTTCGCGCATTCATCGCCCGGTGCTGCTGGTGCATGGCGAGGACGACGCCGTGGTGCCGGTCGACGAGGCGCGGCAGATCTTCGCCGCACGCGGCGACACGCCGGTCGAGCTGCTGACGCTGGCGGGCGATCATGAATCCTTTGCCGATCTCGAGCACCATGTCGGCCGCCTGATGGACTTCCTGCGGCGCACGCTCGCGCCGCCCGCCGAGGGCTGAGCGCGGGCGGGCGGCGCCACGTCGCCGGGGCGCAGCCGAGTGGCGTCAGTCCTGGCTGCGGGTAATCTCGGCTGGTCGTGGCGCGCCCCGGTTTGTAGAATCCGCCTTCCTCGCGCCGGCCTTGCCTGCGCGTTCGGTTCAAAACAAGTCCATGGAGACCCCGCTCATGCATAAACGCCGCTTCACCGCCCTCGTCGCCGGTCTGTTCGCGTCCGCCGCGCTCGGCCTGGCCATGCCGGCTTCGGCCCAGCAGTACAAGGATGAGTACAAGCTGTCCACCGTGCTCGGCGAAGCTTTCCCCTGGGGCTGGGGCGCCAAGCGCTGGGCCGACCTGGTGGCCGAGAAGACCGAGGGCCGCATCAACATCAAGGTCTATCCGGGCACCTCGCTGGTCTCCGGCGACCAGACCAAGGAATTCACCGCGCTGCGCCAGGGCATCATCGATCTGGCGGTCGGCTCGACCATCAACTGGTCGCCGCAGGTGCGCGAGCTCAACCTGTTCGCGCTGCCCTTCCTGATGCCCGACCACAAGGCGATCGACGCCCTGACCCAGGGCCGGGTCGGCCAGAAGATGTTCGAGATCCTCGCCGAGCGCGACGTGGTGCCGCTGGCCTGGGGCGAGAACGGTTTCCGCGAGGTGTCGAACTCGAAGAAGCCGATCCGCACGCCGGAAGACCTCAAGGGCATGAAGATGCGCGTGGTGGGCTCGCCGCTGTTCCTCGCTACCTTCACCGCCCTTGGCGCCAACCCGACGCAGATGAGCTGGGCCGACGCCCAGCCGGCAATGGCGACCGGCGCGGTCGATGGCCAGGAGAACCCGCTCGCCGTGTTCAACGCCGCCAAGCTGCACACCGTCGGCCAGAAGAACCTGACGCTGTGGGGCTATGTGGCCGACCCGCTGATCTTCGTGGTCAACAAGAACGTGTGGAACTCGTGGACCGAGGCCGACCGCAAGGCGGTGCAGGAAGCCGCCGTGCAGGCCGCCGCCGAGGAGCTGGCCCGTGCCCGCGCCGGCATCTCGGCCGAGGACGACGCCCTGCTGAAGGAGATCGAGGCCAACGGCGTCGAGGTCGTGCGCCTGTCCGACGCCGAGCGCGACGCCTTCCGCGCCGCCACCGCCGGTGTGTACAAGGAATGGGCCGAGCGCACCGGCGCCGACCTCGTCAAGCAGGCCGAGGAAGACATCGCCAAGCGCTGAGTCGGGCTTGCCGGCCCCGCGCCCGTGCGCGGGCGCCGGGCCGGCGTCCTGAACTTTCCGGATGCCCCGGCTGGGCGCAGGCCGCAGCGCCGGGGCGTCGCCCTCCCAACCCGGGCCTTCCCCGGTCCCTCCTCTTCCCGCGCTCCGCGCACCCCTGTCGCAGGCATCCCTGGCCTGCCTCGCTGGACGTCACGATGAGCCTTGAAGTCCCGTCGGCCGAAGACCAGGCCGACCGCCCCTACACGATCGAGCAGATCCTGACCGGCATTGCCATGGGCGCGATCATGCTGATCACCTTCGGCAACGTGCTGGTGCGCTACCTGACTTCGCGCTCCTTCGCCGCCACCGAGGAGTTCTCGATTGCGCTGCTGATCGTGCTGTCTTTCCTCGGCTCATCGGTCGCTTTTGCCTTCAACCGCCACATCCGCGTCGGCTTCTTCGTCGACCGCCTGCCGCCGGCCTCGCGCGCGGCGATGGACTGGCTGTCCTTCGCCGTCACCGCGAGCCTGTTCGCCTTCATCGCCTTCTACGCGGCGCGGCTGACCTGGGACCAGTACCGCTTCGAGGAAACCTCGCCCGCGCTCGGCGTGCCGCAGTGGTGGTACACGGTGTGGATGCCGGTGCTGGCGGTGACCCTGGTGCTGCGCCTGATCGTCACCCGCCTGCGGGGGCGCGCATGATCGGCGCCACCCTGCTCGGGCTGTTCATGCTGGCGCTGGTCGCCGGCCTGCCGCTGGCGGTGGCGCTGGGCGTGGCCAGTGTCACGGTGCTGGCGATGGCGGGCTTCGATCAGCTCGCCGTGCCGACCAACATCTACGCCGGCATCGCCAAGTACCCGCTGCTGGCGATCCCGATGTTCATCCTCGCCGGCATGATCTTCGAGCGCTCCGGCGTCGCCGTGCGCCTGGTGCGCTTCGTCACCGCGATGGTGGGCGAATGGACCGGCTCGCTGGCGGTGGTCGCCGTGCTGGTATCGATGCTGCTGGGCGGCATCTCGGGCTCGGGCCCGGCCGATGCGGCGGCGGTGGCGGCGGTGATGCTGCCGTCGATGGTCGCGCGCGGCTACCCGAAGGGCTTCTCGGCGGGCCTGATCGCTGCCGCCGGCTCGACCGCGATCGTCATCCCGCCCTCGGTGGCCTTCATCGTCTATAGCGTGATGGTGCCGGCCGCGACCGTGCCGGCGCTGTTCGCCGCCGGTCTCTTCCCGGGCATGATCGCCGCGCTGTGCCTGCTGGTGCCGGCCATCATCATCAGCCGGCGGCACGGCTTCGGTCGCGACTACAAGGCCGCGCGGCCGCCGCTGGGCAAGAGCTTCATCGATGCCATCTGGGGCCTGCTGGCGCCGGTGATCATCCTCGGCGGCCTGCGCACCGGCCTGTTCACGCCCACCGAGGCGGCGGTGGTGGCGGTGGCCTACGGCATCTTCGTCGGCATGGTGATCTACCGCAGCATCACGCTGAAGGGGCTGTTCCGCATCCTGGTCGATGCCGGCGAGCTCTCGGCGGTGGTGCTGATGATCATCGGCATCGCCTCGGTGTTCGCCTGGGCGGGCAACACCCTGGGCATCTTCGACGCCGCGGCCAAGGCCCTGGTCGGCCTGCACTCGAGCGAATGGCTGATGCTGCTGTCGATCAACCTGCTGCTGCTGGCGGCGGGCATGTTCCTCGACGCGATCTCGATCTTCCTGATCCTGCTGCCGCTGCTGGTGCCGATCGCGGTGGCGATGGGCTGGGACCTGGTGTGGTTCGGCGTGATGATGACGATCAACCTCGCCATCGGCCAGTTCACGCCGCCGATGGCGATCTCGCTGATGATCACCTCGCGCATCGCCGGCATCGGCATGGAAGAGACCTTCCGCTGGGTGGTGTGGCTGGTACTGGCGATGGGCGCCGGCCTGGCGCTGACGATCGTGTTCCCGCAGCTCGCGCTCTGGCTGCCGGGCAAGCTCGGCTACCTGTAAGGCGGCCAGCGCCTCAGCCGGGCTGGTTCAGCAGGTCGTTGATCGCGATCTGGATGCGCTGTGCCACGCGCTGGCGGTCGAGCGCGGGGTTGCGGATCGTGCGCAGCAGCAGGCCTTCGAACAGGCTGGCGAGGACCTCGACCATGTCGCCGATCGCCTCCGGGGGGTCGTCGTGGCCGGCCGCGCTGCGGATGACGCGGACGGTGATCATCAACTCCCGGCGACAGGCTTCGTCCGCCTCGCGCACGATCTGCGCGACCCGCGGGTTGCGCGCCGCCTCGGCGACAATCTCCAGCTTCAGCGCGGCGGCAGCCGGATCGAGCTGATCGGCGACGGCGTCGGCGGCGCGCTCGATCAGCGCGGCGCGTACGTTGCAGGCCGCCCGGAATTCGGCGGTCATGGTCAGCAGGGTCTCGAGATCCTGCGCCACGATCGCGGCGATGATCGCTTCCTTGTTCTCGAAATAGTGGTAGATGTGGCCGGCGCTCATGCCGGCAATCTTCGAGATCTGTGCAATGCTGGCGCCATGGAAGCCGTGCTCGCGGAAGCATTGCGCCGCCGCGCTCAGGATCTGCTGGCGGCGCGCAGCCGCCCGTGAAGCCTCGGTGGTGGTTTGAGTGTGATCGGCAGTCTGCATGCTGTTGTGCTCGGGCGCTCGCGGCGGCGGTCGACGAACCGGCGCGGGGCCTCGTTGTCTTGAATGATCTTGCGGTGCAGCAAACCATAACATAGAATGAGCGTTCGATCTAGAATACCCGTTCTAACAAGCGGGATGTCGCACTGTGGCCAACAGCCGCGTGCCGATGTCGCCCCTTCTCGCGTTCACGAGGCCCCAATGAAAACACGATCCCACCCTCTTTTCAGGTCTGCGGCTGCGGTGGCGCTCAGCGCCCTGTTCCTTGCCGCCTGCAGTGGCGACAAGGAACAGGGCGCCACGGCCGGCGCCGGCGCGCAGCCGGCACCGGCCGTGACGGTGATGACGGTGAAGAGCGAATCGGTGCCGATGGTGACCGAGCTGCCCGGCCGCACCACGCCCTACCTGATCGCCGAGCTGCGCCCGCAGGTCACCGGCATCGTCACCGAGCGCGCCTTCAACGAGGGCAGCGAGGTCAAGGCCGGTCAGGTGCTGTACCGCATCGACCCGGCGCCCTACCAGGCGGCCTACGACAGCGCCAAGGCAGCACTCGCCCGAGCGGAAGCCAATGCTCAGGCCGCGCGCATCAAGGCCGAGCGCCACGCCGGGCTGGTGAAGATCGAAGCCGTCAGCAAGCAGGCCAACGACGACGCCCAGGCCGCGCTCAAGCAGGCCCAGGCCGAGGTTGCGGCGGCCAAGGCGGCGCTCGACAAGGCGAAGATCGATCTCGACTACACGCGGCTGAAGTCGCCGATCGCCGGCCGCATCGGCCGCTCGGCGGTGACCGCGGGCGCGCTGGTCACGGCCAACCAGGCACAGGCGCTCGCCACCGTGCAGCAGCTCGATCCGATCTATGTTGACCTCACCCAGTCCAGCGTCGAGATGCTGCGCCTGCGCAGCGACCTGGCCGCGGGCCGCCTGCAGGCGGGCGCCAAGGGCGAGGTGCCGGTGAAGCTGATCCTCGAGGATGGCAGCGAGTACGCCGCCGAAGGCCGCCTCGCACTGTCGGAGGTGACGGTGGATGAAGGCACCGGCAGCGTGACCCTGCGCGCCCAGTTCGCCAATGGCGACGGCGTGCTGCTGCCCGGCATGTACGTGCGCGCCCGCCTGCCGCAAGGCACGCGCAGCGACGCGATCCTGGTGCCGCACAAGGCGCTGTCGCGCGATCCGCGCGGCGACGCGCTGGTGATGGTGGTCAATGCCGATAACGTGGTGGAGTCGCGCGCGGTGCAGGTGGCGCAGTCGCTGGGCGAGAGCTGGGTGCTGACTGGCGGCCTGCAGGCCGGTGAGCGCGTCATCGTCGAGGGCCTGCAGCGGGTGCGCCCGGGCGCGCCCGTCCAGGCCGAGGAGGCCGCTACCGCCGCGGGTGCGCAAGCCAGTGCAGCGCCGGCGGCGTCGGTCGCCGCGGCGCAGTGAGGTAGGCGACCATGGCCCGTTTCTTCATCGACCGACCCATCTTCGCCTGGGTCATCGCCATCGTCATCATGCTGGCCGGGGCGCTCTCCATCCAGCAGTTGCCGGTGTCCCAGTATCCCTCGATCGCGCCCCCCGCGATCGTCATCAATGCCCGCTACCCCGGCGCCTCGGCGAAGGCGGTCGAGGACTCGGTGACACAGATCATCGAGCAGAAGATGACCGGCCTCGACGGCCTGCTGTACATGAAGTCGACCAGCGACGCCTACGGCAACGCCTCGACCACGCTGACCTTCTCCGCCGACACCGACCCGGACATCGCCCAGGTGCAGGTGCAGAACAAGATGCAGACGGCGCTGCCGCTGCTGCCCCAGCCCGTGCAGCAGCAGGGGGTGACGGTCGCCAAGTCGGCGATGAACTTCCTGATGGTGGTCGGCTTCGTGTCCGCCGATGGCTCCATGGACGGCACCGACCTGTCGGACTTCCTGGTGTCCTCGGTGCAGGATCCGCTGTCGCGCGTCGACGGCGTCGGCGAGGTACAGGTGTTCGGCGCGCAGTACGCCATGCGCGTGTGGCTGGACCCCGCCAAGCTGACCAACTACCGCCTCACCCCGGGTGACGTGCGCCAAGCCCTGCAGGCGCAGAACACCGAGGTCTCGGCCGGCCAGCTCGGCGGCACGCCGGCCCTGCCCGGCCAGGGCTTCACCGCCACCATCACCGCGCAGAGCCGGTTGCAGACGGCCGAGCAGTTCGAGGAAATCCTGCTGCGCAGCAGCGCGCAGGGTGGCGAGGTGCGCCTGAAGGACGTCGCCCGTATCGAGATCGGCGCCGAGAACTACGGCACCGTCGCCCGCTTCAACGGCCAGCCCGCCGCCGGTGTCGGCGTGCGCCTGGCCTCCGGTGCCAACGCGCTCGACACCGCGACTGCGGTGCGCGCCAGGCTCGACGAGATGCAGCGCTACTTCCCGGAAGGTGTCGAGTACGTCGTACCCTACGACACCACGCCCTTCGTCAAGATCTCGATCCAGTCGGTGGTCATGACCCTGATCGAGGCGGTGGTGCTGGTCTTCCTGGTGATGTACCTGTTCCTGCAGAACTTCCGCGCCACGCTGATCCCCACCATGGCGATCCCGGTCGTGCTGCTCGGCACCTTCGGCCTGATGGCGGCCTTCGGCTTCTCGATCAACACCCTGACCATGTTCGGCATGGTGCTGGCGATCGGCCTGCTGGTGGACGACGCCATCGTGGTGGTCGAGAACGTCGAGCGCGTGATGACCGAGGAGGGCCTGCCGCCCAAGGAGGCGACCAAGCGCTCGATGGACCAGATCACCAGCGCGCTGATCGGCATCGGCCTGGTGCTGTCGGCGGTGTTCGTGCCGATGGCCTTCTTCGGCGGCTCGACCGGCGTCATCTATCGCCAGTTCTCGATCACCATCGTGTCGGCGATGGGCCTGTCGGTACTGGTGGCCATCGTGTTCACCCCGGCGCTGTGCGCGACCATGCTCAAGCCGGTGCAAAAGGGCCACGAACATGGCGAAGGGGGCCTGTTCGGCCGCTTCTTCCACTGGTTCAACCTCAAGTTCCACAACGGCACCCAGCACTACGAGCGCAGCGTGGGCGGCATCCTCAAGCGCAGCGTGCGCTTCCTCGCCATCTACGCCGCGATCGTCGTCGTGCTCGGCCTGCTCTTCGTGCGCATGCCGACCTCCTTCCTGCCCGAGGAAGACCAGGGCGTGATGTTCAACCAGGTCATGCTGCCCGCCGGCGCTACCCAGGAGCGCACGCTCGAGGTGCTGAAGAAGGTCGAGGATCACTTCCTCGAGAACGAGAAGGACACCGTGCGCGCGATCTTCACCGTGGCCGGCTTCAGCTTCGGCGGCAGCGGCCAGCACATGGGCATCGGCTTCGTGAACCTCAAGCACTGGGACGAGCGCAAGGCGCCGGGCATGGACGTGAAGTCGGTGGCCGGGCGCGCGATGGGCGCGTTCTCGCAGATCCGCGAGGCGATGGTGTTCGCCTTCGTGCCGCCGGCGGTGATCGAGCTCGGCACCTCGGGCGGCTTCACGGTGCAGATGCAGGACCGCTCCGGCCTCGGCCACGACGCGCTGGTGGCCGCGCGCAACCAGTTCCTCGGCATGGCGGCGCAGGATCCGCGCCTCGTCGGCGTGCGCCCGAACGGCCAGGAAGATATGCCCGAGCTCAAGCTCGACATCGACTACGCCAAGGCGGGCGCCCTCGGGCTGTCGGTCGCCGACATCAACGACACCCTGGCGACGGCCTGGGGCGGCAGCTACATCAACGACTTCCTCGACCGCGGCCGCATCAAGAAGGTGTACCTGCAGGGTGACGCGCATGCGCGCATGACCCCTGAGGATCTCGACAAGTGGTTCGTGCGCAACCGCGGCGGCGACATGGTGCCCTTCTCGGCCTTCGCCACCTCGCACTGGACCTTCGGCTCGCCGCGCCTGGAGCGCTTCAACGGCCAGCCCTCGATGGAGATCCTCGGCCAGGCCGCGCCCGGGCTGTCGTCCGGCGAGGCGATGCAGGCGGTGGAGGAGATCATGGCCAAGCTGCCACCGGGCATCGGTTACGACTGGTCCGGCACCTCCTACGAGGAGCGTCGCTCCGGTTCGCAGGCGCCCGCGCTGTACGCGCTGTCGCTGCTGGTGGTGTTCCTGTGCCTGGCGGCGCTGTACGAGAGCTGGTCGGTGCCCTTCGCGGTGATGATGGTGGTGCCGCTCGGCGTGCTCGGCGCGCTACTCGCGGCCACCGGGCGCGGGCTGTCGAACGACGTGTATTTCCAGGTCGGCCTGCTCGCCACCATCGGCCTGTCGTCGAAGAACGCGATCCTGATCGTGGAGTTCGCCAAGGCGCAGATGGAGGAAGGTAAGGACCTGGTGGCCGCCACGCTGGAGGCGGTGCGCATGCGTCTGCGCCCGATCATCATGACCTCGCTCGCCTTCGGCTTCGGCGTGCTGCCGCTGGCGATCGCCACCGGCGCCGGCGCGGGCAGCCAGAACGCGATCGGCACCGGCGTGCTCGGCGGCACCATCGCCGCGACCGTGCTCGGCCTGTTCTTCGTGCCGCTGTTCTATGTCGTGATCAAGCGTGTTTTCCCGGACAAGCCCAGGGAGGCGGCCGCGCTGCCGTCCACCCAGGAGGGACGTTGATATGAGCAACTACGCCGCAAACTCCGCCGCGCCGGTAAGTGCATCCGGCGCCGTGGCGGCGGCCGGCCGCGCCCGCATGCCGCTGCGCAGCCTGGTGGTGGCGTTGGCCGCCACCACGCTGGGCGCGTGCACGACGCTGATCCCGGCTTTCGAGCGCCCCGCGGCGCCGGTGCCGGCGAGCTTTCCGCTGGCCCAGCCGAGCGAAGCCTCGGCCGTGGCGCCGCTGGCCGACACCATCGCCTGGCGCGATTACTTCGCCGACGAACGCCTGCGCGAAGTGATCGCGCTCGCGCTCGACAACAACCGCGACCTGCGCATCGCCGCGCTCAACATCGAGCGCGCGCGCGCCCAGTACGGCATCCAGCGTGCCGACCTGCTGCCTTCGATCGCGGTCAGCGGCGGGCAGAGCGCGCAGCGCGTGCCGGGCGATTTGAGCATGAGCGGCGAGTCGACCGTCAGCCGCCAGTACTCGGCCAACCTCGGCTTCGCCTCCTACGAGCTCGACTTCTTCGGCCGCGTGCGCAGCCTGGAGGAGCAGGCGCTGCAGAGCTACCTGGGTACCGAGGAGGCCCGCCGCAGCGCGCAGATCAGCCTTGTGGCCGAGGTCGCCAATGCCTGGCTGCGCCTGGCTGCGGACCGCGAGCGCCTTGCGCTGGCGCGCAGCACGCTGGAAACGCGCCAGCAGTCGGTCGAGCTCGTGCGTCGCAGCCTCGAACTCGGCGCGGTGTCCGCGCTCGATCTCAATCAGGCCGAGACCCTGCGGCAGACTGCGCGCGCCGACGTGGCACGCTACACCGCGCTGGTGGCACAGGCCGAGAACGCGCTGGCGCTGGTGGTCGGCGCGAGTGTGCCGGCGGCGTGGCTGCCGCAGTCGCTCAACGAAGTCGTGGCCGCAGTGCCCGAGCTGCCCGCCGGCCTGCCCTCCGAAGTGCTCACGCGCCGGCCCGACATCCTGCAGGCCGAGCGTGCGCTGATGGCGGCCAATGCCAGCATCGGCGCGGCGCGCGCAGCCTTCTTCCCGCGCATCACGCTCACCGCGACGGCCGGCACGGCGAGCAGCACCCTCGATGGCCTGTTCGATGGCGGCTCGGGGGCGTGGAGCTTCGTGCCGCAGCTGCGCCTGCCGATCTTCGAGGCCGGGCGTCTGCAGGCCAGCCTGGACCTCGCCGAGATCCAGCGCGACATCAACGTCGCGCAGTACGAGAAGGTCGTCCAGTCGGCCTTCCGCGAGGTGGCCGACGCGCTCGCGGAACGGTCCACGCTCACCGAGCAGCTTGACGCCCGCCGTGCGCTGCTCAAGGCGACCGAGAAGAGCTTCGAGCTCTCCGAGGCGCGTTACCGCGGCGGGGTGGATAGCTATCTGACCCTGCTCGATGCGCAGCGCAGCCTGTATGGCGCCCAGATGGAGCTGATCGGCACGCGACAGAGCGACGCCACCAACCGCGTGGCGCTGTACAAGGCGCTCGGCGGCGGCTGGCAGTAAGCCTGCAGGGGATGCGGGCGGGGGGCCGGCCCGCGTCGCCCTTGGGGTGGGCGCGGCAGGCTACACTTCGCCCTCATGAATCCTGACTCGCCACCCTTGTCCGCCGCCGATCGCCGTATCCCGGTGACCTTGCTCACCGGTTTCCTCGGCGCGGGCAAGACCACGCTGCTCAATCACCTGTTGCGCCAGCCCCAGCTGGCGCACTGTGCCGTGCTGATCAACGAGTTCGGCGAAGTCGGCGTCGATCATCACCTGGTGGAGAAGGTCGATGAGAGCCTGGTGGTGCTCGATTCCGGTTGCATCTGCTGCAGCGTGCAGGGCGACCTCGTGCGCGCGCTGAAGGGGCTCTTCATGCGCGCCTTGCGGCGCGAGCTCAAGGGCCTGCGCAGGGTGCTGATCGAGACCACCGGCCTCGCCGACCCGGCGCCGGTCATCCATACGCTGATGGCCGAGCCCTTCCTCAGTGAGCGCTACCGCATCGACGGCGTCGTCACCGCGGTCGATGCCACCCACGCCCTCGACCAGCTCGCGCGCCACCACGAGGCGGTCCGCCAGGTCGCCATGGCCGACCGCCTGCTGCTGACCAAGTGCGACCTTGCCGAGCCCGCCGCGCGCGCCGCGGTGGCGGCACGCATCGCCCAGCTCAACCCGGGCGCGCGTCAGGTGGAGGTGTGCGCAGGGCAGCTCGCCCCGGATGAGATCTTCGGCTGCGGGCTGTACGATGCGGCCGGCAAGCAGCCCGATGTGGCGGCCTGGCTGGGCGAGGAGGCCTTGCGCGCGGCGCGCCAGCGGGCGGCCGCGGCATCGGCCTGGCGCAAGCCCGGCAGCAGCGGTGGGCGCAAGGCAGGCGCGGGCAGCCCGGTCGTGGCGGGGGCACGGGCGGAGGATACGCAGCCGACCCCGGCCGAGCGCGCGCGCCATGATGCCGAGGTGCACAGCTTCGTGCTGACGTTTGACGCGCCCTTGCCCTGGTACGAGTTCTCGGATGCGCTCGCGCTGCTGCTGCAGCTTCATGGCGGGCGCGTGCTGCGCATCAAGGGGCTGTTGAACGTCGAGGGCGATCCCTTGCCGCGCGTGCTGCAGTGTGTCCAGCACAGCGTGTATCCGAGCACCAGCCTGCCGGCATGGCCGACCGAGCCGCCCTACGACGACCGCCGCAGCCGGCTGGTGTTCATCGTGCGGGCCTTGCCGGCCGAGGACGTCATCACCCTGCTGAGCAGCCTCATCGGCCAGCAGGCGTACGCGTCGGCATAGGGGACGCCGGCCTAGGGGACGCCGGCCTGGTGCGCGCCCCGCTTGGAGGGCTTCAGTCGCAGCTTGCCCTGCACTCGCCGCTGCTGCAGTCCGCCACGCTCACCGTGCATTTCTCCCTGCTGCGATAGACCAGGCGATGGTCGCCCTCGTAGTCGCAGATCAGGCGCGTGAGTCCGTTCTTGCTCTCGACGCCCATGCGCAGCGCCTTCGCCGCGCGAATCTGTTCCGGCTTCACATTGCATGACAGGTAACCGCTGAAGGCGCCGTCGGCCGACTCCCACAGGGCGGTGTTCTTGGCTTCCCTGTAGTTGTCGAAGGTCGAGCAGGTGAGAACGTCGCGTCCATAGAGGCGGGCGTTGTCGCCGCAGAAGCCCATGTAGGTGTACTTGAGCTCCTGATCGGTCGGACAGGCGGCGACCTGCACCGCGGCCGTCAGGGCGGGGCAGGTGTGGCTGTCGGCCTGTGCCGGTGCGGCGAACAGGCTGGCAAGCAGACCGACGACAAGGAAGGATCGAACGACGGCGGGCAGGGGCAGGGCGATTGTCGACATCGTGTGCTCTCGGAGTCTGGAGGAGTGCGGCAGGGTGCGTGGAGCGCGATCAAATGAAGGAAGGCGGTGGGCTACCAGAACTTCCACCACCACTTGCGCTTCTTCATCGCGTCCTCGACATGATCGGACCACTTGCTGGCGCCGCCGGCCTCGAGGAAGTAGGCGCCGAAGCGCTTGTCGGCCTCGTTGATGTGGCGCGTGAGCCAGACCTTGAGGAAGTGCAGCAGCTCGAAGGTGATCGTGGCCTGGCCGGAGTCGAGCTTTGCCTGCAGGGCCTGGACCTGGCCGATCAGGTCTTCGTGGTTCTGCTTGTGGGCCTCGAAATCGGGGTAGTTCGACACCCGCATCAGGCTTTCCTCGACCGCGAAGTGGGTGCGGGTGTAGTCGGCGAGCTTGTCGAGGATCTCGCGCGAGGTGGCCGAGCCGTGGTGCTCCTGGATGGCGACGTGGAGCTGGTTGAGCAGATCGACGAGCTCCTTGTGCTGCTCGTCGATCTCCTGCAGGCCGACACTGAACTCATCGGACCAGTGAAAGAGGTCAGTCGTCATGATGATGTGCGGATGTAGTCGAAGGCTCAAGGCTAAACGGTTCTGGCGCAATGGGATTGACGGGGATCAATCTGCAGGCGCTTGTCTGCGCTCATGCGCTGCGCAGTGGCGGGTGTCGTTGCTATGCTTGAGGCCGTGCCCAACCACCGCGCCGACCCCTTGACCCCACCCGCTGCCCCGACTCCGCGGCTGTCCGCTCTCGAAACCCGCTGGGTCGCCGAACTGGTGCGCCGCCATGAGGAGCACCGTGGCGTGCTCGATGATGAACGCGTGCATGCCGAGGCGCGCGCGCTCGGTGGCGATCTCGAGGCCCGCGTGCTGCACCGGGCCGCGGCGCTGGGTGCGCGTGAGGGCTGGCGTGAGGCGGTGCTGCGCTGGCATGGGCGGGCCCGCCTGCTGTTCTTCCTTGCCTTCGGCCTCGCTCTGGTGCTCGGTTTCGGTGCCGCCGCCGGGGTGCTCGGCGACGGCACGCGGCCGGTGAACGTGGTGTGGACGCTCGGCGGCCTGCTGGGTGTGCATGGGTTGAGCCTGCTGCTGTGGCTCGCCAGCATCGGCGCGCAGGGGCGACTGGGGGGCGGGCTGCAACAGGGCGGCGTGCTGGGCCGCGTCTGGCTGCGCGTGGTCGGCGTGCTCGATCGCGGCGCGGCCGCGGCCGACCTGCCGGCGGCACTCGCTGGCCTGCTCGGGCGCGGGCGGCTGGCGGCCTGGGGCGTGGGGGCGGTCAGCCATGCGCTGTGGTTCGCCGCCCTGCTCGGCGCCACGCTCGGCGTGCTCGCCCTGCTCGCCACCCGGCGCTACGGCTTCATCTGGGAGACCACCATCCTGCCGGCCGACAGCTTCGTTTCGCTCAGCGCGGCGCTCGGTGCGCTGCCCGGCATGCTCGGCTTTCCGGTGCCGGACGCGGCCACGGTGGCGGCGAGCGGCGACGCGCCGATGGTGGACGAAGCCGGCCGGCGCGCCTGGGCGGGCTGGCTGGTGGGGGCGGTGGTGGTCTATGGCGTGCTGCCGCGGCTCTTGCTGGGACTGTTGTGCTGGCTGCTGTGGCGGCGCGGTACGCGCGGCCTGGCGCTCGAGCTGTCGCGCCCGGGCTATGCACGCCTGCGCCCGCTGCTGATGCCCGACAGCGAACGCATCGGCGTGCATGACCCCGAGCGGGCGACGCAGCAAGGGCCGCGACGCCAGGCCACCGCAGTGCGGGGCGAGGGCGGCGCGGTGGCGGTGGCGCTCGAGCTCGGCGACGACCTGCAGTGGCCCGCCGTCCTGTGCGCTCAGCCGGCAACGGACGATGCGGCCCTTGCCGATCCGCAGGCGCAGCTCGTCTGGGACGATGGCGGCCGGCTCGACAGCCGCGAGCAGCGTCGTGCCGCGCGCGAACGTTTTGCTGCGCACCCGCCGTCGCGCCTCCTGGTGGCGGTCGATGCGCGCCAGACGCCCGATCGCGGCAGCCTCGGGCTGATCGGCGAGCTGGCCGATCATGCGCAATCGATCCGCGTGTGGCTGGCCGGCGCAGCGGGCGAGGGCGGGGAGGCGGGCCACGACGCGGACCGCGACGGCGCTTCGCCCGGGCGCATGCGGCAATGGCGCGAGGGCCTGGTGGCCATCGGTCTCGGCGCGGATTGGGCGCTGTCCGATGGCGCGGCCGCGCGGGCCTGGCTGGAACACGGAGACGAGGCGCAATGAGCGACATCCTGCGCGTGGCCGTGGTCGGCCACACCAACACCGGCAAGACCTCGCTGCTGCGCACGCTGGCGCGCGATGTCGGCTTTGGCGAGGTGTCCGATTCGGCCGGCACCACCCGCCATGTCGAAGGCCTGCGCCTGATGGCCGACGGTGTGCCGGCGGTGGAGTTGTTCGATACCCCGGGCATGGAGGACGCGATCGCCCTGCTCGAGTTCATCGACGGCCTGGTCGCGCCCGGCGAGCGCATCGACGGCCCCGAGCGCGTCGCCCGCTTCCTCGCCAGCGCGGCCGCGGGGGCGCGCTTCGAGCAGGAGGCCAAGGTGCTGCGCCAGATGCTGGCGAGCGACGCGGCGCTGTACGTGGTCGACGCGCGCGATCCGGTGCTGCCCAAGCACCGCGACGAGCTCGAGCTGCTCGCCGCCTGTGCACGCCCGCTACTGCCGGTGCTCAACTTCGTCGCTGCACCGAGCGCGCGCGTCGCCGACTGGCGCACCGCGCTCGCCCGCCTCGGCCTGCATGCGGTGGTGAGCTTCGACACCGTCGCCCCGCCGCTGGACGGCGAGCGTGAGCTGTTTGACACCCTCGCCACCCTGATCCACGCTCACCGCGGCCTGCTGCAGGGGCTGATCGATGCCCGTGCGCGCGAGGCCGACGCCCGCCGCGAGGCGGCCCGCCGCCTGGTCGCCGAACTGCTGCTCGAGCTGGCGGCGCTGCGCGACCGTATCGAGGAATCCGCCGACAGCGCGCGCGACGGGCTGCTGCAGGACGCCGTCGCCCGGCTGCGCGAGGACGTGCGTCGGCGCGAGCAGGCCTGCGTCGATGCACTGCTGCGCCTGTACCGCTTCCGTCCCGACGATGCGCGCATGGACGCCTTGCCGCTCACCGACGGGCGCTGGGAGGACGACCTCTTCAATCCGGAGACCCTGCGCCAGATGGGGGTGCGCCTCGGTACCGGCGCCGCGGCCGGTGCCGCCGCCGGGGTCGGCGTGGACCTGATGGTCGGCGGCATCACGCTGGGGGCCGCGGCGGCGCTCGGCGCGATCGCCGGTGGTCTGTGGCAGACCTTCGGCCACTACGGCGAACGCATCGCCGCCAAGCTGCGCGGGCACCGCGAGCTGACGGTGGACGACGCCATTCTGCGCCTCGTCGCGCTGCGCCAGCGCGAACTGCTGGCGGCGCTGGAGGGCCGTGGCCATGCCGCGATGACGCCGATCGAAGTGGGTGGCGGCAGCGCAGGAGGCGCCGGAGGCGCTGGCGCGGGAGACAGCCGCCTGCCCATGCCCGAGATGGCAGACCCTGCAACCCGTCAGTGGCGCAGCGGGGCGCTGCCTGCCGCGCTGGCGCGTGCGCGCGCCCATCCGGAGTGGGCGCGGGATGAGGGCGACGACGACAAGGATGCAGCGGTCGCCGAGCTCGCTGGAGCACTCGGCTGAAAGGCGGCGTTTCGCCCTTCAGGTCGCGGTGCTCCGCGGGCCGACCAGGAACTGCGCAGCCGCGGTGACAGTGAAATGCCGGGGCGTGCCACGTTAAAGCCTTCTTTCATTGGCCTCATTTACAGTAAAGAATGCTTTAATACGACTCTGGAAACTAAAGTACGCTTTCAATGAGCCGCAGCACAGGCGCTTACGCCATCACGAGCACACTCGGGGAAGCGGTCCGGGCGTTCGTCCCTTACCCGCTCCCACCCGCCGATCCTCCGCTCGCAGCGGAGCGCTTCGTCGATCTCAACCGTCAGGCCGAGTTGGCGCTGGCGCGACTGGCGGGGGTTGCCGGGCTCGTGCCATCGGTGGACTGGTTGCTCTACAGCGCGATCCGGAAGGAGGCGCTGCTGACCTCACAGATCGAGGGCACTCAAGCCACACTGACCGACCTGTTCGACGATGAGGCGGGCTTGAAGGTGAGCAACACCGAAGACGTGGAGGAGGTGACGAACTACCTCCGCGCCTTTCGCTGGGTGCAGGCGCAACTGCGCGACCCCCAGGGGCTGCCGGTCAGCGTCCGGCTGCTGTGCGCGGCCCACCGCCATCTGCTTGACGGCGCACGGGGGGCCGGCAAGCAGCCGGGTGAGTTGCGCCGGTCACAGAACTGGATCGGCGGGACGCGGCCGGGCAACGCCGTCTTCGTGCCGCCCCCGCCCGAGCGGGTGGCCGATCTGCTTGCAGCGCTGGAGCGCTTCATCCATGACCCGGCCCCCGGCTTGCCAGCGCTGGTGAAGGTGGCGCTGATCCACGCCCAGTTCGAGACCATCCACCCCTTTCTCGACGGCAACGGACGTATCGGCCGCTTGCTGATCGCGGCCCTGTTCGAGCACTGGGGGCTGCTGCAAGAACCGCTGATGTATCTCAGTGGCTACCTCAAGCAGCACCAGGCCGAGTATTACCGGCGCCTGTCGCTCATCCGCGGCGAGGGCGACTGGGAGGGCTGGGTATCCTTCTTTCTGGAGGCGGTGGTCGCCGCAGCCGCCGAGGCCGAGCGCAACATCATCGCCGTAGCCAGCCTGATTACGGCCGACCGACGGTGCTTGTTGCAGTCGCCCAAGGCCGGTCCGGCCAGCTATCGGCTTTTCGAGATGCTGCCGATGATGCCGCGCTTCACGGTGGAGCATGCGCGCCAGCGTCTCGAGACCACCTTCCCGACCGCCAGCGCCGCCATACAGGTACTGGAGGCGCTGGGGATCCTCAGCGAACTGACCGGCCAGAAGAAGAACCGGGTCTACAGCTATCGGGCATATGTCGAGTTGCTGAGCCGCTAAGCGCCCTCAGTACCGCGTCCTCAGTACCGCACCGCCGGCGGCGGTGTGAACGAGTCGATGGCGTTGAGGTAGGCCGCACGCGCGAAGGCGCTCGGATCGGCGAACTTGCGCGAGCTCATCGAGCCCTTCAGCTGCGCCACCGACGCGTACTCGCGCTCGCTCATCCAGCGCGTCATCCCCGCCAGCACCTCGGTGATGGCCTGCGGGCCGTTCTTCAGCACCGCGCTCGCCATGTGCACCACGTCGGCGCCGGCGAGCAGCATCTTGAGCGCGTCCTCCGCCCGATGCACGCCCCCGGTGGCGGCCAGGCTGAGGCCGGTGTGGCCGTGCAGCAGCGCGATCCAGCGCATGGTCAGCAGGCCGTCGGCGGAGGTGGACAACTGCACACGGTCGACCACCTTCAGGCTGTCGAGGTCGATGTCGGGCTGGAAGAAGCGGTTGAACAGCGACACGCCGGCGCCGCCCGCGCCTTCGATGCGGGCAACGAAGTTGGGCAGCGCCGAGAAGAAAGGCGACAGCTTCATCGTCACCGGAATGCTCACCACCGTCTTCAGTTCGCGCAGCAGCGCGAGGTAGCGCTCCTCCAGCTCGTCGCCGCAGAAGCTCGGGTCGCCCGCCATGTACCAGGCATTGAGCTCGAGCGCATCGGCGCCGGCGGCCTGCATCTCGCGGCCGAGCTCGACCCAACCCGACAGCGAGCTGCCGTTGAGGCTGGCGATCACCGGGATCGACAGGCGCGCCTTCAGCGTTTCGATCTGCTTGAGGTAGGCGTCGAGCTTGCTCTGGTAGCCGGCCTTCGCGGGAAGGTGGCCGGCGGCCTCGCCGAAGGTGTCGGGATGGATCAGGAAGCGGTCCAGCATGCGCTCGTCGTTGACCACATCCTCCTCGAACAGCGAGTGCATGACGATCGCCGCCGCGCCGGCATCTTCCAGGCGCAGCACCGGGTCGAGCGTACGGCTGAGCGGGGTGGACGAGGGCACGATCGGGTTCTTCAGCGCCAGGCCGAGGTAGGTGGTGCGCAGGTCGGGGGCGTTCAGGTCAGCCATTTTGCGTGTCTCCGGTGCGGGCGGCGGCTTGCGGGGCTGCGTCTTCCTTCGCAGCGCCCTCGGGGGCGGCCTCGTCGATACCGGGCAGCGCGGCCAGCTCGACGTACTCGTGGTGGCGATGACGGGCGTGGCGCTCGGCCTCGTCGAGGAAGCGCTCCGAGGCTTCCGGGTTCTGGCGTTCGAGCACGGTGAAGCGGGCCTCGTTGCGGGCGAAGTCGCGATAGGGCACGCTCGGCGCCGCGCTGTCGACCGACAGCGGGTTGCGGCCCTGCGCGCGCAGGCGCGGGTCGTAGCGCAGCAGCGGCCAGTGGCCGGACTTCACCGCCAGATCCTGCTGGCGCAGGTTGAAGGACATGTCCACGCCGTGGGCGATGCAGGGGCTGTAGGCGATGATGATCGACACCCCCGGGTAGCTCTCGGCGTCGAGGAAAGCCTTCAGGGTATGCACGTCCTTGGCGCCGTAGGCCACCTTGGCGACGAAGACGTTCTCGTAGTCCATCGCGATCTTCGCCAGGTCCTTCTTGTGCGAGGGCTTGCCGCCGGCGGCGAACTTGGCCACCGCGCCCAGCGGCGTGGCCTTGGAGTTCTGCCCGCCGGTGTTGGAATAGACCTCGGTGTCGAGCACCAGGATGTTCACGTCCTCGCCCGAGGCCAGCACATGGTCGAGGCCGCCGAAACCAATGTCGTAGGCCCAGCCGTCGCCACCGATGATCCAGACGCTGCGCCGGATCAGGTATTCGGCGAGCGCGGCGAGCTGGCGCGCCGCGGCGGTGTCGATCGCGGCGAGCTTCTTGTTCAGTAGCGCCACGCGTTCGCGCTGCTCGTGGATGCCGGCTTCGGAGTGCTGGTCGGCGGTGAGCAGGGCGTCGATCAGGTCGGCGCCGAGCGCATCAAGGTGCGTGGTCGCCAGCGCCTGCAGCTGCGTGCGCGCGGCAGCGGCGAGCTGGTCGGTGGCGAGGCGCATGCCGAGGCCGAATTCGGCGTTGTCCTCGAACAGCGAGTTGTTCCACGCCGGGCCGCGGCCGTCGGCGTCGGTGCAGTAGGGCGTGGTCGGCAGGTTGCCGCCATAGATCGAGGAGCAGCCGGTGGCGTTGGCCACCATCATGCGGTCGCCGAAGAGCTGGGTGGCCAGGCGGATGTAGGGCGTCTCGCCGCAGCCCACGCAGGCGCCGGAGAATTCGAACAGCGGCTGCAGCAGCATCGAGCCGGGGATCGTGCTGCGCTTGGCGTCGCGGCGGGCGAGGTCGGGCAGCTTCAGGAAGTAGTCCCAGTTCTCGGTTTCCTGGGCGCGCAGCGGCGGCTGCGGCGCCATGTTGAGCGCCTTGTGCGAGACGTTGGACTTGTCGCGGATCGGGCACACGTCCACGCACAGCGTGCAGCCGGTGCAGTCCTCGGGCGCCACCTGGTAGCTCATGCGGGTGCCGGGGGCGTAGTCCTTGCTGCGCGCGGGAACGTGCTTGAAAGCAGCGGGTGCGTCGGCGACACGTTCGATCGGGAAGACCTTGGCGCGGATCGCCGAGTGCGGGCACACGAACACGCACTTTCCGCACTGGGTGCACAGCGTCTCGTCCCACACCGGGATCTCGAGCGCGAGGTTGCGCTTCTCGTGGCGCGCGGTGCCGGTCGGCCAGGTGCCGTCGACCGGCAGCAGCGACACCGGCAGGGCGTCGCCCTTGCCCTGGATGAGCGGAATGGTGACGCGGCGGGTGAAGGCGTCGAGGCCGGCGGCCGCGATCGGCGCATCGCCGGTTGCGGCGTCGAGCGCGGCCAACGTCTCGGGCACGGCCACGCGCTGCAGCGCGGCCACGGTGGCGTCGATGGCGCGGTAGTTCTGCTCGGCGATGCGCCGGCCCTTGCGGCCGTAGGTCTTTTCCACCGCATGCTTGATCGCGGCGATCGCCTGGTCCTGCGGCAGGATGCCGGAGATGGCGAAGAAGCAGGTCTGCATCACGGTGTTGATGCGCCGCCCCATGCCGGCCTCGAGCGCGACCTGGTAGGCGTCGATGACCCAGAAGCTGATCTTCTTCTCCACCATGCGGCGCTGCATCGCTGTCGGCAGCGTCGCCCACACCTGGTCGGCGGGCAGGGTGGCGTTGAGCAGGAAGACCGCGCCTGGCGCAGCGTGGGCGAGCACGTCGTGCTGCTCGATGAAGAGCGGCTGGTGACAGGCGACGAATTTCGCGTCGCCTTCGCCGGTGAGATAGGCCGAGCGGATCGGCTGCGGGCCGAAGCGCAGGTGCGACACCGTCATCGCGCCGGATTTCTTCGAGTCATAGACGAAATAGCCCTGGGCGAAGAGTTCGGTCTCATCGCCGATGATCTTGATCGAGTTCTTGTTGGCCGACACCGTGCCGTCCGAGCCCAGGCCGTAGAACACCGCGGCGAAGGCGCTGGCCGCGGCGTCGGTGCGGAAGGCGGCGTCCCAGGGCAGGGACAGGCCGCTGACGTCGTCCTCGATGCCGATGGTGAAGCGGCGGCGCGGCCGGGCCTGCTGCAGCTCGGCAAAGATCGCGCAGACCATCGCCGGGTTGAACTCCTTGGAGCCCAGGCCGTAGCGGCCGCCGATCACCCTGGGCATCGCGGCAAAGCGCGGCGACTCGCCCGCCTGGTCCTCGGCGAGCGCCACCATCACGTCCTTGAACAGCGGCTCGCCGTCGGCGCCCGGTTCCTTGCAGCGGTCGAGCACCGCCAGGCTGCGCACGCTCTGCGGCAGCGCGGCGAGCAGGGCGGCGGGGGCGAAGGGGCGGAACAGGCGCACCTTGAGCACGCCGACCTTTTCACCGCGGGCGGTGAGGTGGGTGACGGTTTCTTCCACCGTGTCCGCGCCCGAACCCATGATCAGGATCACACGCTCGGCATCCGGCGCGCCGACGTAGTCGAAGAGCTGGTAGCGGCGGCCGGTGAGCGCGGCGAATGCGTCCATCGCCTGCTGCACCACGGCAGGGAAGGCGTCGAACCACGGGTTCTGCGCCTCGCGGGCCTGGAAGAACACGTCCGGGTTCTGCGAGGTACCGCGGATCACCGGATGCTCGGGCGACAGCGCGCGCGCGCGCTGGGCGGCGATGCGAGCGTCCGGCAGCAGCGCGTGCAGGGCCTCGTCCGGGATGAAGTCGATCTTCGATACCTCGTGCGAGGTGCGGAAACCGTCGAAGAAGTGCAGCACCGGCACCCGCCCGGCGAGCGTGGCCGCGCTGGCGATGGCGGCGAAGTCGTGCGCCTCCTGCACCGAGTTCGAGGCCAGCAGCGCGAAGCCGGTGGCGCGGGTCGACATCACGTCCGAGTGGTCGCCGAAGATCGACAACGCATGGGTGGCGAGCGCGCGTGCCGCGACATGGAAGACCGTGGGCGTGAGCTCGCCGGCGATCTTGTACATGTTCGGGATCATCAGCAGCAGGCCCTGCGAGGCGGTGAAGGTGGTCGCCAGCGCGCCGGCCTGCAGCGCGCCATGGACCGCCCCCGCGGCGCCGCCTTCGGACTGCATCTCGACCACCCGCGGCACGCTGCCCCACAGGTTGCACTTGCCCGCGGCAGCCCATTCGTCGGCCAGCTCGCCCATGTTGGAGGAGGGCGTGATGGGGTAGATCGCGATCACTTCGGATGCGCGGAAGGCAACGGAGGCGGCGGCCTCGTTGCCGTCGATGGTGATCATCGGCTTCATGCGGGTGCTCCTGTCATCGTGCGCCGGCGAGGCGGTGCACGTCGAATGGCGAGTCCTCACCATACGGAGACCTTGCGGTGCAGCATTTGACATTTGTCATGGAATTCATCCATGAAAAAAATCGATTCAGGGTCCTGAGCCGCGCTCGCTCATGCGTGCCGCTTGGGGTGGCACGCCAGGGCGTGGAATACAGCGCGCGTTCGCGCGTTGTCCCTGCGAGGGCCGCTGAACGAGGTCCCACGCACGGAGAACGATCATGAGTCTTTATAGTTCAGCCGCCCATTCATAGCGGCCTGATATGTCCGGTCGGCCCGCTGTCGCTGTGCCGCCGCGTGCCGGGGGCCGGCGGTGCTGATGCACCTACCGCTGACCCGTCTGGCGGCCTGGCTCGGTCGGGCGGCCGGATGGAGGTGCCACTGAGTCGAATCGGCGTGGCGCGCTCAAGTCCTTGATCCAGCGGCCGTTAATGGGATTGTTCCCACGCAATGCGCAGGCCCGCCCGTGAAAATTGCCGCCTTTAACATCGAGCTTCAGTCCTCCCACCGCTTCTCACAGACGCTCGACACGAGCGAGCGCCTCGAGTTCTGGCGCGATGCGCCGGGGGCGGCGGCCGGCGGGGGCCAGCCCGGGCGCGGGGCGGTGCAGATCTCCGCCGCCGGCCAGGCCGCGCTGAGCGCGGAGGCCGAGGCCGGCGCCGTGGACCAGGTCGCGGAAGACCCGATCGACCGTGATCCGCGCCTGGCCATGCTCGTGCGCATGATCGAGTTCCTGACCGGCGAGCCGGTGCGCCGCTTCGACCTGCGCGCGCTCGAGCCGGGCGCGGCGGTCGCGCTGCCTGCAGACGATCTGGCAGGCAGGGGCGAGGCCGGCGACGGGCCCGGGCAGGCGGCGCGCCGAGTCGGCTTTGGCATGGAGTACGACTTCAGCGCGACCTACACCGAGTCCGAGCAGGTGAGCTTTAGCGCCGCGGGCGTGGTGCGGACTGCCGACGGCGCCGAGATCCGCTTCGAGCTCGGCTTCGCGATGGCGCGCAGCTACACCGAATCGGTGTCGTTCAGCCTGCGCGCCGGTGACCAGCGCCTGAAGGACCCGCTGGTGCTCGACTTCGGCGGTCCGGCGGCGGCGCTGTCGGACGTGCGCTTCGATTTCGACCTCGACGGCGACGGCCGCAAGGAGCAACTGCCACTGCTGAGCGGCAGCGGCTTCCTCGCCTTCGACCGCAACGCCAACGGCCGTATCGACGACGGTCGCGAGCTCTTCGGCCCCGCCAGCGGCGACGGCTTCGCCGAGCTCGCCGCGCTCGACGACGACGGCAACGGCTGGATCGACGAGGCCGACGCGGCCTGGTCGCAGCTGCGGCTGTGGTCGCCCGATGCCGAGGGCAAGGGCAGGCTGCAGACCCTGAACGAGGCCGGCGTCGGCGCCTTCTATCTCGGCCGGGTCGAGACCCCGTTCAGCCTCAAGGACGCTGCCAACGACACCCAGGGAATGATGCGCGCGAGCAGCATCTATTTGCGCGAGGACGGCCGGGTGGGCACGCTGAGCCAGGTCGACCTGCGCGTCTGAGCGGGCCGCGGCGGCCGGCGGCGCCCCATCCCGCGTCGCTGCGCGGCACGACGCCTGTGGACCCCTGAGGTGGATCAAGGCAGCACTGCGCGGCGCCAGGGACAATCGGACCCCTCCCCCAGTCCGATCCATCCAGCCCCGATACCGAGGTGCCGTCTTGAGCCTGCCCGATTTCTACCGTGACGTTCCGCGCCTGCGTGTGCGCGATCCGCTTGCCGACTTCCTCGGTGCCGCCGAGGGCGGCGTGCTCGACTATGGCTACGAGGACGCGGTCAAGCTCGCCGGCCACTCCTGCCCGACCGTGGCCTCGGCCTATGCGCTCGGCTGCCACGCCCTTGCCGCCCTCTACCCGGGCGAACTGCCCGAGCGCGGCGGCGTGCGCATCGACTTCGCCGAGCCTGTGGACAGCGGCGTGACCGGCGTCATCGCCAGCGTCCTCACCCTGCTCACGGGCGCAGCGCAGCAGGGCGGCTTCAAGGGCATCGGTGGCCACTTCGTGCGCCGCGACCTGCAGCACTTCGGGGTGGAGCTGCCCTTGTCGCTGCGCTTCACGCGCCTGGACAGCGGGAAGTCCGTCGATGCGTCGGCCGAGCTCGCGCGTGTGCCGCCACACCCCGAGGCCTCGGCACTGCTCGGCCTGTGCCTGCGCGGCCAGGCGGATGCAGATACGCGGCGCCGCTTCGGTGAGCTGTGGCAGCAGCGGGTGGCGCGCATCCTGCTGGACCATTGGGACGACGAGGCGGTGTTCCAGGTCCGCGACTGCGCGCTGCCGTGATTGCTTGAGCACGGCCTACCGACTCCGGCTGTCGAGGCGCTGGCAGTGCGGTGGGTGTTCGTCCGTCGCTGGCCTACAACTGGTTCGGCGGCACGATGCCGTAGCGCTTCATCTGGCGGTAGACCGTCGCACGCGCGATCCTGAGCTCCGCGGCCGCAGCAGTGACGTTCCAGCGGTGGCGGCGCAGGGCGGCCTCGAGCTCGGCCGCCTCGCCGAGACTTGCGGGCGCCCTCTCCGGTGCAGGCGCATCGAGCTGGCCAGCGGACATCAGCTCGGCAGGCAGGTCGTCGGTCGTGATCGTGGCGCCGTCGCAGACCGCGAGCGCAAACCGCAACACGTTGCGCAACTGGCGGACGTTGCCTGGCCAGCTGTATTCGAGCAGGGCGGCGCGCGCAATCGGTCCGAGGCTTGCGCTGGTGCCCAATTCACCCCCCTCCGCCGCCAGCAAGCGGTCGATCAGGTAGTCGAGGTCGCGGCGCTCGCGCAGTGGCGGCAGGTAAAGGATGGCGCCGCACAGGCGGTAGTAGAGATCCTCGCGAAAGCTGCCCTCGGCAATCAGCTTGCGCAGATCGCGATGGGAGGCGGCGACCACGGTCAGGTTCACGGGGATCGGTTTCTCGGCGCCGAGCGGCAGGATCTCGCGCTCTGCCAGCACCCGCAGCAGCCGGGTCTGCAGGTGCAGCGGCATGTCGCCGATCTCGTCGAGCAGCAGGGTGCCACCGTCCGCCTGCTGGATGAGGCCGCGCATGCCCTTGCTGCGCCCGCCGGTGAAGGTTCCGGCGGTATAGCCGAACAGCTCGCTCTCGATCAGCGACTCGGGAATGGCTGCGCAATTGACCGCCACGAAGGGCTTCGCGGCCCGATCGCTGGATTCGTGCAGGGCCTTGGCCAGCACCTCCTTGCCGGTGCCGGTCTCGCCGTGGACGAGGATGTTCACCGGGCGGTTGACCAGCCTGGAGGCCTGCGCGATCAGGCGCTGCATCTGCGGATCATCGCCAGCCAGGCGCTCGAGCGCCGGCGCGCGCGCGGCGGTCTCGGTCACGCTCGGTCGCGCTGCGCGCGGTGCGACCCGAGGCGGCACGACAGTGCCGTAGTAGACCTCGCCGCTGCCGGTCGAGAGCGCCGTGCGGTCGGCAGCGAAGCCTGCCCGGGCGATGCGCCAGATCGAATCCATGCCTTCACGGAAGATCTCGCCCAGGGAGCGGCCGATAAGGGCGTTGTCACCGCCGCCGTGCAATGGCCGCAAGGATCGCCGGGCGCCGCTGTTGGTGCCGACGACGACACCGTCGGCATCGAAGGCGAGCATGATCTCTGCCGATACATCCACCATCGACCATGCCGAGCCCAGGCGCAGCACCCAGCGCTCGCGGAAATAGCGCAGGAAGTTGGCGTCCTCCACCATCTGCGCAAACATCGTGGTCATCTGCAGCGCCAGATGTTGGCTGTCGCGCGGCGACGGCGAGGTCAGCGCCGAGACGTCGAGCACGCCCAGAAAGCCCCCGGTGGGGTCGAACAAGGGTGCGGCGTTGCAGGTCAGCGCGATGTGGGTGGCGTCGAAGTGGTCGGCGTGATGAACCGTGATCGGTGTCTTCTCGACGATGCAGGTGCCCACCGCACAGGTTCCGGCGCGCGCCTCGCTCCAGTCGGCGCCGAGGTAGAGCCCGGACTGCTTCAGCTCGCGCGCCCAGGCGTCGTTGCCGATGAAGTCCACCGCGATGCCGTGTGCGTCGGTCAGCAACAGGACGTAGCCGATGCCCGCCATGCGTTTGTACAGCTGCTCCATGCCGGTGCGGGCGACGCCGAGGAATTCCTCAATCTGGTCCTGGTGTTCGCGCAGGCGCGCATGTTCGACGATGTGGGCCCGCGTCGGGCGGCAAGGGTCGAGCCCGTAGTCGCGGATACAGCGTACCCACGAACTGCCGATGCGGTCGGATGGGGATGCGCCGGTCTTCGAGACGGCAAGCACATGATCGATGTGCTCCCTTTGGGATTGGGCCAGCATCTTGTCTCCTCTTCCGGGCTGTTTCACCTTGGTACCCGGTGCGGACCATGGATCGGTCTCTGTGTGACCTTGCAAGTTACTCCTCCCGTACCGGCGGCTCAACAAGAAAGGACGGGGGGGCCTTGACGGCCCGCCCCGCAAAGCGCCTGGAGGAGGAGTCAGGCATGGGAAACCGATGCCCCCGGGTAGGTCGCGTGGCGTCCCCGGGGGCATGCGAGTGCGGGCGGGCCCTCAGCTGGCGGGGAAGCGCGGGTCCCACAGCTTGCGCTGCAGTGTCTTCTCGTGGGCCATGCCGTTCGGGGCGCTCACGAGTTCGAGCTGCAGCCCCCAGGGAGCGAGGAAATAGACCCAGGTCAGCCCGGCCGCAGGGCCTTCGGTGAAGGTGCTCGGCGTGTCGAGCACGCGCACGCCCTTGTCCTTGAGGTAGCTGACCGCGGCATCCATGTCGTCCACATAGAAGGCGAGATGGTGGCCGCCGATGTCGCTGTTGCGGGGGCCACGGCGGTTCTGGTCGGGGGCGGTGTACTCGAAGACCTCGAGGTTGGTGCCGTTGCCGCAGCGGACCATCTGGAAGTCGCTGATCGTGGCGCGCGGATGCACGTCGAGATGGCGCGCCATCCAGTCGTCCTCGAACTTGAAGGTGCCGAAGGTGAATGACGGTTCGCAGCCGAGGATGTCGCGGAAGAAGGCGACGGCCTCGTTCATGTTCGGCACCGTGATGCCGATGTGCTGCATGCCGCGCATGCCCGGGATCGGTTCGGCCTGCGCGGGCAGGCTGGCGGCGGCCAGGCCGGCGCTGATCATGGCCGCCGACAGGATGCGGCGGAAGCTGTTTGTCTGGCTCATGGATGTCTCCGTTTCTTGTGGTTGAGGATGTGGCCCCGGTGGTGTGCCCGAGGCTGCACGCTGAGGCTCAGAGTTCGCGGCGCTGCATGGCGTTGGCGATGTGCTCGGCCTGGCGCACCGCCAGCGCGACGATGGTCAGGGTCGGGTTGGCCGCCGAGCTGGAGGTGAACTGGCTGCCGTCGGAGATGAACAGGTTCTTGATGTCGTGGGTCTGGCCCCACTTGTTCACCACGCCGTCGCGGGCGTTGGCGCTCATGCGGTTGGTGCCCATGTTGTGGCTTGCCGGGTAGGGCGGCATGTCGATCACCCGCGTCGCACCTACCGCCTCGGATACCTTGCGCCATTGGGCGAGGCCATGGCGGCGCATGGCGGCGTCGTTGGTGTGGTCGGTCTTGGTCACGATCGGGATGGGCAGGCCGTACTGGTCCTTCTCGGTCGGGTGCAGGGTGATGCTGTTCTCTTCCTGCGGCATGTCCTCGCCGCACACCCACACGCAGCTCATGTGGTCGTACTGCTCCAGCGCCGAGGTGACCTCGCGTCCCCAGCCGCCCGGCTTCATGAACGCGGCGGTGAAGGGCAGGTGCAGCGCCAGGCCCTCGAGGTGGTAGCCGCCGAGGAAGCCGCGGTCGGGGTTGAGCTGGGCCTCGTCAGAGATCACCGCAGCGATGTCGAAGCCGCGGTACATGTACACCGGCCCCTTGTGGATCGCGATCGCGGCCGCCGTGGTGTGGTTCATGTAGTTCTTGCCGACCTGGCCCGAGGAGTTCGCCAGCCCGTTCGGGAACAGGCTGGAGGCGGAGTTCAGCAGCAGCCGCGGCGACTCGATCGAGTTGCCGGCGACGCACACCACGCGCGCCTTCTGCAGGTGCTGGCGGCCATCCTTGTCGGCGTAGAGCACGCCGCTGGCCTTGCCGCTCTTGTCGTGCTCGATCCTGAGCACCATGCTCTGCGGGCGCAGCTCGGCATGGCCGGTTTCGATGGCGCGCGGGATCTCCGAGTACAGCGTCGACCACTTGGCGCCGATCTTGCAGCCCTGCATGCAGAAGCCGATCTGCTGACAGGCCGGGCGGCCGTCGTTGGGTCGGGTGTTGGAGGCGACCGGCCGGCTGATGTCCTTGTAGCCGACCTTCTTCGCGCCAGCCGCGATCACCTTGTAGTGGTTGTTCGGCGGCATCTCGGGCAGACCGCTGGCCTTGGTGCCGGCCACGCCCATCTTGCGTTCGGCGATGTCGTAGTAGGGAGCGAGCTCCTCGTAGCTGATCGGCCAGTCGAGCACGTTGGCGCCATCGACCGTGCCATAGGTGCTCTTGATGCGGAAATCGTGCGGCAGGAAGCGCAGCGCCAGCCCCGAGAAGTGCATGGTCGAGCCGCCCACGCCCTTGACGATCCAGGCCGGCAGGTTGGGATAGGTCTCGGTGTGATGCCAGCCACCGGCCGAGATGCGCTTGTCCAGCCACGAGATCTTGTGGAACATCGCCCACTCGTCATTCTCGAAATCGGCCTGGGTGTAATGCTTGCCGGCTTCAAGGATGACGACGTTCACCCCGTGTCGGGTCAGTTCGTCAGCCAGCGTGCCGCCGCCGGCGCCCGAGCCGACGATGACCACCACGCTATCGTCGTCCAGCGAGAATTTCGCGCTCATGGTTTGTCTCCGTTATGTCGTCTTGATCGGGGGGCGGTTCAGGCCTGGTCGAGCCAGTCGATGTCGTCGAAGCCGCGGTTGAGGTAGCCGCCCTTCTCCCACGACGAGCCCTCGTAGCCGAACAGCGGCCACACCGCCTTGTTGTCGTAGAAGCCGGTGACCATGTGGCCCTTCACCTTCTGGAAGAAGGCGCCGTGCTCGATCACGTAGAGCAGGCTCAGGCGCTCGCTTTCCTTGTCGAGCGCTGCGTAGGCCTTCCGGAAGCGCAGCTTGGCCAGGCGGTCGAGCGCGGCCACGCCCTCGCTCAACAGCGCCTTCAGCTTGTCGTCGGCGGCGGCCTGCGCTTCCAGCGGCTCGAGCGCCTGCAGGTAGTAGCGGTCCGAGATGCGGTCATGCGGAAAGATGTCGCGCGCCAGCACCAGCAGGGTGTTGCCGGTGGCGGCGCCCAGCACCTTGAACTCCTGCGCCAGCGCCTCGCGCGCCGGCGTCATCAGCGTCGACGCCGACAGCGTGCCGACGCCCAGCGCGGCCATGCCGCCGCCCTTGAGGAAGCCGCGGCGGGAAAGGGTGATGCGCTTGTCGACGATGCGCATCGGGGTGGCGGTGTATTCGGTGCTCATGCTTGTCTCCGTACTGTTCTGGCGGCCGGGATGGCCTTTCTGTGTGGACGTGGGGGCGGCAGGTTCGGGTCAGGCGGCGGCGCCCGCCGCGAAGTCGCCGAGCACGTCGGCGAGCATCTGCCGCAGGCCCTCGGCGAGCGTTTCAATGTGGATGCGGGCGCCGAGCAGCTCGGCGCAGGACGTGGTCGCGGCATCGAGCCGGGTCACGTCCGTCTCCGGACGGTCCAGCGCGCGGCACAGCAGCGCCCAGTCCGGCCGCCACAGCAGGGTGCCGGTGGTCAGCAGCACGCCATGGCGGCCGCGCAGCTGGGCGAGGCCGACCAGCTTGCGGCCGTCGGCGATCACCTCCCACGGCGACAGGCCGCCGAAGCAGGCCCAGGCCAGCGCCGGGTCGGCCGGGCGTGCCCTGAGCTGGTCGGGCGCCAGCGCGTGGGCGGGGATGCCGAGGTCGCGCAGCAGGCCGGCGTGCAGCACGCCGAGCCAGCGGTAGCTCGCCACCGTGCCGCCGGCAAGCAGGCGGTGGTCCGGCGGCAGCACCACCGAGGACGACAGCATCCACGGTCCGGTGAGCACGGCGCCGCCGCCGGCGCGGCGCTGCACCAGTTCGCAGTCGGTGCGCGCCGCCCGTGCCGCCTCGCCGTGCAGCGCCGCCTGGGCGCAGCCGAACACCACACCGGGCGCGGGGTAGGTCCATACCCGCAGGCGTGGAACGGTGATCGGCGCTGCAAGCTGGCGGCTGTTCCAGGCCTGCTCGGCGCTGGCGCGGGCGACGGTCAACGCGGTGCCGGCGGGTGCCGCGCCGCGCGGCGGGTGCGCGACGGCCGTGGGGGCGAGGGCGGCGGCCGGCATCAGTCGAACTCCGCCTGTTCCAGCCGGCGCACGATTTCGCCGAGGAAGAGCGCGGCCGGGTAGCCATCCACCGCGCGGTGGTCGAACACCAGGGTCAGATTGGCGAGCGGGGCGGCAACGATCGCGCCGTCCCTCACCGTCGCTTGCTGGCGGGTTCGGCCGACGCCGAGGATGGCGACCTGCGGCGGGTTGATGACCGGGCTGAAGCGATCGACCACGGTGCTGCCAAGGTTGGTCACGGTAAAGGTGCCGCGCTGGTAGGCGCCGCCCGTGAGCGCGCCGGCGCGCGCGCCCTCGGCCAGCTGCCGGGTTTCGGCCGCCAGCATCGCCACTGACTTGGTGTCTGCCTGCCGGATCACCGGCACCATCAGCCCCTCGTCGAGCGCGACCGCGACACCAATGTTGATGTCGTCGATCAGCTCGACTTCCTTTTCGCGCATCAGCGCGTTCAGCCGCGGATGGCTGCGTAGCGCCCGCGCCACCGCATGGATCACGAAGGCGTTGACGCTGAGCTTCTCGCCGGCGGCGGCACGTTCTGCGCGCAGGGCTTCGACGCGGCTCAGATCCACGTCCACCGAGTGCGCCACCCGCGGCGCCTGCCAGCCCTGAGCCATGTTGCGGGCGATCGCGCCGCGCAGTCCGCTGAGCGCGACCACAATGCGCTCGGTGGGGACGGCGGTGGAGGGGGCGGCGCTCGCCGCCGCGCTCGCTGCCATGGCTCAGGCCTCCAGCTGCGCGAGCACTGCGCCGCGGCCGAAGGTGTCCTGTTCCGCCACGCAGCGCTTGACGATGCGGCCGGACGAGGGCGCGAAGATCTCGTGGCTGGTTTTGACCAGTTCGGCCACCGCCAGCACCTGGCCGGCCTCCACGTGATCGCCTTCCTTCACCTGCCATTCCTGCAGCAGGGCTTCGGTGCCTTCATCGACGTCGGCCCACACCGCGTCGTCGAGGATGATGTCGGTCATGTTGTGTCTCCTGGTTTGGGTTCAATCGAGCTTGAAGGTCATCAGGCCGCGCGCGCTGGCGACGATGTTGTCCACCTGCGGAATGGCGAACTGCTCGAGCGGGCGGCTGAAGGGAATGGGCACGTCGGGTACGGCCAGGCGGCGTACCGGCGCCTTGAGGCGCAGGGTGTCCAGGTTCTCGGCGACCAGCGCGGCGATTTCGCCGGACAGCCCGTAGCTGAGGTAGTCCTCGTCGGCGATCAGCAGGCGGCCGGTCTTCGCCACCGAGGCCAGCACCGCGGCGCGATCGAGCGGCACCAGGGTGCGCAGGTCGAGCACCTCGGCTGAGATGCCCTCGGCGGCGAGCTGGTCGGCGGCGAGCACCGACTTCTGCACCATCTGCGACAGGGTCACGATGGTGAGGTCGCTGCCTTCGCGCACCACCCGCGCCTGGCCGAAGGGGATGGTGTATTGCGCTTCCGGGACCTCGTTGGTGCTGCCCTCGAAATAGGACATCCAGGAGAGGCCCATGATGCCCTTGTGGTAGAGGAAGACCACCGGGTTGTCGTCGCGGATCGCGGTCGTCATCAGGCCCTTGGCGTCGTAGGCGTTGGACGGCACCACCACCTTGAGGCCGGGTACGTGGGCGAAGATCGAGTACAGGCACTGCGAGTGCTGGGCGGCGTCGTTGTAGCCGCCGCCGATGCCGGTCGTGATCACCAGCGGATACTTGCAGGCGCCCCCGGACATGTAGTGGTTCTTGGCGATGTGGTTGTAGATCTGATCGAAGCAGACGCCGAAGAAGTCGACGAACATCAGCTCCGAGATCGGCCGCAGTCCTTCGGCTGCGGCGCCGAGCGCGGCGCCCATGAAGCCGGTCTCCGAGATCGGCGTGTCCATCACGCGCTCCGGGCCGAACTGCTCGAGCAGCCCGGTGGTGGCGCTGAAGATGCCGCCGTACTTGCCGACGTCCTCGCCCATGACGAAGACACGTGGATCACGCGCCATCTCCTGCGCGGTCGCTTCCGAGATCGCCTGGGCCATGGTGAGGCGGCGGGTGGTGGTGGTCGTGCTCATTGCGGTCTCCTGGTCTTTATTCGGCGAAGACGTGCAGCAGCGCGTCCTGCGGTTCCGGGTAGGGGCTGTTGCGGCCGAAGTCGTAGGCGGCCTGCACGCGCGCCGACACGCGTTCGCGCAGTGCGGCGTCGGCCATGTCGTCGAGCAGGCCGCGCGCGCGCAGCGTGGCGCCGAGCGCCGGGATGGGGTCGTGCTGGCGCAACTCCTTGGCTTCGCCCTTGGGGCGGTAGGTCTCGGGGTCGCCCTGGAAGTGGCCGAAGTAGCGATCGGTCTTGACCTCGATCAGGGTCGGGCCCTCGCCGCGGCGGGCACGCGCCACCGCTGCGCCGGCGGCTTCGAACACCGCCAGTGCGTCGTTTCTTTCCACCAGCACGCCCGGCATGCCGTAGGCGGCGGCGCGATCGGCATTGGAGGCGATCGCGGTGGAGGCGGACTTCTCCACCGAGATGCCGTACTTGTTGTCCTCGACCACGAACACCACTGGCAGCTTCCACAGTGCGGCCAGGTTCAGCGCCTCGTGGAAGGCGCCCTGGTTGGCTGCGCCCTCACCGAAGAAGGCGATAGCCACCGCGTCGGTGCCGAGCTTCTTCGCCGCCAGTGCGGCACCGCAGGCCTGCGGGGCGCCGGCACCGACGATGCCGCTGCAGGAAAACTTCACCGCGGGGTCGAACAGGTGCATGTGGCCGCCCTTGCCGCGACCCAGGCCGGTGACCTTGCCGAACATCTCGGCGGTCATCGCGTTCAGATCGACGTCCTTGGCGATGGCGAAGTGGTGCGGGCGGTGGGCGCCGACCACGCTGTCGTCGCGGCGCAGGTGGGCGCACACGCCTACGGCCACGGGTTCCTGGCCGGCGGCAAGGTGCATCTCGCCCGGCACAGGGCCGGCGCCGATGTCGAAGGCCAGGCCCTTCTGGATCTT
>NZ_DAOMPS010000048.1:0-33559 GCF_035444905.1 Thauera sp.
CATGCCAATCCGCGAGCGAGACATGCTCGGGGTCGTGCACCAGGCAGCCGTCCTCGAATCCGGTGATCCCGGCGTTGTTGACCAGGACGTTCAGGCCCGCACGCTCGCCAAGGATCTGCGCCATGGCCGCCTGCCAATGGGACTCTTCGCGCACGTCGAGGTGGATGTAGCGCGCCGTGGCGCCCAGGGCGGCGGCAAGCGCCTGGCCCATGGCGTCGTTGATGTCGCTCAGATAGACGAAGGCGCCATTTTCAACAAAGGCAGTGGCAATCGCAGCGCCGATACCGCGCGCGGCGCCGGTCACCAAGGCGGTCTTGCCATCGAGTCGCTTCATTGCGCCGTTCCTCCTGTGCGTGAAAAAGCCGGGCATGCCCGGCTCTCGAGTCTTGTTCGCGTGCCGCGGTGCGCTTACTGCACGCGCACCTCGACCCGGCGCGCTTCGGCCGCGTCGCTGCCGCCCAGGGTGACGGCGGGGCGGCGCATCAGCACGCGCTCGGCAGGCACGCCGGCGGCGACGAGGGCGTCGCGCACCGACAGGGCGCGGTTTTTCGCCACTTCGGCGTTGACCGCGGCGCCGCCGGTCTCATCGTGGAAGCCGGACAGCAGCGCGCTGGCCGTCGGTGTGGCCGCCAGGGCCGAGGCGACGGTGGCGATCTGCTCGGCGGCGCTCGCCGGCAGCGCGGCCTGGCCGAGCTCGAAGTAGATCTTCACCAGCGGTTCGCCGACTTCGGCGACGTCGGTGAAAGCGACCTCGCCTGCACCGGGCGCAGCAACCGCCGGCGCGGCCTGCTTTCCGCCCAGCTGGTTGGCGGCCAGGCCGATGACGAAGGTGATGACCAGCGCGATGATGCCGAACACCACGCCCATCACGACGTTGAGTTCGCTGTCTTCCTGATCGAACATGTGTTGAATTCTCCTGTGGATGCGCGGCCCGACGGTTCGGGAGACGTGGCGGGATTCTATCGGAATGAGATTGCTGCGGTGCTAGCTCGCCCCCGGCTGGCCAGTCTCGACTGCCGGCTGAACGAGGCTGCCGTCTTTCACCACATCGCTTGTGAAGACATGCTCGCGTAGCCGATCCGTGAGCGGGCGGCTCAGTCCCGCAAGAACACCTGCAGCAACTCATTCAGGAACCGCCGCCCCTGCAGCGTCGGCCGCAACTGCCCCTCTGCCATCTCCAGCAGCCCGAGTTCGCGCGCCCGCGCCAGCTCGTCGGTGATGGCCTCGATCGGTACCCCGGTGCGGGCCGCGAACAGCTTGGCCGGCACGCCCTCGGTGAGGCGCAGCGCGTTCATCATGAACTCGAAGGGCAGCTCCGCCACCGAGACCTCGCGCGCCTCCTGGATGAAGTCGCCGCGTGTCGCGCCCTCGAGGTAGCGCCCCGGGTGCTTGTGACGCATCTCGCGGCGGATGCCTTCGTGGCTCGAGAGCTTGCCGTGGGCGCCGGGGCCGATGCCGAGGTAGTCGCCGAAGGTCCAGTAGTTGAGGTTGTGGCGGCTTTGCTCGTGCGGGCGGGCGAAGGCGGAGGTCTCGTAGTGAATGAGGCCGGCGGCGGCCAGGCGGGTCTCGATCGCGTCCTGCATGTCGGCGGCGCTGTCGTCGTCGGGCAGCGGCGGCGGGTTGTGGGCGAAGGGGGTGTTGGGCTCGAGGCTGAGGTGGTAGCAGGACAGGTGCTGCACGCCGAAGCCGATCGCGGTCTCCAGGTCGGCGAGCGCCATGTCCAGGGTCTGGCCGGGCAGGGCGTACATCAGGTCGAGGTTCACCCGCTCGAAGTGCGTGCGCGCGGCGTCGATCGCGCGTCGTGCCTCGTCGCCGCCGTGGATGCGGCCGATCCTGGCGAGCATGGCGTCGTCGAAGCTCTGGATGCCGAGCGACAGGCGATTGACGCCGGCGGCGCGGTAGTCGCGAAAGCGTGTTGCCTCGACGGTTCCGGGGTTGGCCTCGAGTGTCACTTCAGCGAGTGGGTCGAGCGGCAGCAGCATGCGGATGCCGGTGAGCAGGCCGTCCAGCGTGGCGGCCGACATCAGGCTGGGCGTGCCGCCGCCGATGAACACGCTATGCACCCGCCGGCCCCAGACCTGGGGCAGGGCATGCTGGAGGTCGGCGAGCACGGCGGTGAGCCAGGCCTGTTCGGGGATGCCGCCTTCGCGCGGGGCATGCGAGTTGAAGTCGCAATAGGGGCACTTCTTCACGCACCAGGGGAAATGCACATACAGCGACAGCGGCGGCGGGGCCTCGAGCTGCGGGCGCTCGGGCAGCGGCAGGGGCTTTGCCGGGGCCGTGACCGGGCTCAGCGGGATGATGCGGCGGCTGCTCACAGCGGGTGGTACTTGAGGCGGTCGAGCAGGTGGCGCATGGCGGCGCCGCGGTGGCTCAGCGTGTTCTTGAGCGCGGCGTCGAGCTCTGCGGCGGTCTGCTCGAGCTCGGGCAGCCAGAACAGCGGGTCATAGCCGAAGCCGCCCTCGCCGCGCGCGGCGGTGAGGATCTCGCCGTGCCATTCGCCGTCGGCGATCAGCGGGCGCGGGTCTTCGGCGTGACGCACCAGCACCACGGCCGAAAAGAAGTAGGCGGCACGCTGCGCGGGCTCGCTGAGATGGGCGAGCTTTTCCAGCAGCAGGGCGTTGTTGCGCGCATCCGACTTGGGCTCGCCGGCGAAGCGGGCCGAGATCACGCCCGGCATGCCGCCGAGCGCCTCGACACACAGGCCAGAGTCGTCCGCGACCGCCGGCAGGCCGGTGGCGGCTGCGGCATGGCGGGCCTTGGCGAGCGCGTTCTCGACGAAGGTGGGGTGTGGCTCCTCGGCTTCGCCGACACCGAATACCGATTGCGGCACCACCTCGATGCCGAGCGGGGCGAGCAGGGCCTGCATCTCGGCGGCCTTCTTGGCGTTGTTGCTGGCGAGGACGAGTCGTTTGCTCATGCTTCAGGCTCCATGGATGGCGGCGCGCTGAAGTTCGAACAGCTGGCGGCCGCCGAGTTCGGCGAGGTCGAGCAGGGCATTGAGCTCGGCGCGCGAGAAGGCGGCGCCCTCGGCCGTGCCCTGGACCTCGATCAGGCCACCGCCTTCGGTCATCACCACGTTCATGTCGGTGTCGCAGTCGGAGTCTTCGGCGTAGTCGAGGTCGAGCACCGGCACCCCCTGGTGGATGCCGACCGAGACGGCGGCGACGAGCTCGCGCATCGGGTTGTGCGCAAGCTTGCCGGCGGTGACGAGGCCAACGAGCGCATCATGCACCGCGACGCAGGCACCGGTGATGGCGGCGGTGCGGGTGCCGCCGTCGGCCTGCAGCACGTCGCAGTCGATCACGATCTGGCGTTCGCCGAGGGCGGCGAGGTCGACCACCGCACGCAGGCTGCGCCCGATCAGGCGCTGGATCTCCTGGGTGCGGCCGCTCTGCTTGCCCTTGGCCGCCTCGCGCGCGCTGCGGGTGTGGGTGGCGCGCGGCAGCATGCCGTATTCGGCGGTGAGCCAGCCCTGGCCCTTGCCGCGCAGGAAACCGGGCACGCTGTCTTCCACGCTGGCGGTGCACAGCACGCGGGTGTCGCCGAATTCGACCAGCACCGAGCCCTCGGCGTGGCGGGTGAAGCCGCGCTTGAGGCGGACGGGGCGGAGTTCGGCGGGCTGGCGTTGGCTGGGTCGCATGGGGTTTCCTATCGCGTGTCGAATTTCTGGATAGCGGCGTTGATCTCGCGGATGGCGCGCTCGATCTCGTCCTCGTTCAGGTCGCCCGGGGCGCCGCCGCCGGCGCCCATGCTCGACATGTCGAGCCGGGTGGTGAAGTCGTCCAGCGCCATGGTGCGGGTGGAGATGGCGTCCACCGTGGCCTCACCGGCGCTGGTCTCGTCGTGCCAGCACATCGCCACCATCGACAGGTTGTCGGCGCTCGCGCCGGCGGCGCTCTCGGCCTGGTCCATCAACAGCGGCACGCGGCGGTTGAGCGGTCCGCCGCTGAGGCCGGCCACCAGCCGATCGTCGCCGATCGGGCCCCACACGCCGTCGCTGCACAGGGCGAGGATGTCGCCATCGCGCAGCGGGGTGCGCGGCGAGTGTTCGATCTGCGGCGAGTGGTTGCCGCCGAGGCAGGAGTAGAGCCGGTTGCGGCCGGGGTGCTCGGCCGCCTCGTCGGCCTGCAGCAGGCCCTGGTCGATCAGCAGCTGGGTGCGCGAGTGGTCGCGCGTGCGCGTGACGAGGTGGCCGCGGCGCAGCAGGTAGAGGCGCGAATCGCCCGCGTGTGCCCAGTAGGCTGCGCCGCCCTGCACCACGCAGGCGATGAGCGTGGTGCGCGGCGCCTCGGGCAGCTGGCGGTCGAGGGCGTCGTCGAGGATGGCGTGATGGGCGGCGCTGAGGGCCCGCGACAGGAACAGGGACGGATCGTCCAGGGCAGGGCGGGCCTCGCGCTGGAAGGCCTGCGTGATGTTCTGCGCGGCAACGTGGGCGGCGAGCTCGCCGTGCAGGTGGCCGCCCATGCCGTCGGCGACCAGCATCAGCAGGGCGTCGCGCGAGTAGCAATGGACGATGCGGTCCTGGTTGCTCTTGCGCTTGCCGGTGCGGCTTTCCTGATAGATCGTGAAACGCATGCTGTGCCTCATCCACTCCGCCCGATGAAGGATCTCAGCCGGCTGCCGAGATCGGAGAACCAGTGCGCAGCGGGCGGTGCGCCGGGTTCACGCTGGATCAGGGCCTTCTGCAGGCTGTACACGCTCTGCGGCCGGGCGAGGGGGTCTAGCTGCAGGCACCAGTCCACCAGCTCGAGCAGTTGCGGGGCATAGCGGTCGGCGTGCGTCCTTGCCAGCGGCTGCAGGCTGTCCTTGACGCTGCGCTCGTCGGCGCGTGGGGGCGCGCTGCCGGTGATGCTCGCGTACAGGCTGGCGCCGACGCTGTAGATGTCGGTCCACGGGCCGAGGTTGTCGCGCTTGTCATACTGCTCCGGCGAGGCATAGCCCGGGGTGTACATCGGCTTGAGCACCGGCTGGTCGGACAGCAGCGTCTGGCGCGCGGCGCCAAAATCGAGCAGCACTGGCGTGCCATCCATGCGCAGGTAGATGTTCGAGGGCTTGATGTCGAGGTGCAGCAGCTTGTGTGCATGCACCTCGCGCAGGCCATTGAGCATGCGGGCGAAGACGGCGCGGATGAACATCTCCTTGAGCTGGCCGCGGTGGCGCTGGATGTAGTCGTGCAGGGTGCGGCCGCGTTCGAACTGCATCACCATATAGACAGTGCCGTTGGCGCGGAAGAAGTTGAGCACCCGCACCACGTTCGGGTGCATCAGCTTGGCGAGCGCGCGGCCCTCCTCGAAGAAGCACTTCATGCCATAGCGGAATGCGGGGCGGTGCTCGTCGCTCACCTGCGGCTCGGTCTCGCCGTCCTTGCGCAGCGCGAGCGAGTTCGGCAGGTACTCCTTGATCGCCACCGGCACGCCCGCCTCGTCGTAGGCCAGATACACGATCGAGAAGCCGCCGAGCGAGAGCTGCCGCTCGATGCGGTACTGATCGAGCTGGAAGCCCTGTGGCAGCGCGCAGTTGGCTTGAGACGGCATCTTCGTGGGCGCTAGAATCGGACCTTCGCAGCTTCATTCCTGAATGGGACCCCGAGTGTAATCGATCGCGCAGGGTTCCCGGAGACTCCACATGATCCACAGCATGACGGGTTTCGCGGTCCAGACGCGAGACTTGGGCAGCGTCTGCCTTCACCTCGAACTGCGCAGCGTCAATTCGCGCTACCTCGACCTCGGTTTTCGCATCGTCGACGATCTGCGCGCGGCCGAGCCGGCGATTCGCGAGCGCCTGAGCGCGCGCCTGGGCCGTGGCAAGGTCGAATGTCGCCTCAACCTGCAGGCCGGCCATGGCGCGGCGCGCAGCCTGGCGCTCAACGCCGCGCTGCTCGACCAGCTCGGCGATGCCCAGGCCAGCCTGCGCGCGCGCTTTGCCGATGCGGCGCCGCTATCGGTCAATGAGCTGCTGCGCTGGCCGGGCATGCTCGCCGACGACAGCCTCGGCTTCGACGAGATGCTGCCGGTAATCGTCGAGCTCACCAACGCTGCGCTCGACGAGCTCGTCGCCACCCGCCGTCGCGAAGGCGACAAGCTTGCTGACATGATCCGCGAGCGCGTCGCCCGCATGCGCGAGCTGGTCGCCATCGCCACGCCGCGCATGCCGGCGGTGGTCGCCGAGTACCAGGACCGCCTCACCGCCAAGCTGCGCGATGCCGTCGCCAGCCTGGACGAGGACCGCATCCGCCAGGAGGTCGCGCTCTACGCCCAGCGCATCGACGTGGCCGAGGAGCTCACCCGCCTCGTCACCCACCTCGACGAGGTCGAACGCATCCTCAAGGCCGGCGGCGCGGCCGGCAAGCGGCTCGACTTCCTGATGCAGGAGCTCAACCGCGAGGCCAACACCCTGGCCTCCAAGTCGCCGGCCACCGACATCACCAGCCTCGCGATGGAGATGAAGGTGCTGATCGAGCAGATGCGCGAGCAGGTCCAGAACATCGAGTAAGGAACGCGAGCCCCATGCCCGGAACCCTCTTCATCGTCACTGCGCCTTCGGGCGCGGGCAAGACGACCCTGGTGCGCGGCCTGCTGCAGCGTGATCCGCGCGTGCAGTTGTCGATCTCCTACACCACGCGCGACCCGCGCCCCGGCGAGCAGGACGGCCGTGAGTACCACTTCGTCGACGTCGCCGGCTTCCGCGCCCTGCGCGATCGCGGCGAGTTCCTCGAGTGGGCGGAGGTGCATGGCAACTATTACGCGACTTCCCGGGTCTGGTTGAAGGAGCAGCTCGAAGCCGGTCGTGACACCTTGCTCGAGATCGACTGGCAGGGCGCGCAGCAGGTGCGCAAGCACTTCCCCGACGCGGTCGGCGTGTTCATCCTGCCGCCGTCGATGGACGCGCTGGAAGAGCGTCTGGTCGGGCGCGGCACCGACAGCGCGGAGGTGATCAGCCGTCGGCTGCTCGGTGCGCGCGGGGAAATGCGTCATGTCGCCGAATTCGACTACGTTATAATCAACGACGAAATCGATGCCGCACTCGACGACCTGGTCGCCGTGGTGCGGGCTGCGCGTTTGCGCTACGACAACCAGCACCAGCGGCATCCCGCATATTTCGCCTTTCTAGAACAGGATTGAACATGGCCCGCATCACCGTCGAAGACTGCCTGAAACGCATCCCGAACCGCTTCCAGCTCACCCTGGCGGCAACCTATCGTGCCCGCCAGCTCACCATCGGCAGCACGCCGCAAATCGAACTCGAGCCGGGCGACAACGACAAGCCCACCGTGATCGCCCTGCGCGAAGTGGCGGCAGGCAAGGTCGGGCTCGAGATGCTCAACCGCGGCCAGGCCTGACCCCGGGGACGGGGGTGACGCATGCAAGCCAACGAGGTCGGCGCACCCCCTGATTCCGCGCAACCCGAACAAGCGGCGTTCAGCCCCCCGGTGTCGAGCGTGCTGTCGCTCGACTTCCAGCAGCTCAAGACCAAGCTCGAGACCTATCTCAAGCCCGAGGACGTGGGCCGGGTCGAGGCCGCCTACCATTTCTCGGCCGACGCCCACGCCGGGCAGTTTCGCGTCAGCGGCGAGCCCTATGTCACCCATCCGGTGGCGGTGTGTTCGCTCGTCGCCGACTGGCATCTCGACCCCCAGGCCCTGATCGCCGCGCTCCTCCACGACGTGATGGAGGACACCCACATCACCAAGGCGGAGATCGCCGAACGCTTCGGCAAGGTCTCCGCCGAACTGGTCGATGGCCTGTCAAAGCTCGACAAGATCGAGTTCCGCTCGCAGGAAGAAGCCCAGGCGGAGAACTTCCGCAAGATGCTGCTGGCGATGGCGAGCGACCTGCGCGTCATCCTGATCAAGCTCGCCGACCGCCTGCACAACATGCGCACGCTGGACCACATGCGTCCGGCCAAGCGCCGCCGCATCGCCAACGAGACGCTCGAGATCTACGCCCCGATCGCCAACCGGCTCGGGCTCAACGACCTTTATCGCGAGCTCCAGGAGCTGTCCTTTCGCAACAAGTACCCGCTGCGCTTCGAGGTGCTGGCGAAGGCGATCCGTTCGGCGCGCGGCAACCGCCGCGAGGTCGTCGGCAAGATCCTCTCGAGCATCGAGGAACGCCTGCCGCAATGGGGCATCACTGCCGAGGTGCAGGGACGCGAAAAGCACCTCTACGGCATCTACCGCAAGATGGTCGAAAAGCACCTGAGCTTTTCGCAGGTGCTCGACATCTACGGCTTTCGCGTCATCGTGCGCGACGTGCCGAGCTGCTATCTGGCGCTGGGCGCGCTGCACGCGATGTACAAGCCGGTGCCGGGCAAGTTCAAGGACTACCTGGCGATCCCCAAGGCCAACGGCTACCAGAGCCTGCACACCACGCTGATCGGTCCGTTCGGCATGCCGGTCGAGGTGCAGATCCGCACACGCGAGATGCATCACATCGCCGAGACCGGGGTGGCCTCGCACTGGCTGTACAAGGAAGACGAGCGCACGCTGTCCGAGCTGCAGCAGAAGACCCACTCCTGGCTGCAGTCGCTGCTCGAGCTGCAATCCACCTCGGGCGAGGCCACCGAGTTCCTCGAGCACGTCAAGATCGACCTGTTCCCGGGCGAGGTCTACGTGTTCTCGCCCAAGGGCAAGATCTTCTCCATGCCCAAGGGCTCGACGCCGGTGGATTTCGCCTATGCGGTGCACACCGACGTCGGCAACCGTTGCGTGGCCTGCCGCATCAACGGCGACCTGATGCCGCTGCGCAGCGAGCTGCGCAATGGCGACCAGGTCGAGATCATCACCGCCTCGCACTCCAACCCGAACCCGGCCTGGCTGTCCTACGCCCGCACCGGCAAGGCGCGCTCGCAGATCCGCCACTTCCTCAAGAACGCGCAGCAGGACGAGTCGGTGGCGCTGGGCGAGCGGCTGCTCAACCAGGCCCTGCGCCCGCACGGCCTGACCCTGGGGCAGATCTCGACCTTCGCCTGGGACCGCTTCCTGCGCGACCGCGGCGTGCGCAGCAAGAAGGACATCTTCTCCGACCTCGGGCTGGGCAAGCGCCTGCCCGTCATCGTCGCGCGCCGCCTGGCCGAGGCGCAGGACCTCGAGTCCGGCCGCCCCGACGTGGTCAAGCCCAAGCCGGCCGGGGCGATCACCATCCGCGGCTCGGAAGGCGTGGCGGTGCAGCTCGCACGCTGCTGCCACCCGATTCCGGGCGACCCCATCATCGGCACCTTGCGCAAGGGCCAGGGGCTGGAAGTGCACACCCACGACTGCCCGGTGATGAGCAAGCTGCGTGGCGATCGCGGGCGCTGGGTCGACGTCGAGTGGGAGCATGTGGTCGACGACCGCCTGTTCGACGTCAACATCCGCGTGCTCAGCCGCAACTCGCGCGGCGTGCTGGCGCGCGTGGCGAGCGCGATCGCCGAGGAAGACTGCAACATCCAGAGCGTGAGCATGGACGGTGGTCAGGGCGACTACACGGCGCTCAATTTCACCGTGCAGGTGCATGACCGCATGCATCTGGCGCGTGCGATGCGCGCCGTGCGCAGGGTGCAGGAGGTGGTGCGCATTGGCCGCGTGAAGGGCGACGGGCGGGCGAGCTGATCCGCGCTGATCGTGTTCGGCGCTGGTAGAATGCGCGCGGTCTGACGCATTCACCACCTTCCACCTGGGGCCCGACATGGCGATGTACGAATCCGAACACACGAAGTTCATGCGCGAATGGCTGGAAAAGCACCCCGAGGAGCGCGTCGAGCAGCAAAAGGGGCGCGCCCTGTGGTGGGACAAGCCGCAGCGCGTGAGCGAGCAGCAGCAGCTCGAGCAGGCCAGCGTGCCGGTCAAGCCCTACTACTACGACGCCAACCACTGAGTCCTGGCGTCCTGATCGCATTGCCCGCGGCCCATCGCGCACGGACGCGCCGGGCATGAGCCTGCCCCGGCGTCTCGCGATCATCGACGTCGAGAGCACCGGTGCGCATCCGGTGCGCGACCGCATCACCGAGATCGCCATCCTGCGCATCGAGGACGGCGAGGTCGTGGCGAGCTGGGAGAGCCTGGTCGCCCCCGGTCAGCCCATTCCGCCCCTGATCCGCGAGGTCACCGGCATCTCCGACGAGATGGTGGCCGACGCGCCACCCTTCGACACGCTGGCCGATACCGTCGCCGCGCTGCTCGCCGACTGCGTCTTCGTCGCCCACAGCGCGCGCTTCGATTTCGGCTTCATCAAGAACGCCTTCGCCCGCATCGGGCGCGAGTTCGACGCCCCGGTGCTGTGCACCGTGAAGCTGTCGCGCGCCCTGTTCCCCGAGCATCACCGCCATGGCCTGGATGCGCTGATCGAGCGCCATGCGCTCGTGTGCGACGCCCGCCATCGCGCCATGGGCGATGTGCAGGCCTTGTGGCAGTTCGTGCAGGGGGTGCAGGGCGTGTTCGCCCCCGAGGTGCTCGCGCGTGCGGTCGAGCGCGCGATGAAGGCGCCGGTGCAGCCGCCGGGTCTGCCCGAAGGCACGCTCGAGGCCCTGCCCGATGTGCCCGGGCTGTACTTCTTCCTGGCCGAGTCCGAACCGCCGGCCGAGGGCCGCGAGGAACGTCCCCTGTTCATCGGTCGGGCGCAGAGCCTGCGCGCCCGCGTGAAGGAGCACTTCGGCGCGCACGCGCGCAAGGGGCGCGACGCCGAACTCCTCACCCGCACCCGGCGTGTGGAGTGGATCGAGACAGCGGGGGAGCTCGAGACCTCGTTGCGCGAGGCCGAGCTGCTGCGCCGCTTCCGTCCGCCCTACAATCGCCCGCAGGAGGCGGGCACCGATGTGTTTGCGCTGCGCCTGCTGCGCGGGCGCAAGCGGGCGCCGATCTACGAGTGTGTGCCGATCGCCGGCACCGATCCGGCGGCGTGGGACGGCCTGCATGGCGTGTTTCGCAATCGCCGCGAGGCCGACAACCTGCTGCGCGAAATGGCCCTGCTGTATCGCCTGTGCCCGCGCCGGCTCGGGCTGGAGCAGGGCGGCGCGGGGCCTTGCTCAGCCCATCTGGCCAAGCGCTGTGCCGGCGTGTGCGCGCGGCGGGAGACCGCGGCCGAGCACGATGCGCGGCTGGCGTCGGCGCTTGCGGGGGTGGGGATCAAGCCGTGGCCGTGGGCGGGGCCGGTGTTGGTGCATGAGCAGCAGGCCGACGGCGCAAGGCAGGCGTTTCACCTGTTCGACCGCTGGTGTCACCTGGGCAGTGCCGAGGCGGCGGGCGGCCTGCCGGCGCCGCTCGCGGCGGTGCCGCGGGCCTTCGACGTCGATGTGTGGCGCATTCTCGGGCGCTGGCTGGCGGTGCCCGCCCACCTTGCCCAGGTCGAGCCGCTGGCCGTTCAGTGAGCGGCGCAGCTGCGCAGTTCGGACACCTTGTTGAGCACCATGCCGCGCCGGCCGCGGGGCTGGATCATGCCGTCGCGGGTGAGCTGCGACAGGATGCGCGACAAGGTTTCGGGGGTCAGATTGAGCTGGGCGGCGATCGTCTGCTTGTCGATCTCGAGGCGGATCTCGCAATGCTCGGCATCTTCCGGCGCGAGCCGGGTCAGATAGTGGGCGACGCGCTGGGTGCCGCTCATCTGTAACTGGACCTGCATCGTCGACAGCAGGTCGTAGCTGGCCATCGCCAGGCGCATGACCATGGAGACCGAGAACGGCGTCGAACTCACCATCGCCTCGCGCAGCGCGGCGGTCGGCACCAGCAGCAGTTCGCTCGCCGTCATCGCTTGGGCGTTGACGATGTGGGGGCGGTTCAGCAGGGCGGCGTCCTCGCCGAAGAAGCTGCCGCCTTCGGCGAGGCTGACGATCTTCTCGCCACCGGAGGGTGACAGCACGAAGCATTTGACCCGCCCCTCGAGCACCAGGTAGATGCCTCGCGGGCAATCGTCCTGTTGCAGCAGCAGTTCGCCGCGGGCGGCGTGGATCGGCCTGGCGCTGGCCTGGATGCGCGCGCGCTCGGCTTCGTCGAGCATGTTGAAGGGCGCGAAGCGGGAAAGCATGGTGCTGGTTTCGACGACGGCGGGCTTGCTGCGGTTCATGCGGATCTCCAGCGGGCGCCAGGCAGGGCGTTCGGACTATAGACTAGCCGCTGCTGTGCCGTTTGCATGACGGTGAGTTCAATCCGGGACGGCGCTCAGGGCTGGAGGCTACCTCTAAAGAGGTAGTTGGGAACTTTCTTAACACATTGATAATAAGCTTAAAAAGTGAGAGTGAAGCGTCCGGCGAGGGGTAAACGGAGTGAAAGGTGTATGTCCACGTTGTCGCTGGGCAGCGGCCTGAAAGGAGGTTTGTGATGCGAATGGCCATCCCGCGTCCGCTGGTGCGGCGCTCCATCATGCTGCTGGTTTCGGTGGCGATGCTGGCCCTGACGCTGATCAGCCTGGCCGGCATGAGCGCCTCGGTGCTGGTCGTCGAGAGCACGCGCGGCAGTGCGAGCGCGATCAATGTCGCCGGCAGCCTGCGACGCCACACCCACCGCGTGGCGAACCTGATCGTGGTCGACGCCTTGAGCGGCCGTGTCGAGTCGGAGCGGGTCGCCGCGGCGGTGCGGGAGTTCGAGACGCAACTCGCGCATCCCGCGCTGCTGCGCTTCATCGATCGTGCGCCGGGCGAACTGTTCGCCGCCACCTACCGGGGCGTGCAGGCATCCTGGACGGTGAGCCTGAAGCCGCGCATTGTGGCCCTCGGCAGCCAGTCGTCGCCGCCGCCGACCGAGGAGGTGGAGGCCTTGCTGCGCGAGGTGGACGCCTTCGTCGAGCAGCTCAACACGCTGGTGGCTGTGCTCGAGCACGACACCGAGCAGCGCATTCACGATTTGCGCTTCATCCTCGCGGCGGCGATGGCCGTCATCGTGCTGGTGGTCCTCGTTGCCCTCCTCATGCTTCATCGTGCGTTGCTGAAGCCGCTCAGGGGGCTGCTCGACGCGGCGCGCCGGATCGCGGGAGGGGACTTCGGCGTGCGCGTCAGCTATGCCGGCGAAGACGAGCTGGGGCGCGTCGGCGGTGCCTTCAACCGCATGGCGGACGAGCTTGCCCAGCACTACCAGACGCTGGAACAGCGCGTGGCCGACAAGACTGCCGAGCTGCAGCGCAGCAACCGCTCGCTGGAGCTGCTCTATCACGCCATCGCGCGGCTGTACCAGACGCCGACCGCCGCCGAGGCTTACGAGGCGACGCTGCGCGACATCGATCGCGTGGCCGGCCTGGATGGCAGCTTCGTCTGCATCGAGCCGCGCCACGGCGGGCCGGCCACCGTGATCGCCTCGTCGATGGGGCCGTGCCCGGACCGCGCGCAGCGCGGGGAGGTGGCCTGCGAGGCCTGCCGCGCGGCGTCGCAGGGGGACGCGCTGGCGCTGCACCATCCCGCGCTGCTGCGTTTTCCGCTGCGTGACCGCGAGCACCATTACGGCATGCTGCGCCTGTCCCTGCCCGATGGCGGACGCCTGGCAGACTGGCAACGCCAGCTTGTCGAGGCCTTGTCGCGCCATATCGGCATGGCGCTCGGCGCCAGTCGGCGCAGCGACCAGGAGCGCCTGCTTGCGCTGCAGGAAGAGCGCTCGGTGATTGCCCGCGAGTTGCACGATTCGCTCGCCCAGGCGCTGTCGTACATGAAGATCCAGGTCAGCCTGCTGCAGGCGGTCGTGGCCGATCCGGCCCGCAGGGCCGAGGCGGAGCCCATCCTCGCCGACCTGCGCGAGGGCATCAATGCAGCCTACCGTCAGCTGCGCGAGCTACTCGTGTCCTTCCGCCTCGGCCTGTCGGGAGACCTCGCGACCCTGCTCGAGGATGCGGTGCGCGAATATGGTTCGCGCGGTGGCGTCGAGGTGGCGCTCGAGGTCGGGCTGGGCAACTGTGCGCTCAGTGCCAACCAGGAGGTGAACGTGTTGCAGATCGCGCGCGAGGCCTTGTCGAACATGGTCCGCCATGCCCGTGCGCGGCGGGCGCGGGTGGCTCTGCATGGGAGCGCGGACGGCAGCGTGACCTTGACCATCGAGGACGACGGCGTGGGCATCGGCGAGCCGCCGGCGGACGCCCACAACCACCACGGGCTTGCGATCATGCGCGAGCGCGCGCGCAGCATGGGGGGCAGCATCGCGTTCGCGGCGGACGCCGCGGGCGGCACCTGCGTGCGTGTGCTGTTCCGCGCTGCGGGCAGCATTCCGGCCGCGCCGCCGGCAGCAGCCCCGAGCCCGACGCCGACCCTGACCCCGGCCACTGGAGATTCGAGCGCATGAGCGAACGCCTGTCCGTCATCATCGTCGATGACCACCCCCTGTTCCGCAAGGGCTTGAGCCAATTGCTGCAGACGATCCCCGGCTTTCGCCTCGTCGGTGAGGCGGCGGGGGGTGCAGAGGGCCTGGAACTCGCGCGCCAGTTGCACCCCGAACTGATCCTGCTCGATCTCAACATGCGCGACCTGAGCGGGCTGGAGGTGCTGCGCGGCCTGCGCGCCGCCCGGATCGACAGCCGCGTGGTGATGGTGACGGTGTCCGATGCCGGCGCCGACGTCGTCGCCGCGCTACGCGGCGGCGCGGACGGCTACCTGCTCAAGGACATGGAGCCCGAGGCCATGCTCGAGGCCTTGCGCGACGTGGCGGCCGGGCGCGTGGTCATCCCGCCGCAGCTCAACCACCTGCTGGCAGCGGCCTTGCGCGGCGAGTCGAGGCCGACGTCGGTGGGCGCGGCAGGGCTGACCGAGCAAGAGGTCCGCATCCTCGAGAAGATCGCCGAAGGCCTGTCGAACAAGCAGATCGGCCGCGAGCTCGACATCGCCGAGGGCACGGTCAAGGTGCATGTGAAGCACCTGCTGCGCAAGCTCGACCTGCGCTCGCGCGTCGAGGCGGCGGTGTGGGCGGTGGAGCACATGCGCGGCTGAGGGCGCGTGCAGGCTAGACGAGCACGGCGCGGCAGTTGGCAGGGCTCGGGAACCTGTGAAAGTGAGGGGGGTTCTCAAGTTGACTCTGGTCAACGACCCGGGTGTGGGAAGGGTCTCTAATCCCTTCCCAATTGGAGCCTGAAAGCACGTGGAATCCGCCCCCATTTCCCGCAGGAGCTTCCTGCGGGGTCGACTGCGCAAGCTTGCGCCGGCGCAACGCCCACCCTGGGCGCTGGTCGAGGAGGATTTCATCGCCCGCTGCACGCGTTGCGACGCCTGTGTCGAGGCCTGTCCCACCGGCATCCTGATGCGCGCCGAAGGGGGTTATCCGGCGGTCGACTTCTCCTTGGGCGAGTGCACCTTCTGCGCAGACTGCGTGAGCCGCTGCGAGCCGCGCGCACTGCAGCGCGCGAGCGCGTCTTCCGTGCCCTGGGCGCTGCGGGCGGCAATTGGCGAGGCCTGCCTGGCCGAGCGCGGCATCGAGTGCCGGGTGTGCGGCGAGGCCTGCCCGACGGGTGCGATCCGGTTCCGCCTGCAGGTCGGCGGCGTGGCCCAGCCCGCACTGGATCTGGCCGCGTGCACGGGCTGCGGTGCCTGTTACGCGCCCTGCCCGACGCGGGCGATCGCGCTTCAGGTCCCCTTCGACATTCCCACGGAGAGCGAACAATGAACATTGCCAGTCTGGTCGTGCGGGCCTTTCCCGCGGATTTTCCCGTGGTGATCGAGGCCTTGCTGCGCATCCCGGGCGTGGAGCTGCATGGTTCCTCGCCCGAGCAGGGCAACATCGTCATCACCATCGAGGATGGTGAGGGCTGGTCGGTCACCGACTCCATCCTCGCCGTGAACCTCGTGCCCAAGGTGCAGGGGCTGACGATCGCTTACGAGTACACCGATGACGGTCTCGAATTACAGGAGGCATGAAATGAGCATGAATCGACGCGAATTCATCAAGAACAACGCGATTGCCGCCGCCGCTGCCACGGCCGGCATCAGCGTTCCCGTTGTGACGCAGGCGCAGGGCGCTGCGCCTTCCGGTACCTCCGTGCGCTGGGACAAGGCGGCCTGCCGCTTCTGTGGCACCGGCTGCTCGGTGCTGGTGGGCGTGCAGAACGGGCGTGTGGTGGCCTCGCAGGGCGACCCCGACTCCCCGGTCAACCGCGGCCTGAACTGCATCAAGGGCTACTTCCTGTCCAAGATCATGTACGGCGCGGACCGCCTGACGCAGCCCCTGCTGCGCATGCGCGGCGGCCAGTACGACAAGAACGGCGAGTTCACCCCGATCAGCTGGGATCAGGCCTTCGACATCATGGCCGAGAAGTGGAAGGCGGCGCTCAAGGAGCACGGCCCGCGCTCGATCGGCATGTTCGGCTCCGGCCAGTGGACGATCTGGGAAGGCTATGCCGCGGCCAAGCTGCACAAGGCCGGTTTCCGCACGAACAACATCGACCCCAACGCCCGCCATTGCATGGCTTCGGCGGTGGCCGGCTTCATGCGCACCTTCGGCATGGACGAGCCGATGGGCTGTTATGACGACATCGAGAACGCCGACGTCTTCGTGCTGTGGGGCGCGAACATGGCCGAGATGCACCCCATCCTGTGGAGCCGCATCACCGACCGCCGCCTCACCCACGCGGGTTGCGAGGTGCACGTGCTGTCGACCTTCGAGCATCGTTCCTACGAGCTCGCCGACAACCCGATGATCTTCCAGCCGCAGACCGACCTGGCGATGCTGAACTACATCTGCCATCACATCATCTCGACCGGTGCGGTGAACCAGGACTTCGTGTCCAAGCACGTCAAGTTCAAGCGCGGCGAGACCGACATCGGCTACGGCCTGCGCGGCAATCACCCGCTCGAGGTCAACGCCACCAACAACGGCTATCCCGGCGCCGACGGCAAGCCAAAGGGCAATCCGGGCAAGTCCGAGGACATGACGTTCGAGGAGTTCGCCGCCTACGTCTCCGAATACACGCTGGAGAAGACCGCCAAGCTGTCGGGCGTGCCCGAGGCCTACCTCAAGCGCATGGCCGAGGCTTATGCCGACCCGAATCGCAAGGTGATGTCGTTCTGGACCATGGGCTTCAACCAGCACACCCGCGGCACGTGGGTGAACAACATGATCTACAACGTCCACCTGCTGGTGGGCAAGATCTCCGAGCCGGGCAACAGCCCGTTCTCGCTCACCGGCCAGCCCTCGGCCTGCGGCACCGCGCGCGAAGTCGGCACCTTCGCCCACCGCCTGCCGGCCGACATGGTGGTGACCGATCCCAAGCACCGCGCCTTCGCCGAGAAGGTGTGGAAGCTGCCTGAAGGCACCATCCCCGACTGGATCGGCCTGCACGCGGTGGCGCAGAGCCGCGCGCTCAAGGACGGCACGCTCAAGTGCTACTGGGCCACCACGACCAACAACATGCAGGCGGGACCGAACATCAACGACGAGATATACCCCGGGTGGCGCAATCCGGACGCCTTCGTCGTCGTCTCCGACGTCTATCCGACCGTGTCCGCGCTGTCGGCCGACCTGATCCTGCCGGCCGCGATGTGGGCCGAGAAGGAGGGCGCCTTCGGCAACGCCGAGCGCCGCAGCCAGTTCTGGCGCCAGCAGGTGAGCGCGCCGGGCGAGGCCAAGTCCGACCTGTGGCAGTACATCGAGTTTTCCAAGCGCTTCAAGATGGAGGAAGTCTGGCCGGCCGAGCTGCTCGACAAGATGCCCGAGTACAAGGGCAAGACCCTGTACGACGTGCTCTACGCCAACGGTCAGGTCAACAAGTTCCCGCTCGACGAGGTTGCCAAGGTCAATGCCCACGCCTGGGATGGCTACATGAACGACGAGTCGAAGGAGCTTGGCTACTACCTGCAGAAGGGCTTGTTCGAGGAGTACGCGGTGTTCGGACGTGGCAAGGCGCACGATCTGGCGAACTTCGACGACTACCACCGTGCGCGCGGCTTCCGCTGGCCGGTGGTCGACGGCAAGGAAACCCTGTGGCGCTACCGCGAGGGCTACGACCCGTATGTCCAGGCCGGTGAAGGCTGGAGCTTCTACGGCTATCCGGACAAGAAGGCGATCGTGTTCGCGCTGCCCTACCAGGACCCGCCCGAGATGCCGGACGCCGAGTACGACCTGTGGATGTGCACCGGCCGCGTGCTCGAGCACTGGCACACCGGTTCGATGACCCGCCGCGTGCCCGAGCTGCACCGTTCGGTGCCGGACGCGCAAATCTTCATGCATCCGGACGACGCGCAGAAGCGCGGCCTGCAGCGCGGCATGGCGGTGAAGATCGTGTCCAAGCGCGGCGAGGTGGTAGCGCGTCTCGAGACGCGTGGCCGCAACAAGCCGCCGGTCGGCCTGGTGTTCATTCCCTTCTTCGATGAGGGGCGCCTGGTCAACAAGCTGATCCTGGATGCGACCTGCCCGATCTCGAAAGAGACCGACTTCAAGAAGTGCCCGGTCAAGGTGTTGAAGGCCTGAATAACGGAGGCGTGATCCCGTTCTCCGCACGACCGGCCGGGGGGCGGCGTGCGGGAACGGGTTTCCACGACGGCAATGAGCAAGCAAGCGGAAAAATCTGAGCGCAAGGCGACGGGTGGGCTGTCGTCGCGCCGCCGGTTCCTCAAGGAATCGGCCGGCGTGGCGGGCGGTGCAGGCCTGCTCGCGCTCGGTGCCGGAATGTACGCGAAGCAGGCGTCGGCGCTGCCGGCCACTGCCATCCGTCCGCCCGGCGCCCTCCCCGAAGCCGAGTTCCTGGCAGCCTGCGTGCGCTGCGGCCTGTGCGTGCGCGACTGTCCCTACGACACCCTGAAGCTGGCCGAGCTGGGCGACGGTGTCGCCACCGGCACGCCCTACTTCGAAGCACGCAAGATCCCGTGCGAAATGTGCGAGGACATCCCCTGTGTCGTCGCCTGTCCGACCGGTGCGCTCGACCGTGCGCTCACCGACATCGAGCAGGCGCGCATGGGGCTGGCCGTGCTCATCGACCAGGAGAACTGCCTCAACTTCCTCGGCCTGCGCTGCGACGTGTGCTACCGCGTGTGCCCGGTCATCGACAAGGCGATCACGCTCGAGCGCATGCACAACCGGCGCTCGGACCGTCACGCCATGTTGCTGCCCACGGTGCATTCCGATCACTGCACCGGTTGCGGCAAGTGCGAGCAGGCCTGCGTGCTGCCGGGCGAGTCGGCGATCAAGGTGTTGCCGATCAAGCTCGCCCAGGGTTCGAAGGCCGACCACTACCTGCGCGGCTGGGAGGAGAAGGAGGCGGCCGGCCAGTCGCTGATCGGCGACCAGATCGAGTTGCCGGTGCGTGGCCTGGAGGACAAGCCCTTCGGTGACACCCGGGTGCGTCCCGGCGAAGCGCCGACCCGCGTGCCTGAGTACGCACCGACCACGCCCGGCGGACTCGATTCGGGGTGGAAGCCATGAGCTCGCAGACAACCTCCGCGATGGACGGCGGCAAGCCCGAGCGCTCGGTGCCACCCACCAGCGTGCGCGGTGCGGCCATGCGCGGCGTGGTCGCACGCCCCGGGCACGAAGCGATCGAGGCCAAGGGCTGGCTGCGTGCCCACAAGTGGCTGCTGCTGCGGCGCGCCTCCCAGCTCGGCATCCTTGCGCTCTTCCTCGTCGGCCCCTGGCTCGGCTGGTGGATCGTGAAGGGCAACCTGGCTTCCAGCCTGACCCTGGGCGTGCTGCCGCTCACCGACCCCTTCCTGATCGCGCAGCAACTGGCGGCGGGCAATTGGCCCTACCGCGAGGCCTTGCTGGGTGGGGGCATCGTGCTGGCCTTCTACCTGCTGCTCGGCGGGCGACTGTTCTGCTCGTGGGTGTGCCCGGTGAATCTCGTCACCGACGCCGCGGCCTGGCTGCGGCGAAGGCTGGGGCTCAAGGGCGGCAAGGCGCCGGCGGCGAACACGCGCTACTGGCTGCTTGGCTTCGTGCTGGTGATTGCGGCGGCGACCGGCTCGCTGGCCTGGGAGTGGGTGAATCCGGTGTCGATGTTCCACCGCGGGCTGATCTTCGGCTTCGGCCTGGCCTGGGGCATCGTCGGCGGCATCTTCTTCTACGACCTGCTGATCGCGCCGCGCGGCTGGTGCGGCCACCTGTGCCCGCAAGGCGCCTTCTACGGCCTGCTCGGCCGTGCCTCGGTGTTCAGGATTTCTGCGGCCAGGCGCAGCGCCTGCAACGACTGCATGGACTGCTTCGCCGTCTGTCCCGAACCGCAGGTCATCCGCCCTGCGCTCAAGGGCGTCGGCCAGGAGCATCCCCTCATCCTCGATGCCGACTGCACCACCTGCGGACGTTGTGTGGATGTGTGCGGCAAGGACGTTTTCCGTATTACGACCCGATTCAACAGGAGCGAGTCATGAAAAAGACCCCCACGCTTTCCCGCTGCGCAGGATCGCTGCCCCCCGAGGGGGCTGTTTCAGCTTGGGGCGGCCCGGCGCTGAAGGAGACCCCCACGCTTCCCCGCGTTGCGGGGGCGCTGCCCCCCGGGGGGGCTGTTTCAGCTTGGGGCGGCCCGGCGCTGAAACGACAAACCCGTCATCTCGTGATCGCGCTCGTTGCCGCGCTCGGCATCGGCGCCGTAGTGCCCGATGCCGCCGAGGCCCAGAGCGTCCGCAGCATCCGTGGCGCCGACGTCGCCGACCCCGAGCTGGCGGTCGGCAACTTCAAATTGATTCCGGACCAGGCCCCGCTGCCGCGCGACTATGTGCAGCAGCCGCCGCTGGTCCCGCACAAGGTCGAGGGCTACGAGGTCACGATCAACTTCAACAAATGCATGGACTGCCACTCCTGGACCCGTTACCGGGAGACCGGTGCCACCAAGGTCAGCATCACCCACTTCAAGGATCGTGAAGGCACGGAACTCTCCAACATCTCGCCGCGGCGCTACTTCTGCCTGCAGTGCCACGTGCCGCAGACCGACGCCCGCCCGCTGGTCGAGAACCAGTTCCAGCGCGCCCAGGGCCTGCGCTGAAGATGACGAACGGGGTACGAAATGACCGACGACAACAAGAAAGGAATCGTGCAGCGCATTCGCAACGCCGGCTGGGGTGCGATCGTGCTGCTGTTTGCTGCGGGCGTGATCTTCTGGGGCGGTTTCAACTGGGCCCTGGAGATGACGAACACCGAGAAGTTCTGCATTTCCTGCCACGAGATGGAGGAGAACGTCTTCAAGGAGTACCGCAACACCATCCACTATCAGAACCGCACCGGCGTGCGCGCGACCTGCCCGGACTGCCACGTGCCCAAGGAGTGGGGGCCGAAGATGGTCCGCAAGGTCAAGGCCTCGCGTGAGCTGTACGGCAAGGTGATGGGCACGATCTCGACGCCGGAGAAGTTCAACAACGAACGCCTGCGCCTGGCCGAGAACGAATGGCGCCGGATGAAGGCGAACAACTCGCAGGAGTGCCGCAATTGCCACAACTACGAGTACTTCGACTATTCGGTGCAGGGACGCCGGTCCAACCAGATGCATCAGGCCGGCTTCGCCGAGGGCAAGACCTGCATCGACTGCCACAAGGGCATTGCCCATTCGCTGCCGCCGGTGGTGCAGAACATCGGTGCCGAGCGTAGCGGCGTGCCGCCGGAGATGATGCACCCGGTACCGCCCGCCGCCCAGCAGTGAGCCTCGCCCGGACCGGGGAGCGTCGCCGCCCCGCGGTCCGGCCCGCATGCAAGCACCCCTCGTGTCGCGCGAGCGCGATCGGCGCCGCGGGGGGTTCTTCATCGTCCCGGCTGTCGTTGCGATGGCGTCGCCTGCCGTCCCTGTGGTTCAATTCGTTCCCCATGCTCGAAGCCCAAGAACTCGCCTGTCTGAAGGGCGATCGCCTGCTGTTCCGCGACCTCGCCTTCCGTCTGCAGGACGGCGAGATGCTGCGCATCGCTGGCCCCAATGGCGTCGGCAAGACCAGCCTGCTGCGCCTTGTCACTGGATTGGCCCTGCCTGAGGCCGGCGAAGTGCGCTGGCGCGGCCACTGCATCCGCCGCGAGCGCGAGGCCTTCCACGGCGAACTGCTCTACCTTGGCCACGCGCCTGCGCTCAACGACCTGCTCAGCCCACTCGAGAACCTGCGCTTCGCCTGCGCGGCCGCTGGCGACCACGTCGCTGCCGAGCACTGCGTGCAGGCCTTGGTGCGCATTGGTCTGGAGAATCAGCTCGACCTGCCGGCCCGGGTGCTGTCCCAGGGGCAACGCCGCCGCGTCGGTCTCGCTCGCCTGTTCCTGTCCGCCCGGCGCCCGCTGTGGGTGCTCGATGAGCCCTTCACCGCGCTCGACGTGCATGCCGTGGCCGATCTCGCCGCGACCCTGTCGGCGCACTGTGCGGCCGGTGGCATCGTCATGATGACGACCCATCAGGATGCCCCCTTTGCGCGCCCGCCCGCCGTGCTCGACGTCGGAGCCTTCGCATGCTGAGCGCCTTCCTCGCTGTGCTGCGGCGCGACCTGCTGCTGGCCTGGCGCGGCCGCGCCGACGTACTGGTCACGCTCGCCTTCTTCGTCATCGTCGTCTGCCTGTTCCCTTTCGGCGTCGGCGCCGAGCCCAACCAGTTGCGCGCGATCGCGCCCGGTGTGCTGTGGGTCGCTGCGCTGCTCGCCTGCCTGTTGTCCTTGCACCGGCTGTTCGCGCAGGACTACGCCGACGGAACCTTGGAGCAGCTGCTCCTGTCTAGGGAGCCGGCTGCCGTCTGGGTGATGGCGAAGGTGCTGGCCTTCTGGCTCAGTACCGGGCTGCCCGTGATCGCGGTGGCGCCGGCGATGGCGCTGCTGCTTGACCTGGAGCAAGGTGGCCTGCCCGTGCTGGTACTAAGTTTGGCGCTGGGCACGCCGATCCTCACGCTCCTCGGTGCGGTGGGTGCGGCGCTGACGCTGGGACTGCGCGGTGGCGGCATGCTGCTGGCCCTGCTGGTGCTGCCGCTGTTCGTACCGGTGCTGATCTTCGGCGCCGGAGCGGTCGAGGCGCAGCTGTCCGGAAGTGGCGCCGTCGCCCATCTGCTGCTGCTCGGCGGTGGCCTGACCGGTGCCATTGCACTGGCGCCATGGGCATGTGCAGCGGCACTGCGCATATCGACCGATTGATGATGAAAAGACCGCGCCTTCTGCAAGCCGGGCGTGGCCGACCGTAAAAGCGACCTTTCGACGCATGACGACTCCCGAACGCGGGCGCAGCCTGTTCCGCTTTGCCTCCCCGCAGCACTTCTACCCCCTGGCCGGAACCCTGGCGCCCTGGTTCGCCGTGATCGCGGTCGTGCTCACCGTGGTGGGCTTGTGGCTCGGGTTTTTCGTCGCCCCGACCGACGCCACCCAGGGCGAGGTCTACCGCGTCATCTTCATCCACGTGCCGGCGGCCTGGATGTCGATGTTCATCTACCTGGTGATGGCCTTCTGGTCTGCAGTCGGCCTGGTCATGAACACGCGCCTGTCCTTCGTGATGAGTCAGGCGCTGGCCCCCACCGGCGCGATCTTCTGTTTCGTCGCGTTGTGGACGGGGGCGCTGTGGGGCAAGCCGACCTGGGGTGCATACTGGGTGTGGGATGCGCGACTGACCTCGCAACTGCTGCTGCTCTTCCTGTATTTCGGCTTCATCGCGCTCACCCGCGCGATCGAGGACCCGCGCCGCGCCGATCGCGCCGGCGCCATCATCGCGCTGGTCGGTGCGGTTAACGTGCCGATCATCTATTTCTCGGTGAATTGGTGGAACACCTTGCACCAGGGCGCCTCGGTGAGCCTCACCAAGGCGCCGTCGATGGCGGCGACCATGCTCGCCGGCATGCTGGTGATGGCGATCGCGGCGTGGATGTACACCATCGCCGTGGTGTTGTGGCGCGTGCGCCCGATGATCCTCGAGCGTGAACGCCACACCGAATGGGTGGGGGTGGTGCTCGAGAAGGCCCTGCAGGCCGAGGCCGCGAACAAGGGAGGGCGTGCCTGATGCAATGGGAAAGCTGGTCCGCATTCTGGGACATGGGTGGGGCCGCCGTCTTCGTGTGGGGCAGTTACGCCGTGACCTTCGGCCTCATCGCGCTGGAACTCGTGCTCGTGTTCCAGCGTCGGAAGGACACGACGCGCCGGCTGCTGCGCTGGCGGCGCGCGGTCGGCAAGGATGTTGGCAAGCATAACGGCGGCGCTCGCGAGCCCGCCCTGGAGTCTGAAACATGAAAGCCCGTAGCAAGCGTCTGATGTTGGTCGGTGGCGGTGTCGCCCTGTTGGTGGCGGCCGTCGCCCTGGTGCTGAGCGCCTTCCAGCAGAACCTGGTGTTCTTCCACACGCCGTCCGAGGTCGCCGAAGGCAAGGCGCCGCTGGGCAAGACCTTCCGCATCGGCGGCATGGTCGAGGACGGCTCGATTGCCCGTGAGGGCGACGGCCTGACCGTGCGCTTCGCGATCACCGACACCGCCAAGGTCATCCCGGTGACCTACCGCGGCACGCTGCCCGACCTCTTCAAGGAGGGCAAGGGGGCGGTGGTGCAGGGTCGCCTCGAGGAAGACGGCGTGTTCCGCGCCACCGAGGTGCTCGCCAAGCACGACGAGAACTACATGCCGCCCGAAGCCGCGCATGCCGTCGAGCAGGCGCAGAAGGCCGCCCAGACCGTGAGCCAGTGACATCATGATCCCCGAACTCGGACATTTCGCCCTCATCCTCGCCCTGGTCCTGTCGCTGGTGCAGGCCATCGTGCCGATGGTCGGCGCCCAGCGCAACAGCATGGCGCTGATGGCCGTGGGCCGGCCGGCCGCACAGGGCCAGTTCTTCTTCATCCTGTTCAGCTACGTGTGCCTGACCTGGGCCTTCATCACCAGCGATTTCTCGGTCCAGCTCGCGGCCTCCAACTCGCACAGCGCGACGCCGCTGATGTACAAGATCACCGGCGTGTGGGGCAACCACGAGGGCTCGCTGCTGCTGTGGGCGATGTCGCTGTCGCTGTGGACGGTGGCGGTCACCGTGTTCTCGCGCCATCTGCCCGAGGCCTTCCTCGCGCGCGTGCTCGGCGTGCTGGGCTGGGTCAGCGCCGGCTTCATCTCCTTCACCCTGGTCACCTCCAACCCCTTCGATCGTCTGTTGCCGGGCGTGGCCGAGGGCCGCGACCTCAATCCGCTGCTGCAGGACCCGGGCATGATCATCCACCCGCCGTTGCTCTACATGGGCTATGTCGGGTTCTCGGTCGCCTTCGCCTTCGCCATCGCCGCGCTGCTGTCAGGCCGCCTCGACGCCGCCTGGGCGCGCTGGTCGCGGCCGTGGACGACGGTGGCGTGGGTGTTCCTGACCGCCGGCATCGCGGTCGGCTCGGGCTGGGCCTACTACGAGCTGGGCTGGGGCGGCTGGTGGTTCTGGGACCCGGTCGAGAACGCCTCCTTCATGCCCTGGCTGCTGGGCACGGCGCTGATCCACTCGCTGGCCGTCACCGAGAAGCGCGGCGCCTTCCGTAGCTGGACGGTGCTGCTCGCGATCGCGGCGTTCTCGATGTCGCTGCTGGGCACCTTCCTCGTGCGCTCGGGCGTCATCACCAGCGTGCACGCCTTCGCCACCGACCCCAAGCGCGGCCTCTACATCCTGGCGCTGCTGGTGCTCGTGATCGGCTTCTCGCTGCTGCTGTATGCGATGCGCGCGCCCAAGCTGGCGGGCGGTGGCAGCTTCAGCTTCGTGTCGCGCGAGACCGCGCTGCTCGGCAACAACGTGCTGCTCACGGTGGCCTCGAGCTCGGTGCTGATCGGCACGCTGTATCCCCTGTTCCTCGACGCACTCAACCTTGGGAAGATTTCGGTCGGCCCGCCGTACTTCGAGGCGGTATTCGTGCCGCTGATGACCCCGGTGGTGGTGCTGATGATGTTCGGCCCCTTCCTGCGCTGGAAGGATGACGACCTCGTCGCCGCCGCGCGCAAGGTGGCGCCGATCTTCATCGCCAGCATCGTGATCGGGGTTGGGGCGGCGATGGCGGTGGATCACCTGACCTGGCGCACGGCGCTGGGCCTGTTCCTCGCCGCCTGGGTGGTGCTGGCCAGCATCCAGTTGCTCGTCGGCCGGTTCACGGAGCGGGCCGGCGCCTCGGCCGGCTCGCGCCTGCGCTCGATCACTGCTGCGTGGTGGGGCATGTGGCTGGCCCACCTCGGCGTCGGCGTGTTCATCATCGGGGTGACCATGGTCGGCAGTCTCGACCAGCATCTCGACGTCAAGATGCAGCAGGGTCAGCGCGCCGAGATGGCGGGCTATACCTTCACCTTCCGCGGCGCGATCGAGGCCGACGGCCCCAACTACGATGCCGAGCGCGGCATCATCGAGGTCACCCGCAACGGCCGCGCGATCGCCACCCTGACCCCCGAGAAGCGCCTGTACTGGGCGCAGGGCATGCCGATGACCGAGGCCTCGATCGACATCGGGCCGTTCCGCGACGTCTATGTCTCGCTTGGCGAGCAGCTCGAGGATGGCGCCTGGATCGTCAGCCTGTACTACAAGCCCTTCATCAGCTGGATCTGGCTCGGCTGCACGCTGATGGGCCTGGGGGGGCTGTTCGCCGCGGCTGATCGTCGCTACCGCCGGCTCGCCGAGCGTGACGCCAAGGTCGGGGCTGCGCAGCGTGTCGCCGGCGCAGCCTGAGTGAAGTCCCAAGGAAGCCCATGAAAGCCAAGTTTCTCGTTCCCCTGCTGTTGTTTTTCGGTCTCGCCGGATTTCTCGCCTTCGGCCTCACCCTCAACCCGCGCGAAGTGCCGTCGCCGCTGATCGACAAGCCGGCGCCCAACTTCAGCCTGGCCCGCCTCGACCAGCCCGAGCAGGCCTTTGCGCTCGAGGAGATGCGTGGCGAGGTGTGGCTGCTCAACGTGTGGGCGTCGTGGTGCGTCGCCTGCCGCGAGGAGCATCCGGTGCTGGTGCGCATGGCCCGGCAGAAGCTGGTGCCGATCGTTGGCCTCAACTACAAGGAGGTGCGGGGCGACGGCGCCATCAACCCGCGCGGCCTGGCGCTGGAGGCCGAGACCGGCATGGCGATCGAGCGCGCGCGGCGCTGGCTCACCGATCATGGCGACCCCTACGTGCTGTCGGTGCTCGACATCGACGGCCGCGTCGGCATCGACTTCGGTGTGTATGGCGTGCCCGAGACCTTCCTCATCGATCGCGAAGGCAAGATCCGCTACAAGCACATCGGACCGATCACGCCCGAGACGCTGCAGAACGTGCTGATCCCCAAGATCGAGGAGGTCCGCCGTGCGGGTTGACGGATCCCTGTTCGCGCTGCGGCGCACCGCATTCGCCTTCGTCTGCGGCCTCGGCCTGGCGCTGGGCGCAGCGGCCTGGGCGCAGGACGGTCAGGCGGCTGCCGATCCGGGCCTGGCGCCCACGGTGGCGGCCAACCCGGAGCTCGAGGCCGATGTGATGGAGCTCGCGCACAAGCTGCGCTGCCTCGTCTGCCAGAACCAGTCGATCGCCGAGTCGAACGCACCGCTGGCGGTCGACCTGCGCAACCAGGTACGCGAGCAGCTCGAGGCCGGCAGCACCAAGGCCGAGGTCGTCGACTACGTCGTTGCCCGCTATGGCGAGTTCGTGCTCTACCAGCCCCCGTTCCGCGCTGCGACCGCCCTGCTGTGGCTGGGGCCGGCGATGCTGCTGGTGGGCGGCGCGGGCTGGCTCGCCTTCCGCCTGCGCCGGCGGCGTGCCGAGGTCGAGGCCGAGCGTGGCCTGTCGGCTGCGGAGCGCGAGCGCGCCCGCGCGCTGCTCGCGGGCGCCGAGACGGCGCCGACAAACACTGAATCCCCGGAGTCCCGTTCGTGACCGCGTTCATCCTTTTCGCCGGCCTGCTGCTGGCCGGTGCCCTGCTATTGATCCTGCCGCCGCTGCTCGGCGCTGGCGCGCGCAAGCGGCGCCAGCAGGCGCAGCAGAGCACGATGGTGCTGACCGTGTTGCGCGAACAGCTCGCCGAGCTCGATGCCGACCTCGCCGCAGGCCAGATCGATGCCGCCAGTCATGCCAGGAGCCGCGAGGAGCTCGAGCGTCGCGCCCTCGAGGAGGGCGAGGCGGCGGCCGAGGCGGCCGACAGTGCCGACGTGCGCCCGAGCCGCTCGTGGGCGATCGGCATGGCCCTGACGATCCCGGCGGTGGCGGTGGCGGTCTATGTCGCGCTCGGCGAGCCGGATGCCCTCGACCCGCAGAATCTGACGACGCAGCAGGGCTTCACCCGCGAGCAGGTCAACGAGATGGTCGGGCAACTCGTTACCCGGCTCGAGAACGAGCCCAACAATGTCGAGGGGTGGACGATGCTCGCGCGCACCTACGTGGTGCTCGAGGACTACCCCAAGGCGCTTGCCGCCTATGCGCGGCTGGGTGCGCTCACGCCCCAGGATCCCGACGTGCTCACCGACTGGGCCGACGTCACGGCGGTGGTGAGCGGCTCGGTGCAGGGTGAGGCCGAGGCGCTGGTGCAGCGTGCGCTGGAAGTCGCGCCCAATCACGTCAAGGCCCTCGCGCTCGCCGGCACCGCCGCCTACCAGCGCGGCGACTTTGCCGGCGCCGCGAGCCACTGGGAGCGCATCCTGGCGCAGATCCCGTCCGGCAACGAGATGGCGGCGGGGGTGCGCGAAAGCATCAACAATGCGCGCGCGAGGGCGGGCATGGCGCCCCTCGCCGCGGACGAAGGCGCGGCCGCCCCTGCGGCGACGACGGCGCTGACGGCCAGCGGCCGCCTCGAGCTTGCCGAGGCCCTCGGCGACAAGGTCGCGCCGGACGACGTGGTGTTCGTCTTCGCGCGCGGCGAGGCGGGCGGACCGCCGCTGGCGGCGCTGCGCTTCACCGCGCGCGAACTGCCACTCGACTTCAGCTTCAACGGCGCGACCATGATGATGGGTGACATGCCGGTGCCCGAGCGCATCATCGTCGCCGCGCGCGTCGCCAAGGGTGGCGATGCCACCGCACGCAGCGGCGACCTCGAGGGCGCCAGCGCCGCGGTGGCGCCGGATGCGAGCGGCCTGCGGGTGGTGATCGACCGCGTTCGCGACTGAGTCGGAAGGGCGGGCCGCGCTCAGCCCTGGTAGCTGAAGCGCACCCGCTTCACGTTGCACAGCAGTTCATAGGCGATCGTGCCGGCCGCGGCAGCAATGCGGTTGACCGGCACCTCGCGCCCCCACAGCTCGACGCGGCTGCCGATGGCGGCCGTGGGAAGCCTGCTCAGATCCACCGTCAGCATGTCCATCGACACCCGGCCAATGATGCGGCTGGGGTGACCATCGACGCTGACCGGCGTGCCGTCCGGAACCACGCGCGGATAACCATCGGCGTAGCCCATCGCGACCAGGCCGACGCGCGTGGGGGTGTCGGCGACGAAGCGGCCGCCATAGCCCAGCGCCTCGCCGGCGGCGATCTCGCGCACCGCCATCACCGCGCTTTCGAGCGTCATCACCGGCTGCAGCCCGTTGCCCTCCTGCGGCAGCGGGTCGGCACCATAGAGCAGGATGCCCGGCCGTGCCCAGTCGCGCCGCGCCTGCGGCCAGCCCAGGATGGCGCCCGAGTTGGCGAGGCTGTGCGCGCCCGGCAGTGCCGCGGTGGCGGCGTCGAAGCGCGCGATCTGTTCGGTCGTGGTGATCACCTGCGGTTCGTCGGCACGGGCGAAGTGGGTCATCAGCGTGATGTCGGCCACATTGCCGCTCGCCTGCAGGCGCTGCCAGGCGGCACTGGCCGCCTCGGGCAGGAAACCGGCGCGGTTCATGCCCGTGTTGATCTTGAGCCAGACATGAAGCGGCGCGGCCAACGTCGTCGTCTCCAGCATCCGCAGCTGGGCTTCGTGATGGACCACGATCCACAGGTCTTCGCGCACCGCGTCGGCCAGCTCGCTGGCCTCGAACACCCCTTCCAGCAGCAGCATCGGCTTGCGGATGCCGGCGGCGCGCAGGGTCAGCGCCTCCTCGAGAAAGGCAACGGCGAAGCCGTCCGCCTCGCCCTCCAGGGCGCAGGCGCACTGCACGGCGCCATGGCCATAGGCGTTGGCCTTCACCACGGCGAGGGCACGGCCGCCGTGGCGCTCACGGGCAAGGCGGTAGTTGTGGCGCAGGGCGGCGAGATCGATCAGGGCGCGGGCGGGGCGCATCGGGGGCATCCGGTTGGCAGCTTCGAGGTCGAAATGGTGCAGGCAAAGCAGGGGCTGCGCAATCTTGCGCATCCCCCTGCCGGTGCCACGCGTGCGGTCGGCCGGCGGCGTCTGCCGGCCTCAGGCCGGCTTCAGGCCGGCGACAGGCTGAGCCCGCGCGCGCCGCGGGTGGCGGCGCGGCCGTAGCGCGCCAGACCGAGGTCGTCGCAGCGGATCGCCGGCTGGCGGCCGCAGACGAGGTCGGCAACCAGGGCGCCGGCGCCGCAGGACATCGTCCACCCGAGGGTGCCGTGGCCGGTGTTGAGGAACAGCTCGGGATAGGGCGTGGCGCCCACGATCGGCGTCGAATCCGGCGTCATCGGCCGCAAGCCGGTCCAGAACTCGGCCCGTGCGAGGTCGCCGCTGCCGGGGAAGAGGTCGCCCACCACCATCTCCAGGGTCTCTCGGCGGCGCGGGTTGAGACGCAGGTCGAAGCCGCCGAGCTCGGCCATGCCGCCGACGCGGATGCGGTCGTCGAAGCGCGTCACCGCGACCTTGTAGGTTTCGTCCAGCACCGTCGACACCGGTGCGGCGTCGGCGTCCACCAGGGGCACGGTGAGCGAATAGCCCTTGACCGGATAGACCGGCAGGTCGAGCCCCAGGCTGGCCGCCATCTGGCGCGAGTAGCTGCCGAAGGCCAGCACGTAGCGGTCGGCGCGCAGCACTTGCGCGTCTGCCCCGCTGCCGATGCGCACGCCGTCGATGTGACCACCCTTGTGCAGCAGCTCATGCACGTCGATGCCGAAGCGGAACTCCACCCCCGCGGCACGGGCCATCTCGGCGAGCCGGGCGGTGAACAGGTGGCAGTCGCCGGTCTCGTCATTGGGCAGGCGCAGGCCGCCCGCCAGGCTGCTGCTGCGGCCGGCGAGGGCAGGTTCGGCGCGGCCCAGTTCGTCCGCGCTCAGCAGTTCGTAGGGGACGCCGCACTCTTTCAGCACCGCGATGTCGCGCGCGGCGGCCTCGAACTGGTTTTCGGTGCGAAACAGCTGCAGCGTGCCGCGGCTGCGTTCCTCGTAGTGGATGCCGGTGTCGGCGCGCAACTCGCGCAGGCAGTCGCGGCTGTACTCGGAGACGCGCATCATGCGCTCCTTGTTGACCGTGTAGCGCGCGCTGGTGCAGTTGGCCAGCATCTGCGCCATCCAGCGCAGCTGGAACAGGCTGCCGTCGGCACGGATGGCGAGCGGCGCATGGCGCTGGAACAGCCACTTCATGGCCTTGAGCGGAATCCCGGGTGCGGCCCAGGGGGTGGAGTAGCCTGGCGACACCTGGCCGGCGTTGGCAAAGCTGGTCTCCAGCGCGGCGCCCGGCTGGCGGTCGATGACGGTCACGCGTGCGCCGCGCTGGGCCAGATACCAGGCGGTGGTGGTACCGATCACGCCGCTTCCGAGTACGATTACGTTCATCTCAAGTCTCCTGCCGTTTTGCTGTGGAATGTCGGCAGTTTATTGATGATAAGGCAGTGAAAAACGCTCAATAAAGACTAATAAATAGTGGAATAAACTAAACTGAGTGCTCAAATCAGCCGGGGGCAGTGAAATGCGCGAACTCGACCGCATCGACCGCAAGATCATCGACTTGCTGCAAAAGGATGGGCGTCTGTCGATGACCGAACTGGCGCATCGGGTGGGGCTGTCGCCCACGCCGTGCACCGAGCGCGTGCGCCGGCTTGAACGCGAGGGCGTCATCATGGGCTACCACGCGCGCATCGACCCGCGCGCGCTGGGCAGGCCGCTGCTGGTGTTCGTCGAGCTCAAGCTCGCCGCCAAGTCGAACGACACCTTCGACCGCGTCAAGAAGGAGCTCGCCTTCGTGCCCGAGGTGATGGAGTGCCACCTCGTGTCGGGCGATTTCGACTACCTGATCAAGGCCCGCATCGCCGAGATGAGCGACTACCGGCGCCTGCTCGGCAACATCCTGCTCAAGCTGCCGTCGGCGACCGAGTCGCGCAGCTACGTGGTGATGGAAGAGGTCAAGGAGAGCCTCTATCTGCCCCCCGAGTTGTGAGGTCGGGCGAGGGCGTGCAGCAGGGGCAGCACACCGAGCGCGGCGACGAGATGCTTGAGCGCATGGCCGGCAAGGAGGCCGCCGCTCAACGTCCACACCGCCTGATCGGCCATCTCGAAGAGCTTTGCCAGCGCATAGGCCAGCAGCAGCCAGCCCCACGGCAGGCGCAGGCAGCCGGGTAGGCAGGGTAGCGCCAGCCATACGCTGAGCAGGGCGAAGCCGCCGAACTGCACCACCAGATAGAGCCGCAGGTCGTCGGCAAGGCGCCACTGCGTCAGTGCCAGCATGCCGAGCAGCAGCCAGGCGCACAGCCAGGCGCGCCCGGCGACCGGCCCCAGGCGCTCAGCGGCGACCGCGCCGACGGCGCCGGCAAAGGCAATGCTCATCGCCAGGCGGTCCCAGAACAGCGTCGTGTCGGTGGGCGCTAGGTGGTAGTGGATGCTACCGGGGCCGATCAGCGCGAGGCCGGCGAAGAAGACCCCGAGGGGCAACTGCTGCGGTGCGGGGGCGCGGCGAAGCAGGCCGAGGCCTGCGACGCCGACGACGACGAAAGCCAGGCTGCTCAGCACATCGGCTGCATTCGGCAGGGTCCACGGGCCGAGAGCCAGGGCCCTCGCATCGGCAAGGCGGTGATAGTCCTGCGGCTGGGCGATCGGCGGTGCCAGCAGCAGGCCGCCGGCCAGCACGCAGAGCAGGCCCGGCCCCAGCCACCAGGCGTGGCGCGCAAGAACGGTTTTCATGGCTATCCTGAAGTGAATGCCGCCATGCAAGCCTAGCGCTGAATCGGGCCTGCAGGGAATGCGTCCCGCGCATCTTGCGCGCCCGTGGCGGTCGACAGGGCGTACCGGCCCATTCCGGGCTTCCGTGGAGACGACGATGAGCACCGAGATCGAGCAGGCCACCACCCTGACGCTGCAGCAGGCCGCAAAGCTGCTGGCCGGCGAGGCGATGTCGCAGCATGACGCCGAGGTCATGCTGGCCGACGCAATCCAGCACTGCGCGCTGCGCGCCAATGTGAAGCGCTGGGCCACCGAGCAATGGGAAGGGCGCCAGCTCCCGGGCAACATCAACCGGCTCGAGACCTACATCGAGCGCGCCGACCTCGAGGCTTGGCGCACACGTGGCGCAACTGACAGGTGATGGCGCGGGACTGGTGGAGCGGGCGATGGGAACATCATCGTGTTCCCAACTCGTTGATTGATAACGAGTTTTCCGCACTCGGCGAACCGAGATGGACATAATTATGGACTGAAAAACCACGCTTGGTCAACGTGCGCTCCGAGCAAGTCCAGTGCGAGCCATGGACAGCCAGCAGTAGCCAATGTACCCGAGCGCTCAACGTCACGAGGCCGGTTCATCTCCCTTTGGCAGGAACTCCTCGCGGGCGCGCTGCAGAAACCGCTTCATGGGCTCAGAGGGTTCGGCGCTGCGGCGCAGCAGGTAGGTGGACAGCATGGGCGGCGTGCCGGCCAAGGGGCGAACGGTTATGTCGGGGCGGTTCAGGGTCTGCACCTGCGAGGCAATGACGAAACCTAGGGAACCCCTGATCAATTGACCTTTTGGGCGCGCTCACCCAAGCCAGCCGAT
>NZ_DAOMPS010000049.1:0-32746 GCF_035444905.1 Thauera sp.
GGATCTGCTTCTTCTCTTCCAGGCCCTGCGCGGCGTGACGGAAGTAGGACACGATCTGCTCGATCGCTTCTTCCATTCCGTAGAAGTCGCGGAAGGCCGGATAGACCTTCAGCACCTTGTTGGAGAAGATGCGCGACAGGCGCGGGTCGAGCCGGGTGTCGACCAGTTCGGGCTCGCCGATCGCGGCGAGCATGCGCTCGGCGGACGTGGCGTAGGCCATCCGGTCGTGGCGACAGAGTTCGAGATACTCCTGCAGCGACATTTCCTCTTCGCGTGCCGCTTCGAAGCGGGCCTGGTAGGCGTTGAAGATGCTCATGGCGACGTCTCCTTGCATGGTGATGGATGAACCCTGCTGGCGCGTTTGTGGCGCCGTCGACAAGATCAAAGCATCAGTCGTGCCAGGATTGTTGCGGTGCACCAAGCGGCCCAGGCTGGCCGTGAGAGAGCCGTGAGAGGGCGGAGGAAGGGCGTCGTGGGCGGCGCACGCAGTGCTTGCGCGCACAAGGATGATGCATCCGTGTGCTGCGCTGCACTAGAAGAGGGCGGGCGCGCTGCGCGGTGTCAGAGGGGGCGGGATTCCCGGAGGGGGAAGGGCGGCGCCGGCGTGCCGGTCCCGAGATGGATCAGTCCGCGCCTGGCCGGCGGCGCAGGGCCAGCAAGGCAAGGAGGCCGAGCGCAAGCAGCGCGGCCATGTCCGGCTCGGGCACCGTGGCGAGGAAACGTTCGCCGAGCAGCCGATGGGCGGCCGTCGTCGGATGCACGCTGTCGAAGAACAGGTAGCCGTCGCAGGCAGGCCAGGCGGTCAACACGCAGGCGTCGGTCACATTGGTGAATCCATAGGCGGCCGGACTGGTGATCACCTCGTCGAGGAAGGCTGCAGTGTCGAAGCTCATGAGGTCGAGACCGGTCCCGATGCCGGGGATGCCACCCCCCCGCGCGAGGTCCAGCGCACCCGCGAGCGCGGTGTTGAAACCGGCCGACAGGGCGTCGAGTCCCGCTCTGAGTGCATCTTGCTGGGCAAGCCCGAAGGGCGTCTGTGCCAGATTGGGCATGTTGGGAATGAGGAAGTCGGTGGCGCCCAGGCGTGCCAGCAGCCCAACCGAGGTGATGAGGTTCGTCACGGCCGCGCTGGCGGCGGCGAGTACGTTGCCGCCGGTGCTGAGCGCGTAAAAGAAATCGTTTGGCGCCGCCCACAGCATGAACAGCGAGCGTGCGGGGTCGAAGCTCGGGGGGCTCGCGGCAAAGCCGCCTACTTGTGCGAGCAGGCCGGTGCTCGCCAGGCTGGCGGGCAGGGGGAAGGGCGACGCCACCAGGTGGTTGTAGTTGGTGAGGCCGGTCATGGCGCCGCCCACCGCGTAGTTGCTGCCGTCCGCGATCGAAGGGGCCAGCGCGATCCCCAGTCCATCCGCCAGATACTCGGCGGCGGTGGGGCCATCGGAGAACTGCTGCGCATAGGGCGGCGAGGGCGGCCAGGTGGCGCCGCTGAGCGCATACGCATTGCCATTGTCGGAGAGGCTGTCCCCGAACACGTAGAGCGCGCTGTAGGCAGCCTGTGCGGGTGCGGTGAGGATGAGCGCAAGGGCGAGGGTCAGCGTTCGCAGCATGGGGCCTCCGGGCGTGAAGAGCTTGCTTCGTTGGACATCGAAGGGACGTTTGCCGGGGCATTACAGGCGGGGACAGGCGCTTCGGCAAGGGCGGGAATTCCCCTATCGGCTGCGGCGAGCCCGTGGTCGTCGGGCGCTGTGGGGAATGGGCGTGTGGCAGCGCTGTCGAAGTTCGCAGCGATCACCACCTGCGCCGATACAATGGCGACCATCATGCGTTCACAGCCCAGTTCCCCATTCCCGCACACCGTTCCCGACGCTGCGCTTCCCGGCATCCTCGCGGGCGCTGTTCCCGGCGCTCGCGCCGCCCCCTTCCTGCCCATGTCGCGCAAGGAGATGGAAGCGCTCGGCTGGAACGAATGCGACGTCATCCTCGTCACCGGCGACGCCTACATCGACCACCCGAGCTTCGGCATGGCGCTGGTCGGGCGCCTGCTCGAGGCGCATGGCTTTCGTGTCGGCATCCTCAGCCAGCCTGACTGGCAGTCTGCCGAGCCCTTCCGCGCGCTGGGCAAGCCGCGTCTGTATTTCGGCATCACCGCCGGCAACATGGATTCGCTGGTCAACCGCTACACCTCGGACCGCAAGATCCGCTCCGAGGACGCCTACACGCCCAACGCCGAGGCCGGCAAGCGGCCCGATCGCGCGGTGACGGTTTACGCGCAGCGCGCGCGCGAGGCCTTCCCGGACGCCAACATCGTCATCGGCAGCATCGAGGCCTCGCTGCGCCGCATTGCGCACTACGACTACTGGTCGGACAAGGTGCGGCGCTCGGTGTTGCCCGACTCGAAGGCCGACATCCTGCTGTTCGGCAACGCCGAGCGCGCGCTGGTGGCGCTGACCCATCGCCTTGCGGCGGGCGAGCCGATCGAGGCGATCCGCGACCTGCGCGGCACGGCCTTCATGGTGAAGCCCGGCTGGCGGCCTGCGGACGAATGGCATGAGGTGGACTCGCTGGCGCTGGACAAGCCCGGCCGCATCGACACCCATCCCGACCCCTACGCCATGGAGCCGACGGCCGCCGTGCCCAAGCCCGCGGCCGACGGCGCCCAGCCGGTGCGCATCGTGCCGGCCGCCGAACGGGTTGCGGCGCGTCGCGCCGATCGCGCACATACCGTGGTCCGCCTGCCGTCCTTCGAACAGGTCAAGGACGACCCGGTGATGTACGCCCACGCCTCGCGCGTCTTTCATCTCGAATCCAACCCCGGCAACGCGCGCGCGATGGTGCAGTGCCACGGCGAGGGCCCGGGCGCGCGCGACGTGTGGATCAACCCGCCGCCGGTGCCGCTGACCACGCCCGAGATGGATTTCGTCTACGACCGGCCCTATGCCCGCGCGCCGCACCCGAGCTATGGCGGCGCGCGCATCCCGGCCTGGGACATGATCAAGTTCTCGATCAACATCATGCGCGGCTGCTTCGGCGGCTGCACCTTCTGCTCGATCACCGAGCACGAGGGGCGCATCATCCAGAGCCGCTCGCACGAATCGATCATTCACGAGATCGAGGAGATCCGCGACAAGTCGCCCGACTTCAAGGGCCACATCACCGACCTTGGTGGGCCCACGGCCAACATGTACCGCATGGCCTGCAAGAGCAAGGCGATCGAGGAGAACTGCCGGCGCCTGTCCTGCGTGTATCCGGGCATCTGCGAGAACCTCAACACCGACCACTCCTCGCTGATCGAGCTGTACCGCAAGGCGCGCGCGGTGCCCGGCATCAAGCGCATCACCATCGGCTCGGGCCTGCGCTACGACCTCGCGGTGCGCTCGCCCGAGTACGTGAAGGAACTGGTGACCCATCACGTCAGCGGGCTGCTCAAGATCGCGCCCGAGCACACCGAGGAGAACACGCTCTCCAAGATGATGAAGCCGGGCATCGGCGCCTACGAGGAGTTCCGCCAGATGTTCGAGAAGTTCTCGGCGCAGGCGGGCAAGAAGCAGCACCTGGTGCCCTACTTCATCGCCGCGCATCCGGGGACGACCGACGAGGACATGCTCAAGCTCGCGCTGTGGCTGAAGAAGAACAACTTCCGCCTCGACCAGGTGCAGACCTTCCTGCCCACGCCGATGGCGCTGGCGACGACGATGTACCACACGCGCAAGAACCCGCTGAGGAAGGTGTCGGCGGATTCCGAGGTGGTGGAGACCGCGCGCGCCGGCAGGGTCCGCAAGCTGCACAAGGCCTTCCTGCGCTGGCACGACCCGGAGAACTGGCCGATCCTGCGCGAGGGGCTGATGCGCATGGGGCGGGCGGAGCTGATCGGCAACGGCCCCAACTGCCTGGTGCCGCGTCAGCAGCCGGCGGCGATGCAGGGGGCACAGGGCGAGGTACGCAAGCGCGCCGGGACGGGCGGGCGGAAACCTGTCGGCGCGGCCGGCCGGCCGGCCGGCGCACCGCGGCGTGGCCGCGGCGGCGCCGCCTAGAGGTCGGGGCTGCCCGCCGTCTCGAGGCGGTTGCGCCCGCCCACCTTGGCGCGGTACATCGCTGCATCGGCCCGCCGCAGCAGGTCTTCCGCGCGTTCGTCCTCACCGCTGAAGCAGGTTATGCCGATGCTGGGGGTGGTCCAGTGGAGCGATCTGTCCACCGAGAAGGGCTTGTTGAGCGCGACAAGGATCTTTTTCGCAATCGTTGCGCCTTTCTCGGAGGCCTCCGGGCACGAGTCGCCGAGGTCCTCGAGCATGACGATGAATTCGTCGCCGCCGAGGCGGGCGACCGTGTCGCCCTCCCGCACGCTCTGCTTGAGGCGCCGCGCCACCTCGCACAGCAGCTTGTCGCCGGCCTCGTGGCCGAAGGTGTCGTTCACCTGCTTGAAGTGATCCAGGTCCACGAATAGCAGTGCGCCGTGGCGCCCGTGACGGCGGCTGTTGGCCAGGCCCTGGCGCAGGCGGTCGAGCAGGAAGCGCCGGTTCGGCAGCTGGGTGAGGGTGTCGACGAAGGCGAGGTTGCGCATCGCCTCCTCGGCCGCCTTGCGCTCGGTGATGTCGATGATGACGCCATCGAGCCACAGGGCCTGGCCATGCTCGTCGATGAAGACGCGGCCGCGCTCGCTCACCCAGCGCGTGACGCCGTGGCGGTCGTGCATGCGGTACTCGACCTCGTAGCTCGTGCGCTCGCGCGCGGCGGTCTCGATCGCCTTCTCGATCGCCGGGATGTCCTCGTGCTCGATGAAGTCGCCGAATGAGACTGCGCCCGACGTGAATTCCCCGGTCGTGGCCCCGGTCAGCGACTCGATGCTGCGGCTGATGTGCATGACGGCCCAGGGCGCGCCGACCTGGCAACGGAACACCACGCCGGGGACGTTCTCCACCAGGGTGCGGAATTCATCGCGGCTCGCCGCCAGCCTGGCTGCGGCCGATCGCATGCGACGGCGGCGGTTTGCGTTGCTGTTCATCACTGCGAACAGCATCAGGCTCAGCGCCGAGCCGCCGAGCAGGATCAGCGTGGGCTCGGCGCTGGCGTTGTCGGCCTCGAAGGTTTCGGTGCTGCTGAAGCGGACCAGCCAGGGGCGCCCGGCGAACTCGACCAGATGCAGCACGCTGTGGTGGGCCGCCCGGCGGCGCGGGGAGGAGGCGAACAGCAGCGAGTCGTCGGCCATGGCGGCGTCGAACACTTCGATGTCGGCATCGCGCAGCCCGTCGGCGAAGATGCTGCGCATCATGTCCCTGGCGCGGAAAGGACTGTAGACGAAGCCGCGCAGCGCCGCGCGGCGGCTGTCGAGGTCGTCGGGGGCGCGCGCGCCGGCGTACACGGGGAGATAGATCAGGAAGCCGGCCTGGGTGTCTTCATCGTCTTCCTGAACCAGCGTGACCTTGCCCGACAGCGCAGCCTGGCCGGTGTCACGCGCGCGCTCCATGGCCTCGCGCCGCACCGGCTCGGCATACATGTCGAAGCCGAATGCGCGCAGGTTGCGGTCGGTGAAGGGCTCCAGATATACGATGCTGCTGTAGGGGTCGCGTTCGCCGGGCGGTTGAATGCGGTAGTCGGGAAAGCCTTCGGCGCGCACTTCGGCCAGGTGCGCCTGCAGGCGGGATGCCGGCACCATGACCGTGTAGCCGGTGCCCTGGATGCCCGGCAGGGATTCGTCGAGCTGCAGTGCCGAGACGTAGGTGCGCCACTCGCCGCGGGTGACGTCGTCGCTGGCGGCGAACAGGGCGGCGCCGCCGCGCAGCACCTGCTCGTAATCCCTCAGGCGGGCCAGCAGGGTGTTGCGCGCGACCTCGGTGTGGTGCTCGAAGCGGTCCTCCGCGCGCTTGGCGAGATGGTCGCGCGAGTAGTCCCACATGGCGACCGCGAGCACGAGGCCGATGCCAAGCGCGAGCCAGGCGGCGGCACTGCGGTCGAGCAGTCCGAGGGTACGACCGTGCGGGGTGTTCGCATTGGGCGGCATGTTTCAGTGGTCGCCGTGCCGGTGAGGGTTCTGAAGTCTTCCACGAATCACGACATGCTGCCAGCACATGACCCCCAATCTGCGCGGCGCGATTGGCCGGGGCTTACATTCGCATGCGCTTTGAGGTCGCGCTGGCGGGCGTCCGCGGGCACAATGCCGGCCTTGCCTGTCGTGGTCTCGGGAATCGTCCTGTCGATGCGTTACGAATTTCTGGTCGGAGTGCGCTACACGCGTTCGCGCAAGCGGGCGCAGGGCCGCAACCGCTTCATCTCCTTCATTTCCCTGGTATCGATGCTCGGCATCGCGCTCGGCGTGGCCGCGCTGATCGTCGTGCTGTCGGTGATGAACGGTTTTCAGGAGGAGCTGCGCACGCGCATCCTCGGTGTCGCTTCCCACGTTCAGGTGCAGAGCAGCGGGGACGGACTCGAGGTCTGGCAGCAGGTGGCGGAGGAAAGCCTGCAGCATCCGTCCGTGCTGGCGGCGGCGCCCTATGTGCAGGAGCAGGGCATGCTGTCCTTCGATGAGGCGGTGCGTGGCACCATCGTGCGCGGCGTCATCCCGCGCGAGGAGAACAAGGTAGCCGACTTCGGCGGCTACATGCAGGCCGGCGACTTCGATGCCCTGCAGGCCGGGCGCTTCGGCATCGTGCTCGGGCGCGACCTGGCCTTCGCCTTGCGCGTACAGCTGGGCGACAAGGTCACGCTGATCGCGCCGCAGGGCCTGGTGACGCCGGCGGCGGTGCTGCCGCGGGTGAAGCAGTTCGAGGTGGTCGGCATCTTCGAGGCCGGCATGTACGAGTACGACTCGGGGCTCGCGCTGGTGCACCTGGCCGACGCCCAGGCGCTTTACCGCCTGGGCGACGCAGTGAGTGGGGTGCGCCTCAAGCTCGACGATCTGTTCGCGGCGCCGCGCGTGGCGCGCGAACTTGCGCTGTCGATCAGCGAACCCGGCCTGATGGTGGCCGACTGGACGCGCAGCCATGCCAACTTCTTCCGCGCGGTCGCGCTCGAGAAGACGATGATGACGCTGATCCTGTTCCTGATCGTGGCGGTGGCGGCGTTCAACATCGTGTCCACGCTGGTGATGGCGGTGCAGGAGAAATACGCCGACATCGCCATCCTGCGCACGCTCGGCGCCAGCCCGGCCTCGATCATGACGATCTTCGTGCTGCAGGGCTCGATCATCGGCTTCGTCGGCCTGCTCGCGGGCGTGGTCGGCGGCCTGGCGATCGCGCACAACCTCGACGTGGTCATTCCCGCGCTCGAGGCCCTCACCGGCGCGACGCTGTGGAACAAGGAAATCTATTACATCAACGAACTGCCCTCGAAGGTGCTGCCGGCCGACGTGATCACGATCGTGTCGGTGTCCTTCGTGCTGACCCTGATCGCCGCCCTGTACCCGAGCTGGCGGGCTTCGCGGGTCAATCCGGCGGAGGCGCTGCGCTATGAATGATCAACTGCAAACGCTGCGCGGTCGCGCCGATGACGCATCGCCCGCCGTGGTCGCCTGCGAAGGCCTGAGCAAGCATTTTCGTGAGGGCGCGGAGGCGGTGAAGGTGCTCGACGGCGTCGGGCTGCGGGTGAATCGCGGCGAGCGCGTCGCCATCGTCGGCGCCTCGGGCTCGGGCAAGAGCACCTTGCTGCACCTGCTTGGTGGACTCGACGTGCCCAGTGCCGGTTCGGTACGGCTGATGGGACAGGATTTTTCGGGGCTGTCTGAGACGGCGCGCGGGCGTCTGCGCAATGCCGCGCTCGGCTTCGTTTACCAATTCCATCATCTCCTGCCCGAGTTCAGCGCGCTCGAGAACGTCGCCATGCCGCTCTATGTGCGGCGGGTGGCGCGCGCCGAGGCGGAAGCGCGCGCGGCGAAGATGCTCGCCGAGGTCGGGCTTGGGCATCGCCTCGATCACGCCCCCGGCGAGCTTTCCGGCGGCGAGCGCCAGCGTGCCGCGATCGCCCGCGCGCTGGTCAGCGAGCCGGCCTGCGTGCTTGCCGACGAGCCGACCGGCAACCTCGATCGGCGCACCGCCGGTGCGGTGTTCGACCTGATGCTCTCGCTCAACGAGCGCTTCGCCACCAGCTTCGTCATCGTCACCCACGACGAGACCCTGGCGGCGCGTGCGCAGCGCACCCTGCGGCTGGTCGACGGTCGGCTCGAATGAGGCAGGCCGCGGCGGCGAGCAGGGGGCGCGGCCTCAGGACTGCGGATGCCGACGGCGCGACTGGCGCTGTCGCCACTGACGGATCAGCCATAGCCGCCAGCCCCAGCGCACCGCCAGGTAAGAGAACACCGACAGGCTGGCGGCGAGCACGACGAGGCCGATGAAGAGCGGCTTGCCCAGACTGGTGGCCCAGGTCAGCAGGTCGGTGACCCAGTGGGCCGGATTCATGCTGTTGAGCCCGGGCGGAGGTGTGAAATCGAACTCGCCATCGCCCACGATCAGGCTGCCAATGCCGAACGCCAGCAGGTAGAGCGGCACGATGGTGATCGGGTTGCTGTACAGCGTGGTGATCAGCGCGAGCGGCAGATTGACGCGAAAGGCGACGCAGCAGATGGCGGCGCCGAGCATCTGCAGCGGGCCGGGGATCAGCCCGCAGAACATGCCGACCGCAATTGCACCGGCGGCCGAGTGGCGGTTCAGGTGCCACAGCCGCGGGTGCAACAGCGTGGACGCGAAAGGGCGCAGCCAGCGGTTGGAACTGACTGTCTCGTGGTCGGGCAGGAATCGCTTGAGTCGCTTGCGCATGAAGGCTCGGATGGCGGCGCAGTCTAGCAGTTCGCCCCGCGGCGCCAAAGACGTGCGCGCCCCCTGGGGCGTGTCCGCTGCCGATCGGTTCGTGCGCGGCGCCGCCGCATCCGGTACGCCGTAGCGGCAATCCTTTTGGCATTATTGGATGCCATGAGAATTGCTGCGGTCTCCTTTCTGCTCGGCGTGTGCCTGCTACAGGGCCGCGCTTCGCTGGCCGGCGCCGGCGCGCTGGCTGGCGCAGCGATGGTGCTGGTGCTCGCTGCGGGGGTGCTGCTGGCGCGGGTCCGGCCGCCCTCGGGCAGGCTTCCTCGGCACCAGCTCGCGCTGTTGCTGCTCGCGGCGGCGATGGTGGTGGCCGGTTTCGGCTGGGCCACGCTGCGCGCCGAGTGGCGGCTGGCGGACGAGCTGTCAGGGGGGCGCGAAGGGGTCGATCTGGTGGTGGTCGGGCGCATCGCCAGCCTGCCACAGGCCGTCGGCAACGGCTGGCGCTTCATTCTTGACATCGAGCCCGCCGAGGCCGGTATTCCACGCCGCGTGCTGCTGTCCTGGTATGGCGAGCGTGGCCAGGCTGTTGCGTTGCCGGCGCCGCGCGCAGGTGAGCGCTGGCGCCTGGTGGTAAGACTGAAGCGCCCACACGGCTTCGCCAATCCGCACGGTTTCGACTACGAGGCCTGGCTGCTCGAGCGCGGCATTCGCGCCACCGGTCATGTGCGCGGCGAGGCCCACAGGCTCGACGATGCCCCGCAGGCGCTCATGCAGTGGGTGCACCGGCTGCGCGGCGCGGTGCGCGAGCGCATGCTGGCGAGCCTGGCCGAGGCGCCGCACGCCGGCATCGTGCTTGCCCTTGCGGTCGGTGACCAGCGCTCGATCCCTCACGCCGACTGGGAGGTCTTCCGTCGCACCGGGATCGGGCATCTGGTGGCAATCTCCGGCCTGCATGTCGCCCTCGTCGGCCTGTTCTGCGGCGGCATGGTCGGCACCGCGTGGCGGCGTATCCCGGCCCTGGCGCTGCGCCTGCCGGCGCAGAAGGCGAGGGCGCTGGCAGCGCTCGCAGGGGCCACCGCCTATGCCCTGCTTGCCGGCATGGGGGTGCCGGTGCTGCGCGCCTGGCTGATGCTGGCTGTGGCCGTCATTGCGTTGCTGTCGGGGCGCGCGCAGGCGCCGTCGCGGGTGTTGGCGATCGCGCTGCTGGTGGTGGTCGCGATCGATCCCTGGGCGGTGCTGGCGGCCGGCTTCTGGCTGTCCTTCGGCGCGGTGGCGGTGATCCTGGCGGTGCTGGGCGGGCGGGTCGCGCCGCCTCGCGGCTGGCGTGCCGCGCTGCGCATCCAGCTCGCGATCAGCCTTGCGCTGACGCCGCTGCTGCTGGTGCTGTTCAATGCCTTTCCGCTGGTTTCGCCGCTGGCGAACCTGGTGGCGATTCCACTCGTCAGTTTCGTCATTGCGCCACTCGTGCTGCTCGGGGTGATCGTGCCTGTAGACGCCGTGCTGGTGCTTGCACATGCTGCGACGGCCCTGATGATGAGCTGGGTGCGGCCGCTGGCGGCACTCGAGCTTGCGCTGTGGGAGCAGGCCCAGCCGCCGACCTGGCTGCTGGCTGGCGGGCTCACCGCAGTGGGCGCGCTGCTGCTGCCGCGGGCGACGCCCGGCCGTCTTGCGGCGCCGGCGCTGCTGGCCGCGATGCTGCTGTGGGAGGCGCCGCGGCCCGCCGAGGGGGCGTTTCGCGTGCGCGTGCTCGATGTCGGCCAGGGGCTCGCGGTCCATGTGCAGACCCAAGCGCATGATCTGGTGTTCGATGCCGGCCCGCCCTACGGCAGCGAGGCCGACGCCGGCAGCCGGGTGATCCTGCCCTATCTGCGCGCCATCGGGGTGCGCCGGCTCGATCACCTGGTGCTGTCGCACGAGGACAGCGACCACGTCGGCGGCGCCGCCAGCCTGCTGCGTGCATTGCCGGTCGATACCGTGCTTGCCGGCCGGCCCGAGGCGGGCTCGCGCTGGTGGCCTGCGCTCAAGGCATCGACCGTGGTCCAGCCTTGTGCCGCAGGGCAGAAATGGACCCGGGACGGCGTGCGCTTCGACATGCTTCACCCCCGGGGCGACGCAGCGCCTTCGGCATCGCGCCGCCACGACAACGACGGCTCATGCGTGCTGCGGGTGTCGGCGGCCTCGGGAACGCTGCTGCTGACCGGCGACATCGGCGTCGGCGCCGAAGCGCGCCTGCTCGCGGCCGATCCCGCCGCACTGGAGAGCACGGTCGTGGTGAGCCCGCACCACGGCAGCCGCAGCTCGTCCTCGGCGGCCTTCGTCGACGCCACGCTGGCGGCCCACGTGGTGCATTCGGCGGGCCATCGCAACCCCTTCGGCCACCCGCACCCGCAGGTGTGGGCGCGCTGGGCCGAGGCCGGCACGCGCAACTGGCGCACCGACAGCCAGGGAGCGATCGAGGCCGACTTTGACGCCGATGCCGACGCCGGTGTCACGCTGCGGGCACAGCGCGTTGAACGCCCGCGTTACTGGCATGGGCGCTGAGGCCGGCGTGAGGAGGCGCGGGCGCAGGGCGCGGCCGTGCGTGCTGCGCCTTGCGCCCGGATGCACGTTTCGGGCTAGACTCGTCGCTACCCGCTTCCTCCAACCCGCGCCCCGCGCGCATTTGCCACCTCGCCACCATGTCCTCATTCGGTAGCCTGTTCGAAACGCCGCCCTCACCCCAGCGCCCGCGACACGGCGTGCGCGAACGCAGCGTGCAATGCCTCGGGCCCCATGGCCTGCATCGCATGGCCTATACGGAGTGGGGCGACCCGCGCAATCCGCGCGTGCTCGTCTGCGTGCACGGTCTCACCCGCAACGGGCGTGACTTCGACGACCTGGCGCAGGCCCTGGCCGACGACTACCGGGTGGTGTGTCCCGACGTCGTCGGCCGCGGCCGCAGCGACTGGCTGGGGGTGAAGGCGGACTACGGCTTTCCGGTCTATGTGGCGGACATGGTGACGCTGATTGCGCGCCTCGATGTCGAGCAGGTGCATTGGGTGGGCACCTCGATGGGCGGCATCATCGGCATGCTGCTCGCCAGCCAGCCGCACTCGCCGATCACCCGCCTGGTGCTGAATGACGTCGGCCCCGTGATCACGACCACTGCGCTGCAGCGCATCGCCCAGTACGTCGGCATGGCGCCGCGCTTTCCCAGCATGGAGGCGGCCGAGGCCTACATCCGCGAGGTCAGCGCCTCCTTCGGCCCGCTGACCGACAGCCAGTGGCGCCATCTCACCCAGTATTCGGTGCGGCCGGTGGGGGGCGCCGATGGGGGCTTCGCCATGGTGTACGACCCCGGGCTCGGCGACGCCTTCCGCGCCTCGCCGATCCTGGAGGACATCGACCTGTGGGGCGTCTACGACAATGTGCGCTGCCCGACCCTCGCGCTGCGGGGTGCGGAATCGGACCTGCTCACCCCCGACACCTTCACCGCGATGGCGGGGCGCGGCCCGCAGGCGCAGCTGGTCGAGTTCGCCGGCGTGGGCCACGCGCCGATGCTGATGGACGAGACGCAGATCACCGTGGTGCGCGACTTCCTTCTCGGCGGCGGGTAGGAAGGCCGGCGGGTCGTGCCCGTCACGCCACCCCAGTGCAGGCCCGCGTCCGGCGGCGGCTCACCAGCCCGGGTTGAGCTTGCGCGCGGTGGCGATCTCGGCGCGGATGGTGCGGAAGTGCTCCCAGCGCCGCGGATGGATCCTGCCGGCCTGGACGGCCTCGAGGAGGGCACAACCCGGCTCGGCCTCATGTCGGCAGTCACGGAAGCGGCATTGGCCGAGCAGCGGCCTGAATTCGATGAAGGCCTCGGCGAGGTCGTCGGCCGACAGGTGGGCGAGGCCGAAAACCTGTAGCCCGGGGCTGTCAATGAGCCAGCCTGGCTTGTTGGCATCACCCGCGGGCAGGGCATACAGCCGTGCGAAGGTGGTGGTGTGCTTGCCCGAGTCGAGCGCGGCGGAGATCTCGCGCGTCGCCGCGTTGGCCTCGGGAACGATGGCGTTGGTCAGCGTGGACTTGCCCATGCCGGACTGGCCGACGAAGATCGCCTGCAGCCCCGCCAGCCGCTCGCGCAGGCGCGCGGCGCCGTCAAGCGCCGACACCGCCAGCACCTCATAGCCCAGCTCGGAAAACGGCGCGAGCTGTGCCTTGGCCGCGGCCAGGCGGTCACCCAGATCGGCCTTGTTGAGCACGATCAGCGGCGTGATGCCCTGGCTCTCGGCGGCGACGATGCAGCGCGACACGAGCAGGTCGGAGAAGCCGGGCTCGGTCGCCACCACGATGACGATGTGGCTGAGGTTGGCGGCGATCAGCTTTTCGCGGAAGGCATCCGAGCGCCACAGCAGATTGCGGCGCGGCTTCAAGGCCTCGATCACGCCCTGGCCGTCGCCGCCGGGCAGCACCTCGACCTCGTCACCGCAGGCGAAGCTGCTCTTCTTGCCACGCGGGTAGCACTGCAAGCGCCCGGATGGGGTATCGATCTCGTAGTGGCGGCCGAATGCGGCAACGATCACGCCGCCAACCCTGTCCTCGCCATGCCCGCCCGGGCGGATGCGTTTTCTCACTCGAACTTGTAGTAGTGCTTGTTGAGGTAGCCGGCGAGGTGATGCTCATCCTCGGGGAAGAGGTCTAGATTGAGCATGGTGGTGCATGCGGTCAGTTGCTGCGCGAGTGCGCTCGGCGTGGTGACGCGGCGGTCGACGCGGGTGTAGATGTCCGAGCCGTCCTCGCCGCCGAACTTGCGTTCATGGCACTGGACGCACAGCTCGGCGTGCATCTTCTTCGCCGCGACCAGGTCCGCGTCCGGAAAGGGATCGGCCAGGGCGGGCAGGGAGGCGGATAACAGCAGCGCGGCGGTGAGTGCCCGGGGCAGGTTCATGCTTGTCTCCGGCGACGATGGGTGTCTTTCAATGCTGCATGGCCTGCAGGCGCGCGACGCGCACGGCGGCAGGGGGGTGGGAGTCGAAGACGCGCGAATACAGCGGGTCGGGCGTCAGCGTCGAGGCGTTGTCACGATACAGCTTGACCAGCGCAGCGACGAGGTCGGCGGCGCGCGTCTGGCGGGCGGCGTAGGCGTCGGCCTCGAACTCGTGCACCCGCGACCAATGGCTGAAGATCGGCGCCAGCGGGAAGGTGAAGGCCGGCAGCGCGAGGAAGAACAGCGCGAGGGCGCTGGCCGTGTCGCTGGCGCTCATGCCCAGGCCGCTGAAGAACCAGGGCTGCTCGATGAGCCAGCCGAGCAGGGCGAGCAGCGCGAGGCTGGTGGGGGCGAGCAGGGCCAGGCGCTTGACGATGTGGCGGTGGCGGAAGTGGCCGAGCTCGTGTGCCAGCACGGCCTCGACCTCATCGGCATTGAGCTTGTCGAGCAGGGTGTCGAAGAAGACGATGCGCTTGGAGGCGCCGAAGCCGGTGAAATAGGCGTTGCCGTGGGCCGAGCGACGCGAGCCGTCCATCACGAACAGGCCCTTGGACTGGAAGCCGCAACGCGCCAGCAAGGCTTCGACACGGGCCTTCAGGGCGGCGTCGGCAAGCGGGGTGAATTTGTTGAACAGGGGCGCGATGAAGGTTGGCCAGATCAGCATCACGAGCAGGTTGAAGCCGAGCCAGGCGGCCCACACCCAGAACCACCACAGCTCGCCCATCGAGCTCGTCAGCCACAGCAGCAGCGCCAGCAGGGGCAGGCCGATGAGGGCGGCGAGCGCTGCCTCGCGGGCGGTGTCGGCGGCGAACAGCGCCGGTGTCATGCGGTTGAAGCCGAAGCGCTTCTCGATGCCGAAGGTGCGCGCCAGCACGAAGGGCAGCTCGACCAGCCAGCCCAGCACGCCGACCGAGGCCAGCAGGGCGACGCCGTGCGCCAGGCCGCCGGGGGCGAACACGGCGCTCCAGGCGTCGTGGATGAACTGCAGTCCCCCACCGAGCGTGAGCACCAGCACGAAGGCCGCGCCGGCGATCGCGTCGCGCATGCCGAGCCCGGCGCGCGCTGCGGTGTAGTCGGCGGCGCGCTGGTGCGAGGCGAGCGGGATCGAAGCGGCGAAGGCGTCCGGCACGCGGTCGCGATGGGCCTGCACATGGCGCACGTGGCGCCGCATCAGCAGCAGGCGCGCAGCCAGGCCGGCCACGAGCAGGCAGACGAAGAGCAGGGAAAAGGCGTTCATCGAGTATCCGGCGGCGGTGTGGGTTGACTGGCGTGGCCGGCGGCGGGCCGCATCTGCCCCGTCCTGGCGGCGAGGGGCGAGAACTGTGACACAATCGCGCCCTCGATTGTTTCGTACCAAGGCGCCGAAAAGGCGGAGCGATTATGGCACAGGACCCCAAAACCCTCATCTGGCTCGACATGGAGATGACCGGCCTCGAACCCGAGCGCGACCGCATCATCGAGATGGCGGTGGTGCTGACGGACGAGAACCTGCACACGATTGCAGAGGCCCCGGTCATCACCGTGCATCAGCCCGACAGCGTGCTCGACGCGATGGATGAGTGGAACCGCAACACGCACGGCAAGTCGGGCCTGAGTGCGCGGGTGAGGGCGTCGACGGTATCCGAGGCCGAGGCCGAGGCGCAGATGCTGGCCTTCCTGCAGCAGTGGGTGCCGGCGCGCACCTCGCCGATGTGCGGCAACTCGGTGTGCCAGGACCGTCGCTTCCTGGCGCGCTGGATGCCGGGGCTCGAAGCCTGGTTCCACTACCGCAACCTCGATGTGTCGACCTTGAAGGAGCTCGCCCGACGCTGGCGCCCGGAGGTGTACGACGGGGTCAAGAAGGCCGGCAGTCATACCGCGCTGGCCGACATTCACGAGTCGATTGCCGAGCTGCGCCACTACCGCGACCACTTCCTCCGCGTTGACTGAAGCGCGTTGCCGGTCGCGCCGGCGTGCCTCAAGGTAGGCTGCGGCGCAGCAGCCTGAAGCTCTCTTCGCGCTTGCCGGCGCCGCGGCGGTATTCCCACACCGTTTCCCATTCGGGTGCCAGCGCCAGCGCGCGGCTGCGGCGCTCGACATGCACCAGCAGCAGCGGGCAGGGGCTGGTGCCGGACTCGAGCCGGCGCGGGCGCAGGTCGGCGTAATAATCGAGCGAACTGCGCAGCGCGTCGGACACCCCGGTGGTTGCGACGCAGGCATCGGGTCGTTCCAGGCGCTCGCCCTGGATCGCGATGTCGAGCGAGCGCACCACCTCGCGGTAGCTGCGGCCATGGTCGAACCACGGCATCAGCAGCACCACCGCCAAACTCCACAGCATGACCAGGCCGATCGCCCAGTTGGCCGGTGCGCGCGAAGTCGAGCGCGGCAGCCGGGCTACCAGCAGGATCCACACCGCGGTGATCAGCAGGCCGAGTACAAGCCGGAAGTGCTCCTGCGGCAGCACGAAGTCGGGCGCGTTGCGCGCCACGTGACGCGCGAGACCGTCGGGCCAGGCGAAAGCCTGCGCGCTCCACGCCAGCCACACCAGCACGCCGAACACGGCCAGGCTCATCAAGGCGAACCAGTCGAAGGCGCTGGCGGCGCCGCGGCGCAGCTGGAGGATGCCGCCGGCCGCGAGCAGCGCGATCGCGGGCACGATGACGAGCAGGTTGGCCTGCGACAGGTCGGCGGTGATCCACAGCCAGGCAAGTACGAGCAGCGCGCTCAGCGCGGGAAGCAGGGTCGGCAGCGAAAGCAGGCTGCGGCGCGCGCGCCATAGCGCCCAAAGCGCGATCGGCCACAAGGGCCACAGGAACCAGCCTGCCAGTTCGAGCAGGCGCGGGATCTCGGACAAGGCCGGCAGCGGTGCGGAAAGCCGCGCCCACTCGTTCCCCAGCCACAGCGAGAACAGCTCGGGCGAGCCCAGGTGCAGCGCCAGCGGCCAGGCAGCGGACAGGGCCAGCGCCAGGCACAGGCCGGCGAGCAGGCCACCGCTTGCGCGTGGCGTGTGGCATTCCGCGCTCAGCAGCAGCACCAGGGGCAGCAGCGGCGCGGTGACCATGAGCCCGCCCAGACCGCCGGCGAGAAAGGCCAGCGCGCTGCCGAGGCCGGCGATCAGCCCGCCCAGCAGCGGCTGTTGCGGCACCGCCGACAGGCCGCGCAGGGTGAGCCCGAGCATGGCGAACACCGCGAGCAGGGGCTGGGTCTCGTGGGCATGCAGGATCAGTCCGAGCGGGCCGAGCGCGAGCAGGGCGGCCGCCGTGCGCGTCGGACGGCCATGCAGCGCTTCGGCCGAGCGCGCGATGAAGTAGATGGCCAGCGCAACGAAGAAGGCGCTGGCCAGGCGGGCGCCGCCGTGCAGCGGCAGGATGCCGCTGGCCAGCCACGAGAAGCCGGCCGCGACCCAGAAATAGAGCGGGGGATAATCGGGCAGCGGCTCGCCCGCCAGCATCGGGAACAACCATTGTTCGCCGCGCAGCAGGCTCAGTACCGGGCCGAAGTAGCGCGCATCGTCGCCCCGCCAGGGATCATGGATGGTGAGGCCGACGAGCAGGTAGGTGCCGACCAGCAGGAAGAGGCCGACGGTACCGTAGATCCGGCGCTGAAACAGGGTGGGCGTGGCGGGTTCGCGAATCATGCGCGCATTGTGCGGGTGAGTGCCGGTGCAGGCAAACGGCAGGGCTGCAGGCAAGGGGTGGTGCGCCCCGTTCTCGGCGCGCGCCGGGGAATCGTCAGCCGACGCAAAAAAAGGCAGCCGAGGCTGCCTTTCTCAGGGGACGTCGCTGGCGGACGTCACGGATGCGCAGGTGCTAGCCTGCCGCCGATCAGCTGGAACGCTGGACGTTGCCGTACTTCTGGCGGAAGCGCTCGACGCGGCCGGCCGTGTCGACGATCTTCTGCTTGCCGGTGTAGAAGGGGTGGCAGGCGGAGCACACTTCGACGTGGTACTGGGGCTTGCCCAGCGTGGAACGGGTAACGAACGTGTTGCCGCACGAGCAGGTCACGTTGACGTCGTTGTACTTCGGATGGATGTCCGCTTTCATGGTGATTTCCTGGAATCTGGCGGGCGGCGGATGTGACCGCCCTGTTGTGTAGAGCCAGTGATTATCCTGCACTCGGCAGGGCGTGGCAAGCGAAAGAGGTGTGAATCAGGCGCTGCGGCGCATTACAATCGCCGCCTTTCAAGGATTTGCCGCCGTGGCGGCCGGGAGATGGCGGTGTTGCTGCTCGCACCCATGGAGGGGCTGCTCGACGATGTGCTGCGTGCGACGCTGACCCGTGTGGGCGGCTACGACTACGCGGTGACCGAGTTTGCACGGGTGTCCGGCACGCTGCTGCCCGAGCGCTTCTTTCGCCGCATTGCGCCCGAGCTCGACGGCGGCAGTCGCACGGTCGCCGGTACGCCGGTAAGAGTGCAGCTGCTGGGTTCGGATCCGGTGTGCATGGGCGATAACGCCGCCCGTCTCGCCCGCCTGGCGCCCGCCGGGGTGGATCTGAACTTCGGTTGCCCGGCCCCGACCGTCAACCGCCACCGCGGCGGTGCGGTCTTGCTCGACGAACCCGAACTCCTGTGCCGCATCGCCGAGGCGGTGGCCAGGGCGCTGCCGGCTGGCGTGCCCCTGACGGCAAAGATGCGCCTCGGCGTTGCCGATCCCGGGCGCGCGCGCGAGTGCGCCCAGGCCCTGGTCGACGGCGGGGCGGGCGCGCTGGTGGTGCACGCGCGCACCAAGCTGCAGGGCTATCGGCCGCCTGCGCACTGGGAATGGGTGGCGCGGGTGGCCGACGCGGTGCGGGTGCCGGTGGTGGCCAACGGCGAGGTGTGGACCGCTGCCGACTGGGCGCGCTGCCGGGCCGTCTCCGGCGTGCCCGACGTGATGCTCGGTCGCGGTGCGGTGGCCGACCCCTTTCTTGCCGCGCGCATCGGCGACGGCCGTCTGGGCGTGCCGGACGAGGCCGAGCGCGCACGCGAGTGGCGGGTAATCCTGAGCCTGCTGGCGGAGTTCCGCGAACGGGTGCGACGCAAGGTCGAGGCGCGCCATGCGCCGGGCCGGATCAAGCAGTGGCTGCACCTGCTTGCGCGCTGTTACCCGCAGGCTGCGCGCCTGTTCGCCGACATCCGTGGCCTGCGCACGCTGCCCGAGGTGAGCGCGGTGATGCAGCGCCACGGCGTGCCGGCGGAGACCGACACGCCGGGCGGCCTGATGCGCGCCACCACTCCCGCGCAGCGCCAGCCGCTGGCCGCGGCGGCGTAGGCGCAGGACCCGCGCCGCGGGCTGCGCCGCTACCGATTCGAGGTTGTCCCATGAGCTACGCCAATTCCCGCATTCCGCAAAGCGCCCAGCAAGGGGTGCATGAGGCGCTCGCCGAGCGCGTGCGCAAGCACCTCGCCGAGCCGTTCCGCAAGCCCTTTGCGCCCTACAACCGCGCCGCGCTCGACGCCAGCCTGGCCGGCTGGAACGGACGTGCGCCGCTGATGCTCGATGCGGGCTGCGGCGTCGGCCACAGCACGATCCAGATCGCTCGCCAGTATCCCGATCACTGGGTGATCGGCGTCGATCAGTCGCAGGACAGGCTGGCGCGGCGCAAGCCCTATCCAGAGGCCTTGCTGCCCAGGAACATGGTCTTCGTGCGCGCCGATCTCGTCGACTACTGGCGTCTGCTCGACGAGGCTGGCCTGCGCCTGGCGCGGCATTACCTGCTCTATCCCAATCCCTGGCCCAAGATCGGCCACCTTGGCCGGCGCTGGCATGCGCATCCGGTGTTCCCATGGATTGTCCGGCTGGGCGGTGTGCTGGAATGTCGCAGCAACTGGCAGGTCTATATGGAGGAGTTCGCCTTTGCGCTCGAACTGGCAACAGGCAGGGCGGTGCCGTGGGAGCGCTTCGAGGCCGACTCGCCGCTGACCCCCTTCGAGCGCAAGTACAGGGACTCGGGCCAGGCCCTGTACCGCCTCGGCATAGAGCTGGAGACGCCGTCCGGGCGCTCCGCTGCATGCGAGAATATTTGACTTGCCGGCACACGCCCGCTGCGCCACCCTAGGCGCCGACCAATGGAGACTGCCATGAACGACGCTTCCCCGACTGCCGCCCCGGCTCAACCCAAACCCCAACTGATGAGTGACGAGGACTTCGAGGCGCTCGAGGAGATCCTGACCTCCGACGTCGTGCCCGAGGATTGCATGGACCTCGAGATGCTGGACGGCTACCTCGCTGGCGTGCTGGTCTCGCCGCGCCCGATCGGCCCCGAGCGCTGGATGCCCGGCATCTGGTCCGCGCACGGCGACGAGGCCGGTTTCGGCTCCGGCAGCGGCCTGCAGCGCGCGATCCGGCTGGTCAAGGCCTACCACAACGAGCTGCTCGCCACCCTTGGCCTGGACGATGACGACGAGGCCTGTTGGGAGCCGTTCTGCTTCGCAATCTCCGAAGGCGACGGCCTCAAGCTGGGCGAGGCCTGGATCGACGGCTTTGCGCAGGGGCTGGACCTGTGGCCAGAGGGCTGGGAGGAGGGGCTGGACGAGGAAGCGATCGAGGCCGTGCGCGAGACGCTCGACGAGGTGCTGACGCCGTGGGGCGAGGACGACGCGGCCAAGGCCGACGACGAAACCCGCCTGGGCTGGCTCGCGGCGGTGGGCGAAGCGGTCAACGACATCTATTCGCACTGGCGCGACCTCGGGCTGCCCGCTGCCGCCCCCCTGTCGACCGAGGCGGCGCGCAAGCCGGCCGCGGCGACGCCGGGGCGCAACGACCCCTGCCCCTGCGGCAGCGGAAAGAAGTACAAGAAGTGCTGCGGGGCCGAAAGCAGCGACGCGGATGCGTGAAGACCACTGCACCCGTTGCGGCGCCTGCTGCTGCGCGTTCCGGGTCGATTTCCACCACTCGGAACTCGCCAGCCGCAGCTCGGACGGCGTGCCCGATGCGCTGACCGTGCCGCTCACGGCCACGCTGGTGCGCATGCGCGGTACCGACGCCACAGCGCCGCGCTGCGTGGCACTCGAAGGCACGGTCGGCGTCGGGGTGCGTTGCGGCATCTACGACCGCCGCCCGTCGCCCTGCCACGAGTTTGCCCCCTATGCGGCCCTGGGCATCGGCGACGAGGCCTGCGACCGCGCCCGCGCGCGTCACGGATTGCCGCCGCTGTAATTCAATTGCCCGAAATATTTGTGCAGGTCATTGAATAAAAAGCGTTTTGTGGTGCTTGCGCGACGCGTTGGAATCGCTAGAATCCGCGCGCCTCGTATGCCCGATCAACGCTTCCCGTTCTGCGAAACTGCCCATGGAAGGCTTCAATCCCTGCCTGGACTGCGGCGTGTGCTGCACCCATTTCCGCATCTCTTTCTATTGGGCCGAGGCCGATGACGCGCCGGGGGGCTTTGTCCCTGCGGCGATGACCGAGAAGCTGACGCAAACGCTGCGCTGCATGAAGGGCAGCAACCAGGTGCCGCGCCGCTGCTCGGCCCTGTCCGGCGTGGTGGGCCAGCAGGTGGCGTGTTCGATCTACGAGAACCGGCCCACGCCCTGCCGCGAGTTTCCGGTTTATTTCTACGACGGCACGCCCAATTCGAAATGCGACGAGCTGCGCGCCGCGATCGGGCTGCCGCCGCTGCCGCATTCACCCCTGCCGCGCGCGGCTTGAAGCATCTCCCGAAGGGAGGGTGTCTCCGCGGTGCGCGGCACGACCTTAGCGCGGCCGGCCCACGGCGGCCAGCACCGCGAGCGGTCCGGCCTGGCGCAGACGCTCGATCTGCTCGCGGTCGCGCACGAACAGCGAGCCGGCGTAGGCGAGCGAATTCACCGACACGTCCTGCCATTTCTCCTGCGTGCGCGGCACCAGCAAGAGGCAGGCGCGCGTGACCAGCAGGTTGTAGGCCGGCATCGGGTCGCAGTCTGCCGGCATGGCGAGCGCGCGGCAGGCGCGCCGGAACGCCGCCTCGACGGCCACGCCAGCGCGCGTGCCATCCTCCCAGATGCCCGCATCCAGTGCCACGAAGGCATGCGCCCAGGGTAGCGCCGGGTTGCTCGCCACCTCGTCTTCACGCTCGCCGGCTGCGGCGGGCACGAAGGGGGCGAGGTCGGCCGCCGCGGTGGGGATCCATTGCAGGTGCTTGTGCGCCTGGCTGGCGCCGGCGATGCGCCCGCCGTTGTAGAAACCGAGGCCGCCATGCGCGGCGATGACCGTGGCCAGGGCGGCGAAATCCGCCGCCGACAGCGGCGCGGTCTGGTCCTCGAAGTCGCGCGTGATGATGAGCAGGTGGCGGTCGATGACCGGGAACTTGTTCAGCACCACGAGGTGCTCATCGCCGAGCGCGGCGACGGTCAGTTCCGGCTCGGGCGGCAGGAAGGGGTTGAAGTCCGGCCGGCGGCGGATCACGGTGTCGACGCGGGCGCGATCCTTCAGTGCGAGCGAGGACACCCAGCGCACCGAGAAGCGCAGGCCTGCGCTTTCCAGCCAGGTCTGCTCGGTGCGGATCGGCTGCAGCGCGCCATGGGCGAGCGCGGCGGCGACGCAGCGGTCGGCGCGGCAGAGCAGGTCGCCCGGGGCGCAGGCGATATCGTGGAGGGTGGCGAGGGCGCGGGGGCGGATGGCCCCGGCGTTGATCCGGGTCTCGGATGGGACGTGGCTGGTCATGCGTGTGGCGTGCGGGCGACAATGGCGCCATTCTGACACGAGCTCCACGGCCTTGCGCCGTCGCGGAGCGTAATGGCGAAGGGGAAGGCGATGGCGATGCAGTTTGCAGTGCGCGGCGAGTACATCCAGCTCGATCAGTTGCTCAAGGCCGTGGGGCTCGTCGACTCGGGCGGTGCCGCGCATGCGGCGGTGGACGCCGGCAGGGTGAAGGTCGACGGCGTGCTCGAGACGCGCAAGCGCGCCAAGCTGCGGCCCGGGCAACGCGTGCGCCTCGGCGGCGAGGAGATCGAGCTGGTGGCGACTGCGGCGGGGAGCGCCTGAATCGGCGCACCTGCATCGCGGTACCGGATCCTGACTGCGGCGCGGCTCAGGGCAGGTTCGGATTGTTGGGCGCCGGGCGGCGGCGCGAGAGCTTCTCCCAGACCCAGCCGTCGGGCAGGTCCTCGCCGGTGAGAACATAGTTGAGCGTGTGTTCGTTGGCGATCACGAGGCCGAAATCGCTCAGCGCCGCCGCACTGCCTGCGAGCAGGATCTCGTCCCCGGCGCGGATCCGGGTGCTGCCTGCCGGCACCAGCAGGTGGTCGTCGTCGTCGCGGTCGAGGAACAGGGCCTCGCAGTCGAGGGCGTCGCGCCGATCGGTCGGTGAGCGCAGCAGCATCTCGAGGGTGATCGTCTCGCCGCGCATCAGGCGGCGATGCAGGGCCGGCGCGCGGCTGAGGTTGATCCGGACGCTGCGAATCTCGGGCACCGTCCAGCCGAGGCGGTGGGTGAGGCGCTCGAGCTGGGCGCCGCACCAGTCCTCGTCGCGCCGCCTGACTTCCTGCAGAAAGGGGACGAGCAGCGGGGTGCTGAGGATGGCCAGGCACTCGTGCGCGATGATGCGGCTGGGCACCACGGTAATGTCCGATTCGAAGGCGTCGAACAGCGCGCGGTTGTCGTAGTGGTTCTGGCGCAGGATCACGAACAGATCGGGATTCAGTTCGCGCGCGGTGACCGCGATCGACAGATTGTCGACGTCCGAGCTGGTGCCGCAGACGATGCCGGTGGCGGTGTCGACGCCCGCCTCGAGCAGCGCTTCCCTGCCGGTGCCGTCGCCCTGCACCCAGCGGTGCACGCCGTCGCCCTTGGGCTCCATGTCGATGATCGTCACCGGCACCGCCTCGGCATCCATGGCGTCGACCATCCAGCGCCCGAAGCGGCCGTGGCCGCACACGATCCAGGGGCCGCGCGGCGGATTGCGCCTGCGCTCGATGGTGGTGCCCGGCAGGCCGGTGAGCCAGTTCATCAATTGCGAGGTCTTGGGGGCGTGCAGGGCCAGCGCGAGCGTCTCGCTGAAGCGCTCGAAGGGGTTGATGATGTGCCGGGTGCCGAAGGACGCCATGTTTGCCGAGGTCGCACCGTGCTCCGCGCGACACACCGCGGGGACGCGCGGGGCGAGCAGGCGGGCGGCAATGGCGATGGCGAGGTTGGTCGGATCATCGTTGGTGAGCGCGATGACGCCCACGCAGCTCGGGTGGGTGAGGCCGGCAAACTTCAAGGTCTCGGGGTTGCCGGCGTCGGCGGCGATGGCCGGTACGTCGAGCGCATAGCTGTGGAGGTCGATCTCGCCGACCTTGCCTTCATCGACTTCGATGACGACGGCGCGCACGCCCATCCGGTCCAGGGCCTGGCAGATCAGGCGGCCCGTCTCGCCGTAGCCGCACACCAGGTAGAAGGGTTCGCGCAGCCGTCGGACGGCGCGCACGAAGGCCTGCATGGCGATGGCCTGGCGCAGGCTGCGGTCCGACAGCAGGGCGAACACCGAGCCCAGGGTGTAGGCCCAGCCGATCACCGACATGTAGATCGAGATCGTCACCCATAGGCGCTGCTGGTCGGAGAAGGCGTAGGGAATCTCGCCGAAGCCGATCGTGGTCGCGGTGTAGCTGATGAAGTAGAAGGCGTGGAAGAAGCTGAGGTAGGTGACCTTGCCCTCGTCGTCCACGCCCGGGGTCAGCGTGAGGCCGAGCACCGAGATCGCGATGATCGTGATCAGCACGATCAGCGGCGCACGCAGGCGCCGCAGGATCATGAAGAAGATGCTGTGGTGGCGGGCAAGCTGTTGCATGGCCGTGGCCTGGGCGCGATGTGCGGTATCAGCGCGGTGTCAGCGGCGCTGGATGATGGTCTCGGCGATCAGGATGATCACCGACACCATGTTGGCGAGCAGGGCGCCACCCGACAGCGAGACGATGCTGGCCGTGGACGCGGCCGTCAGGCCGGTGCCCGAGACGTGGGCGGCGTAGCCCCACACCATCGCCGCGGCGATCAGCTGCAGGTCGGCCACCAGGCTGGTCGACAGGTGGATCGCACCGATCTGCGTGCGGTCGCCGAACTTGAGCACGGTTGCGACCAGGCTCACCACCAGCGCGGCGAACAGTTCGTAGATGTCGTGATGGGCGGGGTTGTCCATGTCGCCGATGAAGAAGCCGAAGTTCAGCGTGGCGGCGAGGACGATGAAGAAACCGAAGATGACTTTTTCAAGGTTCATGGCGGATCTCCGGTTCAGTAAAGGGTGCCATCGACATAGAACCAGCGCCCGTCCTCGCGCACGAATCGGCTCAGCTCATGCAGACGGTGTGCCCGGCCACCGACGCGGTAGCGGGCAAGGAACTCGACCTCGGCATGCTCGGCGTCGAACTGCCGGTGCGCCTTGACCTGCAGCCCGATCCATTTCGGCGGATGAGTGTCGTCGTGGTCGATGGAGGCGGGACGGGTGGTGCGATGCCAGGTGGCGAGCAGGTAATCGTCCAGGCCGAGTGCGAAGGCTGCATAGCGCGATCGCATCAGGGCCTCGGCCGTTGCGGCGCTGGTGCCGGCGTGCAGCGGCCCGCAGCAGCGTGCATAGGGGCGGTCCGAACCGCAGGGGCAGGGCTGGTCGGGCTTCATCTGGCATGAGCTTGCATGGCGATGCAATTCTGCACCATGGCATGCGGCGGCAGCAAAAAACCCGCGCTGGACCTCTCGCGTGGGCACAAGAACGCCTTCCCCTCGAAGTGCGGCGCGGCAGTTGGCGCGGCGCTTGCGGTATCCTCGTGCTCCTTCGCACACGGCCCGAGACCAGACGCTCGCGATGGACAAACATACCCAAGAACGTATCCGCAACACGCGACGCTACCTGCTCATCGGCCTGCTTACGGCTGCACCGCTCTGGGTCACCTGGCTCGTCTTGGATTTCATCTTCACCCAGCTATCCAAGCTCGGCACGCCCTGGGTGGTCGCGATCTCACGCGGGCTGCGGCGCAACTACCCGGCGGTGGCGGATTTCATCCTGCTGCCGCAGTTCCAGTCCGTGCTGGGGGTGATCTTCACCGTGGTGGTGCTCTACGTGCTGGGCTGGCTGGCTTCGCTGGTGATCGGCCAGCGCATCATCGGCTGGCTCGAGCGCCTGGTGCAGAGCATCCCGCTGGTGGCGGCGATCTATGGCGGCACCAAGCGCTTTCTGGCGGCGGTGAAGGAAAAGCCTGAGGGCGTGCAGCGCGTGGTGCTGATCAGCTTTCCCTCCCAGGACATGAAGGCGGTCGGCTTCGTCACCCGCGTCATCCGCGACGAGAGCACCGGCGAGGAGCTGGCCGCGGTCTACGTGCCCACCTCGCCCAATCCGACCTCGGGCTACATCGAGATCGTGCCGGTGTCGCAGGTGGTGTCGACCGACTGGACCATGGATGAGGCGATGAGCTTCGTCATGACCGGCGGCGCCACCTCGCCCTCGCACATCCGCTTTCGCAACCCACCCGGCGGCGGTCTCGCCGTGGGCGGGCAAAGCGCTGCGCCCGCGGCCGGTGTGGGCGAAGTGGACACGACGACGATGGCAGAGGCGCCGGCGCGGGGGGATGTCGATCTGGGCCTGCGCCAGCGAGAGGAGTAGAATTCCACAGGTTTTTCACCCGGATCGGATGTCTTGGTGTTGCACTGCACCGCAAGTCTTATAAAAGACATATAATCCAGCCTGACCCGGGCGGGTATCCTCCGTCCGGGGCCTGATCACCGCCACGAACAAGTGAGGAAGTCGCCGTGCTTGAAGCCTACCGTGCCCATGTCGCCGAACGTGCCGCCCTCGGAATTCCGCCGCTGCCGCTGTCCAAGCAGCAGGTCACCGAGCTGGTCGAGCTGCTGAAGAACCCCCCCGCCGGCGAGGAGGCCTTCCTCGTCGAGCTCCTCACCTATCGTGTGCCGGCCGGTGTGGACGATGCCGCCAAGGTCAAGGCCGAGTTCCTCGCCAAGGTCGCCAAGGGTGAGGAAGCCTGTGGCCTGGTGTCGCGCGCAAAGGCCACCGAACTGCTCGGCACCATGCTGGGCGGCTTCAACATCAAGCCGATGATCGACCTGCTGGCCGATGCCGAGGTGGGCACGGTCGCTGCCGAGGGTCTCAAGAAGACCCTGCTGATGTTCGACTACTTCCACGACGTCAAGGAACTGGCCGCCGCCGGCAACGCCAACGCCAAGGCCGTCATGCAGTCGTGGGCCGACGCCGAGTGGTTCACCAGCCGCCCGGAAGTCCCCGCCTCGCAAAAGCTCACCGTGTTCAAGGTCACCGGCGAAACCAACACCGACGACCTGTCGCCCGCGCCGGATGCCTGGTCGCGCCCCGACATCCCGCTGCATGCGCTGGCCATGCTGAAGAACCCGCGTCCGGGCATCACCCCGGAAGAGCCCGGCGTGCGCGGCCCTGTCAAGTTCCTCGAAGACCTGCGGGCGAAGGGCAACCTGGTCGCCTACGTCGGTGACGTGGTCGGCACGGGGTCCTCGCGCAAGTCCGCCACCAACTCGGTGCTGTGGTTCACCGGCGAAGACATCCCCTTTGTGCCGAACAAGCGCTTCGGCGGCGTGTGCCTGGGCTCCAAGATCGCCCCGATCTTCTTCAACACCATGGAAGACGCCGGCGCGCTGCCGATCGAGATCGACGCCGGCCAGATGGACATGGGCGACGAGATCGAGCTCAAGGTCGACCAGGCCACCGGCAAGGTCACCGCGCTCAAGAACGGCGCCATGATCGCCGAATCGCAGTTGAAGACCCTGGTGATCCTCGACGAAGTGCGCGCCGGCGGCCGCATCCCGTTGATCATCGGCCGCGGTCTCACCACCAAGGCACGTGAAGCGCTGGGCCTGCCGCCCTCGACGCTGTTCCGCCTGCCGCAGGCGCCCGCCGACACCGGCAAGGGCTTCTCGCTGGCGCAGAAGATGGTCGGCCGCGCCTGCGGCATGCCGGAAGGCCAGGGCATCCGCCCGGGTACCTACTGCGAACCCAAGATGACCACCGTCGGCTCGCAGGACACCACCGGCCCGATGACCCGCGACGAGTTGAAGGACCTCGCCTGCCTCGGCTTCTCCGCCGACCTGGTGATGCAGTCCTTCTGCCACACCGCCGCCTACCCGAAGCTGGTCGACGTCAAGATGCACCGCGAGCTGCCGAGCTTCATCAGCACCCGCGGCGGCGTCTCGCTGCGTCCGGGCGACGGCGTCATCCACTCCTGGCTCAACCGCCTGCTGCTTCCCGACACCGTCGGCACCGGCGGCGACAGCCACACGCGCTTCCCGATCGGCATCTCCTTCCCGGCCGGCTCGGGCCTGGTGGCCTTCGCCGCGGCGACCGGCGTGATGCCGCTCGACATGCCGGAATCGGTGCTGGTGCGCTTCAAGGGCACGCTGCAGCCGGGCGTCACCCTGCGTGACCTGGTGAATGCCATCCCGCTGTACGCGATCAAGCAGGGCCTGCTGACCGTCGAGAAGAAGGGCAAGAAGAACATCTTCTCCGGCCGCATCCTCGAGATCGAAGGCCTGCCGGATCTGAAGGTCGAACAGGCTTTCGAGCTCACCGACGCCTCGGCCGAGCGCTCCGCCGCCGGCTGCACGGTCCACCTCAACAAGGCGCCGATCGTCGAGTACATGAACTCGAACATCACCCTGATGAAGTGGATGATCGCCAACGGCTACGAAGACAAGCGCACCCTGGGCCGCCGCATCAAGGCCATGGAGCAGTGGATCGCCAGCGGCGAGCTGCTGTCCGGCGACGCCGACGCCGAATACGCCGCCGTGATCGAGATCGACCTCGCCGACATCAAGGAGCCGATCGTCGCCTGCCCGAACGACCCGGACGACGTCAAGTTCCTGTCCGAAGTAGCCGGCGACACGATCGACGAAGTCTTCATCGGCTCCTGCATGACCAACATCGGCCACTTCCGCGCCGCCGGCAAGGTGCTGGACGGCAAGACCGACATCCCGACCCGCCTGTGGATCGCCCCGCCCACCAAGATGGACGCGATGATCCTCAACGAGGAAGGCTACTACGGCGTGCTCGGCAAGTCCGGCGCCCGCATGGAGATGCCGGGCTGCTCGCTGTGCATGGGCAACCAGGCGCAGATCCGCAAGGGCAGCACCGCGATGTCGACCTCGACGCGCAACTTCCCCAACCGCCTCGGCATCGACACCCGCGTCTATCTGGGCTCGGCCGAGCTGGCCGCGGTGTGCGCGCTGATGGGCAAGATCCCGACCGTGCAGGAGTACATGGCGCAGGTGGAGGTGGTGAACAAGAAGGCCGCCGACATCTACCGCTACATGAACTTCGACCAGATCGAGGAATTCCGCTCGGTGGCGGATACGGTGGAAGTTTGAGTCGGTAAGTAGTTGGAAGGCTGGGACGGCCGGGAGGCCGTCCTGGCGGAGAGGCCCCTCGTCAGCGATGGCGGGGGGTTTTGCTTTATGTGGGCGTGAATGCGCACGAAATTCCGCATCTATAATGTGGGCACTTCTTTCACGAGGCGACTCCATCATGATGCACACGACTGTTCCCGGCGCTGCCCGCAAAGCGACGAACGTGACGCTCGATGAAGCCTTGCTTGTAGAGGCGAAGGCCCTGCGCATCAATATCTCACAGGCGGCCGAGGCCGGTTTGGCGCTTGCCGTGGCGGAGCGTCGTGCAGCGCAATGGCTCGAAGAGAATCGTCGCGCGCTAGACAGCTCGAACGCATACGTTGAGCAGCACGGCTTGCCGCTCGCGCAGTTTCGGAACTTCTGATGGCACGCTTCGACGTCTACCGAAACAGCGCGGGCGAGGGCTTTCTGCTCGATGTTCAAGCCGACCTGCTGAGCCACCTGAACACCCGGGTCGTCGTGCCGCTGCTGCCGAGCGGTGGTGAGCTCCAGCCAGCCAGAGGGCTCAATCCCGTCTTTGAGATCGAAGACGGCCGTTTCGTGATGGCTACCCAGTTCATGGCGGCGGTACCGGCCAGCCTGCTCAAGGTGCCGGTGGCGCGACTTGGCGCTTTCAGGGCCGAAATTACGACAGCGCTGGATATGCTGTTTCAGGGGTTCTGAAGTCTCAGGGACCATTCGCCACGGCGGAGGAGCAGCGGGAATCGTATGACACTGCCTGATGGTCTCTACGACCAACTCCTCACCGAGGCCCTGCGCGACGCCGTCACCCGGACGACGGACGAGCACGCCCACAGCCTCAAACCCCTCACCGTAGAAGACGCCCCCGAGCGCCTCGCCGATGCGCTCGCCTCCCAACTCTCCCGCATCCTCGACGACCTGCAGGGCGAGGGCGCCGAGAAGCTCCGCCAGCAGCTCGACCTCGTCAATTTCCTCCTCGTCAGCCTGAAGCAGCGTCTCGGCAAGCGCGCGGGCGAGGCCGAGACGCTGTCCGCGCCGCCCCAGATTCTCCAGGCCATCCACCAGCGGTTGCCCAAGCCTGCAATCCCGGAGACTGGCCTGGCCTTCCCCTGGCTGTTCACTGCGGGCAAGGGTTCGCCGTCGCTACTGACCGAGCTGCGCCGCGAGCTGGCTGCCTGTGATCAGGTGGACATCCTGGTGAGCTTCATCACCCATTCCGGCGTACGCAAGCTGCTCGATATCCTGCAGTCGATCACCGCGGTCGGGCCGGATGGAAAGCCGCGCACGCGCCTTCGCGTGCTGACCACCACCTACACCGGCGCCACCGAGATCCGTGCGCTGGACGAGCTCGCCCGGTTACCGGGTTGCGAGATCCGCGTGTCGCTGGATGGTCGTCGTACCCGGCTGCATGCCAAGGCCTGGCTGTTCCGCCGCCGCACCGGCTTTGGCTCCGCCTACGTGGGCAGTGCCAACCTGTCGGGCGCGGCCTTGATGGGCGGGCTGGAATGGACGGTGAAGTTCACCGAGCGCGGCCAGACCGATCTGTTCGAGCGCGCTAGCGCGCACTTCGAGACGCTTTGGGAAGACAGCGAATTCCAGGGCTACGACCCTGCTAATCCTGCGCATCGCAAGGCGCTGGGCGACGCGCTCAGGCGCGAGTCGGGGGACGGGCTGATCGCGCGCCCGACCTATTTCGACCTCGAGCCCAAGACCTATCAGCAGGAGATGCTCGACCAGCTGCAGATCGAGCGCGATCACGGTCGCTGGCGCAACCTGGTGGTGGCTGCGACCGGTACCGGCAAGACGGTGGTGGCGGCCTTCGACTACAAGCGGCTTTGCCTGCAGGCCGGAGGGCGGCCACGGCTGCTGTTCGTGGCGCACCGCGAGGAGATCCTGAAGCAGGCGCTGCGCACCTATCGCGAGGTGCTGCGCGACCACGCCTTCGGCGAGGTGCTGGTCGGCGGTGTGCAGCCGGAGCGCTTCGATCATCTGTTCGCCACCATTGACAGCGTGTCCGCGCGCGAGCTGGTGTCGCGCTGCGGCGCCGATTACTGGCACACCGTGGTGATCGACGAGTGCCATCGCGTGGCGGCGGATCGCTTCGATGTCTTCGCGAGCACGGTGCGGCCGCGCGTGTTGCTCGGGCTGACGGCGACGCCGGAGCGCAGCGATGGCAAGCCGATCCTGGGCTATTTCGACAACCGGCCCGATGACGCGCCCGCGGTCGAGCTGCGGCTCTGGCATGCGCTCGACCAGCAACTGCTGTGCCCCTTCGAGTATTACGCCTGCGACGACGAGACGGATTTTTCCGCTGTGCCTTGGCAGCAGGCGGGGGAGGTCGCCGCGATTGACAAGCTGGTCACCGGAAACGATGTCCGCGCGCGCCTGGTGCTCGACGAGTGGCGGCGCCTGGCGGGCGACCCGGCACGCGGGCGGGCGCTGGTGTTCTGCGTTTCGGTGGCGCATGCGCAGGACATGACCGCGCGACTGAACCGGGCCGGCATCAAGGCGCTGTGCGTGGTGGGCGACACGCCCGCGGACGAGCGCAGGCGGGCACCCGAGCTGCTGGCGAGGGGCGATGTCGCCGCGCTGGTGACCTGCGACCTGTACAACGAGGGCGTCGACCTGCCGCTCGTCGATACGCTGCTCCTGCTGCGGCCGACGCAGAGCCCGGTGCTGTTCCAGCAGCAGATCGGCCGCGGCCTGCGCCTGGCCAAGGGCAAGGAGGGCTGCCTGATCCTCGATTTCGTCGGCCGCCACCGTGAGGAATTTCGCTTCGACCGCCTGCTGTCCACGATCACCGGGCTGTCGCGCGCGCAGCTGATCGATGCGGTGGATAGGGGCTTCGGCATGCTGCCGCCCGGTTGCCATATCCACCTGCAGCGCCAGACGCGCGAGCAGGTGCTGCGCAGCCTGCGCAGGCTGGTGCAGCAGAACTGGCGGCGGCTGAGGACGGAACTGCAGGCCTATGCCGCGCTGCGCGGACGCACCGAGATCACGCTCGCGAGCTTCCTTGCCGAGCAGGCGATCGAGATCGACGACCTCTATCGCAGCAGCGGCCGCTCGGGCTGGACCAACCTCAAGCGCGACGCCGGCTTGCTGAACACGCCGGCGGGCAGCGAGGATGAGTACTTCGGGCGGCGTTTTGGCGATCTGCTGCACATCGACGACCCGGCCCGAACCGATCTGCTGGGTACGCTGCGGGAGCCGGACGCGGCCTACCGGCTGCAGGGCGAGCGGGAGCGACGCTTGCTGCAGATGCTCGCCTACCAGCTCGATGCGCAGCAGCATCAGAAGGGGCGTGGCGAGGATTTCCTGCAGCGGCTGCAGCAGCACCCCGAGCACGCGGCCGAGCTCGCCGAGTTGGGCGCGGTCTTGCAGGCCCGCAGCAGCCTTCGCGTCCAGGCCGTGCCGGGGCTGGAGGATGTGCCGCTTTGCCTGCACGCGGCCTACGGCATCCGCGAGATCCTCACCGCGCTGGGCTGGCTGAGCCCGAGCCGGCGGACTCCGTTCCAGGCCGGCGTGCTCGCGCTGCACGAGCGCAAGGTCGAGCTGCTGTTCGTGACGCTGGACAAGCGCGAGGGCTATCACGAGCGCATCGCATATCGGGACTATGCGATCAGCCCCGAGCTGTTCCACTGGCAGTCGCAGAACTCGGCGGGGCCGGAGACCCCCGCGGGGCGGCGCTATCTGGAGAGCCCGGGCAACGGGTGGGGCTTCCAGCTTTTCGTGCGCACGGCCAAGGGGGTGCCGTATCGGGCCTGCGGGCCGGTCACGCTCGAGCGGGCGGAGGGTTCAAAGCCGATGAGCATCCACT
>NZ_DAOMPS010000050.1:0-32508 GCF_035444905.1 Thauera sp.
GCAAAAAGCCGCGCCACCGGGGGCGAATCGTGAGGGTGTGAGAAATGCGGGCTAGACTGGATTGACCAGGAGGCGGCGCGGCAGCTCTCACCGATGGCCGAAGCCGTCGCCAACATGTTCATGGTGCTGTACTACCAGGCCGAGACGGGGCAGGCGACTCACGACGATTTCCGCGAGGCCCTGGACGCAGTGCGTCAGTCACTCCGCGCCGCGTAGGCACGCGCACCAGGAGCAGCAAGGGCGGCCACTGGCCCCCCTTGTCTTGTCCGGGCCTGCATCGTCAAAGGCGGCGATGTGTGCCGGAGCGCTCGAGCATCGTCAGATCGGACGATGAGGGCCGCGTTGGTCTGCTCCCCTTGGCGTGGATCTCGCATCGTCATTTCCAGCGATGAGATCCACCTGCAGCACCGTCAGGAATGGCGATAGTGGCCTGCTCTCCTACTTGATGCCGTGCATGGCCTTGGCTCTCGCTGCGACTGCCCGCGCGTGCTCGATGTATGCGGGGTCGGCCGTGATCTCGGCTTCGGCCAGAAAGGCGCTGATCGCCTCGACAGTGGTCAGTGCCTCAGCCGGGTCGAAGGGCGTCAGCATTTCACCGCCTGGTCTGTCGTCGTCCGTGTTCAGCTCAGCCAACAGCTCGCCGACCGAACCAACCCTCGTCACCCGACCGGCGCGGCTGTCTGCAATCGCTTCGTCTGTTTCCTTTTTGCCCATCGCACACCTCACGCAGATATTGCTCAGCCCGTCACAGCCAGATGCGGCAACCGCGAGCACGGCTATGAAGGTCACAGGGTACTACGTTGCTTGTTTTTCCCCAGAAAAGGACGCACGGACCACCTTCCTGGCGTAAACCAACCACGACTTGGCGGCGATAGCGTATGGCCTTGCCATCCAGCTGGTGCCGCGAGCTGCCGTAGGGCAGGGGCGCGAGCTGAATCCGTGGCTTCGAGCCCATGAGATTCGGTATTCATTCGGGTGGGTCAAATGGTAAACTTGGCCAAACTTTGGAATACTTCGCCGCGCGACACCAAGCGAGCCGCCTGATATGAACCAACCTGATAGCGAAATTCTCACGCTGGATGAAGTGGCGGTCTACCTCAAGGCAGGGAAGAAGACCGTTTACCGGCTGGCCCAGCAGGGGGAGATACCGGGGTTCAAGCTGGGCGGCACCTGGCGGTTTCGTCGCAGCGAGTTGGATCGCTGGATTGCCGCACAGATCGCCGAGAAAACGCAGGACAAGACATGAGCGCCCCGCGGAACGACAGCAGCCAGGTGGCAACGCCCCGAGTGGGGGCTGCACGCCCATGAACGCCGTAGAAATCGAACAGGCCATCACAGACCTTGCGGAGCAGCCCTACGACCCCGCAGAGTTCCCCTATGCATTCCTTGAAGCCTTCGGCAACAAGGCGACGACCATCAAGCGCCTGCGTGCGGGGGCGTCGAACAAGTCCGACCTCGGCGGTGTTCTTCAGACCAGCAACATCCACATCCTGACCTGCGACGCAGGGCGGGTGACCCAGACGCTCGCCGCCCTCAAGGCCAGCCCGGCCACAGCCAAGGCCAAGGCGAAGTTCATCCTCGCCACGGACGGGGCGGACTTCGAGGCCGAAGACCTGACCAGCGGCGAGACCGTCGCCTGTGCCTTCAAGGACTTTCCCGACCATTTCGGCTTCTTCCTGCCGCTGGCGGGCATCAGCACTGTCCGCCAGATCAGTGAGAACGCCTTCGACATCCGGGCCACCAGCCGCCTGAACCGTCTGTATGTCGAACTGCTGAAGGACAACCCGGAATGGGGCACGGCGGAGCGTCGGCACGACATGAACAAGCTCATGGCGCGGCTGATCTTCTGCTTCTTCGCCGAGGACACCGACATCTTCGTCGGCAGGGGCCGTTTCACCGAAACCATCGCTCAGATGAGCGCCAAAGACTCGTCCAACACGCACGACGTCATCGCCACACTGTTCCGCACCATGAACACCAAGCGCGAGGACCGGGCCGCCGCCAAGATTCCCCGATGGGCCGAAGACTTCCCATACGTCAACGGGCAGTTGTTCTCTGGTGGCGACGAGGTGCCGCGATTCAGCAAGATCGCCCGGTCCTATCTGCTGCATGTTGGCGGATTGGACTGGACCAAGATCAACCCGGACATCTTCGGCTCGATGATCCAGGCCGTTGCCGAGGACGAGGAGCGCGGCGAGCTGGGGATGCACTACACCAGTGTTCCCAACATCCTGAAGGGCCTGAATCCGCTGTTCCTCGACGACCTGCGGGAGAAGCTGGAGGAAGCGGGCGATAACGCTCGCATGTTGCTCAACCTGCGCAAACGCATCGCCAAGATTAGGGTCTTCGACCCGGCCTGCGGTTCGGGCAATTTTCTGGTCATCGCTTACAAGGAAATGCGCGCCATCGAGGCCGAGATCAACCGGCGGCGCGGTGAACCGGATCGCGCATCAGAAATCCCAGTCACCAACTTTCGCGGGATCGAGCTACGCGACTTCCCGGCGGAGATCGCCCGCCTTGCGCTGGTCATCGCCGAGTATCAGTGCGATGTGCTGTACCGGGGCCAGAAGCTGGCGTTGGCCGAGTTTCTACCTCTGCGCAACGAAAACTGGATTACCTGCGGCAACGCGCTGCGGCTCGACTGGTTGAGCATTTGCCCGCCGACTGGAACCGGCGTGAAGATGCAGGCCGATGACTTGTTCGGTTCTCCGCTCGATCAATCTGAGATCGACTTCGAGAACGAGGGCGGCGAGACTTATATTTGTGGAAACCCGCCCTACAAAGGTAGCCAGACGCAGACCAAGGAACAGAAGGCTGATTTGGCTTCGGTGTTTGATCCTTGTGGCATTTCGTCCAAACAAATTGACTATGTTGGCGGCTGGTTCATGAAAGCCGCCGCCTACGCGCAAGCCACGCCAACGGATTCGGCTTTCGTCAGCACCAACTCCATCTGCCAAGGTCGCATCGTTCCGATCCTGTGGCCGGAAATTTTCAAACGCGGCTCCCACATCCGCTTCGCGCACACCAGCTTCAAATGGACGAACCTCGCTGCGCACAACGCGGGCGTGACGGTCGCCATCGTCGGCCTTTCCACGGACGCAAGTAAGAAACGCCAGCTTTACGACTTGGACCGCGATGGCGAAACCACTGTGCGCGAGGCGACAAACATCACACCTTATCTGACCGTTGGCGAGAACGTGGTGGTCGAGGGGCAGCGCAAGAGCGTTTCGGGCCTGCCCGATATGTCTTTCGGCAACATGCCCGTCGATGGAGGAAATCTCTTGTTCTCGGCGGATGACGCGGCCTCGCTCGGCTTGAGCAAGCAGGATGCAGAGACCTTTCTTCGGCGCATCTACGGCTCCGCCGAGTTTATTCGCGGAGTTGTTCGCAAGTGTCTCTGGATTCCCGATGAAAAATTGCCGCAGGCCTTGCAGATAGCCTCCATTCGAGCTCGCATTGATGGCGTCCGGGAAATGCGGCTAAAAAGTAAAGATGCGGGCACGAATGAAATGGCATCGCGGGCTCATCAGTTTCGCGAGATGTATGACGGCGAAAAGCACACGCTAATTCTTCCCGGCGTGTCATCGGAAGGGCGTGAGTATCTTCCCGTTGGACTGATTGACAATCATTCGGTAGTCAGCAACCTCGCCTTTGCTCTCTACGACGCTCCCCTCTGGAATCTCGCGCTCATCGCTTCTCGTCTGCACCTGGTCTGGATCGCCACCGTCTGCGGCAAGCTGAAAACAGACTTCCGGTACTCCAACACCCTCGGCTGGAACACGTTCCCGGTGCCGACACTGACCGAGAAAAACAAGGCCGATCTCACGCGCTGCGCGGAGGACATCCTGCTGGCGCGGGAGCATCACTTCCCCGCGACCATCGCGGACCTATACGACCCCGAGAACATGCCCGCTGACCTGCGTGCCGCCCATGATCGCAACGACGAAGTGCTGGAGCGCATCTACATCGGTCGCCGCTTCAAGAACGACACCGAGCGGCTGGAGAAGCTGTTTGACCTCTATACCAAGATGACCGCTTCGGCTGCACCGGCCAAGGGCAAGAAGCGCAAAGCGGGAGCCAACGCATGAGCGAAAAGATCAAGTCCGTACCGTCCGTTTCCGTCACCTACGCCCGCAACGGTGCGTCGACCAAAGCAAATGCGCTTGGGATGCGGCCCATGCAGGAGCGGGCCTACGAGAAGCGGGGCGAGCAATACCTGCTCATCAAGTCGCCGCCCGCATCGGGCAAGAGCCGTGCGCTGATGTTCGTGGCACTCGACAAGCTCAAGAACCAGGGCTTGAAGCAGGCCATCATCGTTGTGCCGGAGAAGTCCATCGGTGCCAGCTTCAACGACGAGCCGCTGTCGAAGTACGGCTTCTGGTCCGACTGGCAGGTTGAACCCAAGTGGAACCTGTGCAACGCGCCAGGCAACGACAACGGCGGCAAGGTCAAGTCGCTGGGCGCATTCCTCGAAGGCGACGACAAGGTGCTGGTCTGCACCCATGCGACCTTCCGCTTCGCGGTCGATGCCTACGGCGTGGAGGCGTTCGACGACCGACTGATTGCGGTCGATGAGTTCCACCACGTTTCGGCCAACCCGGATAACAAGCTCGGCTTGCACCTGGGGCAGTTCTTCGCGCGGGGCAAGACGCACATCGTTGCCATGACCGGCTCCTACTTTCGTGGCGACGCCGAGGCCGTGCTCGCACCGCAGGATGAGTCGAAGTTCGATACCGTCACCTACACCTACTACGAGCAGCTCAACGGCTACGAGTACCTCAAGCAACTCGACATCGGCTACTTCTTCTACAGCGGGCCTTACGTTGATGACATCCTCAATGTCCTCGATCCCGCCGAGAAGACCATCATTCACATCCCGAATGTCAATTCGCGCGAGAGCACGAAGGACAAGATGCGCGAGGTGGAACACATCATCGAGGCACTGGGGGAGTGGCAGGGCATCGACGCCGCCACCGGCTTCCAGCTCGTCAAGCGTCCCGATGGCCGCGTGCTACGCATCGCTGATCTTGTCGATGATGATGCTGCCAAGCGTGACCGCGTGTCCACCGCGCTCAAAGACCCGGCGCAGAAGAACAACCGGGACTATGTGGACATCATCATCGCGCTGGGCATGGCGAAGGAGGGCTTCGACTGGATTTGGTGCGAACACGCCCTAACCGTTGGCTACCGCGCCAGCCTGACCGAGATCGTTCAGATCATCGGCCGTGCAACCCGCGACGCGCCTGGTAAGACCCGCGCGAGGTTCACCAACCTGATCGCCGAGCCGGACGCGGCCGAGGAAGCTGTCACCGAGGCCGTCAACGATACGTTGAAGGCCATCGCAGCCAGCCTGCTGATGGAGCAGGTTCTTGCTCCGCGCTTCGAGTTCAAGCCCAAGAACCCCGACAGCGGCCCGACGCCGGGATTTAGCTACGGCGAGGGTGGCTACGACGCGGACCGTTGCAATGTCGGTGTCAATGAGCAGACAGGGGCTTACCAGATCGAGATCAAGGGCCTCGCCGAGCCCAAGAGCAAGGAGGCGGCGCGAATCTGTCAGGAAGACCTGAACGAAGTCATTGCGGCCTTCGTGCAAGACAAGCCCACCATCGAGCGCGGCCTGTTCGATGAGGAGCTGGTGCCCGAGGAACTGACGCAGGTTCGCATGGGCAAGATCATCAAGGACAAGTATCCCGAGCTTGACGCCGAAGATCAGGAGGCCGTGCGTCAGCACGCCATTGCTGCCCTCAACCTCACGCAGCAGGCCAAGCGCCTAGTCACCGAAGGTGAGAGCGACGGGTCACCCAACACCGCCCTGATCGACGGCGTGCGCCGCTTCGCGATGGACGTGCGCGAGCTGGACATCGACCTCATCGACCGCATCAACCCCTTCGGCGAAGCCTACGCCATCCTCGCCAAGACTATGAGCGAGGACAGCTTGAAGCAGGTTGCGGCGGCCATCTCGGCCAAGCGCACGAGCCTGACGCCGGACGAGGCGAAGGAGATGGCTGTTCGCGCCGTTCAGTTCAAGAAGGAGCGCGGACGCATTCCTGCACTCGATTCCCAGGATGCCTGGGAGCGACGCATGGCCGAAGGCGCGGCCGCCTTTATGCGATTCAAGGCGGAGGGGCGGTATGAGTAACTCCGATCTTGACGAACTCGCTGCGGAGCTTGCCGAGTTCGCACCGCCCGAGGCGAAGGGCGGACGGCCAGCCAGTGAGGAGCGCGTCATCGCGGGCTTCGAGGAAATCCAACGCTTCACCGAGAAGCACGGGCGTGCGCCGCAGCATGGTGAGGATCGCGACATATTCGAGCGCCTCTACGCCGTGCGCCTGGACCGCTTGCGTGCGCTCCCGGACTGCCGCGCCCTGCTTGAGCCGCTGGACTATCAGGGCTTGCTTGCCGCTGCGCCAGCCACTGCTGTTCCGGGAGATGAGGCCATCGATATCGACGACCTGGCTGCCGAGTTGGCGGGCGTAGCCGAGGCGGACGACATCACAGTCCTACGCCATGTCCGCACCAGCGCCGACAAGCGCGCAGCCGAGGAGATCGCGGATCGCAAGCCCTGCGAGGACTTCGAGACCTTTCGACCCTTGTTCGAGCGCGTGCAAGCGGAGGTCAAAACCGGTATGCGCCAGTCCCAGCCCATCGAAGCGGGCCGCCGCGCGATTGAGGCCGGGGACTTTTTCGTTCTCGATGGCATCACGCTCTACGTTGCCGAGGTCGGCGAGCCATTGAAGACCACCGCCGGGGAAGTGGACCGCCGCCTGCGCCTTATCTTCTCCAACGGCACCGAGAGCAATCTGCTGCTGCGCTCGCTCCAGCGAGCGTTCTACAACGACCCCGCCGCGCGGCGGCTGGCCTCGCCCGAGAGCGGGCAACTCTCCTTCGGCGGGGAGCTTGAAGCCGATGATGTCGAAAGCGGCACGATCTACGTCCTGCGCTCCCTCTCCGATCATCCCTATGTCGCGCAGCACCGCGAGATCATTCACAAGGTCGGCGTGACCGGGGGCAGGGTGGAGACGCGCATCGCCAACGCCGAACACGACTCCACCTACCTGCTGGCGAAGGTCGAAGTGGTGGCAACCTACAAGCTCGCGGGCGTCAACCGCACCCGGATGGAGAACCTGTTCCACAGACTGTTCGCGCCAGCGCGGTTGAACATCACGATCAACGACCGCTTCGGTCATCCTGTGCAGCCTGAGGAATGGTTCCTAGTGCCACTTCATGTGATCGACGAGGCGGTTCAGCGCATTCGAGATGGATCGATCACCAAGTTTATCTATGACCCGCAGACCGCTCGACTGGTGGGCTACGCGCGGACTCACTATAAGGATGAACCATGATGGAAAGTCTGCGACCGAAGCAGTCAGAGGCTCGATCCATGGTCTTTGCAGAAGGGGCGCAGTGGGTCCGCGCTGACTTTCATCTGCATACCCGAGCGGACCGCGAATTCAAGTTCACGGGCAATGACAACTTCTACAACAGCAACTATGTGGATGCGTTGGAGAAAGCGGACATCCGATTGGGCGTCATCACTAACCACAACAAGTTCGACTTCGAAGAATTCAAAGCACTGCGTAAGACGGCCCAGAAGAAGGGTATTGCGCTGCTGCCAGGCGTTGAGTTGTCGGTCAATGACGGGGCTAATGGCATCCACACGCTTGTTGTGTTCTCCGACGAATGGATCGATGAACACAATTACATCAACCCCTTCCTGACCAGCGCATTCGAAGGCAAAACGCCCGCGCAGTACGAGCAGGAGAATGGGCGCACTTCATGGTCGCTTCTGGAGACCATCAAGAAGCTGGAAGGCTATCACCGGGACTTTTTCCTTGTCTTCGCCCATGTCGAAGCCCCGAGTGGCCTGTGGGCGGAGCTGGATGGCGGCCGGCTTACTGAGTTGGGGCAAAACGAGTTCTTCCGACGCAGAACGCTGGCTTTTCAGAAGGTACGCACGCACGACGGCGCAGGCAAAGACAAACCCTGCCGCACCAAGGTTCAAAGCTGGCTACAGAGCTGGTACCCCGCCGAACTGGAAGGCAGCGACCCCAAGAGTGTCGATGAAATTGGTCGAGGCAAAGCCAGCTACCTGAAGCTGGGCGAACTGTCCTTCGAGGCGGTCAAGTTTGCCTTGAGCGATCCCGCTGGGCGGGTAGCCATGGAGCCGCCCAAACATCAAGCGTCGCACATCCGCAGCATCCGCTTCGACGGCGGCATCCTCGACGGGCAAGTGCTGCATTTCTCTTCCGAACTCAACACGTTGATCGGCATCCGGGGCAGCGGCAAATCCTCCATCCTGGAGGCAGTACGCTACGCCCTCGACATTCCACGCGGCGAGAAGGCGCAGGACACCAAGTACAAGGATGAGTTGATCCGCCATACCCTTGGCAGCGGCGGCAAGGTGACGCTGACAGCATGTGACGTGTACGGACAGGAATTCACCATCTCCCGCATCTTCCGCGAAGCCCCGAATGTCTATTTGGGCGGCAAGTTGCAACCCGGCGTGTCGATTCGGGAGACCGTACTGCGCCGTCCGATCTACTTCGGCCAGAAGGACCTTTCAAGCACCGGCGAAGGCTTCGAGACCGATCTGGTGGAAAAGCTGGTTGGCGAGAAGCTGCGTGTGCTGCGTGACGAAATAGAGGTTCAACGCCAGCGCGTGCGTGACGCTGCTCAGCGCTGGCTCAAGCTCAGCAACACAGCCGAACTCAAGCGCGACTTCGAGACCCAACTAAATGATGCCAACTTCCGTTTGACCAAGTTCGCGGAGCACGGCGTCGCCGACAAGCTCCAAAAGCGCCTCGGCTTCCAGCAGGACGCTACTGCGCTAGCACGCATGAAGGAGCGGGCAGACAGCTTCCTCCTCGCCTTAGGGCAGTTGATTGCCGAGCATGAGGACGAGTTGCGCAACGCAACGAGCTACGTGTCCAAGCAGAACCCGGATTTCTTCGCGGCCTACTACGTCGAGTTCTCCAACCTCGTGGCAAAGGTCGATCAGCTCAAGCAGATCGAGCAAGACGCGCGAGCCATTGCGGGGCGCCTCAAGACCAAGCAGAGCGAGTTTGAAGGTGCAAGCAAGAACCTTCAGGAAGAGTTCGCACAAGTTGAGCGCCAACTAGCCCAGGAACTCAAGCAAACCGGCATGACAGCCATTCAGCCGGACGACTTCCTGGCCCAGCAGCAGCGCAAAACCAAGGCGGAGCAAATGCTGGAGGCGCTGGCCAAGCAGGAATCACAGCAAACCAGTATCCGCGACGCGCTGTTCGCCGAGATCGACAAACTCAATGAACTATGGTTGCGCGAGTTCAACACCATCAAGGTAGAGCTTGACCGCGTGAACGCTGGCCACACCGCCCTGCAGATCGAAGCGGACTTTAAGGGCGACAAGGAAGCCGCCATCAGCTTCATGCAGCAGCTCTTCAAGGGCAGCAACATCCGCGAAACCACGCTGCGCGCTGTGATGGAGGACTATGCCGATTTCGGCGGCCTCCTGCGTGCCCTGCCGGGAGCCTTGTCAAAGGCCGGCAGCACCCCCGAGGTCTTCGACAAGACATTCATGCAGAACCTGACCGAGTTCGTCGCTTGGCAGGTGCCCAACCGCTTCGTCATCCGCTATCGCGGCAAAGAGTTGAAGCACCACTCTCTCGGGCAGCGCGCTTCGGCCCTGTTGCTATACGTGCTCAGCCAACGCCAGAACGACGTGATCATCATCGACCAACCGGAAGATGATCTGGACAACCAGACAATCTACGACGATGTGATCAAGCTGCTACGGGAAATGAAGCCTCACGCTCAATTCATCTTTGCTACCCACAACGCCAATTTCCCGGTGCTGGGTGACGCGGAACAGGTGCACGCCTGCCAATACCAGGACGAGAAGGTTGCCACGCGAAGCGGCAGCATCGACGCCCGCCCGGTGCAGGACGCCATCATCAACATCATGGAAGGAGGCCAGGAAGCCTTCAACCGCCGCAAAGAGGTCTACAACCTATGGAAACCACAGAGCTGATCGACCTGCTCAGCCGGGGCGAGGACAGTCGGCAGCAGTTCAAGACAGACATGAACAATGCCGACGCCTTGGCAGCGGAGATCGTTGCCTTCAGTAACACCGCTGGTGGTCGCATCTTCATTGGGGTGAACGACGACGGTTCGGTGCGCGGCCTATCCGGCGCCGACGTTGCTCGTCTCAATATGCTCATCGCCAACGTGGCCTCACAGGTCGTGCGTCCCGCCGTGAACCCGCTCACGGAAAACGTGCCCCATCCGGCAGGCACGGTGCTGGTGCTGTCCATCGCTGAAGGCGTCAACAAGCCCTACATGGACAAGAACGGCGCGATTTGGGTGAAGAACGGCTCGGACAAGCGCCGCGCGACCTCGCGCGAGGAATTGCAGCGCCTGTTCCAGCAGGCGGGCTTGGTGCACGCCGACGAAACGCCCGTGGCGGGCTTGAGCGCGGGCGATGTGGACATGCCCTATTTCGAAACCTTCTTCGAGCAGCAATTCGGTGAGCCGCTCGCCCAGCATAACCAGCCGTTGCCGCAGTTGCTGAACAACATGAACCTGATGAACCAGGGGCAGCTCAACGTGGCGGGCGGTCTGCTATTCGCCAAATCACCGCACTACGCGCTACCCGCCTTCATCGTCAAGGCCGTCGCCTTTGTCGGCACCCAGATTGAGGACGAACGCTACATCGACAGCCGCGACATCGCCGGCAAGCTGGCTGACGTGTTCCAGCAGACGCTGGGCTTTATTGTCGCCAACACCCGCGCTGCGCAGGGCGAGCAGGGCTTCAACTCCCAGGGGCAGCCTGAGATTCCCCGCATCGTCTGGGAAGAGCTGGTCGCCAACGCCCTCATTCACCGCGACTACTTCGTCAGCGCGCCGATCCGCGTACTGGTGTTTGCGGATCGGGTCGAAATCATCAGCCCCGGCCACCTACCTAACAACCTGACGATCGAGAACATCAAGGCCGGCAACTCAAATATGCGCAACCCCATCCTGGCGTCCTTTGCCGCCAAGCTCCTGCCTTATCGCGGATTGGGTAGCGGCCTGCTGCGCTCACTGCGGGCATGGCCGCAGATCGAACTCATCGATGATCGGGCCGGCAATCTGTTCAAGGCTATTGTGGCGCGTCCCAGTGTGCTGGAGCCGGCCGGAAGATCTTGACTGATCGGCTGGGACGGAGGTGGATAGGCTTCTGGTTTTTAGAACGTCGCTATGGTGTCAGCATGAAACTGCACGAAGAAAACGAACCGTTCTTCATCACCGAGGACATGGCCGCCGAGATGGCCGCTGCCGGCTACGAGTTCAAGCCCCCCGGCCATGCCAGAACGAAGAGCGTCCGCGACCTGTACGGATGGCAGCCCGGGGAGACTCTGGAAGAGGCCATTGCCCGGCACCAGCGTAGGCAGTGTTCATCCTCTTGATCTGAGGATGGCACTTTTCATGGCATCAATTGGCCTTCAATTCGTAAGTATTGGATAGTAAACGAGTTTCTATGCTTATAGATAATCGAGTGGGAGTGAGCTTCCCTTCCTGCCCGCAGGCACCGAGTAGTCTGCCAAGCTGGGCGTGAGCGCGGCGGCGGTTGCGAGGCTGGGCCGTGAGCCGGGTCAGGGTGGGTCGCGCAGCACACGGCCGTGAGGGCGCAGCTGGGCGAACAGGGCGTTGGCGGTCAGCGCGGTCCTGGGACGCAGGGGTACGCCAGACGCGGCCAGCAAGTCGGCGATCCAGACGTTGCATGTCCTGAACAGGTGGAAGCGCTCGCGCGAGGCGTAGAAGCGGCTGACGCCGTACAGTCCCGGCCCGAGCGGAGGCGGCACCGCGGCGGTGGCTCGCGCGTCTGCCGCCGCCGGCACGCGCTCGTGACTGTCGCTCACGGCGTCCACCAGCGCCGCGAAGCCGGACGCTGACAGTTTCAGCTCGATAACACCCAGCTCGGTAAAGTAGCGCTCGACGGGCCCGTCGAAGGCGACCACATGCAGCACGGCCGACGTCGGCCATAGCAGGGCACGCACGCCGGTCCACAGCCCCGGGGCAGGCGCCATGTAGTAGTCGCGGTCGCCCCAGCCGACCTCCAGAAACTCGGCCTGGGGAAAGTCGCGCCGGGCCGGCCAGGCCTGCGGCGCAACGTCAGCGGCGCGCACGACGATACCGCTGTGGTAGCCGTGATGCACGACCCAGATGCGGTGCACCGGCGGCTCGGGGGGCGTCACTGGCGCGGCAGGGCGTGCCGCAGGCATGGCACAGCCGAGGCTGGCGAGCGTGAGCGCGAGCACGAAGGCGCGCGCCAACACACGCCAACCAGCTGCACTGCCACCGCAATTCTGGCGCTCGCGATCGTCGAGGCCGCGTACACCCATGCCGCGCCGCGTGTCCGCCTGGGCAGCGCTGAACTTGCGTTTGGCGACGAGGGTGCAGATCTTTTCCCAGGCGCCCCGGAAGGGGAGCGTGTCGAGACCGGCACAGGTGAGGATTCGCATTGGGGGCGGAGGTCGAGGGACACTGCAAGTATAGGCGGGTGCGCGCCCCTGTTCGAAGGCGCGCCGTGTGCGCAGAGCGAGCGGTCGACAGACTGGAGTGCCGTGCGTCGAGTTGCGCGGACTGATCGATGAAGCGTGTGCTGGCGCAGCACACCGCCATCGTCGTGGCGGCGGGGGGCATGGCCTCGCATGGCGGGGGCATCGGTCGGCGACGGGCTGCAAGGGTGGGCGGCTGCGGTGTCATGCGGTATCTTCTGCCGCATGAATGTGATCGTCCTTCCCTGCACGATGCCGCTGATGGGCGCGTTGGGTGCGCGCCCGGCCCTCCATTGCGCAGCGGGGTGCGCGGGAGTGCGCCGATGATCGCGCCGGTGATCGCGCTCGTTCGATACTGGTTCGGCGTGTTGAGCCGGACCGTGCGCCTGTGGCTGGATGCGCAGGTTTTCATGCACGCCGCCGCGCTGGCCTTCTTCACCCTGTTCTCGGTCGCGCCGGTGGTCATCATCGCCGTCACCGTGGTCGGCCTGGTGCTGGGCGAGAGCGCGGCACAGGGCCAGATCGTCGAGCAGTTGCAGGCTGCGATCGGCGCTGAAGCCGCCGCCGCGGTGCAGACCGCGGTCGAGAACAGCCGCATCGAGCAGAGCGGCCTGCTGCCGACGCTGGCGGGCATCGGCGCAGTGCTGTTCGGTGCGACCACGGTGTTCACGCAGATGCAGATGTCGCTCAACGCGATCTGGGGCGTGGCGCCGCGCCCGACTCGCAGCGGCGTGTTCATCTACCTCAAGACGCGCCTGTTGTCGCTGGCGGTGGTCCTCGGCATCGGCTTCGTGCTGCTGGTGTCGCTGACGCTCAGCGTGCTGCTGCGCGCGCTGGTCACCTTTGCCCAGGACTGGCTGCCGGTGCCGGCCGAGCTCGTGCTCGGGCTGGACTGGACGGTGTCGCTGGCGGTCATCACGCTGCTGTTCGGGACGGTGTTCCGTGTCCTGCCCGACGTGGTCCTGCTGTGGCACGACGTGCTACTTGGCGCCTTCGTCACCGCACTGCTGTTCGCGCTCGGGCGCGCACTGATTGCGATTTACCTGTCGACAACGGCGACCGCCTCCACCTATGGCGCGGCGGGTTCGCTGGTGATGCTGCTGCTATGGGTCAATTATTCGTCCCTGATCCTGCTGTTCGGCGCGGCCTTCACGCGGGCGCATGTCGAGGCCAGGGGCCGCGCGGTGCGCCCGCGCGCCACCGCGGTGTGCGTGCACAGGCAACTGATCGAGGATTGAGGGGTGGCGCCTGCCGCCCTCCAACGCGCTCAGTTGCGCAGCAGGTGCAGGTTGAAGTGGTGCTTGATGAAGGCCTGGAACTTGGCGACGCCCTCGAGGGCGAGGCGGAACTCGCCCTGTTCCATTGCGTTGAGCTGGTCGAGCGCGATGTAGTTGTTGGGCTCGCGGCCAGCGCGCAGGGCTTCGACATGGCCACGCAACCGCATCAGCACCAGGAAGTCGAAGGCCGCGCGCAGGTCGGCGGCGGCGTCATCCTTCAGTGTGCCGTCGGCCACCAGCGCCTCGATGCGATCATGGGTGCTGCCGTCGAGCTTGCGTGCCTTGATCGCGAGCGCCTTGATGCCGTCCGTGATGGCGAAGATACCGGCCTTCTTGACGTCGACCTTGCCGCGTTGGGGCCCCGATTTCTCGACCTTGATGCGGCCGAACCAGCCCAGCGGCGGGTGAAAATTGGTCATGTTCTGCGCCATGCGCATCAGGAAGCCCTGGTCCTGGCTCATGTGGCGGAAGGCGTGCTCGCGCAGGCTGCCGACCAGGTCGGCACGACCGTAGAGCGCACGCAGGTCCATGAACATGCTGCCGGTCATCACGTTGTCGGGCGTGGGCGTCGACAGCCAGCGGTTGAGCTCGACCTTCCAGCCCGACAGGCTGCGCCGCCACTGGGGGTTCTTGGCCATGATGCCGCCGGGGCAGGGCGGTACGCCGATCGAGATCAGCGCATCGATCAGCTCCTGCGAGAAGGCCTCGAGACGTGAGACCTGAGCGGCGTCCAGCGCATCGTCATAGATGATGGCGTTGTCCTGGTCGGTGGACAGGGTCTGCTCGCCACGCCCCTCGCTGCCCATGACGACGAAGGCGAAGTCGGCGCTGAGGTCGGGGTATTTCTCGTTGCGCAGCAGATGGATGAGGCGGATCAGTACCTGGTCGTTGAGGTTGGCGATGAGCTTGACCATGTCGCGGATCGCGACACCGGTGCCGGCCAGGTGCAGCACCAGCTTCTGGAGGCGCTCATGCAGGTGGCGCAGGGCATCGATGGAGTCCGCCTTCTCGATGTCGAGCACCAGCTGGTGCGGCGAGTGCGCCTGCAGCCTGAGGATGTCGGTGTCGGTGATGATGCCCGCCAGCGCGCCTTCGGGCGTTACCACCACCAGGCGGTGGATTTTCAGCCGCGACATGCGGTAGAGGGCTTCATACAGCACATCGTCCTCGCCGATGACCACCAGCGGGGCGTTCATGATGTCGGCGACGCTGAGCGTGTTGGGGTCCCGACCCTGGGCGACGACCTTGTTGCGCAGGTCGCGGTCGGTGAGGATGCCCTGCGGGCGGCCTCCGTCGATGACCACGACGCTGGAGATGTTGCGCTCGCGCATGCGGGCGACCACTGCGACCACGCCGTCGGTCGCGGCGCAGGTCACGACGTTGCGCTGACAGAAATCCCTGATCGGGCGGAAAAACTGGTTCTCTTCTGCCATGCGCGAGCTTTCCTGGGTGCAGTGGATGGGCTTGTCATTATAACCACTGCGACATCATGGAAAACTTGCCGCGCCAAGCGATGAGCGGTGGTCAACCCGCCTGGACTGCGTTCGGGAGGTCGCTTCAGGCCGCAGCGACCAGCGTCTGTGCCAGCAGCACGCCCGGGTCGAGCGAGATCACCTCGCCGACCATGATCAGCGCCGGCGCGCGGATGCCGCGCTCGCGCACGTCGCGCGGGAGGTTCGCCAGCGTACTGTGCACGCCGCACTGGGCCGGGGTCGTGGCGGCGTGAATCACCGCGGCCGGCGTTGTCGCGGGCAGGCCGTGGGCGACGAGCGCCGCGCAGATCTGCTCGAGGGCGCCCAGTCCCATGTAGATCACCACCGTCTGGTGCGGGCGGGCGAGGGCGGGCCAGTCCAGGTCGACCGTGCCGTCCTTGAGATGGCCGGTGGCGAAGACCAGGGTCTGGGCATGCTCGCGATGCGTCAGCGGGATGCCGGTACAGGAGGCCGCGCCGGCTGCCGCGGTGATGCCGGGGACGATCTCGCACTCCAGGCCGGCAGCATGCACGGCCTGCATTTCCTCGCCGCCACGGCCGAAGATGAAAGGATCGCCGCCCTTCAGGCGCACGACGTCAAGACCCTGGCGGGCCAGATCGACGAGAAGCTGATTGATCTCGTGCTGGGGCAGGGCGTGGTTGCCGGCCTCCTTGCCGGCATACACGCGGCGCGCCGATGCCGGGATCAGGTCGACGATGGCCTGGCCGACGAGGTGATCGAACACCACGGCCTGGGCCGAGGCGATCAGGCGTGCCGCTTTCATCGTCAGCAGCTCGGGGTCGCCGGGCCCGGCGCCGACCAGGTAGACCTTGCCGACCCTGGGCTTGGTCTGCAGCTCGTCGGTAGCGGCGGGGTCGAAGTCATGCGAACCGGAGGCACGGCGGCTTCCCGTCGCCCTGAATGCGCGTGCCCCCCGGTGCTTGCCCTGCGCAGTGCTTGCTGTGTGGATCGCTGCATACATGGTTCGGGCTCCGGCGAGGGGTCAGGTGAAGGGCGTGGATGTGTGCGTGTGTGGCGTTTCGGGCGTGTTCCGACCGTGGCACAACTTTATCCTTACGCGTCATGGGGAAAATTAATTCACATCAAGGATCGGCGACTGCCTAAAAAACCATACTGCCCTCACCGTGTTGTTTCACATCCCGTGTCGTAAAGGAGAGGGAAATGCAAAACAAAAGCTTGATCGGTAAGACGCTCGCCATGGCAATCCTGCCGCTGGCGATGAGCAGCGCCTGGGCGCAGGAAGCTCCCAAGCTGACTGCCGAGGAAATGGAGCAGGGCAAGCTGATCTACTTCGAGCGCTGTGCCGGTTGCCACGGCGTGCTGCGCAAGGGCGCCACCGGCAAGAACCTCGAGCCGGCCTGGAGCAAGACCATGCCCGACGGCACGAAGATGGAAGGCGGCACCCTGAAGCTGGGCACCGACCGTCTCGAGAAGATCATCGCCTACGGTACCGAAGGCGGCATGGTCAACTACGACGACATCCTCACGCCGCAAGAAATCAACCTGATGGCGCGCTACATCCAGGTCGAGCCGCCGATTCCGCCCGAGTTCTCGCTCAAGGACATGAAGGACAGCTGGAAGCTTCTGGTTCCGGTTGACCAGCGTCCGACCAAGCAGATGAACAAGGTGAACCTGAAGAACGTGTTCGCCATCACCCTGCGCGACGCCGGCAAGCTGGCCCTGGTCGACGGCGATACCCACCAGATCTGGAAGATCCTCGACACCGGCTACGCGGTTCACATCTCGCGCCTGTCCGCCTCGGGCCGCTATGTCTACACCGTGGGTCGCGATGGTCTGACCACCATCATCGACATGTTCTACGAAGAGCCGACGACGGTCGCCACCGTCCGTCTGGGTTCGGATGCACGCTCGGTCGATACCTCCAAGTTCAAGGGCTACGAAGACAAGTACCTGATCGGTGGCACCTACTGGCCGCCCCAGTACTCGATCATGGACGGTGAGACGCTCGAGCCGATGAAGGTCGTGTCGACCCGCGGTCAGACCGTCGATGGCGATTACCACCCCGAGCCCCGCGTGGCCTCGATCGTGTCCTCGCACATCAAGCCGGAGTGGGTGGTCAACGTGAAGGAAACCGGCATGATCCTGCTGGTCGACTACACCGACATCAACAACCTCAAGACCACCCAGATCGATTCCGCCAAGTTCCTGCACGACGGCGGCTGGGACATGACCAAGCGCTACTTCATGGTGGCGGCCAATGCCTCCAACAAGGTCGCCGCGGTCGATACCCAGACCGGCAAGCTCGCGGCCCTGGTCGATACCGCCAAGATCCCGCACCCGGGTCGCGGCGCCAACTTCGTCCATCCGCAGTTCGGTCCGGTGTGGGCAACGGGTCACCTGGGCGACGATGTCGTGTCGCTGATCTCGACCGCGCATGACGACGCCAAGTTTGCGAAGTACAAGGAGCACAACTGGAAGGTCGTCCAGGAGCTCAAGATGCCGGGCGCCGGCAACCTGTTCGTCAAGACGCATCCGAAGTCCAAGAACCTGTGGGCCGATGCGCCGATGAACCCGGAGCGCGAGATCGCCGAGTCGGTGTACGTGTATGACCTGACCGACCTGTCGAAGGAGCCCAAGCGCCTTGACGTCGCCAAGGATTCCGGCCTGCCGGAAAGCAAGGCGATCCGTCGCGCGACCCACCCCGAGTACAACGAGGCCGGTGACGAAGTCTGGATCTCGCTGTGGGGCGGCAAGACCGACCAGTCGGCCATCGTCATCTACGATGACAAGACCCTGCAGCTGAAGAAGGTCATCACCTCGCCCGAGATGGTCACGCCGACCGGCAAGTTCAACGTCTATAACACGATGCACGATATCTACTGATCGGCCGGTTCGATCGTAGCCTGAGAAACCCCCGCGCCACGGCGCGGGGGCAGAGAGGGTAGAGTTTCCATGTCAGATCGAGACAGCAACACCAAACAAGAACAATCTGGCGGCCTGCTGGCGCGCCTTCGCCGCCCCTCGAAGAAGTCGCTGGGCGGCCTGCTCGCGGTCGGTTTCGTCATCGGCATCCTGTTCTGGGGCGGCTTCAACACCGCCATGGAGGCGACGAACACCGAGACCTTCTGCATCTCGTGTCACGAGATGCACGACAACGTGTATCAGGAATACAAGACGACCATCCACTACAGCAACCGCACCGGGGTGCGCGCTGTGTGTTCGGATTGCCACGTGCCGAAGGACTGGACCTACAAGATGATCCGCAAGATCCAGGCTTCGCGCGAGGTCTGGGGCAAGATCACCGGCTCGATCAGCACGCCCGAAAAGTTCGAGGCCAAGCGGCTGGAACTGGCACGCCGCGAATGGGCGCGGATGAAGTCGGTCGATTCGCGTGAATGCCGCAACTGCCACAGCCTCGAGAGTATGAACACCGAGGTCCAGAAGCAGCGCGCGCGCAAGCAGCACGAGTTGGCACTCGAGGACAAGATGACTTGCATCGACTGCCACAAAGGCATCGCACACACCAAGCCACAAGGCATGACCGACGAAGACGAGATGTGATCTTCACGCGGGCATCAATGTGAAGTCCAACCCAAGCACAGTGAGGGAATGACGATGAAGAAGACGATGATTGCCGGCGCCGTTGGCGCACTACTGGCCTTTGGTGCGGGTGGCGCCTTCGCGGCCGCGCCCGACTGGGGCAAGGTGGACGCCAAGGAGATCACCCTGTTCTACCCGGGCGTGTCGCCGCTCGAGTGGATCCAGAAGGGGACCGAGCACGGTGGCGCCCGTGCCTTGCGCAAGGGCGAGACCTGTGCCGACTGCCACAGCGATGAGACGGCCGACATGGGCAAGAAGATCGCCAGCGGCCAGAAGCTCGAGCCGAACCCGATCCCCGGCAAGGCGCCCTTCATCCCGGTGACGGTGCAGGCCGCGCATGATGGCGAGAACCTCTACCTGCGCTTCTCCTGGAAGCAGCCGGCCGCCTCGGGCGCACCGAAGATGGACGACGCCAATCCGGTCAAGATCGCCTTCATGCTCGAGTCGGGCGGCAAGGTCGAGCTCGCCGACCAGAGCGGCTGCTGGGCGACCTGCCACCAGGATTCGCGCACCATGCCGGGTGCGGACGACGCCAAGAAGAAGTACGTGAAAGGCGGCTCGTTGGCCGACGGCAAGTTCTACGACCTGTACCAGTGGCGCAGCGGCGAGAACAAGGGCTTCAATGGCCACGTCGCCGATTCGCGCGTGATGGAAGGCGGGGCGGCGCTGGTGAGCGCGGAAGGCAAGCAGGACGGCGATGCCTGGTCGGTGGTCTTTACCCGCAAGCTCGCCGGCGGTGAAGGCGACGTGACGCTCGAGGCCGGCAAGAGCTACAACTTCGGCTTCGCCATCCACAACGACAACTCTGCGGGTCGTTATCACCATGTTTCGCTCGGTTACAAGCTGGGCATCGATGCCGATGGCGATGTGAAGGCCGCCAAGCACTGACATCGCTGGCGCCCTTGCGCCGCGCGTGCGTGGCAGGCGTCTCTGAAGTTGAGCGGGAATTCGGGCTTGCCCGGGTTCCCGTTTGCGTCTGGAATGTCCAGAATGTGCGGGTTCCACGATGGGAGCAGCGTCCATGAAGGCAGGAATTGATCGCCGGTTCATCGCAGCAGCCGCGTGCGCATTGGTGTTCTGCGCACCGGTCGCGGCCGCAGACCACCAGGTGCTGATCGAGAAATACACCTTCGATCCGGTCGAGTTGCGGATCAAGACCGGCGACACCGTCACCTGGGTGAACGAGGAGAAGCGGGTCAGCCATTCGGTGTATTTCATCGCCGAGAACGAAGAGTCGGAGCGCTTCTTCCCGGGCGAGCGCTGGTCGCGCACCTTCGATCAGGCTGGACGTTTCGAGTACCGCTGTGGGCCGCACCCCGAAATGCTGGGCGTGGTCATCGTCGAGGATTGAGCCTGCGCACCGGCCAACCCTGCGGCAAGTGGGGTTGATTCGAGTCAAGGTTTCGGAACGCTCAAGAGTCCATCCTGTTCCCGAATCGAAGCCCGTCGGAAGAACAAGATGAAGCTGCCGCCCCTCGTTGCCCATGTCGCCGTATTCATCGGCGCTGCCCTGGTTTCCGCCTTCGCTGCCGCCGACGACACCCGGCCGCCAGAGCCCGAAGGCGAGCGTTATCGCGAACTCGTGCACGTCGTCCGCCAGGACTGTGGCTCCTGTCATGGCCTGACGCTCAAGGGTGGCCTGGGACCCGCGCTCACGGTCGAGGCACTGGCCGACAAGCCGGCCGAGGGGCTGGTGGCCACCATCATGGGCGGCCGCCCCGGCACGCCGATGCCGCCTTTTCGCGGCATCGTCACCGAGGCCGAGGCCGAGTGGATCGTCGATCAGTTGATGCGGGGTTTTCCGCCCGATGCCGGCCTGCCGGCGACGAGTTCGCTGAACTGAGCGGCCCGCGCCAGGCGCCCGCCGCATCCACCGTGTCGTACCCGACCTTGCCTGGCCACCCCCGGCCCTGAATGCTGGAGTCTGCATGTCTTCCCAAGCCGTTCGTCTCGCGCCGCCCGCCCTGTGGGCCGTGATCCTGCCCGCGATCGTGTTCCTGCTCTCGGCGTGTGCGAGTGCGCCGCCGGTGGCGCTGCGCGGCACGGGCGACCTCGGTGTCGTCATCGAGCGCGCCGATGGCAAGGTCAAGGTCGTTGAAACCACTGGGCGCAGCGTGCTCGCCACCGTCGATGGGCTGGGCGACCTGTCGCATGCCTCGGTGGTGTTCTCGCGCGATGGGCGCCATGCCTTCGTCTTCGGTCGCGATGGCGGGCTGACCAAGGTCGACCTGCTCGAGGCGAAGGTGGTCGGCCGCGTGCTGCAGGCGGGCAATGCGATCGGCGGCTCGATCTCGCATGACGGCAGCCTGGTCGTGGTGCAGAACTACGAGCCGGGCGGCATCAAGGCCTTCGATGCCCAGACCCTCGAGCTGGTCGCGGACGTGCCCGCCACCACCGAGGACGGCAGGCGCTCGAAGGTGGTGGGCCTCGCCGACCTGTCGGGCAAGCGCTTCATCTATGCCTTGTTCGAGGCCGGCGAGATCCGCATCACCGATTTCTCCGACCCGCGCAATCCGGTCACCCAGCGCTTCGCGGGTGGCAAGCAGCCCTACGACGCGCTCGTCACGCCCGATGGCCGCTACTACATCGCCGGGCTTTTCGGCGAGGATGGCCTGGCGCTGATCGATCTGTGGAACCTGGACAAGGGCAGCCGCAAGATCCTCGATGGCTACGGCCGCGGCGAGGAGCCATTGCCGGTGTACAAGATGCCGCACCTGCGCGGCTGGTCCGTCGCGGGTGGCCGCGCCTACCTGCCGGCGATCGGGCGTCACGAGGTCCTGGTGGTGGACACCGATACCTGGCAGGAGGTCGGCCGCATCCCGGTCAAGAGCCAGCCGGTGTTTGCCATGGCACGGCCGGATGGGCGCGAGATCTGGGTCAATTTCGCCTTTCCCGACAATGGCTGGGTGCAGGTCATCGACACCGTCAGCGGCGAGGTGACCCATACCCTGCAGCCGGGCCGCGGCATCCTGCACATGGAGTTCCTGTCCAAGAGCCACGAGGTGTGGCTGTCCGCCCGCGACGACAATCGGGTGGTCATCTACGACACCGCCTCCAAGCAGCCGATCGGCGGGTTCGACTCGCTCAGCCCGAGCGGCATCTTCTTCACCACGCGCGCGGCGCGCACGGGGTTCTGATGCCACGTAAGCTCAGCCTGCCGAGCACGGTCAACGATACGGCCTTTCGCCTGCTCAACGAGTGGCAGCGTGACTTTCCGCTGGAGGCGCGGCCTTTCGCCCGCATTGCCGACTGCGTCGGCAGCAGCGAGCAGGCGGTCATCACAGCCTACCGCGCGCTCAGGCAGCAGGGCCTGGTGAGCCGGGTGGGTGCGGTGTTCGCGCCGCGGCGCCTGGGGGCCAGTGCGCTGGCCGCGCTGGCTGCGCCACCCGAGCGCCTCGAGGCGGTGGCGGCGCGGGTGAGCCGGGAGTCCGCGATCAACCACAACTACCAGCGCGAGCACCGCTACAACCTGTGGTTCGTGGTGACGGCGGCCTCGCCAGCGCAGTTGCGCGAAGTGGTCGCCGCCATCGAGCGCGATACCGGCTGCAAGGTGATCGTGCTGCCGCTGGAAGAGGAGTTCCACATCGACCTCGGCTTTGACCTGAAGGGGCCGGGGGTGGCACGCACGCCGCGTCATGAGCCGATCGCCCTCGGCACGGGCGACGCCGCGTGTGCGCTGCCGAGCATCGAGCGCGCGCTCATCACCGCCCTGCAGCAGGGGCTGGAGATCGAGTCGCAGCCCTTCGCCCGCCTGGGCGCGAGCGTCGGGCTCAGCGAGGCGATGACCCTCGAACTGGTTGCACGCTGGGTCGAGGAAGGCCTGATCCGGCGCTTCGGCGTCGTCGTGCGTCATCACGAACTGGGACTGGAAGCCAACGCCATGTGCGTGTGGGACGTGCCGGACGACGAGGTGTCCGAACTCGGCCGCCGTCTTGCGCGCGAGCCGGCCGTGACCCTGTGCTATCGCCGCCGGCGCGTGCTGCCCGAGTGGCCCTACAACCTCTTTTGCATGATTCACGGCAGTGCGCGCGACGAGGTGCTCGCCGCGCGCGCGGATCTGGCCGCCCGCCTCGGCCTGGATGCCCATGCGCACGCCGTGCTGTTCAGTTGCCGTCGTTTCAAGCAGACCGGCGCCCGCTATCTGGCCGCCAGCGATGCCGCCCATGTCTGACGCGAAGGCCGGCGCGGGCGAACGCGCAGGATCGGGCGGTCGTCGTGGCGTGGCGGCGCGGCGCGCGCCGGACGACATCGATCGTCGTCTGATCAATGCCTTGCAGGGCGATTTCCCGCTCAGCGAGACGCCCTTTGCCGAGGTCGGCGCGGCGCTGGGTCTGTCCGAGGGGGAGGTGATCGCGCGCCTGCAAAGCCTGCTCGACGACCATGTGCTGACCCGCTTCGGGCCGATGTTCCAGATCGAGCGCATGGGCGGGGCCTTCTGCCTGGCCGCGATTGCGGTGCCGGAGGCCGACTGGCCGCGGGTGGTCGAGGCCGTGAATGCCTTTCCCGAGGTGGCACACAACTACCGTCGCGAGCACGCGCTCAACATGTGGTTCGTGCTCGCCACCGAATCACCGGCGGGCATCGACGACTGTGCCCGTCGCATGGAGGCAGCCACCGGTCTGAGGGTGCATCTGTTCCCGAAGGAAAAGGAATACTTCGTCGAAATGAAGCTGGAGGCGTGATGCGGGCGAACGCAATGGCCGACGCGGCCGCCGAAGGGGTGAATGAGGGTCTGCCGGCCGACCTCGACCGCCGCATCGTGCTCGCCACCCAGGGCGGCTTGCCGCTCGTGCCGCGGCCGTATGCGGCCGTCGCGGCCCAACTCGGTGTGAGTGAGGCGACCTTGCGCGAGCGCATGGCGGCGATGCTGGCCGACGGCCGCATTCGTCGCATCGGCGCGGTACCCAATCACTACGCGATCGGCTACACGGCCAATGGCATGAGCGTGTGGGACATCGACGATGCGCTGATCGACGCGGTGGGCGAGCGGGTCGGGGCGTTGCCCTTCGTCACGCATTGCTACCGCCGCCCGCGCCACCTGCCGGACTGGCCCTACAACCTGTTCGCGATGGTGCATGCAGGCAGTCGCGAGGCGGCGCTGGCGCGCGTGGCCGAGATCGCCGCGCTGCTCGAGCGTGAGTTCCGCGGCGCCTGCCGACGGCGCGAGGTGCTGTTCTCGGCCGGCATCCTGAAGAAGACCGGTCTGCGCATCGGCGGTTGAGCGGGCGCGAGGCCTCATGCGGGGGCGCGCAAATCGCGCGCTTTCGGCCTCGTCGGGGGTGCGATCAGGCGCCCCTTGACCGGCGTCATTTTCCCGTTCGCCTGGCTGGGCTGTAATCGCGGCAACAAGGAGGTTTCCATGTTCCGCATCTCCCAATTCATCCGCGAACTCGATCACCCGACCCCCACCGGCCCGCGGCGCAATCCACCGGGCCCGGTGGTGATCTGGAACCTGATCCGGCGCTGCAACCTGACCTGCGAGCACTGCTATTCGATCTCGGCCGACAAGGACTTTCCCGGCGAGCTCGATACCGCCGAGGTGTTCAAGGTCATGGACGATCTCAAGGCGGCACGGGTGCCGGTGCTGATCCTGTCGGGCGGCGAGCCGCTGCTGCGGCCCGACATCTTCGACATCGCTCGTCGCGCCAAGGGCATGGGCTTCTACGTTGGCCTGTCGTCCAACGGCACGCTGATCGACGAATCGAACATCGAGGCGATCGACGACATCGGCTTCGACTACGTCGGCGTGAGCCTGGACGGTATCGGCGCCACCCACGACCACTTCCGTCGCAAGCAGGGCGCCTTCGCGGCTTCGATGCATGGCATCCGCCTGTGCCGCGATCGGGGCATCAAGGTCGGCGTGCGCTACACGATGACCGAGGGCAACGCCCACGACTTGCCGGCGCTGCTGAAGCTGGTCGAGATTGAGGGCATCGACAAGTTCTACTTTTCGCACCTCAACTATGCCGGCCGTGGCAACAAGAACCGCGCCGGCGACGCCCGCCACCGCACCACGCGCGAAGCCATGGAACTGCTGTTCGAGACCTGCCTCGATCTGCACCGACGCGGCATCGACAAGGACTTCGTCACCGGCAACAACGACGCCGATGGCCCCTTCCTGCTGCATTGGGTGCAGCGCCGCTTTCCCGAGCGCGCTGCCCACATCGAGGCCAAGCTGCGCCAGTGGGGCGGCAACGCCAGCGGCGTCAATGTCTCCAACATCGACAATCTCGGCATCGTGCACCCGGACACCATGTGGTGGCATGTGCCGCTCGGCAACGTGCGCCAGCGCACCTTCGGCGAGATCTGGAACGATCTCTCCAACCCGCTGCTGGCCGGACTCAAGCAGCATCCGCGCAAGCTCGAGGGCCGCTGTGGCGCCTGTCGTTATCTCGACATCTGCAACGGCAGCTCGCGTGTGCGCGCCGAACAGGTGACCGGCAACCCCTGGGCGGAGGATCCCGCCTGCTATCTCGACGACGAGGAGATCGGCGTCAGCGCCGCGGATTACGGCTCCGAGCGCGTCGTCACCACGCCCTGGGTACGCATCAACAAGGTGTCGGCATGAAAGCCCTTCCGTCCCTTGCCGTCGTCTTGGTCGCCCTCGGTTTTGTGCTGCCCGCGGCGTCCGCCGCCGAGCCCGCAGGCGCGCCCGCGCTGTCGGCCGGTGTCGAGGTCGCCAAGCTCTACCAGCAGCATTGCGCCGCCTGTCATGCGCCCAATCGCCTCGGTGCGATGGGGCCGGCGCTGCTGCCCGAGAATCTCTCGCGCCTGCGCAAGGGCGAGGCGCTGAAGGTCATCGCCGAGGGCCGCACCGCGACCCAGATGCCGGGCTTCGGCGCCCAGCTGGCCGCGCACGAGATCGCCGCCATCACCGACTGGATCTACACCCCGGTGGTGCCCGAGCCGCGCTGGACCGATGCCGACATCACCGCCTCGCGCATCCAGCATGTCGATCCGGCCTCGCTGTCCGACAAGCCGGTGTTCGAGGCCGACCCGATGAATCTCTTCCTGGTGGTGGAGGCGGGCGACCACCACGTCAGCGTGCTCGATGGCGACAAGCTCGAGCCGATCCACCGCTTCCAGTCGCGCTTCGCGCTGCATGGCGGGCCCAAGTTCGCCGCCGACGGGCGCTACGTGTTCTTCGGCTCCCGCGACGGCTGGATCACCAAGTTCGACCTGTGGAACCTGAAGGTGGTGGCCGAGATCCGCGCCGGCATCAATACCCGCAACGTCGCCGCCTCGCCCGATGGCAAGCACGTGGCGGTGGCCAACTACCTGCCGCACAACCTGGTGCTGCTCGACGGTGACCTCAAGCTGATCAAGTCGATCGAGGCCAAGGACCGCGACGGCAAGATCAGTTCGCGCGTGTCCGCGGTCTATGACGCCACGCCGCGCCAGTCCTTCATCGCCGCGCTCAAGGACGTGCCCGAGGTGTGGGAGATCAGCTACACCAAGGCGGTCGAGGACATCCCGACCGGCTTCATCCACGACTACACCCAGCGCGAAGGCAGCTTCATCCCCGGCTACCTGAATCCGCGCCGCACGATCCTGGCCGAGGTGCTGGACGATTTCTTCTTCACCCAGGACTACTCCGAGCTGATGGGTGCTTCGCGCGAGGGCGTCGGTCAGGTAGTGAACCTGGACGTGCGCAAGAAGATCGCCAACCTGCCGCTCGATGGCATGCCGCACCTCGGTTCGGGCATCACCTGGGAGTGGGTCGACCCCGCCGCCGGGCCCGATGCAAAGCCGCGCACGGTCATGGCGAGCACCAACCTGAAGGCGGGCGAGGTCACGGTCATCGACATGAAGACCTGGGAGGTCATCAAGCGCATCCCGACCCGCGGCCCGGGCTTCTTCCTGCGCAGCCATGGCAACAGCCGCTTCGCCTTCGTCGATTCGATGATGAGCCCCGAGGCCAAGCACATCCTGCAGGTGATCGACAAGCAGACGCTCGAGGTGGTCAGGGAGATCACCGGTGAGCCCGGCAAGACGCTCGCTCACATCGAATTCACCCGCGACGGCCGCCATGCGCTGGCGAGCCTGTGGGAAGACGACGGCGCGGTGATCGTCCTCGACGCGCAGACGCTCGAGGAGGTCAAGCGCCTGCCGATGCGAAAACCGGTCGGCAAGTACAACGTCTGGAACAAGATCACCCGCGAGGAAGGCACCAGCCACTGAGGCCGGCGCCCGACATCCTCCTTTCGCCTCACCCACGACCCCACCCACCGACGCCAAGCCATTCCCGAGAACACGCAATGCCCCTGATTCCGCTCGAAGAGCCCACCACCAAACGCATCCCGCCCGACACCTTCTCGCTGTGGGCGCTTGCCTTCCGGCCCTTCTATCTGCTCGCCGCGCTGTTCGCGGCGGTCGCCGTTCCGCTGTGGGCGGTGGCGTATTCCGGTGGGCTCGAGCTGCCGATACCCGGGATGTGGTGGCATGCGCACGAGATGATCTTCGGCTTTGCGGTGGCGGTGATCATCGGCTTCCTGTTTACCGCGGGGCGCAACTGGACGGGCCTCGACACCCCCGCCGGCAAGCCGCTGCTGGCGCTGGCGGTGCTGTGGCTGGCGGGACGGCTGGCGATGGCCTTTGGCAGCGGGGTGTGGGTCGCAGTCATCGACATTGCCTTCCTGCCGGTGGCCGCGGCCTTGCTGCTGCGGGTGCTGGTGAAGGCCAAGAGCAAGCGCAACTACTTCGTCGGCGTGCTTCCCGCGCTGCTGGCCTTGACCAACCTGCTCTTTCACCTCGCCGTGCTGGGCGTGCTCGAGATCGATCCGCTGATGGCGATGCACCTCGCGCTCGGGCTGATCGTGGTGCTGGAGACCGTCATCGGCGGGCGGGTGATCCCGATGTTCACCTTCAACGCCGTGCGTGGCATCAAGCAGTGGCGCGACCCGCGCCTGGACTGGGCGGCAGCCATCGCCACCGGCCTCGCTCTGCTGCTGTGGGCGCTCGGTGCGGGCGCCTGGGCAGGGGCGGTGTCGCTCCTCGCCGCGATCCTGCAGGCGCTGCGACTGGGGGGCTGGAACCCGTGGGCGACTCGCGGCGTGCCGCTGCTGTGGGTGCTGCACCTCGCCTACCTGTGGATCCCGCTCGGCCTGGCGCTGATCGCGCTCACGCAGTTCGGCGTGCTGCCGCGCTCGGCCGGCATTCATGCCCTCGCCATCGGCGCGACCGGTGGCCTGATCATCGGCATGATCACGCGCACCGCGCTGGGTCATACCGGGCGCATGCTCGTTGCCGGCCCGATCGAGACGCTGGCCTATGCGCTGGTGCTGCTGGCCGCGCTGGTGCGTGTGCTCAGTGTGGCCTTGATCCCCGCCGCGCTGGTCGGCGGGATCCACGCCGCGGCGATGCTGTGGGCGCTCGGCTTTGCGCTCTACCTGTGGCGCTACACGCCTTTCCTGCTGCGCGCGAGGGTCGACGGCAAGGAGGGCTGAAGGGAAGGCACCGACGCACGGGGCCGGCGGCCGGTCCGGGACAGTGCCGATGGCCGCCCGCGGTGCCCTCAGGCAGCGAGCAGGCCGGCCAGCACGCCCGGATCGGGGGCGGGCAAGGATTCGAAGCCAGGACGTGCGTAAAGGGGTCAGCTCACGAAACGGAAAAAATCGTACGCTAAGCCTTGTCGTGCCAGCCCAGCACAATGATTGACATGCCAAGTAGCGCGACTCCAGCCCCAGCCCAATCCAGCGTGGACAGCTTCACGCCATCGACGACCCGAAGCCAAACCAGCGCGGTAGCCACGTAAACGCCACCATAGGCGGCGTAGACGCGGCCACTGGCGGCTGGGTGTAACGTGAGCAGCCAAACGAACAGCGCCAAGCTCATCGCTGCCGGAATCAGCAGCCACATTGGCCCGCCTTTGCGCAGCCACAGGTAAGGCAGAAAGCAGCCGACGATCTCGGCAAGCGCTGTTGCGATGAACAGTCCGGTCGTTTTCAGAATCAAGATCAGCAGCTCCACAGTTGATAAACCTTACGAAGACATTGCCAGCGGTGCCCCTTCAAGCAAACGCAGCGGCCGGAACTTGCCCTGCTCGACGTGTTTGTTCTGCCGCCAGATGTAATCGCCGGTCAGGTTGATGTGCTCCCAGCCGAGCGGCGAGAGGTGCGGCAATAGTTTCTCGTCGATGTCCTTGCCCGAGTCCCGCAGCGCCTGGACCGCCCGCTCCAGGTAGACCGTGTTCCACAGGATGATGGCGGCCACCACCACGTTGAGGCCGCTGGCGCGGTAGCGCTGGTTCTCGAAGCTGCGGTCGCGGATTTCGCCGAGGCGGTTCAGGAACACGGCGCGGGCCAGTGCGTTCTTGGCCTCGCCCTTGTTCAAGCCGATCTGCACGCGGCGGCGCAGCTCGACGTTCTGCATCCAGTCGAGGGCGAACAGCGTGCGCTCGATGCGCCCCAACTCACGCAAGGCCACCGCGAGGCCGTTCTGGCGCGGGTAGCTACCGAGCTTTCGGAGCATCAGCGAGGCCGTCACCGTGCCCTGCTTGATCGAGGCCGCAAGCCGCAGGATTTCGTCCCAATGGGTGCGGATGTGCTTCACGTTGACGCTGCCGCCGATCAGGCCGGCGAGCGTCGGGTACTGCTTGGCGTCGCCGTGGATGTACAGGCGCTTGTCGGTCAGGTCGCGGATGCGCGGCGCAAAGCGGAAGCCCAGCAGGTGCATCAGCGCGAACAGGTGATCGGTGAAGCCGGCCGTGTCGGTGTAATGCTCCTCGATGCGCAGGTCGGATTCGTGGTACAGCAGTCCGTCCAGGACGTGGGTGGCGTCGCGCACCGTGGCGTTGATGACCTTGGTGTGGAACGGCGCGTACTGGTCCGAAATGTGGGTGTAGAACTGCACGCCCGGTTCCTGGCCGTACTTCAGGTTCACCTGGCCGGCGGCGTGGCCCCGACCGCCGGCCTTGAAGTTCTGGCCGTCCGACGACGACGTTGTGCCATCGCCCCAATAGGCGGCGAACGGCTGACGGAACTGCGCGTTGACCAGCTCGGCCAGCCCGGCCGAATAGGTCTCGTCGCGGATGTGCCACGCCTGCAACCAGGTCAGCTTGGCATAGGTCACGCCCGGGCAGGATTCGGCCATCTTGGAGAGCCCCAGGTTGATGGCGTCGGCCAGGATGGTCGTCAGCAGCAGGTGTTGATCGTCGGCCGCCGCGTCGCTCTTGAGGTGCTTGAAGTGGCGACTGAAGCCGGTCCAGCCATCGACCTCCAGCAACAGCTCGGTGATCTTCAGGTGCGGCAGCAGGCTGTACGCCTGCTGCATCAGCGCCTCGGCCTCGTCGGGCACGCCGTTGTCCAGCGGCGAAATCTTGAGCCGGCCGGTGCTGGTGATGGCGGCGTCGGGCAGCTCGTTGGCGGCGGCTAGCCGCTCGACGGTTGCTAGTTGCTCTTGCAGCACCGCGAGCCGCGCCTCCAGAAAGCGCTCGCAGTCGGTCTCTACGGCCAGATCCAATTCCCGTTGGTCGCGCTGCGCCGCGAAACGCGGCGGCGGCAGCAGGTAGTCCTCGAAGTCCTTGAACTGGCGCGAGCCCTGCACCCAGATGTCGCCGGAGCGCAGCGAGTTTTTCAGCTCGGACAGCACGCACAGCTCGTAGAAGCGCCGATCCAACCCGTCTTCGTTGCGCACCAGGCTTTCCCAGCGCTTGCGCACGAACGACGTGGGCGCATCGTCCGGCACCTTGCGCGCCTGGCGCTCGTTCATCCCTTTGAGCACATCGACGGCCGCGAGCAGCTCGCGTGCCGCCGGCGCGGCCTTCATGGTCAGCGCTTCCAGCAGGGCCGGCGTGTAGCGCCGGAGCTGGTTGAAGCCGTCGCCGACCAGCGCGAGGAAGTCGAAGCCTTCCGGCTGGGCCAGCAGCTCGGCCTCGGTGATGCTCTCGGTGAACACCTCCCACGGGATGATGGCCTCGATGGCGGCGAACGGATCGCCGCCCGACTGCTTGGCTTCCAGCAGGGCGCGGCCGATGCGCGAGTAGAGCCGCACCTTGTCGTTGATCGCCTTGCCGGACTGCTGGAAGCGGTCGGCGTGGTTGCGCTTGGCCTTGCTGAACAGCGCGCCCATAAAACGGTCGTGCAGGTCGATGATCTCGTCGATCAGGGTGGCGCGGGTATCGAGAATCACCGCGGACAGTGTCGCATAGCGGCGGCTCGGCTCCAGGTCGCGCAGGTGCTGGGCCGTCATCTGTCCTCCTTCGCGGGCGAGCTTCAGCAGGCGGTTTTGGTGGACGGTGTGCTCCAGCCCATCCGGCAACGCCAGGTCACGGAGGGTCTTCAGCCGCTCCAGGTGGGCCAGCACATGCTTGGGCTTGGGCGGGCCGGGCGGCTGGCGCAGCCAGATTAGCCCGCTGCCCTTGGTGCCCTCGCGGATCGCCAGCAGACCGTCGAGCGCACGGCGATGGTGATCGGCCAGCGGCGCGGTCAGCGCCGCGTACACCTGGCGCGTGCCGCGCGTGAGCCCCTCGCTACATACACGCTCGATGACATCGATGGCCGGCAGGATGATACGTTGCTGCCGCAGCAGCTCGACCAGCGCCTCGGCCAGCACGATACCCCGGTCGGTCTGCTGGGCCAGCTCGGCGAGCTGGTGGACGAAGCGCCGGTAGTCGGCGGCCGCGAACGGCGTCAGCTTCAGCCACGCCTGCAATTCCAGCAGGTGCTCGCGCCGGGTTTCCGGCCGCTGCGCGTACTGCGGCCAGATGTCCGGCGCGATGCGCAACTGGCGGCCGACGATATTCAGCAGGGATGCGGGCGGTTCCGCGTCGGTCGGCAGGGCAAAGCCGGGATAGCGCAGGTAGCACAACTGCACCGCGAAACCGAGCCGGTTGTGGTTGCCGCGCCGTTGGCGGATCACTGACAGGTCGGGTTCGGAGAAGGTGTAATGCCGGATGAGGTCGTCGTCAGTGGTCGGAAAGGCAAGCAGGCCGGTGCGCTCGGCGGGCGTCAGCAAGCTGCGGCGCGGCATGGTCAGTCATCCGTTCTCAGGTATTGGTACAGGGTTTCGCGGCTGATGCCGAATTCGCGGGCGAGCTTGGCTTTCTGCTCGCCGGCGGCGGCCCGCCGGCGCAGCTCGGCCACCCGCTCCGGCGACAGCGCCTTCTTGCGGCCCCGGTAGGCCCCGCGCTGCTTGGCGAGCGCGATGCCTTCGCGCTGCCGCTCGCGGATCAGGGCGCGCTCGAACTCGGCGAACGCGCCCATCACCGACAGCATCAGGTTCGCCATCGGCGAGTCCTCTCCGGTGAAGGTCAGGCTTTCCTTGACGAATTCGATGCGCACGCCGCGCTGGGTGAGCTTCTGCACCAGGCGGCGCAGGTCGTCGAGGTTGCGCGCCAAACGGTCCATGCTGTGCACCACCACCGTGTCGCCCTCGCGCACGAAGGCGAGCAGCCGTTCCAGCTCGGGGCGCTGGGTGTCCTTGCCCGACGCCTTGTCGGTGAACAGCCTGTCCACCGAAACATGCTCAAGCTGGCGTTCCGGGTTCTGATCGAAGCTGCTGACGCGGACGTAGCCGATGCGCTGACCGTGCAAGGTGTCCTCCTGAGGGTAATGTGTCAGGAAGAAATCTATGACCCTTGACGGTGCGTGTCAATCAATTCGGAATGCGACTCTATTCTGACGCTTTCTCGCCGAACGGTCTGACGCCAGGTTACGGTAT
>NZ_DAOMPS010000051.1:0-28702 GCF_035444905.1 Thauera sp.
GCCGAGGGCCTGGTCGCCGAGGCCTGGCACTGGGCCTGGCCGCGCCACGGCGCGCCGCAGCTCACCGGCCGCTTCGACCGCCAGGCCAAGCGCCACATGGGTAGTGCCGACTGGGCGGCGTGGATCGCGGTCAAGGCGGTGGTCGAGGCCGTGGTGCGCACTGAGAACGCGCCCTTCGACAAGCTGGTCGCCTATCTCGGCAGCGAGGAGATCACCATCGACGGCTTCAAGGGCAACCGACTCAACTTCCGCGACTGGGACCGCCAGTTGCGCCAGCCGATGCTGATCGCCACCCACAACGCGGTGGTGGAGCGCGCGCCGATCCAGGGCTTCCTGCACCAGAGCAACAACATGGACACGCTCGGTTTCGACCGCCGTGACAGCCAATGCAAGCCCTGACCAAGCCCCGACGTACCAAGGACGATGAGGTGGTGGATGTGCATTGAACCGGGCGGGTGCATGACGGATGCGGGATACGCCGGGCGCGGGGAGGGCGGTGCATGAGGCTCGCCCACGCCCTGCTCGCGCTGCAGGCGGTCACCAGCCGCGAGATCGCCAAGTTCGTTCGCCAGGGCGGGCGGCTGGCGTCCGCCCTGGTGCGCCCGCTGCTGTGGCTGGTGGTGTTCGCCGCCGGCTTCCAGAACGTGTTCGGCGTCTCCATCATTCCGCCCTACAACACCTACATCCCCTACCAGACCTACATCGTGCCCGGGCTGCTGGGCATGGTGCTGCTGTTCAACGGCATGCAGTCCTCGCTGGCGATGGTCTACGACCGCGAGATGGGGGTGATGCGCCTGCTGCTGACCGCGCCGCTGCCGCGCTGGTACCTGCTGTTCTGCAAGCTGCTCGCCGGCACCCTGCTGTCGGTGCTGCAGGCCTATGTGTTCCTGCTGATCGCCGCCCTGTTCGACGTCGATGTGCCGCTCGACGGCTGGCTGTTCGCGCTGCCGGTGCTGGTGCTTTCGGGGATGATGCTGGGCGCGCTCGGCCTGTTGCTGTCGGTGCATGTGCGCCAGCTCGAGAACTTCGCCGGCACGATGAATTTCGTCATCTTCCCGATGTTCTTCATCTCGCCCGCGCTCTATCCGCTGTGGAAGCTCGAGGAGTCGGGCGCGCGGGTGATCCACTTCCTCGCCACCTGGAACCCCTTCACCCACGCCGTCGAGGCGACCCGCTTCGCGCTCCATGGCCAGGTGTCGGTGCCCTCGCTCGCCATCGTCGCCGGCTGCCTGGTGGCCTTCTTCCTGCTTGCTGCCTGGGGCTACGACCCGCAGCGCGGCATGCTCAAGCGGACCGGCAAGCCGGGTTGAGCCCGCGGGCTCGCGTCCCGTGAATGTGTTGCACCCACCCATCACGAACCCTCACCTGGAGACACCATGAGACTCACCCGCAGAAGCGTCCTGACCCTCGCCTTGTGCAGCGTTTTCGCCGGCAGTGCCTGGGCCCACGGCCCGAGCCGGCAGAAGGTGGAGCTGAGCATCGACATCGCCGCGCCGGCCGACAAGGTGTGGGCGCGGGTGGCCAACTTCCACGACATGTCCTGGCTTCCGCTGGTGGCGCGCACCGAAGGCGAGGGCGGCAACGAGGTGGGTGCCAACCGCGTGCTGGTGCTCAAGGCCGAGGGCGAGCCGACGATCGCCGAGCAACTCACCCGCTACAGCGCCGAGCGCATGAGCTATTCGTACAAGATCACCCAGGTGGACGTGAAGGTGCTGCCAGTGACGAACTACACCTCTCACCTCACGGTGAACGCCGACGGCGACGGCAAGTCCCGGGTGGAATGGCGCGGTGCCTTCTATCGCGGCTTCCCCAACAACGACCCCCCGCCCGAGCTCAATGACGCCGCCGCCATCGCCGCGGTCACGGGCGTCTATCAGGCGGGGCTCGATGCGCTGAAGGCCGAAATGGAGGCGCGCTAGTTGCAGTCGGTCCTGCGCCGCATGAGCCGGGCCTGCCTGCTCGCGGGCGGGCTTGCCTGCGGGCCGGTCGGTGCCGATTCTGGTGCCGACGCCGGACGCACGGTCGAGCGTGCGTTCGTCACCAATCAGTCGGCCGAGACCGTGTCGGTGGTGGCGCTGCCGGACATGAGGGTGATCGCCACCCTGCCGGTGACCGGCAAGCCCGCCGGGGTGGCAGTGACCCCCGACGGCCGGCGCGCCTTCGTGAGCAGCCCGGAAGGCGCCTTCGTCACCGTGCTCGATACCGATCCGCCTGCCGTGCGTGGGCGCATCGCGCTCGAGGGCGGCCCGCTCGGCATCGCCGTCCATCCGTCGGGGGCGCCCCTGTATGTGGCCGACTGGTATGCGCAGCGGGTGTTCGTGGTGGACCCGGCAAGCGGTGAGCGCCTGGCCGAACTCCCGACTGGCCTCTCACCCTCCGGGCTTGCGGTGTCGCCGGACGGCGCCCTGCTGGCCTCGGCCGACCGTGACAGCAATCAGGTATCCATATTCCGGACCGCGGATCATGTCCGCGTGGCCGTCGTGCCCACCGGCGAGCGCCCCTTCGGCCTCGGCTTCAGCCCCGATGGCGCCTTCCTGCTCAGTACCGATGTGGGCGCCGATGCGGTCACGGTGATCGAGACCGCGGGCTGGACGGTCGCGGCGACGGTGGCGGTGGGCGAACGTCCCTATGCGGTGGCCTTTGCCGGCGACCAGGCCTTCGTCACCAACCAGTACGCGGGCACGGTGTCGGTAATCGATGTGGCGCGCTGGCAGGTGGTGGCCGAGGTCAGTACTGGGGAATATCCCGAAGGCATCGCCGCGGCGGCCGACGGGCGCAGCGTGTACGTGGCCAACTGGTTCGACAACAGCCTGTCCCGGATCGATGTGGATTCGCTGACGGTGGTGGGCGAGGCGCGCACCGGGGATGGCCCGCGCGCCTTCGGCGCCTTCATTGCGCGGGTGGTGCAGTGAGTGTGAGTAGCTGCGTGCGTGCGCAGGGTGGCGCGCTCGTCGGCGCGTCTGCGGGCCGCCGCTCAGTCGTCGAGCAGGGCGCGCTCGCGCGCGAGGTAGAGCTGCTGGACGTTGCGTCCATGCACGGGCTGGTAGCGCGCCCAGCCGTGGTACGCGGGCAGGTCGGCGGCCTTGATGGCGCTGGACAAGGCGGTGTCCGTGGCGAACAGTTCGCCCACGCGGGCGTCGGCATCGAGCAGGTATTGCCGCAGCTGCGCCAGTTCCTGCGCACCGCCGGGCGGGCCGTAGCCGGGCACGATGACGTCGCCGGCAGCGGACAAGGCCTCGAGTCGCGCGAGGGCCGCGAGCCAGCCCTCGAGGCGGCCATCGCGCAGCTCGGGCACGCGGCCGAAGCTGGCGAGGGCGCCGGCGAACACGACGCCGCTGCGCACATCGCGCACGATCAGGTCGCCCGGCGAGCTGCCCCAGCCGGGATGGATCAGCTGCAGCGCGCGGCCGCCGGGCTCGATCACGCTGTCGCCGTCGATCAGCCGCTCCGGCACGATGACGCGCGTGCCCGCCATCTCGACCTCGCCGAGCAGGGCGCGCAGATTGTCGAGGCAGGTCTCGCAGCGTGCGCCGATCAGTTCGGCGCTGGCGCGGTGCGTCAGCAGCGGGATGCCGCGCTCGGCGAAGGCGGCTGCGCCCATCACGAACTCCTGCAGCGGCTGGGTGAGGATCACCAGCACCACCGGCTTGCCGCCTATCTGCTCGGCGGCCTGCAGCAGGGCGCGCCCGTGGCGCAGCGAAGCCCCGCTGTTGATCATCACCGTGCCGTGCTCGCCGACGACGAAGCCGATGTTGCCGACCTCGCCAAGGTTGGCCGGGGCGGCCCCGGCGCTGTCGCCCAGGAAGACATACACCCCCTCGCCAAGCGCCCGTGCCTGCCCGGCAGAAACCGGCGGCAGCAGGGCGAAGCTGGTCGCGAGCACGCACAGCAGGGCCTGCAACCAGCCCCGGCAGCGACGCGAACCTGAATCGCGCCAGACACCCCGGCAAGACATCACCCCAGCCCCCACAGGAGAAGACCACCATGATCGATACGATACGCCGGCTGCGGCAGCTCGTCGCCGGCACGCTGTTGTGCGCGGCGAGCGCCATCGTGCTTGCCGCCCCGCCCTCGCTGGCGATGGTCGGCTTCGAGTTGCTCGAGGACCATCCCGATGGCAGTCGGAACGCCGACCAGCAGGCGAGGCTGAAGATGATCGATGCCGAGTTCCGCAAGCTGGTGGCCGAGCGCGAGCTCTATCAGCCCGTCGATCTCGCGCCGCACCAGGCGCTGGTGGATCGGGTGCGCAACAGCACCGAATTCCTGTTCCGCTGCACGCATTGCAAGACCGAACTGGCCGCCGGCATCGGCAGTGATTATGTCGCCGTGGGCTGGGTGCAGAAGGTCAGCAACCTGATCCTCAACGTCAATATCGAGATCATCGAGGTGGCGACGAACCGCGTCGCCCTCGTCAAGTCGGTCGATCTGCGCGGCAACAACGACGAGAGCTGGGTGCGCGGCGTGCGCTTCATGGTGCGCGACATGGCCGAGAAGCGCGCGCTCAACCCCCGCTACGGCCTGTGAGCGCCGCGGCGGCGGCCCCGCAAACAGGGTGCCGCCCGCCGTGGTGCTCGCCTACTTCGGCGCCACCGAGAGCACGGTCTCGAACTTGAGGTCGTTGGTATCGATGACTTCCGCCTTCAGCTCGCCTTCGCCGCGGGGCAGGAAGTAGAAGCGGAAGTTCGGGTTCTCGCTGATCGAGAAGTCTACGTCGGCGCTGAGCACCGGCTCGCCGGCATAGCTCACCTGCACGCGGCGCACGAAGTAGGCCGGCGTATACAGGCGGGTGAGCTGGTCCATGGCCAGGCCGGAGTTGTTCGGGTGGCTGATCATCAACTGCGCCAGCGCCGGCTTGCCGGCCTCGATGTCGCCGTCGACGCGGAAGCGCATCTTGCCCAGGCTCGCCATCGCCGCCGTCATGTCCTTGCCCGGCGGCGCCGAGCAGCCGCCCGAGGCCTTGACGAAGCGGGTCGCCATGAAGAGCTCGCCATCGTTCATCTGTGCGATCGCGCGTACATGGGTGTAGGCGTCGACCCGCACCCGGGTCTCGATGTCGGCCCGACCGCTGGCCGGCGTGAAGTGGAACACCGCGCCGACGGGCGAGGGGTTGTTGTCGATGACGAGGTAGACCTTCTCGATGTAGCGCTCGGCGCGCTGTTCGACATGGGTGCGGATCGACACCGGCACGATCGCCGCGTCCTGGGCGCGTTCCGGCGCCTCGATGCTGATGATCGCCTCGGCCGGGCTGGTGATGCTGCGTCCCGGGAACATCGCGTTGCGCACCTGCTGCCAGCTGGTGCTGGCTTCGGGGTCGTCGGCGTTGGGCTGCTGGGCTAGGCTGGCGCCCGATGCGCCGAGCGCGAGGGCGGCGGCCAGCAGCAGGGATCTGAGCGTGTTCATGCGTCCTCCCGGGCCGATCGGCCCTAGTCTTCCCATTCCAGTTCGGCATAGGCCGCGGTCAGGTTGCGGCGATGGAATTCGTCCACCAGCAGCCAGTTGTCGACACCGGCGCCCGCCAGCGCCTCGACCGTCTCGGCGATCGGCGTGCCGGCGTCGATGGCGGCGCGCACGCCGTCGCGCACGCCGAGCAGGTAGCTGCGCTGCACGGCCATCGCCGCCTTCCAGTCTGCGCTCGGGGCGCCGTGGCCGGGTATGGCAAGCTCAAGATCAAGGGTATCGAGCGCGTCCATCACCTCGAGCCAGCCAAGCAGGCGGCCGTCGATCACCGGCAGGTGGCCTGCGAACAGCAGGTCGCCGAGGAAGATCGGGCCGCGCTCGCCAACCTGCACGCTGAGATCGTTGTCGGTGTGCGCAGTGGGCCAGGCGCGCAGCGTGAGGCGCACGCCGCCCAGATCGAGCTCGTGGCGGTCGTCGACGAGGACCTCGGGAAAGATCACCCCCTCTGCCGCCAGTTCCACACCGAGTTCGCGCTGCAAGGCATCCCGATAGAAGGGGGCCCGCGCCGACAACGATGCCGGCAGCCGGGCATGGCCGACGAAGCGCGGTCGCGGCTCGAGGGCGGCGAAAGCCTGGTTGCCGAGGAGGTGGTCCGGGTGCACATGGGTGTTGATCACGTAGCACACCGGCACGGGCGTCGCCTGGCGCACGGCAGCCAGCAGCGCTGCGCCCAGCTGCGGGCTGCCACCGGTGTCGATGACGGCCACGCATTGGCTACCGACGACGAAGCCGAGATTGGCGACATCGCCTGCATTGGCATGGGACCAGACCTGCTGCTGACCCTGGTGCACGAAGACGCCCGGCGCGATTTCCGCGGTGGGGAGGGCGTCGGCCGCGGCCGCGGCCTTCACTGCGCCCAGCAGCAAGGCCGTCAGCAGCACGAGGCGCCGGCAGGCAAAGGGGGGCAGGCAGGGTTTCACGGCCCGATCCAGTGCGTCACGGCCGCGAGGTGTCGGTCAGCGGCTGGCGGCCGAGGTGTCGAGGAAGCAGCCTTTCTTGGCCTTCGCCTGCAGTTCCTGGTACTTGCGCACCTCGCCGCGCCAGTGCTTGCCACGGTAGTAGCCGCCACGCTCGCCGCCGATGGTGTTGGCCAGCGCGGCGGTGTGCATGCTGCGGTAGTCCTCGAAGCTGATCTCGCGGGCGATCGCATCGAGCGCGCAAGAGCACTTGCTCGACATCTCGAAGTAGGGCCCCGGGTGCTCGCGCATGCATTCGAACACGTAGTCCACGCGCTCGCTGGTGGGGAAGTCGTTGGCCATCGCCGGCAGGCTCAGCGCAGCGGCGAGGCCGAAGGCAAGAGCGGAGAGGGGACGGACGAGGGGACGCATGGAGCTGCTCATGATGTTCTCCTGGGGGGTCAGCGGCCCTGCGCGGCCAGTTCGAGCGGGGTGGCTCCGGCAAGGAACATCTCCTCGACCATCAGCGGCTCGGCACCGGCCTCGGGGCTCTTCATGTGGGTCGCAATGCCGAACACGCCGCCGGGTACGGCGTCCGACAGCCAGAATACGTAGTCCTTGTCCGCGTACTGGCTGAAGCGCTCACGGTTGGGGTCGTCGTCGTAGGGCGAGATCACCACCTGCCGCACCGGGATGGACTTGCCCTGGTATTGCGCAAGGCGCTCCTCGACCTTGGCGCCGTTGTAGATCGCCATGCGGATGCGCTTGCGGAAGTGATTGGCCTGGCCCTTGGTCAGGCGGTTCATCTCGCGCACGTCGTGCTCGAGAAAGTACAGGATGACCGGGTTGGCGCGGGCACCCTCGACCTCGGGCAGGATCGTGCTGCGGCCCGCGCTGAGGAAGTCGGCCTCGGCATCGCAGCAGGTGCCCGCGTCGGTCGGCGACAGCTTGAGCGCCACCTTGTCCTCGAAGCCTTCCTCCAGCGTGCCATGCTTGCGGAAGCGGTACTCCAGCGTCTGCGGCGGGCTGATGGCGGACAGGTGCTCGGTCATGAAGATGATGCGTTCGGCCGGCGAATAGTCCTGCGCATCGGGCGCCGCCTGCGCGAGGGCGCTGGCGGCGTGGGTCAGCGACGCGAGGGTGAGGGCTGCAAGCAGGGACAGGGAGCGGGGTGTGCGCATGGGTCTCACATCTGGGGGCTGCGGAAGTGTCAGGGCGGCTGGCGGAGGCTGGCCGGCGTTGGCGACGGGCATCAGCGCGCGGTGGGGGCGGTCATGCCGCGCCCCGCGGCGGCGACGTCATTTCGAGACGATGCGCTGTTCCTCGTCGACCAGTGGCACGTGATACGACTTCAGGATCTCCTGGATCTCTGCCTGGTGGGTATCGAGGAAGGTCTCGATCTGCTGCTGCCATTCGGGTTCGCCGCGGCGGATGCCCATGCCGAAGGCGAAATCGAACTGGATTCCGGGTTCGGACTTCATCGGCACCACGTGCATGGGCGGCTGGACCTGTTTGGCGTAGTAGCCTGCGACCGGGCCCCACACCATGGCGACATCGATCTTGCCGGACACGAGATCCTTGTCGATGATGTCCCCGACATAGTGGTCCATGGCGACATTGATGGTCTGATAGGGCACGCCCTGATCGACCAGGTTGTGGCGATCCATCCACTTCGAAACCGGCGACTTGTCGTACAGGCCGATCCTGAGCTTGGACAGGCGTTCCGGCCCGAGCGCAAGGAAGTCTTCGACGCTCTTGACCTCATCGAGCCCCTTGCCGGCGGGGAAGATCATCGCGTAGGTCGAGCGGTAGTAAGGCTTTGTGACCGCGACCTGATCGAAGCCGACCGGCAGGCCCATGATCACGTCGCAGGGGTAGTCTTCGCCCGGCAGCTTGTAGCGCAGCGTGTTGCGGATGAAGACGAAGCGCTGCGGATAGTTGAAGTAGGTGACCGGCACGCCGAGGTGCTTGCCGAAGAGTTCCGCGATGCGGTTCTCGAAGCCCTGCTCCTTGTCGTTGGAGAAGGGCAGGTTGTTTGGATCCTGGCACACGCGCAGGGCATCGCGGCCGTTCGCTTTCCCTTGCTCGGCAAGCGCCGCAGGCGCGGTCGCCATGAGCAATGCGGCGGAGAGGGCGCCCGCGAGGCGGGTGGCGAGTGCCTGGGGGCGAAGGTGTCGCGCTTGGGGCTCAGTCATCGGGGCTCCTGTGGCCATCATTCGATGCCGGTGACGCGCGCGCGCGTGATCGCACCGTCCGAGCGCCCCTTGAGGTAGGCGTAAAGCTTGTCGATGTTCTCCATGACGCGCTCGTCGCTGCCGAAGCTCTGCATGCCCTTGGCGAGGCGGCCGTCGCGCACCACGGTGACGAATTCTTCCTTGGTCAACACCTTGAGGCTCTCGATCAGCGAGGGGCCGACCATCCCTTCCTGGTTCGCGCCGTGGCAGCGGTCACAGGCGGCGGCGCGCCAGGTGCGGAAACCTTGCAAGGTGTCGGGGTCGACCTTGTAGCCGTCAACGACCGTATACAAGGGCTTGTCGGACTCGCTGGTCTTGGTCGCGGCCTGGGCGTCCTGGGCCTGGGTCGCGCTGCCGAAGCAGAGCAGCGCAAATGCGATGGCGAACTGCCTGTTTCTCATGAGGGACTCCTCCTCCGTGCGGGCCCGGGAGGGCCCGCTGGTCTCGATGTGCGTCTCGGGACGCAACTGTGTGTGTTCCTTTGAGTACCCGCGCCGGATTCGGTTCGACCTTGCCGGCGCGGGCGTCTTCAGACGATCAACGGTTCGGAAGTGCGAAGATCGTCAGCGAGCCACCCAGCTGGGTGTAGTTCTGCAGGTCGCGGTAGCCGCCCACCGCACCCAGGCCGTCGGTGTCCTGCTCGAGGCCAGCTGCCATGCCGATGCCGGCCCAGCCGCCGATACCCGAGAACACGCCCAGGTACTGCTTGCCCTTGTGCAGGTAGGTGAACACGTTGCCGATGATGCCCGACGGCGTCTTGAAGCTGTAGAGCTCCTTGTTGATGTCGTTGGCATCGACGCACTTGAGGTAGCCTTCCAGCGTGCCGAAGCAGGAGATGCCACCCGCGGTGTTGAGCGAGCCGCTCCATACCGAGAACTTCTCGGGCTTGGACTGCACGATCTTGCCCTCGCCCGCATCCCAGGCGATGAAGTTGCCCATGCCGCCATGGCTGTTGGGCGTCGGGTACATCGACAGGGTGGCGCCAACGTAGGGCTGGCCGGCGACGTATTCGACCTCGAAGGGCTCGTAGTCCATGCACACATGGTTGGTGGGCACGTAGAACAGGCCGGTCTTGGGATCGAAGGACGCAGGCTGCTGGTCCTTGGTGCCGAGGGCTGCCGGGCAGATGCCCTTCACGTTCACGTCCGGGCCATGGTCCGGGTTGGTGAACTTGGAGGTCGAGAACTTCGGATCGACCGCCGGACGGCCGGTCTTCATGTCGACATGCGAGGCCCAGTTCACCGTCGGGTCATACTTCTCGGCGACGAGCAGGGCACCGTTGGTGCGATCCATGGTGTAGGCGAAGCCGTTGCGGTCGAAGTGCACCAGCGCCTTGGTGTCCTTGCCCTTGACCTTGATGTCGGCGAGGATCATTTCATTGACGCCGTCGTAGTCCCACTCGTCGTGCGGCGTCATCTGGTAGACCCACTTGGCGACGCCGGTGTCGAGGTCGCGGGCGAAGATGGTCATCGTCCACTTGTTGTCGCCCGGGCGCTGCGAGGGGTTCCAGGTCGAGGGGTTGCCGGTGCCGGAGTACACCAGGTTGAGCTCGGGGTCGTAGCTGAACCAGCCCCAGGTCGTGCCGCCGCCGATCTTCCACTGGTCGCCCTGCCAGGTCTTGAGCGAGGAGTCCTTGCCGACCGGCTTCAGCTCGCCGTCGGTCCAGGTCATGGTCTTCTCAGGGTCGATCAGCATCTCGTTGTCGGGGCCGACGCTGTAGCCTTTCCAGACCTGCTTGCCAGTGTTGATGTCGTAGGCAGCGAGGAAGCCGCGCACGCCCCATTCGCCACCCGAGATGCCGGTGATGACCTTGTCGCCGAACACGTGCGGGGCGTTGGTGTTGACGGCGCCAAGCTTGGGATCGCCATTGACCACGCTCCACAACACCTTGCCGTCCTTGGCGTCGAGCGCGACCAGGGTGCTGTCGGCCTGCTGCAGGAAGATCTTGCCTTCGGCGTAGGCGAGGCCGCGATAGACGGTGTCGCAACACATCTGCGCGATCACGGACGGGTCCTGGCGCGGCTCGTAGCGCCAGACGATCTTCTGCGTGTCGAGGTCGAGCGCGAAGACCTTGTTCGGGAAGGGCGTGTGGATGTACATCATGCCGTCGATGACGAGCGGCGAGCCTTCGTGGCCGCGCAGCACGCCGGTGGAGAAGGTCCACGCGACCTGCATGTTGCCGACGTTGTCCTTGTTGATCTGGTCGAGCTTGCTGTAGCGCTGGTTGTAGAAGTCGCCGGCCTGAGCCGCCCAGTTGCCCGGGTCGTCGATCTTGCTCTTCAGGTCGGCGTTGGCGAGTGCGAGCCCGGGCAGGGCCAGCAGGACTGCGGCCAGGAGTTGCGTGTTACGACGGACGGGTTTCCCGATTTGTTTCATTGTCGTCTCCTCACTTTTCAACACTGCGTTGTTTTGCCACACGAACCAACTTCCACCTCGCCGCGGCACACGAGGAATGCTGCTGCAAGAGCCCCCGTGACCAAAAGGGGGATCGACTGCCCTGGAACTGGCCTAATCAATGCAAACGTTGTGCCAGTGTGGTCAACGCCGTCGCGAGCGAGTGGTTGCAGGGTCTCACGCGGGTTCACACGGGCGTTTCTGGCTGATCCGGCTGATCATGGCCGGGAGGCTGCGCCCACTCTGGGTAACGGTCGTCCGGCCGCGCGTCGAGGGCGCTGTGACGCTGCTTAAATCTGGGGCAGGTGCTACTTTTTGGGACATCGTCCACGCCTGCTCGAGGCCCCCCGCGCAGGCGGCGCGCGGCCGGGTGAAGTGGCAGAATGCGACGATGCCTGCCGCGCCTCTTCCCGCGATCGCCATTGCCGCCAGCTCCGCGCGCAGCCTCGTCGCGTGCGCGCGCCAGAGCGGCTATGAGGCGATTGCGCTCGACGTCTTTGGCGACCTGGACACCCGCGCGGCGGCGCTCGAGCAGGTGCTGGTCGGTGACGGTGGCTTGCGCATCAGCCCTGAGCGGCTGCTCGCCGCGCTCGGGCGCTTGCGGGCACAGGGTGGTGTGGTCGGTTGGGTAGCGGGCAGCGGTTTCGAGGCCCAGCTCGACCTGCTCGCGGCGGCGGCGAGCGAGCTGCCCCTGATCGGCAACAACCCGGCGACGGTGGCCCGCGTGCGCTCGCCGGGGGACTTTCTCGCCCTGCTGGCGCGGCTCGGCATTGCGCACCCGCCATCGCGGCTGACTACGCCGGATGACCCGCAGGGCTGGCTGAGCAAGGATGCCCACGCCTGCGGCGGCTGGCACGTGCGCCGCCTCGACGCCGGAGATCGGGGGGCGGTGCGGCCGGGCGGGGGGGCGTACTTTCAGCGCGAGTTGGCTGGCACGCCCATGTCCGCGCTGTTTCTGGCCGATGGTGAGGCGGCGCGGGTGGTCGGTGTCGCGCGCCAGATCGTGCGCCCGCTCGGGCGCCGACCCTTCGTCTTTCGCGGCGGCGTCGGGCCGGTCGCGGTGGCGGCGGAGGTGGCCGCGCAGCTCGCGCACATCGTAGGCAGGCTCACCGCCGCGCTCGCCCTGCGCGGGCTCAACGGCATCGACTTCATCGTGGATGTGGACGGCACGGTGCAGCTCCTCGAACTCAATCCGCGCCCAACGGCGGCGATCAACCTGTTCCACGACGCTTTCGATGTGGGATTGCTGCGCGCCCACGTGCTTGCCTGCGAGGGCCGGCTGAGCCCGCTGCGGGCGGGGTGCGCCCCTGCCGTGCGCGGCTACGAGACGGTGTTTGCCCGCGCTGCCGGGCAGGTGAGTGCGGCACTGGTCCGCGCCTTGCTCGACAGCGGCTGGTGCGCCGACGTCCCGGCCGCTGGCACGCGCCATGCGCGTGCTGAGCCGGTGTGTACGGTGCTCGCGCACGGGCCATCGGTGGCGGACGTCGAGGCGCGCCTGGTCGAGCGGCGGTGCGCGGTCCTGAATGCGCTGGCATGGGCCGCGGGTCTGGAAGAGAGGGAAGAACGACAGCATGACGAGCAATGAGGCCGTGGTTCCGCGCCGGCAGCCCGGCGAACTGCGGGCCGATGAAGGGCGGGCCGATGAAGTGCGGCTTGCCGGAGGGCGCCGCGCCGGGGGCGAGGCTGCCGCGGTGGACGCCGGCTTTGCCCACGCGCGCGCCGCTTTCCTGTGGGCCTGCGGCATGGATGTGGCGGTACGCAAGCCGGGCAACGTCAGCGTCGCCTCGGCCGGACACGACATGAGCGCGCGACAGTTCCTGCACAGCGCCCGGGTGTCGGCGGCAGCCTTGTTCGATGCGCGCCTTGCACCGGGCGCGCGGCTGGAGGCTGCGGCCCGCGCCACCCGCGAAGCGGTCGGCTGCAACACCAATCTGGGCATCCTGCTGCTGTGCGCGCCGCTCGCCTGTGCCGTGGAGCGCCAGCCGGCCGCCGACCCCGCAGCGCTGCGCGACGCACTGCGTGTGGTGCTGCGCGGCCTCGACCTCGACGATGCCCGGGCCGCCTATCGCGCCATCGCGATTGCCAGCCCGGGTGGCTTGGGAAGCGCAGAAGCGCAGGACGTCGCCACCGAGCCGAGCGTGGACCTGCGGGCGGCGATGGCGCTCGCTGCGCACCGCGACCTCATCGCACGACAGTACGCCGAAGACTATGCGCACGTCTTCGGGCTGGGTCTGGACGCCTTCGCCGGGTCCGTGCGCGCGCCGCTCGCGCAACGCGTGCAGGCGGTGTATCTGGCCTGGCTGGCGACCTGGCCGGACTCGCACATCGTGCGCAAGTACGGCGAGGCGCAGGCGCGCGCCGTGTGTGCCGAGGCGCTGCCCTGGCGCGAGCGCCTCGCGTGCGAGCCGGCGGCCGCGGACGGACAGGCCTTCGCCGACTGGGATGCCTCGCTGAAGGCGCGCGGGCTCAATCCCGGCACCAGCGCCGACCTTACCGTATGTACGCTCTTCATTGCCGCGCTGCTGAACCCGGTCCTGCTCGATGAGCGGCCGCCGGACATGCCTGCGGCCGATTGGAACGAAGCTTGCTAAACATGTTGGGATCGAATCGACGAGACGGCCTGCAAGCAGCGGGCGCGACACCCACCATGAGCTTTCCTCGCCAATCTTCCGAGCACTCGAGCGACGCTGAGCGCTGCGTCAGCGTCGACTCGCCGGCGCGCCTGCACCTGGGGTTTCTCGACCCCAATGGCAGCCTGGGCCGGCGCTTCGCCAGCCTCGGGCTGGTGATCGATGGCTTCTCGACCCGGCTCGAATTGCGCCCCGATGTGCGCAACCGCATCGTCGTCGCCGACGGGGCCGCGCACGACGCGGCGGCCCGGCTCGAGCGCTACCTCGCCACGCTGCAGCGCGAGACCGGCCTCGACGCCCCCTTGTGCGTGCGTCTGCTCGCCGCGCCACCGCCACACGCGGGCTTCGGCTCCGGCACCCAGCTCGCGCTCGCCATCGGGCGCGCCTTCAGCAGCTTCCACTGTCTCGAGATCCCGACCCGGCGCCTCGCCGCAATCCTCGGCCGCGGCAAGCGCTCGGGCGTCGGCATCGCCGGCTTCGACCGCGGCGGGCTGCTGCTCGATGGCGGCCCGGGCGCGGACGGCAGTGCCGCGCCGCTGTTGTCGCGTGTCGCGTTCCCGGCCGAATGGGCGGTGGTGCTCGTGCTCGACGATCGCCTCGACGGCCTGTGCGGCACTGCCGAGCGGGTGGCGATGGATGCGCTGTCGCCGTTTCCGCGGGCGCTGGCGGCCGATGTCTGCCACCAGGTGCTGATGCGGGTGTTGCCGGGGGCGATCGAGCACGCCTTCGAGCCCTTCGCCGAAGGGATCACAACCATCCAGCGCCTTATTGGCGATTATTTCGCGCCCGCGCAGGGCGGCTCGATGTACACCAGCGCGGCGGTCGGCCGCGCCCTGGAATGGCTCGGACGGCGCGAGCCCGCGGGCATCGGCCAGAGCTCCTGGGGGCCGACCGGCTTCGCCCTGATGCGCTCGCGCGCGGCGGCCGAAGCCATGCTCGCAGCGGCACGCGCCGCCGGCGCGGTCGACCCGGCGCTGCGCATCGTCATCACCAACGCCAACAATCGCGGCGCCCAGGTCGGCCTGGGTGCGGCTGCGCTGGCGCGCGTCTGAGGCCGGGCGGCCCGCGCCGGCGGGCCGGGCCGCAGCCCCGTCCATCCCCACATCATTCACGACACGCTTTCGAGCGAGGAGGGCTTTCATGGAGCGCAGCTACATCCTTCACATGTTCACCCCGGGCAAGCAGATGAGTCCGTTCGATATCAACATGGCGGTCGATGCGGGCTACCAGGTGGTCGTGCCCTACTGCGGGGTGAGCCTGGACGAAATCACCGGCCTCACCCAGGACGCGATCTTCTCGCGCGGCCCCAAGGGCGTGAAGGCGACCGGGATCTTCATCGGTGGGCGCGACGTGCTGCTCGCCGCCGACATGCTCGAGCGCGCGCGCAAGGCCATGGTGCCGCCCTTCGAGGTGTCGGTGATCGCCGACCCGAGCGGCTCCTACACCACCGCCGCCGCGCTCGTGGCCTGCGTCGAACAGCAATTGCGCAAGGCGCACGGCACCGACTTCGCCGGCAAGCGCGTGCTGATCCTGGGCGGCACCGGCACGGTCGGGCGCATCGCCGGCGTGCTGGCGGCGCGGCTGGGGGCGACGGTTGCGCTGGCGAGCCATCGTGACCAGGCCAACGCCGAGCGCGCCGCGGCCGAGACCGCGGCGCGCTTCGACTGCACCCTGCGTGGCGTAGGCACGGCCACCGAGGCCACGCGCCAGGCTGCGCTGGCCGAGGCCGACGTCGTGCTCGCCACCGCCGCGGCGGGGGTGCAGGTGATGAGCGCGGCCGATCGCGCCTGCGCGCGCGCGCTGCTGGTGGCCGCCGACGTCAACGCGGTCCCGCCCGAGGGCATTGCCGGCGTCGGCGTGATGGACAGCGGCAAGGCGCTCGACGGCAGCCGCGCCGTCGGCATCGGCGCCCTGGCGGTGGGCAACGTCAAGTACCAGGTCGAGAACGGGCTGCTGGTGGCGATGCGCAATGCCGACAAGCCGCTCTACCTGGGCTTCGCCGAAGCCTTCGACAAGGCGCGCGAGATCCTCGCCGCCAAGGGCTGAACAGGGAGGCAGGATGAGTGAACAGCATAAGGTTCAGGCCCGCGGCCTGAGCGTCAATCGTCTCGCCGCCCCGCTGGTGGCAAGGCTGATCGATTCGGCCGCGGTGCTCGGGGTGGAGGTGGCGCGGCTGGACAATGGCGTGACCGTGGTCGATGGCGGCATTGCCACCCGCGGCAGCGTCGCCGCCGGCCTGCTGATCGGCGAGATCTGCATGGGCGGGCTGGGCGAGGTACGACTGTCGGCGCGCACCGAAGAGACCTGGACGAGCTGGCTCGACGTCAGCTGCGCGCAGCCGGTGCTGGCCTGCCTCGCCAGTCAGTACGCGGGCTGGAGCCTTGCTGCGAGCAAGGAGGAGGCAGGCGGGAAGAAGTTCTTTTCGCTCGGGTCGGGGCCGGCGCGCGCGCTCGCCGGTCGTGAGGACCTGTTTGCCGAGCTGGGCTATCGCGACCAGGCCGACCGCGGCGTGCTGGTGCTCGAGGTCGATCGCCGGCCGCCGCCGGTGGTGGTCGACAAGATCCTGCGCGACTGCGGCCTGGTGCCCGAGGCACTGACGCTGGTGCTGACCCCGACCACCAGCCTGGCCGGCACCACCCAGGTCGTTGCCCGCGTGCTCGAGGTGGCGATGCACAAGGCGCACGAGCTGGGCTTTGCGCTCGCCGACGTGGTCGATGGGCACGCCAGCGCGCCGCTGCCCGCGCCCAGCCCCGACGGCGGCGTGGCGATGGGGCGCACCAACGACGCCATCCTGTATGGCGGCCGGGTGCATCTGAAGGTCAGGGGCAGCGACGAGGCCGCGCGCGACCTGGCGCAGCGCCTGCCGTCGTCGAACTCGCGCGATTACGGGCGATCCTTCGCCGACATCTTCCGCGACTACGAATACGACTTCTACAAGATCGATCCGGCCCTGTTCGCCCCGGCCGAGGTGTGGGTCAGCAACCTCGACAGCGGCCGTACCTGGCATGCAGGCGCGCTGGACATGGCGCTGCTGCGCCGGCTGTGGCTGGATGCCTGAGGTGCTGCACGACCCCCTGCGCGTCGCCATCTTCACCGACGAGACCGGCTGGCACACCCGCCGCCTGCGCCAGGCGCTGGCGCGGCGCGGCTTCGAGGGCCGCTGCGTGGACCTCGCCGACTGCCGCTTCGACACCGCGGCCTCGCCCCACGGGCTGCTGACCCCGGGCTTCGGCAAGGCGCTGCCGTGCGCGGCCGTCGTGCGCGGCATCGCCGGCGGCAGCCTGGAGCAGATCACCAAGCGCCTGGGCATCCTGCACGCGCTGCGCGAGATGGGCGTGCCGGTCTATAACGATGCGCGCGCCATCGAGCGCAGCGTGGACAAGGCCATGACCAGCTTCCTGCTGCATCGCGCCGGCGTGCCCACGCCGCCCGCCTGGGCGCTGGAGGACGAGGCGCAGGCCCGCCGCATCGTCATGCGCGAGGCCTCGGCCGGCCACAGTCTGGTGCTCAAGCCGATGTTCGGCTCGCAGGGCAAGGGTCTGCAGCGGGTCGGGCTGGTCGATGGCGCCTTTTTACCCTTGCCGGCGCTGGCGGGGCTGGGCGGGCTGGCTTACCTGCAGCGCTTCGTGCCGCAGCCGGAATCCGCTGCCGCGCCCGGCTTCGACTGGCGCGTGCTGGTGGTCGGCGGGCGCGCATGCGCGGCGATGAAGCGCGTCAGCGGCCACTGGGTGCGCAATGTGGCGCAGGGCGCGCGCTGCGTGCGCTGTGTGCTCGAGCCCGGCCTGGCCGCGCTCGCCGAGGCGGCCGCAGGGGCCCTGGGCATGGATTACGGCGGCGTCGACCTGGTGCCCGATGGCCGCCATGCCGCCGGCGCCCAGGTCATCGAGGTCAACGGCGTCGCCGCCTGGCGCGGCCTGCAGCGGGTCACCGAGTTCGACATCGCACAGTCCCTGGTGGACGATCTGCTGGCGCGGCGGCTTGGCCTGGCACTCGATCGCGGCGTGGCACAGGTGTGTCATTTTTGATCAGGTGTATCGGCGCTTTGCCGCTCGCTGAACACCTGCGGGCGCGCGATTGCGGTGGGCAGGGGGCACGCCGGGGGACGTGTGCGGCGTCTGCCGCATCGCACCGGGGCCGAAAAGCGCATCAAGTCGGCGTATTTGCAGGTGGATCGGCGGCCCGTGCGCGCCTGGGCGAGAAAACTCGGCGGCGAAGCGGGGCCGGGTCTCGAGCTGGCACGGTTTCTGTATTGCATGAGCGGGTGTCCGGCACCGCACCCGCCACCGGACAGCTGGCTGCCTCAGGGACAGCCATACAACCACATCGAATGGAGAAACAAGAATGGCAAAGATCGATCGCATGCTCGTAGGGGAATCCCTGGTCGGTGACGGGAACGAAGTCGCGCACATCGACCTCATTCTCGGTCCGCGGGGCAGTGCTGCCGAAACGGCTTTCGCCACTGCGCTGACGAACAACAAGGACGGCTTCACCTCGCTGCTGGCGGTGGTGGCGCCCAACCTGCTGTGCAAGCCGGCCACGATTCTGTTCAACAAGGTGACCATCAAGGGCGCCAAGCAGGCCGTACAGATGTTCGGCCCCGCCCAACGCGCGGTCGCCATGGCGGTGGCCGACAGCGTCGAGGACGGCACCATCCCGGCGGCCGAGGCCGACAACCTCTTCATCTGCGTCGGCGTGTTCATCCACTGGCTCGCCGAGGATGACAAGAAGATCCAGGACTACAACTACCAGGCCACGCGCGAGGCCATCAAGCGTGCGGTCAATGGCGAACCGAGCGCGGCCGAGGTGCAGGCGAAGAAGGGCAGTTCGGCCCACCCGTTCGCCGCAGGCTGAACTGCCAGGTTGCGACCCGCGGAGCGCGCCGCGCCCCTCGGGTCGTCCGCAGCGAAAAGGCCGAAGCATCTGCTTCGGCCTTTTTTGTGCCTGCCGCCCGCTGCCTTGCGGCGGCCGGGCAGGCGTCTCAGCGGCGCTCGCCCGGCACCATGCCGGCGCCGAGCAGGCTCAACACTTCGGCGGGGCCGCGGCGCTCGGGCTGCGGCTTGCGCCGGCGCTCGATCATCACGCCGACGCTGTCGACGTCCTCGAACTTGCGCGGCTTGGTGACGCGCACGCGCACCCAGTGCGCACCAAAGCGACCCAGCAACAGGCTGGCGACGGCCTCGGAGAAGGCCTCGAGCAGGCGGTAGCGGTGCGTGGACATCATGTCGCGCAGGGCGATGCGTACCTCGCCGTAGTCGATGGTGTCGCCGATGTGGTCGGTGTCGCAGGCGCGGCTGCGCGGCAGGCCGGCGGCAAGGTCGATGCGCACGGGCTGGGTATCGTGCAACTCGTCGTGATGGATGCCGATCACCGTCTCACCCACGAAACCGTCGATGAAGATGATGTCCAGGCCCTGGGCCATGGATTCGTGTTCAGGGGCGGCGTGCAGGTTCAAGGCATCGGACATCGGGCGGTGACTGTGCAGGGGAATCAAGGTCGGGTTCTCCATCCTGGGTGGGCAGTGAGTGTGCCGCCTGGGCAGCCTCGGGTCGAGTCTTGAAGCGAAAACCGCGCCAACTGGATTGGCTCGCGCGAGGCCGCAGCCGCCAAGGGGGGCACGGGGGGCAAGGGGGTAAGGGCCGCCGCGACGGCGTGACTATAATCGTCCGTCTTGCCGCTTGCCCCGGTCCGCCGCCGGCGACCGGGCACGCAAGTTGCTGAACATGCCCTCGAGCGTCGTCCCGCAAAACGGCCCTCGAGCATTGCCCTCGCGATCGGCCGCGGGCGCCCGCCACTGTGCCGCCGCCGCGCCATGCCGCCTTCGCCAACCACCGGAAGCATCGATGTCGCACACCGCAACACCGCACCGCCACCCATCCCGCGCCGAGCCCGATGACGAGGACTACCGCCTGCCCACCGGCGGCACCGCCGGCGACATCGCGCGCCGCAGCCGCTTTGCCTGGGCCCTGACCGGCTCTGGCCACTATCTGGAAGAGTGCATCGAGCTCGCCCTGCGCCTGCCCGATGTCGATCTCTTCCTGTCCGCGGCGGCCGAGGAGGTGCTGCCGTTGTACGACTACCGCATCGCCGAGTTGCGCGAGCGCTGCCGCGTGTTCCGCGACAAGACGGCGAGCTCGGTACCGGTCGGCATGCTCTACGACGACGTCTACCACACCGTGATCGTCGCCCCGGCGACCAGCAACACCGTGGCCAAGTGCGCCTTCGGCATTTCCGATACGCTGCCGACCAACATCTTCGCGCAGGCCGGCAAGCTCGAGATTCCGGGCATCGTGCTCGCCTGCGACATGCGCCCGGTGGTGATCACCAAGAGTCCGCGCGAGTGGGTCGAACTCAAGCCGCGCAACATCGAGCTCGAGAACGTCGAACGCCTGCGCCGCATCGACTTCTGCGAAGTGGTCGAATCCCCCGAAGAACTCGAGCGCGCGCTGCAACTGCGCCTCGATACGCTCTCCCTGACATGGAACACATCCTCTTCCTGACCGGCCGCCTGGCGCAGCACAGCCTGGAAAAGGTGCTCGCCGGCATGACGCCCGCGCCCTTTCGCTGGGAGGTGCGCGAGCTCGGTCTGCAGGTGGCCGGGCTGATGACCGCCGACATGATCGCGCGCCGCCTGCATGACGTCAGCGGCTTCGACCGCGTGATGGTGCCGGGCCGCTGCCGCGGCGACCTCGACGCCCTGAGCGCGCACTTCGGTGTGCCGGTCGAGCGCGGCCCCGAGGAGCTCAAGGACCTGCCGCGCCACTTCAACCGCGCGGCGCGGGCGGTGGACCTGTCGCACTACGAGACGCGGGTCTTCGCCGAGATCGTCGACGCGCCGCAGCTCGATGTGGATGGCGTCGTGGCGCGCGCGCGCCAGTTGCGCGCCTGCGGGGCCGACGTCATCGACCTCGGCTGCCTGCCCGAGACCCCGTTCGCCCATCTGGAGGACTGCGTCGCCGCGCTGAAGGCCGAGGGACTTGCGGTGTCGGTCGATTCGCTCAACCCGCAGGAGCTGCTGCGCGGTGGCAGGGCTGGGGCCGACTACCTGCTGAGCATGTCGCTCGACACCCTGTGGATCGCTGACGAGGTGGCCTCGACGCCGGTGCTGATTCCGCGCGAACCCTCGGACGAGGCCTCGCTGCATGCGGCGGTCGATGCCATGCTGGCGCGCGGCCGGCCCTTCCTGGCCGATGCCATCCTCGACCCGATCCCCTTCGGCCTGCTCGCCTCGCTGTGCCGCTACCAGCGCCTGCGCGAGCGCTACCCCGAGCTCGCGATCATGATGGGGGTGGGCAACGTCACCGAACTCACCGAGGCCGACACCAGCGGCATCAACGCGGTGCTGTTCGGCATCGCCGCCGAGCTGCGCGTGGCGGCCGTGCTCACCACCGAGGTCAGCGGCCATGCACGGCGTGCGGTGCGCGAGGCCGACATCGCGCGCCGCATCATGCATGCCGCGCGCGAGACGCACAGCCTGCCCAAGGGCCTGTCCGACGAGCTGATGACGGTGCACGACAAGCGCCCCTTCCCCGACACGCCGGCCGAGATCCGCGAGACTGCCGCCGCGGTGCGCGATCCGAACTTCCGCGTGCAGATCTCCGAGCAGGGTCTGCATGTCTACAACCGTGACGGCCACCACGTCGACGTCGAGCCCTTCGCCCTGTGGCCCAAGCTCGGGCTCGAGCACGACGGCGGCCACGCTTTCTACATGGGGGTGGAGCTTGCGCGCGCCGAGATCGCCTGGTCGCTCGGCAAGCGCTACACCCAGGACCAGCCGCTGGCCTGGGGCTGCGCGACCGAACGCGCAGCGCAGGACCTGCTTGCCTGGTGCGCGCCGGCTTCGACCAAACAGAAGCGGTCGCCGCCCGTGCGACCCGAAACCGTTCCCGAAAGGCCCGAACAATGATCTTTGAAACCGTGGTCAGCACGCTCTCGCCCGCGGGCGAGGTGCATCTGGCGCCGATGGGGGTGCGCTACGAGGGCGAGGGCGACGAGGCCGTCGTCATCCTGATGCCCTTCAAGCCGTCGAAGACGCTGGACAACATCCTCGCCACGCGCTGCGCGGTGCTCAACCTGACCACCGACGTGCGCGTGTTCGCCGGCTGCGTCACCGGCCGCCGCGACTGGCCCACGCGGCCGCTCGAAGGCTTCCATGGCCGCCGCCTGGAGGGCGCGTTGGGCCATGTCGAGCTCAGCCTGCGCGGCGACCAGGACGACGCCTTGCGCCCCGTGCTGCGCATGCGGCGCGGGCGCGAGCTGCAGCATGGCGCCTTTGTCGGCTTCAATCGGGCGCAGGCGGCGGTGATCGAGGGCGCGGTGCTGGTCAGCCGGCTCGGCATGCTGCCGCGCAGCAAGGTCGAGACCGAGATGGACTACCTGCAGATCGCCATCGACAAGACCGCCGGCCCGCGCGAACAGGAAGCCTGGGACTGGCTCTACGGCGCGGTCGTGCGCTTCTACGCCGACGCTGCGGGAGTGGCGTGAGATGCGCATGCTGGTCAGTGTGCGCGATGTGCCCGAGGCGCTCGAGGCGGCGCGCGCCGGCGTCGACTTCATCGACCTCAAGGATCCGGCAGCCGGGGCGCTCGGCGGCCTGCCGCTGCCGATGCTGCGGGCGATCTGCGCGGCCCTGCGCGCAGGCCGTGGTGGCGCCACGGTGGGCGCGCCGCTGATCAGCGCGACGATCGGCGATCTGCCGGCGCAGGCGGTGGCGCGCATCGTGCACCGTGTCCGCCTGGTGGCCGCCAGCGGGGTGGACCTGGTGAAGGTGGGCGTGCCGGGGCGCGGTGCCGCGGCGCTGCCCCTGCTGACGGCGCTGGCGCGACTGCCGCTGGCAGTGGTGCCGGTGCTGCTCGCCGATGAGGGCCTGGATGTGGACGTGGTCGATGCCGCGTGCAGGCCGGCGTATGCCGCGGTGATGGTCGACACCGAGGGCAAGCAGGCAGGCAGCCTGCTGCAGCGGGTGGCTGCGGCCGAGCTGCGGCAGTTCATCGCCGCAGCCCGCGCGGCGCAGGTCGCGGTGGGCCTGGCGGGGGCCCTGCGCGCCGATGACCTCGATGAGCTGGCCGTGCTGAGGCCGGATTTCGTCGGTTTTCGGACCGCGGTGTGCGAGGGCTCGCGTGCCGGGCGGCTCGATCCGCAGCGCCTGAAGGCGCTGCAGGCGCAGTTGCGACAGTCGGATCTGGTGCCGGGGTGACGGCATGGCGGGCGTGCGGCGATCAGTGCGCCCGTGGGGCGGCCGCGGCCTGAGGCCTGGGTTCGGCGCGATGCTGGCCGTGGCCCTCGTCTGGGGGGCCGGTTTGGCGCATGCGCCGCAGGCGGCGGCCAATGTCTTCGTCACCGATCAGCGCGAGTTTCGTGACGCCGACCAGCCCCTGCTGCGCTCGGTCGGCGTGCTGGTCAATGCCCGCCGCCAGGTCGGCACCGCCTTCCTGGTCGGCGAGTGCCACATCCTCACGGCCTTCCACTCGGCCTTCTTCCGCGATGCGCAGGCCATCGCCAGCGCAGAACTCGCCAGCGGGCCGCGCCCAGGCCACGCGCTCGAGTTCTACATCGGGCCGGACCCGGCCAAGCCGGGGCGCTTTCGCACCCGGACCACGGCGCGGGTGGTCGACTATGGCAACTATCACCCCGGCGCGCCGCGCGGCATGACCGGCGACTGGGCGATCCTCGAGCTCGAGGATTGCGTCGGCCGCGACTACGGTTTCCTGCCGTACCTGCGCCCGACTTCCGCCGACCTCGTGCCGCGCGGCCCCTTGATGACGATCGGCTTCCCGTCGTCGGGCTGGAACCGCGCCGGGGTGGCGGTCGAGGAGGGCTGCCGGGTGCGCGACAGCGGCCCGGTGACCGGGCTGCTGGCGGTGGATTGCGCCTTCGGCAGTGGCATGTCGGGCGGGCCGGTGCTCGAGCGCCAGGCCGACGGTCGCTGGCTGGTGGTGGGCATCATGCAGTTGCGCTTTGCCCCGGTCGAGCGCGTGCTGCCGGCCTATGTGCACCGCCACCGCAACCAGATGCTGCACGCGGTGGCCTTCTTCCGCTCGCTTGATCGGATTCTTGCGGGTTCCAGCGGGCGGGCGAGCGCACCCGATCCCTCGAGCGAGCGCGAAGTCGCCTTCGAGCGCGCGGCGGTGGAACTGGTGCTGCGGGCGCGCGCCGAGGCCTTGCACGCGGACCCCGAGGCCAGCATCGCCCTGTGGCGCGGCGACCTCAACCGGGACGCGGTCAGCGAACTGATCCTGCGCCTGTGCGGACGCGAGGCAGCGCGGCAGGTGTCCTGCTCGCTGCATGTGCTGACGCGTGACAGTGGGGGGCGGCCGCGGCTGGCCGGGATGTTGCCCGATGCGGGCGGCCGGGTGCGGCTCGGATTCTCCGAAGTCAATGGCTGGCGGCCGCTGATTGTCGGCGGTGGCGGGCGCGCGCGCGGCGTGGTGTTCGACGGCCTGCGCTATCGCGCGCTGGAGTCTGGGGCCAGCGGCGCTGCGACGGCGTCGTCGCCAGGCAGCGAGGAGGCGGCCGACAAGGAAGGCAGCGAGAACGAGGAGATCATGCGCGTGGAGACGCTGCTGGCGCCGTTGTTGAAGTCGCTGAATCTGTCGCGCTGAGCAGGGCGCGCAAGCCGGCGAGCGCGTCGCGCGTGAGCAGCTCGATACGTATGCCGGCGCCGCTGCAAGCCCGGGCTAAGTCCGGAAAGCGGCGGTCGACGATGCCGTCGGCGGCCAGCGCGGGCCAGTCACGCAATCCGGGTCCGGATGGCAGGGCGCAGGACTTGAGCAGGACCAGACCCTGCGCGCCGAGTTGCAGCGCGAGCCAGGCCGCCAGGCTGTCGGCGCTGACGTCCCAGCTCGTGAGTTCGTCGCCATGGCTGCGCTGCAGCTCGGTCGGCAGCCACAAGGCGACCCGCCCGCCGTGCAGCGCGGCACGGATGGCGGTGGCGTTGTCCGCCAGTTGCAGGCGCGGCTCCAGACCGTGCAGCAGGTGGGCGAACTGCGCCATGCCGAGCACCGCCATGTTGTGGGCGCTCACGTCGTCCACCCGCCAGTGCGCCTGCGCGGCGCGGGCAGCGTCGGCAAAGGCGCCGCCACCCGGTACCAGCACCAGTCGGCCGCCACCGGCCTCGGCGCACAGGGCGAGCCAGTCGGGCAGCAGCGGGTCGTGCATCAGGCTGCCGCCGAGCTTCAGGACGAGCATGCGGCCTCCGTCGGACGCGTCGCCAGGCCGGCGGGCGCGGGCTGCGCCGCCAGCCACGCCACCGCCACGCTGGGCGCGCACACCCGGGCCCAGTCGGCGCAGGCCCCATCGACCGCGGCGAGGCGGTCGAAGCCGAGCCAGGGGTGGCCAAGCGCCTCGCCGAGCTCGTCCACCAGGAAGGCGCCGCAGCCGGCGCCGACCAGGGGCGCATCGGCGGGCAGGTCGGCGGCGCGGATCACGCGCTCGAGGTTGCGGCGGATCTCGGCCAGCATCAGCGCACGCCAGCGGCGGGCGAAGTCGGCCCAGTCGTCCGCGCTGGCGTCGCGTGCGTCGTGGCCGATCATGCGCGCCAGCCGCAGCCGGCTGCCCGCCGCGTCGCGTGCGCCCTCGTCGGCCGGCGGATAGAGGTCGTGCGCGGGGTCGAGCTCGCCGGTGAGGCGGAACACGTCGGCGGTGGTGGAGAAGAACTCGTTCATCACGTTGTAGGCCTGGCCGCGAAAGCGGATGCGGCGCGCGAGCGCGCACAGCGGGCTGCGTACCACGCCGAGATAGACCAGCTCGCCGCTCGCCAGCCGCGCGGCGTCGCTGCGGCCGCAGGGGACCGGGCGGCCGGCGCGGATCGGGATCAGGTCGGTGGTGGTGCTGCCGATGTCGATCAGGAGGGCGTCGGGCAGCGTGCGCGCGACCAGGCTGGCGGTGGCGAGCCAGTTGGCGGAGGCGACCGCCGGCCACTGCACGGCCGCCGCGCCCGCGTCCAGCCAGCCGGCCTCGCCGGCATAGAAGCGGGTCGCCGCGCCGAGGCGGTCGGCGAGGTGCGCGCACAGCGCGCGCACGCCGGCCTCGCGGTCGGGGAAGAGGTCGGTCATCTCGGCGGTCATCGTCACCGCGTGGCGGGCGTGGGCGAAGGCGGGCCAGCGCGCGCGGGCGGCGTGCAGCGCCTCGTCCAGATGCGCCAGCCCCTTCCACAGCGGCGTGGCCCACTGGCCGATGCCGGTGACGGTGCCGCCCTCGAGCAGGCTGGCCTTGACGTGGGCGCCGCCGATGTCCCAGCCGATCAGCGGCGCGCATCTGGCCCCGGCATCCGGGGTCGAGGATGCGACGGCCGCGGCCTCGCGGGCGGAGGCGGCTGCGGTGTCAGGGGCGGGCGTCTCAGGCGTGTGTGCGGGGTGCATCGGCGGTTCCGGTGGCTTGGCTGGAAAATGCGGCGTCGTGGGCGGCAATGATGTCGGCGGCGAGCGTGCGCTGGCGCACGGAGGGGCTGCGCGGCCTGGCGGTCTCCGGCGGCGGGGCGGCGAGGCCGGCGTAGGCGCAGGTCAGGCGCGGGTTGATCTCGATCAAGCACAGCCGGCCGTCGGGCTGGCGGACGAGGTCGAGGCCGACGAAGCCGGCCAGTCCGGGCACCGCGGCGGCGCAGCGCTCGGCGAGGTCGCGCAGCGCAGGCGTGACCGGCTCGATCCCGGTGTCGACGCCGGCGTAGCCGAGCTGGCCGTCGGCCGCCAGGGTCAGGTGCTGGCGGTTGACGCTCAGCACCTCGACGCCCCCGGCGGCACACAGCAGCGACAGGCTCAGCGCCTCGCCCTCGACCCAGGCCTCGAGCGTCCATCGGGGGGGGAGGCCGGCGTCGGCCTGCGCCTCACCAAGGCCACCGGGCGCGACGGCCGCGGCCAGCGCCGCGCGCGCGGCGGCGAAGTCAGTGAACACGCGGGTGTGCTCGCTGCCGGCGCCGTCGTCGGGCTTGAGCACCCAGCGCCCCCGCTGCGCGACCGCGGGCAGGTCCGGCGCCCACGCCTGCGGCGTCGGAATGCCCTGTTCGGCGAGGCGCTCGCGGGTGCGCGTCTTGCTGGTCGCCAGCCGGATCGCGTCGGCGCTGCAGCCGATCCAGCGCGCCGGGACCACCGCCTCGCACAGCGTGAGCAGGCAATCGTCCGTCTCGGGTGCGATCACCCACACCAGGTCGAAGGCCGCCTGCTGCGCGCGCAACCAGGCGGCCAGATCGGCGACGCCGGTGGTGGTGGAAAGGCGCTGCACGGCCGCAGCGGGTGCGTTCATGGGCGGGTACGCGGGCAGCAGCGCCAGGCCCGCGTCGGCAACGCTGATCTCCAGGCCGGGCAGGGCGCTCAGCTCGCCCAGCAGCGCATCGCGCATGCGCACCCCCTGGGCGAGCAGCGGCTCGCCGGCGGCGCCTGCCGGCTCGGCCGACGCGGCTTCTCCCAGCCCGCCCGCGCTGATAAATTCGAGCACCAGAATCCGTCGAGTCCTTGTCATGCAGCTCATTCCCGTCATCGACCTGATGGCCGGCCAGGTCGTCCGCGGCGTGCGTGGCGAGCGCAGCGCCTACCGGCCGATCCGGTCGTCCCTGTGTGAATCGAGCGCGCCGCTCGAGCTCGCGCCCCGCCTGCTCGATCGTGCCGCGAGCGACACCCTCTACATCGCCGACCTCGACGCGCTGATGGGCGGCGCCCTGCAGTTCCAGATCCTGGACGCGCTGCTCAAAGGCCTGCCCGCGCTGCAGCTCTGGGTCGACGGCGGCTTTCGCGACGCCGAATCGATCGACGCCTTCCGCCAGCGCCTCGGCGCGCACGCCGCCCGCGTCACCCCGATCGTCGCCAGCGAGTCGCTGGCCGATGCCGACCGCGCGCGCCGCTGCCTCGCGGCGCATCGTGCGCACTGCATTCTGTCACTCGATCGCCGCCAGGGCAGCCTGCTCGACCCCGGCGGCTGCCACGCCCACCCCGAATGGTGGCCCGCACGCGTGATCGTGATGACGCTCGACCGAGTGGGCGCCGACGCGGGGCCCGACCTCGACACCCTGCGCAGCGTTCAGGCGCTGCGACCGGAGCTGCGGCTGATCGGGGCCGGGGGTATCCGCGACGCGGCCGACTTGCGCCGCGCCGCCGCGTCGGGCGCGCACGCCTGGCTGGTGGCCTCGGCGCTGCACGACGGGCGTATCGGTGTGTAACGCAGCGGCGAGTGATACAGGAATCGTGCCAGCAGCAGGGGTGTGGGAGCAGGCGTACCGAATGGGACTTGGCCGAGCAGGCGCCAGAGATCGAAACTCGGGTGGAGCCTGCGGGCGGTTCCGTCGCTCGATCGCCCGGGACTCGCCGCCTGCGCCACCGCAAGGCTCATGAATGCACTGGCGTTGCGGAGATCTTCACGCCCAGGGCATGAAGCAGCTTGAGCACCGTGTCATAGCGCGGCTTGGCGCCGGGCGTGAGCGCCTTGTAGAGGCTCTCGCGGCCCAGTCCCGCATCCTTGGCGAGCTGCGCCATGCCACGGGCGCGCGCTACGTCGCGAATGGCAGCGAGGAACACATCAGGGTTTGGGTCTTCCAGGGCTGCTGTCAGATACTCCGCGATGGTTTCTTCATCGTTCAGGTAGTCGGCAGCGTCAAAGGTGGCGGTCTTGACCATCGTTCACTCCTTGTCCAAAGCCCGCGCCATCTCGATGGCACGTTTGATGTCGCGCTTCTGCGACGACTTGTCCCCACCCAGCAGAAGCAGATAGATCACTGCCCCACGTCGCGTGTAGTAAGCGCGATACCCGGGGCCGACGTGGATGCGCATTTCCGAAACGCCGTCGCCGACCGGCTCACAGTCACCAAAATTTCCGTGCTCGGCAGAGCGGATGCGGTGGACGATACGGGCCCGTGCCACGTTGTCCTTCAAGCCCGCAAGCCAGGTGTCGAACTCGTCCGTACGCAGGAAGGTGTTCATGGGTGCATTGTATCCATATGGATACACTAATACAAGGGCGAACCAGTAGCGAAGACCGAGAGACCCAACTGGGCACATCGTGCTGCAGCAGTTGGCCGATCGCACGCCGTGGGTCATCTTCCCCGATGGCCGCCGGTCTCCCGAGTTCGACAGTTACGCTCGCAAGTATTTGTTTTTGCTAGAGCGCACTT
>NZ_DAOMPS010000052.1:0-28092 GCF_035444905.1 Thauera sp.
CTAAGCGGAAAACGCAGACATAGCCCTGCTTGAGGAGTTGGCGCCGGAAGAAGCCCGACTCGAGGCCGTCGATGAGTCCGATCGCGAGGTCGATGCGACCCGCCTCCATCTCGCCCTTCAGGGTTTCATTGTTGCCACGCACGACCGTGACCGACACGCCGGGCGCCATCGCATCCAGGAGCGGCAGGAGGCGCGGAAGGATGTAGATCTCGCCGATGTCCGTTATCCGCAGCGTGAAGGTGCGGCGACTGCTCGCGGGGTCGAAGCTGAACTCCTGTCCGATCGCTTGGCGCAGGGAGTCGAGCGCATAGCCGATCGGTTCGGCCAGGTGTCGGGCGTAAGCGGTCGGTTCCATTCCGCTGGCGGTGCGACAGAACAATTCGTCGCCGAGCAACTGACGCAGGCGCTTGAGCGAGCGGCTCACGGCAGGCTGGATGACCCCGAGGCTGTCCGCCACGCTGGAAACCTTCCTTTCCTTCAGCAACTGGTCGAAGACGAGCAGCAGGTTCAGATCGAAATCGTTCAGGTCCATCTCGCGCACCTCCCCGCAAGGGATGCTTGAATCAAACCGCCGTGGTCTCGACGGCACCAACGGGGCCGCCGCCTGCCGTGCAGTGTACTCGGCTCGAGATCACGACCGGGGTACGCCGGGGGGCAGCGACGCGCTCTATCTAAACGGCGAAAAAAAACGGGCGCCCGCAGGCGCCCATCAAAGGCGGCGACCCGGGACGGGGCCACCGCAAGCTGGATGCCGCCTCAAACGCGAGGACGGCATCCGCGGAGGTGAGTCTTCAACTCATGCCTGGGCCACCGCGCGGCGGCTGTCGAGCATGCGTGCGACACGCGGACCGACCAGCATGGCGATGGCCGCCACCCACAGGCCGATGGCGATCGGGCTGGAGAACAGCACGCCGATCTCGCCGTTGCTGATCGACAGCGCGCGACGCAGGTTCTGCTCCATCATGTCGCCGAGCACGAAGCCGAGGATGAAGGGCGCGATCGGGAAGTTCATGACCCGCAGCAGGTAGCCGATGCCGCCGATGATCGTGCCCAGCACCAGGTCGAAGGTGTTGCCATGCACTGCATACACGCCGACCATCGAGATCGCCGCCACGCCAGGCACCAGCAGCCAGGTCGGGATCGACAGGAACTTGACGAACACCCGGATCAGCGGAATGTTCAGGATCAGCAGCATCACGTTGGCGATGAAAAGCGACGCGATCAGGCCCCACACGATCACCGGCTGGTCCTGGAACAGGGTCGGGCCGGGGGTGATGTTGTACAGCGTCAGCGCGCCCATCATCACTGCAGTGGTACCCGAGCCCGGCACACCCAGGGTCAGCATCGGCACCAGCGAACCGTTGGCCGAGCCGTTGTTGGCCGCTTCCGGTGCTGCAACGCCGCGCACGTCACCCTCGCCGAACTGGTGATTCTTGCCCGCCATGCGACGCTCGCTGGCGTAGCACATGGTCGAGGCGATGGTTGCGCCCGCACCCGGCAGCACGCCGATGAAGAAGCCGGCCAGCGAGCAGCGCAGCATCGTCCACTTCACCAGCATGAACTCCTTCATGTTGAACATCACGCGGCCGGTGAGCGCCATCGGCTCAACACCGGAATGGGCATGTTGCAGCATCAGCATGACCTCACTGACCGCGAACAGGCCGATCACGATGACGATGAAGGGAATACCGTCCTGCAGATGCAAGGCATCGAAGGTGTAGCGATAGACGCCACTGTTGGAGTCGATGCCCACCGTCGACAACAGCAGGCCGATCAGGCAGGCGATCGCCGCCTTGGGCAGCGAGTCACCAACCAGGCCGCCGAGGCAGCACAGCGCCAGCACCATCAGCACGAAGTACTCCGCCGGGCCGAAGGAAATCGCCCATTCGGCCAGGAGCGGCGCGAACAGTACGATGCCCACGGTCGCGACCAGTGCGCCGCAGAACGAAGCCATCGCCGAGATCGACAGGGCCGGTCCGGCAAGCCCCTTCTTCGCCATCGGATAGCCGTCCATCGTCGTCATCACCGCACCGGCGTCGCCCGGCACGTTGAGCAGGATCGCCGATATCCGTCCACCGTACTCACAACCGGCATAGACCGCGCAAAGCAGGATCAATGCCGACTCCGGCGGCAGCTTCATCGCGAACGCGATCGGCAGCAGGATGGCGACGCCGTTGATCGGGCCCAGGCCGGGCAGCAGGCCGACCACGGTGCCCAGAAAGCAGCCGACCAGCGCGATCATCAGGTTCTCGGGCGTGCCGGCAACGGCAAAGCCCTGCATCAGCAGCGAAAGTGTGCTGTCCATGATTTACCCCAGGATGTTGTTGAGCCACAGCCCGGTCGGCAATGCGACGTCGAGCAGAAGGTCGAACAGGATGAACAAGCCGATTCCGAGGCCGATTCCGCCGATCGCGCCCTGTTTCCAGCTGCCGCCAAAGAAGCGGGCGATGGGAAGGACCATCAGCGCGGTGGCGATGATGAAGCCGAGCTTGTCGAACACCCAGGCGTAGGCCAGCACGATCAGAAACAGCAGGCCGATGCGCTGGAGGACGGCAGGGGGCGCCCAGGTGGTGTCGCTCTTCTTCTCCAGCATCAGGGCAACGGCGCTGATGCCGAGCAGGACGAGAATGACGATCGGAAATGCGCGTGGTCCGACCGGCTCGTAGGAAATGGCCACTTCGAAACTGCGTGCGATCCAGATGCCAGCCAGGCTGACGATCAAGAGTATGCCGCCGAGGATTTTTTCGCTCATGTCGGTCTCCAGGAAATGAGGCCCCGCATCGCTGCGGGTGCGGGGCCGATGACGGACGCTTACTGGGCAACCAGGCCGAGTTCCTTGGCGAGGACCTTGTAGCGGGCGACCTCGCGCTTGACGTTCTCGGTCAGCTCGGCGCCGGTCAGGTCATAGGGGAACAGGCCGCGCTCGGCGCGCAGCTGATCGAATTCGGGCGAGGCCTGGAGCTTCTCGAACGCGGCGATCCACCACTGGTAGTCGGCATCCGACACCTTGGGCCCCATGTAGAAGCCGCGGGTGATGGTCCAGTCGACGTTGTAACCCTGCTCGATCGCGGTCGGAATGTCGGCCAGTTCACCCTTCAGGCGCTCCGGGGCCATGATCGCGAGCACCTTGATCCGTCCGCCCTTCAGGTGGCCAAGGACTTCGGAGGCGTCGCCCGAGTAGGCATGCACGTGGCCGCCCATCAATGCGGTGATGGCCTCTCCGCCGCCTTCGAAGGCGACATAGCGCATCGACTTGGGATCGACACCGGCCTCACGGGCGATCAGCGCGGACTTCATCCAGTCCTGGCTGCCGACCGAACCGCCGGCACCGAACACCACCTTGGACGGCTCCTTGCGCGTGGCTTCGACCAGATCCTTCAGGCTCTGGTGCGGCGAATCTGCCTTGACGATGATGGCGCCGTAGTCGGCTCCGACCGCGGCCAGCCACCTGACATCGTCCTCGGTGTACTTGCCGAACTTGCCGATCGCCAGGTTGAGGAAGGAGCCGCCCGAGTAGGCGACGATGGTGCCGCCTTCGGCCGGACGGTTGGCGATGACGGTGTTGTAGGCCACGGCACCGATCCCGCCTGGCATGTAGGTGACGCGCATCGGCGCCTCGAGCAGCTTGCTGTTCTGCAAGGCGCTCTGCGCCAGCTTGCAGGTGAGGTCGAAGCCGCCGCCCGGCTTGGCCGGAGCGATGCACTCGGGCTTGGCCGGCTCGGCGTGGACGACACCGGCTGCGAGGGTGGCAAGGACCGCGGTGGCCGCGGCAAACAGGGTCTTCTTCAGCATCATGGCGATCTCCTCCGTGTATGGACGCCTCTTGTGCGAGGCGAATCCACTTCGCCCCGTGTGGAGCGGACAATACGGAGAAGGTCTTTCGATAGCCTTTCAGTGTCCGCAGCGCAGGATCCCGGTCGCGCCGTCGGCGGCGTCGGTGAAGGCCAGCAGGCCGTCGGTCCGTTTCATGGCCTGGCCGTCACGGGATGGGTTTGCGCACCGATGCAGACTCACGTTCGGTCGACGCCCCCTGCGCCAGCAAGGCGACCTCGGCCTTGTCGAGTCCGTCCGGCATCCCGAACAGCACGAGCGTGTCGCCCACCTCGAGCCTCAGCCCGGGTGGGGGGTGGAGCATGCGCTCGCCGGCGCGCACCAAAGCCTGAAGGCGGCAATCGCCCAGGTCCAGCTCGCCGAGCACCTGTCCGACCGCGACCGAGCCGGCCACGAGTTCGACCGCATGCAGCCGGTCATGGCCCGTGTCCTGATCGGCGTCGCCCAGCACCGGTTCGTCCGACCGGTAAAGCTCGTGCAGGTACTGGTAGCGGTTGGCCTGCGCCGCGCGAATGCGCCGCAGGACGCGCTTCGTCGGCACCTCCGCCATCAGCAGCACATGGGCGGCGATCATCAGGCTGGCCTCGACCGTCTCGGCCACCACCTCTGTCGCGCCCAGTTCGAGCAGTTCGGCGAGCGGTGCCTCGTCGCGGGTGCGCACCATGACCTTCACCGGCCAACGGCTCGAGCGCACGTGCTGCAACACCTTGCGCGCCGCCCCGAGGTCGTCGTGCGAGATCACGATCAGTCGCGCACTGTCGGCCCCGACCGCCTCCAGGATGTCGCGCTCGGACGAGTCGCCATAGAACACCGGCATGCCCGCGGCATGGGCGTCGCGCACCCGCGCCGGATCCATGTCGAGGGCGATGAAGGGAATCCGCTCCGCTTCCATGAAACGGGCGAGGTTCTGGCCGATGCGGCCGTAACCGCAGATGACCACGTGGTCACGCTGGTCGGGCGGCGCGTCCTCGGCATGCGCCACCCCATTGGTGGCCAGCACCGGTCCCCGCACCAGGCGACGGGCGACGGCCGCGTTGTAGCGGATGAAGAAGGGAGCGATCAGCATGCTGAACAGGACCGCCATCAGCACCACCTGCGCCACCTCAGCGGCCAGCACCTGGCTGTCGAGCGCAATCGCCAGCAGGGCGAAACCGAACTCGCCGCCCACCGCCAGCACCACGCCCGTGCGCACCGCCGTCGCCCGATTGACCCCGGCGAAATGGACGATGAAGAAGACCAGCACGGCCTTCGCGATCAGCATGGCCGCGGCACCCGCCAGGGCCAGATGCCACAGCTCGGGGAGCACCGAGACGTCGAGCAGCATGCCGATGGTGACGAAGAACAGGCCGAGCAGCACATCGCGGATCGGCCGGATGGTCGATTCGATCTGATGGCGGAACTCGGTCTCGCCGAGCATCATGCCGGCCAGAAAGGCCCCCAGCGCCATCGACAGACCGAGGCTTTGGGTGATCGCGGCGGCGACCAGGCTCACCAGCAGCACGGTCAGCGTGAACAGCTCGGCCGAGCGCCGCGCCGCAACCTCGTGAAACAGCGGCCGCAGCAGCCAGCGCCCGGCCAGATACACCAATGCGAAGGCCGCTGCCGCCTTCAGCAAGGCAAGACCGAGCGGCGCGGCGATCGAACCCGAGGCCATGCCGAGCACCGGAATGACCACCACGAAGGGCACGGCGGTGATGTCCTGAAAGACGGACATCGCCACCCCCAGCCTGCCGTGCCGGCTCTGGTCCTCACCCTGCTCGATCAACTGCTTGCTGATGACCGTGGTCGACGACTGCGCCACCACCGCGCCGATCACGAAGGCGGTCTCCGGCGAATGGCCGAGCAACCACGCACCGACACCGACGATGAGGGTGGTGAGGACGACCTGCGCCGTACCCAGGCCGAACACCAGGTTGCGCATCGCCAGGATCTGCGGCAGCGAGAAGTTGAGGCCGATGGTAAACAGCAGGAACACGATGCCGAACTCGGCCAGCACCCGGTTGTGCTCGACATCGGGCACGAGACCAAAGGCGTGGGGACCGACCAGCGCGCCGACGAGCAGATAGCCGAGGCTGGACGGCATCCGCATGCGTTGCAGCGCGACGACCGCGATCACCGAAAAGATGAGCAGGATCAGGACATGCGCTTGGACCGGTGGAATCATCCGGAAATCGACGTGGCTGGTAGGTGAGGCTGCGGTCCGTCCGCGCCCCGCGAGCGCGGACAGCTAAGCCCCAAACCATACACGAGGCCGGGCGGACGGGTGACACGACCCATCCGCCCGGCCCGCACGGCAATCAGGACGCAGGCGTACCGAGCGCCTTCGCCACCGCCCGCAATACCGCAACGCGCTGCGCATCGGCGGCGTCGGCCCGCAGTTCGAGGAACTCGGCCAGCAGCTTAAGCTGCCGAACCACCGAGTCCATCTGCCGTCGCGAGGCCGCGAGCATGCCCGCCGACTCCTGGTAGGCACGCGCCAGCATCCTGGCAGCATCGTCGGTGCCCGCTGGCACACCGTCGATCAGCCAGCGCGTGACCGCGCAATCGGCCACCATGATGCCGTCGAAGAAGCCGAAGCGGCGCTCGAAGCGCTTGCGCGCCACCGCCTGGCACTGCTCCAGCATGGCCAGGTCCACCGCCTCGCCCAGCAGCCAGTCGAGCTGCAGCCGGTTGATGCGAGTGTAGGGGTCCCAGTCGGCCTGCGCCGGATCCCCCTCGCCCAGCGCGTAGGCGTCGCGCGCGTCGCGCAGCGCGTCACGCACCGCCGCCCACGCCTTGCGCTCCGCGCCCGCCTTCCCCTTCGCAGCCCTTGCGCCCGGTGCCGGCGTGTCCTCGCCCGCCGCCGCGATGTCCTCGCCGGGCGGCTGGGCGCCGCGCAGCAGGATCATGGCGCGACGTTTGCACGCGCTGCCGAGGATGGCCTGGCGCTCGGCGCTCGGCCGCAGCCCGCTTTCAGGCGCAGGCTGGGCCGCAGGCGCGACACGCGGCACCGGCTCGGGACCGGTGATCATGATCAGCGCACGCATGCGCGCGATCGCGTCATCGACCAGCCCGCGCGCGCGCTCGAGATCCTCGGCCGCACCCGACTGGCTGAGCTGTTCGGCCAACCGGGCCTCGATGTTGGCCAGCTGCTCGATGGCCGCGATCGGCACCACGCCCTTGGACGAGTCCTCGGCAACCGCGCGCAACAAGGGCTCGCGCGCCGCCTCGAAGCCGCCGACGTCGCCGTATGCGGCATACAGCCGGCCCAGCGCCTGCTGCACGTCGGGCCGCGCCGCCCACGCCGCCGGCAGCCGGCCCAGCCTGCGCTGGACCCGCTTCTGCACGCTGCGAAAGGCCGCCTCGGTGCTGTCGCCGTCGAGCCGGTGGCCATCGAGCCAGAGCTGGTCGAGCCAGTCGAGCAGCTCCTCCGGCGCGAGCAGCAGGCCGTCCTCACGCTCGGCGCCGTCGTTGACCCTGAGCTGGAAGGCCGGATCGCCATAGGCCTGGTAGGCACCCCAGGTGTTGCAGTCGGGGTGGCGGCGGTAGGCCTCGCAGCGGGCAGCGTGGATCGCGTCGCCGAAACGTGCGCCGTCGACTGCCATGGCCTTGAAGAAGTGCTCGGAGAAGGTCAGCGCCGCGTCGTCGCGCACCTCCCAGCCGGCCGCCACCACGCAGCGCACGCCCATGTCGATGAGCTCGCGCGCCAGGCTGGCGGCCAGCCGCTGCCCGCCCTGCTCGGTGCCGACCTTGCCGAGATGGCAGCAGCTCAGGAAGACGAGGTCGGGAACGGTCTCCATCAGGCCGATCTCGGCCGCCGACAGCAGCAGCCCATCGGACAGCACCACGCCGCTGCGGTAACTGCCGTCGGCCGCACGGCGGGCATGAATGCCGTGCGCGGCGATCACCAGCACCCGGCAGGGGCGGGCGAACAGGCGCGCATAGACGTCGCCGGCGCGGGCGTCGGGCGGCGCATGGCTGACCGTATAGCCCGCCCCCTCGAGCACGCGCAGCACGGCTTCGCCCTCGCGCGCCGCGCCACCGAGGCTGGGCAGGCGGTCGGGCCGGGGGCTGCCGTCGGCATCAGGGCGGGGCTTCCAGCCCGGCCCGCCGAACTCGGCGTAGTAGCCCTCGGTGCTGGGATTGGCGATCACACAGGCGGTCATGGCATCGGTGCGCACCACATCGCGCCGGTAATTGCGTGTCATGAACTGGCGGACCACCCGGGTGTGGATGACGAGCGGCTCGCCGTCGTCTTCGAGCAGTTCCCAGGGCAGGTTGGCGGTGCTCTCGTCCACTACCAGGATCAGGTTGTTGGCCTTGCGTGCCGCGGCCTTGAAGTCGACCGGGACCAGGAGCTGGAACAGGGTGTGGCCGAAACTGCCCCCGCCGCCCCGATAGCGGGTCGACGCCGGGCCGGTGAGCGCCTCGTCGGCGAGGCGTTCGATGAGGCCGGGCTGGCGGGTCTGGACCACGACCTCGGCGCGCGCCTTCTCGCCCATGAAGGTGAAGCGGAAGCGCTGCGCATGACGGATCACCGGCGCGAAGGCCTCGCCCGCCGCCAGCGGGCTGGCGGCGTCGGCACCGTCCTTGCAGCCGTACAGGCTCAGCCAGCGGCGCAACACCTCGGGTGGCATCGGGTTGCACAGGCGCGGCAGCCAGCATTCCGCGCTGCAGTCGCTGTCGTCACGATCGGCATCGCTGACCGACAGCCGTGGCCAGTAGTCGCCAAAGGGGCTCACGATCAGGCGCTGGCGCACACCCTCGCCGTGCTGCAGCGGCTCGCTGAGATCGAGCCGGGCGCCCAGGCGCTCGAGCTCGGCGGCAAGCAGGGTGTTGAGCTCGCTCACCGCATAGGCGGCGGAGATGGCGGCATCGCGATAGAGCTCGATCAGCTCCAGCTCGACGATACGGCCGACCGGCCCCTTGCGCGCCTTCGCGCCTTCGGCGTAATCGCGGTTGGCGAGCAGCACGCCGCGCACCACCGCCTTCACCGCCTCGGCGATGTCCAGGCTGGCTGCCGAATTCGTGCCCACCAGCAGGCTTGCCAGGCGCAGCGGCAGCTGGCCTTCGGGACGCCGCCCGCGCCCGTCGCAGTGGTCCTCGCCGTAGCGGTCGGAGGCGTGCAGCAGATAGCGCAGGGCGCCGGCGCGCACTGCTTCGGTGACGCCGTCGGCGCCGAGCTTGCCCATCTCGCCCAAGCCCACCACCACCGCTCCGCGGCCGGTGCCGCGCACGCGCTCCTCGGCGGTGCGCGGCATCAGCACCACGGTCGCGTCGCCCAGGTCGCCGGAATGGATGCCCAGGCGCTGGCGCTGGCTCAGCGCGCCGTCGACCAGCCAGCGATCGATGACCGCCTCGGCACCGGCGATCGGGTCGCCACGATAGTGGCCGCACAGCACCGGCACTTGCACGAAGCGCAGGTTCATCGCCTTCACGCCCACGCGCAGCACCGCGCGTCGACGCTGCGGCAGGGCCGGGATGCGACCGCCGAGTGCGCGACTGACCAGCTCGGTCTCGGTCGGCCAGGCCGGCGGCGGACCGGCACGGTAGGCGCGCAGCGGCTCGCGCGCCTCGTCGCTGCGGCTGACCGGCAGGCGCCCCAACCGGCGCGGCGTACCCTGGACGAGCAGGGCATCGATGTCGGCAAAGTGCTCGGTGGTGCTGGTCAGCCCCATGTGGTCGGCAGCCATGTACCAGCAGCGCTCGTCGGGCAGGCCGGGCAAGCGACCGGAGGCCCAGGTCACCGAGCCGTCACCATGAGGCGTGCCGCGCATGCGCACGAAGGGCCGGCTGCCTTCGTCAAGCAGCAGCAGCCCGCAGGGGGTGTTGTCGGCCTTGCCGAACACGTAGGCGATGCGCTCGGGCGCGTGCGCCACCCAGCGCGTGTCGGCGATCGTCTTCCAGAACCCGCGCGCCATGTCGAGCAGGGCCTGGTTCGGCTTGCCGGCGAGCCTGCGGCCGAACCAGAAGTCGTTGTTGATCGCCGCCAGTTCGCTCCAGGTCTGGGCGCGGTAGTAGTCCTTGGCGGCCGGGCCGCCGGTGTCGACGAAATCGGGCGCCGGCAGCAGGTGCGCAGCGCCCGGGAAACCGGCGACGATGTCGAGCACCGCCTGCATACCCTGGCGCAGGTCGAGGCGGGCAAGCATGCGGATGGTGTCGGACTGGCCGAGCAGGGTCTCGACGAACAGGTGCGAACCCTGGTTCGGCGTCCCCAGCATCAGCAGGCGCACGCCCGCGCCGGGGCGTGCGGCGATCTGCGGCCACAGCTCGGGGTCGGCGGCGAAGGCGGCGCGCACCACCAGCCCGCCCATGCTGTGGGCGAGGATGCGCACCGGCTGGTCGGGATGCTTCTCGAGCGCCTCGCGCAGGCGGACCGCAAGCGCCTTGCCGAGCACCTCGATCGGCTGGCGCCAGTCGTAGTCGTGGCGGATCACGCGATGGCCGGACTCGAGGTAGGCGGCCAGCCGCCCGTAGGCCATGCCGACCAGGCCCGCAGGCTGCACCGTCTTGCTGCTGTCGATCGCGATGCGCACCAGGCGACCACGGGCGAGCTCGATCGGGTCGAGCCAGATGCGCCGGCCGTCGGCGCTGAGGTGCGAGCCCATGATGCCGGGCAGGAACACCAGCACCGGCATCGTGTTGTCGGCGGGCTCCGCTTCACCGCGGCTGGCGCGGGTGGCGATGGCAGGCTCTGCCACCGGCAGCGTGAGCGGCGCCCAGGGCGCGAGCGCCGGATTGCGGGGCTCCGCCCCATCCGCATCGGGTGCGAGCCAGGCGGCCAGCGCCGCCGGCAGCGGCACGCCGTCGCGGCGCACGTCGTCACGGAAATAGCGGAAGTGATTGACCTCCGCCCCCTGCACGAAGATCGCCCGATGCGCAGGCAGCAGCGCAGCCGCGGCCGCATCGCCCGCGTCAACGGCGGCGTCGCTGCTGGCGGCGCGCGCCACCAGCCCGCCGTACATCGAGTCGGTATCGACCACCAGGTCGTTGCGGGCGCGGTCGAACAGCGCCCAATCGACGAACATCACGCCGATCCGCTGCAGCACGCCGCCGCCCTCGATGTCGCCGGCGATCACCCCCACCCTGACCTGCGGCGCGATGCGCGCACGGCCGAGCAGCATGCCCATCGGCGCCTCGGGCAGCATCGCCTCGATGCCCGGCACCACCTGCGGCTGCAGGCGCTTGTCGGCGATCTCGAGCACGATGCGGGCGAGGAACTTCAGGCCGCCATCGGCCGCCTCCTTCGCCTTCACCGCCGCGGCCGGTGCCAGCGCGCCGACGGCGGCCCCCACGCTCCAGGCCCCGGCCCGGCGTACCAGGTTGAGCAGGCCGGACAGGAAGACGTCGAGGTTGTCCGACAGCAGCGCGGTGCCGCGGGCCGGCGCGGCGACCCGCACATAGCGCTCGACGACGATGCCGCGCGCCACCAGCTGGGCGGCCAGACGGCCAAGCTTGGCGCGCTCGCCGGCGGCGAAGGCCTCGGCCTCCGCGTCGGCATCGCCATCGTCGGTCAGGGGGCTGGCGCTGCGGTAGTCCTCGATCAGCTCGGCCAACTCGCCGTCGGCGCCGTCCAGGCACAGCAGGTCGCCGACCAGGCCGCCGCGCGAGTGCGTCACCAGGTTGATCCTGCAGCGCTCGGGCAGGGTCTCGACCAGGGCGAGCGCGTTGTCGATCGGGCTTTGCGAGAAGGTGCGATGCTCGTAGCCGAAGATGCGCTCACCGAAGCGGTCCTTCAGCGCCGACCAGGCCGTGCTGCCCGGTAGATCGCCGAAACCGCCCAGGGTGTGCGAGCCGGTGCCGTGGATGAAGATCAGCAGCGGCCCTGTCTCGGCAGCTTCACTGAGCCTTCGGTCGCCAGCTTGCAGGCGGTCCTCCTTGCGCAGCGCGCCGCCATCCCAGGGATAGAGCCCGGGCTCGCCGGCGAGGCGCTCCTCGATCATCGCCATCAGCGCGGTCGCGCCCTTGCGCGAGGCCCAGGCCACCGCCCAGTCCTCGACCTTGCCGCCCAGCCACTCGCGCGCCTTGTCCTTCGCGGCCTTGCTGATGGCGTCCTCGGGCAGGCTGAGCCGGCTCACCCGCCGCCAGATCCACCCCAGCGCCCCACGGGTGCTGTCCTCGGCGTCACGAAAGCCGGCGAAATCGACCGCGCCTTGCGCATCCACCAGCTCGGGGCGGGTGCGCGCAAGCTGCTCGGCGAGGGCGTCGGCACGGATGAAGATCGTGGTGCCGTCCTCCGCTTCGAGCGCCAGCAGGCCCGAGCCTTCGTCCAGGGTGCCGGTGACCGGGGCCTCGTCGCTGCGGCTGGCCGCGGCGAGCTCCATGACGCTGGTGACCTTGAGGCCGGGCACCAGGTCGACCGCGTCGCCGCCGTCGGCCCGGCTGCCGGGCAGGCGCAGCAGGGCGGGCGCGGTGGCCGCCGCGGTGCTCGCTGGTTCGGCCGGCAGCGGCAGCTTGAGCAGGGTTCTGGAGCCCGCAGGGGTCTTGCGTTTTGCCATGTCAGTGGTCCGGGGATGAGCGCAGCGTTGGAGGGGGAATCAGGGATGACGCCAGAAGGCATGGGCGCGGAAGCGCGCGTTCAGCCACCAGGCGCTGGCGGCGGCGGCGCGCAGCACGTTGCGCGTGCCGGCCTGGGATTCGACCGGATGCAGCACCTGGCCGCCGGCGTTGCGCCTGGCGCTGGCGCCGTCCTGTTCGGGCACGACGACGGTGATGTGTCCGGGGCGGTTGAGCTCGGTGCGCTGGCCGACGATCACGCACACCTCGCCGGCATTGGCCGCGGCCTGCAGCGTCGTCAGATCCACCTCGGGGACCCAGCCGAAGGCGGACCCGTGGTCCTCGAGCCAGTCGAACAGGCTGTTGGCATTGAGCTCGCGCACCGTCTGCCCATAGGCGACCGGCACCGTCTCGCCCGCGTGGAGGCGGCGCAGGGCCGGGTCGGTCCACCACACCCGCGGCAGATAGACGCCGCACAGATAAGCGAAGTCGGTCGCGTAGATGTTGCAGTAGGTGTTGCCGCCACCCGCCAGGTAACGCCGGTGGGCGGGATTGGCGACGTCGAGGTAATCGACGATCGCGCTCACCGCGGCGGCCAGCGCCTCGGTCGTGCGCCCGCCACGTGTCGGCCGTCCCGTCTCGCCCAGCGGGTAGGCGCGGCCGCCGTCACGCGCGCGGGTGATGTCACTGCGGTTCTGCTGCAGGTGCGCCGGCGGCACCGCCGGCGCCGCGGCCGCGAGCAGCACCGGCGGCGCCGCGCGCACGCGACTGCGCGGCAGCGGCTCGAGGTAGCGCTCGGCGACGAAGCCCTCGCGCAGCGCGCCATTCACCAACGCGCGCAGGCGCACCCAGCCTGCCTCCGGCGCGGCGCCCAGGACCTCGACCTGGCTGCCCTGGTTGAGCGTCGCCATGCGCGTGTTGTCCGCGACGCGGGGCGCGCTGCGCAGATTCAGGCTCAGCGGCAGGACACGGTGTGTCGGCTTCAGCGCCGGCCCCGACGGCAGCTCGGCCGCCGTGCGCCCGGCAAGCTCGGCGAGCGCGCGCTTGGCCTTCTCGAGCAGCTCGCGACGATGGGCAAAGCCGTTCAGGCCACCGTTGATGCGGCGCGTGATGGAGTTCAGGTCGTCGAGGTCGGCCAGCGCGTTGAGCGCGCTCTTGTCCCAGAAATACACCGCCGACTGCGCCGCATAGCGCGTGGCCACAAGCTCGGGCTGGGCGACGACGTCGTCGCCGATCCAGGCCGAGAAGGCACGGTAATTGGCCTTGCCGGTGAGCTGGATCAGGCCACGGCCGCGGTAACGATAACCGTCCCCGCTCGACTCCGGCCCGTTGCCCATGCGCCCGGCATAGACGCGGCTGCCGATGCGTTCGGGTTGGTTGGCATAGGCCGCGGCCTCGGCAGCGGTGGGGAAGTAGCGCGGAAACACCGCCTGCAACCGCTCGGCCGAGTAACGCATGTTCTCGACCGTCGTCTTGAGCGAGCCCGACTCGTGCATCACCTGGGCCAGAAAGTGCGCGATGCGCAGGGCGGAGTCGATGCCATGCGCCGCCATCGCCGCATTGAGCGGGTCCAGGTAGGCATCGGCGTTCGCCGCCGTCGCCCCCATGCGGGTGAGTACTTCGCGCGCGATCGACATGGCTCCCCTCCCCAGGCTGTGCAGTCCTTGCACTTAAGCCCATGGAATGCGGCTTTTCAAGCACGGCGGGGCGCAACAGCGGGCCGGGCCGAGGCGAGGCGGCATAATGGCGCCGACCCGATCGTTGATGGAGCTGCAGGACATGCAAATCGGCCCTCCCGCCAGGCACTGCGCGGTCCGCCCCGCACGCGCAGCGCGGCGCCCGGCACGTACTGCCCTTGCCACGGCGCTGCTCGCGCTGAGTGCCGCGTGCACGGCCGAGACGCCGCCAGCCGCGGCGACCGGCGCCGCCGCCACAACCGCCGCGGCAGCGAGCACGCTCGACATCGTGTGCACCGAGCTGCACGACAGCGATCGCACACGCCTCGTGCTGGAGGTGGGGCGCGCACACACGGCGACACGGCCGGACGTCATCCGCTTCGAGATCGTCACGCCCGAGTTCCTGTGGCCGGCGCCCGGCCAGCCCGAGACGCCGCGCTTTCCGGCCGAGTTCAGCGATGCTTCGCCCAACCTCGCAGCCGCCCTGCGCTTTGGCGCGGCCCACGACAGCGACGACGCGCTGCGTCTGCTCGACTTTCACGCCCGCGAACCGGATGCGGTGGCCCTGGAAGGCCTGCGCGGCTCGCTCGCGCTGCATGAGAGCTGGCAGAACCGGCGCGCGCTGGCCTCGCTGTTCTACGCCGCCACCGGCAACCTGGTGCAGCTCGTCGCGCTCGACTGCCGCCGCTTCGGCAGCGACTGAAAAGCGGACTCAGGCCCGCCAGGTGGCGCGCCCGCCATGCTTGGCGCGATACATTGCGGCGTCGGCACGGGCAATCAGCGCCGCCGGGCTGTCGCCGTCCTGCGGGAAATAGGCGATGCCGACGCTGGCGGAGATGTCGACCGCCTGGCCGTCGATGTCGAAGGGCTCGGACAGTCGCTCGACGATCTTCTGCGCCGCCTGTTCGGCAATCTCCTTGCCCCTGACCGCCGGCATCAGCACGACGAATTCGTCGCCGCCGAGGCGGGCGACCGTGTCCTCGCTGCGAAAGAGCTGCTCGAGCCGGCGTGCGACCTGGACCAGCAGGCGGTCGCCGAACGCATGCCCGAAGCGGTCATTGACCGGCTTGAACAGGTCGAGATCGATGAACAGCACGACGACCTGGGCGTTGTGCCGACGGGCATGCAGCATCATGCGCTGCAGGCGATCGAGCAGCAGGGCGCGATTGGGCAGACCGGTGACGAGGTCGAAGTTGGCGCGCTGCCAGACCTCGGCCGAGGCGAGACGGCGCATCGCCTGACCATAGCGCCCGAGCGCCACGACCAGCGCGGCGATGACGAGCAGGAACACGCCACTGAGCAGGGCGCCGCGCACGATCGCCCATTCGCGCGCCTTCCGCACCGGTGCGAGCACATCCTCCAGCGCCAGCCCCGCAATCGTGATCAGGCCCGACGGCAGCCGGCTCCAGCCGTAGATGCGGGTCACGCCGTCGGCGTGGCTTGCGCTCAGGTAGTCGCCCTCCAGCACGTCATACTGGAGCACGAAGGGGCGCTGCAGACGTAGCTGCTTGCCGTAGTAGTCCGTCCCATGCAGGGTGCGCAGCAGCAGTTGTCCGTCGCGACCGATCAGCGACAGCGTGTCGCGCGGCCCCGGACCAAGGCGCAGCAGCTGCGCCGCCCAGCTGTCGACCGACAAGGCCATCGACACCACCCCGTCGAACGCACCGTCGCGCCGGATCGCCCGTGCCACCTGGATGCTCCAGCGCTGGGTGAGGCGGCCGAGCACCGGCTCGCTGATGACGAGAATGTCTTCCTTCGCCGCCGACAGGCGCAGGAAGTAGTCGCGGTCACCCAGGTAGTTGCGCGGTGCCGGTCCCAGCGAGGAGTAGCTCAGGTAGCCCTCGCGATCGATGATGAAGACCTGCAGCACGAAGTCGGCGGACACCCCGCGCAGGGTGAGCTGGGCGTGGCGGTCGATGGCCTCGGCTCCGTCATAGACCACCGCCCGCACCGACTTGAGGGCGAAATCGAAACCGTTGAGTGTGGCCTGCACCAGCTCGCCGACCGCGCGCGCCTGAATGCGAGCCTGCATGCTTGCCCGCGCCACCGCTGCCGCCTCGGCTTCGTTCGCGCCGCGCAGCATGTCGCCCCAACCAAAAGCGAGCGCGAGCAGGCTCACGAGGACGATCGCGAGGCGAATGGCATTCAGCGGCCACTGAATGGCAGGGGGCTGCACGACAGGTCGTGACACCGGAAGCTCCGCTTGGCGTTGTTCGGGCCCACGGGTAGCCCGCTGACTGCCGGGCGAGGATCGCTTCAGATGCTACTACGCCATCGCGCGGCCCAGCGTGTCATGCGTCGCACCGCGCAACAACACGGCAAGGGCCGCAGGAGCCTCAAGGGCCGGGTGGCGGAAGCAGGAACAGAAGCAGCGACAGCGTCAGCACGGAAAGCAGGGTCGACAGGAACACCGCCGAGGCGATAGTGGACTGGCAGACCTTGTGGCGCTGAGCGAACAGGTAGGGCGTGATGCCCGCCGGCAGCGCCGCCAGCAGCACGCCGGTCATCACCCACAGCGGCGGCACGTCGAACACCTGGCTGGCGAGCAGCCACACGAGCAGGGGATGCACGACCGTCTTCAGCGCCACCAGCATGGCCGGCTCGCGCAGGTTGCCGCCCAGGTTGTAGCGTGTCAGCGACGCCCCGAGCGCGAACAGCGCGCACGGCGTGGCCGCGCTGCCCAGACCCTTGGCCACCGCATCGAGCGGGCCGGGAATCTGGATGCCGATGAGGGCGAACGCGAGGCCGCAGGACAGCCCCCAGATGATCGGCGTCGCCAGCACGCTCTTCACCAGCTTCAGCAGCATCGTGCCAAGCGCTTCCTTGCCCCCCTGCGCCGCCTCGATCAGGGCGGTGGTGGGCGGCAGCATCAGCAGGCTGTGGCAGGCGATCATGACGAACAGCGGCAGTGCCGCCGACGACCCGTAGGCCGTCATCACCAGCGGGATGCCCAGCATGCCGGTATTGGAGAAGGCCCCGCCGAGGCCGAGCACCGCCTGCTCGTGGAGGCGACGCGCGAACAGGATCCGTCCGCCCACCATCGCCAGCGCATACACCGCGAAAGCGCCGATGTAATACGACAGCAGATAGCCCCACGGCATCGCGTCGGGCAGCTCGGCCTGCGCGATCGCGCGGAACAACATCAGCGGCAGCGCGAAGTTGAACACGAACAGCGACAGCCCGCGGTTGGCCGCCTCGTCGAACACGCCCAGGCGTGCCGCGGCGTAGCCCAGGCCGAGCGTGCCAAAGACCGGCAGGATGATGCCGAAGATGATGTCCATGAGAGGTGCGCGTCACGTAAGCGGTCGATTTGCGCAGGCAATGCGCAGGCCGGCCTCCATGATGCACGCTCCGGCCGCTGCCCGCAGTCGGATAAATGTGGATTGCCGACGCAGCGGCCGCCACCGCGGGCTTGACCGTCGATCAGGCCGGCCGCATCCCGAGGCGCAGCATCGCCGCCACATTGCGCGCGGTCAGCTCGACGTTGGCCGCCGCATCGCGCAGCGCCTCGTCCAGGGTGCACGGCTTGCTCAGCACGCTGAACACCGCGTCGATGCCGTGCTCGTGCACCACGCCGACGTCAGCGCCGAGCGAACCGGCAATGCCGATCACCGGCTTGCCATGGCGCTTGGCGACGCGGGCCACGCCGATCGGCGTCTTGCCATGCACGGTCTGGAAGTCGATGCGGCCCTCGCCGGTGATGACGAGGTCGGCGTCGCGCACATGGGCATCCAGATCGACCGCGGCGGTGACGATCTCGATGCCCGGCTTCAGCGTCGCGCCGAAGAAGGCCAGCATCGCCGCGCCCATGCCACCAGCCGCGCCGGCGCCGGGCACCTGATCGACCGCGACACCGAGGTCGCGCTCGATGAGGCGGGCGAGGCGGGCGAGGTTGGCATCCAGCGTCTGCACCATCTCCGGCGTGGCGCCCTTCTGCGGGCCGAATACGGCGGAGGCGCCGCGCGGACCGGTGAGCGGGTTGTCCACGTCGCAGGCGACCTCGATGCGGCATTCGGCCAGGCGCACGTCGAGCCCGGAGACGTCGATGCGCTCGAGGCGCGCGAGCTCGCCACCACTGCCGTCGACATCGCGGCCTTCGGCGTCGAGCAGGCGGGCGCCGAGCGCCTGCACCATGCCGGCGCCGCCATCGTTGGTGGCGCTGCCGCCGATGCCGAGGATGAAGCGACGCGCGCCGGCATCGAGCGCGGCGCGGATCAGCTCGCCGGTGCCGCGCGAGCTGGTGCGCAGCGGGTTGCGCGCCGCCGGCGGGACCAGCATCAGGCCGCTTGCGGCCGCCATCTCGATGACAGCGGTCGCGCCGTCGCCGGTGAGGCCGTAGAAGGCCTCGACGCGTTCGCCGAGCGGGCCGGTGACGGCGACGGCCTCCCGGCGCCCGCCGGTTGCCGCGACCATGGCATCGACCGTGCCTTCGCCGCCGTCGGCGACCGGCACCAGCACGTAGGCGGCATCGGGGAAGACCTGGCGGAAACCGGCCTCCACCGCCTGCGCCACTTCCAGCGCGGACAGGCTCTCCTTGTACGAATCGGGTGCGATGACGATCTTCATTGGGTGTCTCCGGTCTGTATAGGCATCGCGCCGGCACTCGAAGCCCGCCGCGTGGAGTGAAAGTCTAGGCGCTTTCCCTTGCCCCGTATTCAGCGTTATGAACAATAATGAGCACTTGAAGTTGGATTTATTAGTGCACAACTCCTAAAAATCCGCCTCATTCAGCTCGAGGCCGATGAACAACAGCAGACAGTCGTCCAGCCGCGCGAGGTCGAGCCCGGTGATGTCGGCGATGCGGCGCAGACGATAGTCGAGCGTGTTGCGATGCACATGCAGGGCTTGCGCGGCGGCGGCGGTCTTCATGTCATGGGCGAACCAGGTGGTGAGCGTGCGTCGCAGCAGTCCGTCGCGATCGTGGGCGGCCAGCCGCTGCAGCGGGCGCTGCAGCTCGTCGGCACGCCAGCCCTCGGCGAGGCCGGCCAGCAGCACGGCGAGCGTGAGTTCGGCATAGCAGTGCAGGTCGGCCGCAGGCTGGCGGCGGCGGCCGACGCGCAGCGTGGCCCGCGCCGACTGCCAGGATCGCTGCAAGCCCTCGCTGCCGGCAAAATGGCCGCCGAGGGCAAGCCGCAGGCGCAGGGCGCCGTCGCCGGATAGCCGCACGCGCAGCGACTCCAGCCGCGCCCGCAACCGGCCCGGGTCGCCCCCGCCCTCGACCGCGGGCGAACCGGACGGCAGCGGCAGCAGCACGACCAGCTCGCGCAAGGACACGGCGGCCCACAACAGATCCGCGTCGGGCGTCGCCAGCAGCGCCTGCAGCCGCTGCTGCTCGGCCAGCACGGCGTCTGCAGGCAGCGCCGAGGCGTCGATCTCGATCAGCACCGCCACCCGCGGCAGCCCCAGGTCGACCTGCAGCCGACGCGCCCAGTCCTCCAGCGCCGGCGTGGCCGGCGCGACCCCGATCAGCTGCAGCACGAGTTCCTCGCGCAGGCGCAGGTCGCGTGCGAGCACCTGCATCAGGCCTGCCTGCTCGAGCATGGTCTCCGCCGCCATGCGCACCAGTTCGGCATGCTGGCCGATGGCAGCGGGCGTGCCGCTCAGGCCCACCACGCCGACCACCCGGCCCTCGGCGCGCAAGGGCAGGTTGATGCCGGGGCGGGCATCATGCAGCCGTCCCGCCAGCACCTCGTCGATCTCCACCGCCCGCCCCTGGGCCAGCACCAGCAGTGCACCCTCGTGCCGGCTGCCGATGCGGCTGCGCTCGCCGCTGGCGATGATCAGCCCGCGCTCGTCCATCACGTTGACGTTGGTGTGCAGGATTTCCATCGCCCGATCGACGATGGACTGGGCGAGCGACGCGTCGAGCAGGAACATGGCGGCGAACCGGCAGCGGAAAGCATCACATGCTGCCGCGCGGCGTGCGGCGGAACAAGAGCAGGCGCAGAATCGCGGCAACGCCGCCGACGCGCCCTTGACGCCGGCAAGCGCACCCGACCCACACGTGGAGGACATCATGACCCGCATCGAAACCGACAGCCTCGGCCCGATCGACGTCCCTGCCGAGGCCTACTGGGGCGCGCAGACCCAGCGTTCGCTGATCAACTTCGCGATTGGCGGCGAACGCATGCCGCTGGCGATCGTCCATGCGCTCGCCCTCGTCAAGAAGGCCGCCGCACGCGTGCATGCGCGCAGCGGCGAGCTGCCCGCCGCGGTCGCCGACCTCATCGGGCAGGCGGCCGACGAGATCCTGGCCGGCCGCCTCGATGACCAGTTCCCGCTGGTCGTGTGGCAGACCGGCAGTGGCACGCAGAGCAACATGAACGTCAACGAGGTCATCGCCGGCCGTGCCAACGAACTCGCGGGCCAGGGCCGGGGCGGCAAGGCGCCGGTGCATCCGAACGACCACGTCAATCGCGGCCAGAGTTCCAACGACTGCTTCCCGACCGCAATGCACATCGCCGCCGCGCGCGCGGTGCATGAAGACCTGCTGCCCGCGATCACCGAGCTGTCGAACGGCCTCGCGGCGCAGGCCGAACGCCATGCCGACCTCGTCAAGACCGGGCGCACCCACCTGATGGACGCGACCCCGATCACCTTTGGCCAGGAGCTGTCGGCCTTCGTCGCCCAGCTCAATGCCGCGGCGCACGCGATCCGCAGCACCCTGCCGGCCGTGTGCGAGCTCGCCCAGGGCGGCACCGCCGTCGGCACCGGGCTCAACGCGCCGGCCGGCTTCGGCGACGCGATCGCGGCCGAGCTCGCCGCGCTCACCGGCCTGCCGCTCGTCAGTGCGCCGAACAAGTTCGCCGCGCTTGCCGGCCACGAGCCGCTGGTGGCCCTGTCGGGTGCGCTGAAGACCCTGGCGGTGGCGCTGATGAAGCTCGCCAACGACCTCCGCCTGCTCGGCTCGGGGCCGCGCGCCGGGCTCGCCGAGCTCAGGCTGCCGGCCAATGAGCCGGGCAGCTCGATCATGCCGGGCAAGGTCAATCCGACCCAATGCGAGGCGCTGTCGATGCTCGCCTGCCAGATCCTCGGCAACGACGCCACGATCGGCTTCGCCGCCAGCCAGGGCCACCTGCAGCTCAATGTGTTCAAGCCGGTGATCGCGCACAACCTGCTGCAGTCGATCCGCCTGCTCGCCGACGGCTGCCGCAACTTCCAGCGCCACTGCGTGGCCGGCATGGAAGCCGACGCCGCGCGCATGGCCGAACACCTCGAGCGCAGCCTGATGCTGGTGACCGCGCTGAACCCGCACATCGGCTACGACAAGGCGGCGCAGATCGCCAAGAAAGCGTGGGCCGAGGGCACGACACTGCGTGCCGCCGCCCTTGCGCTCGGTTTCACCACCGCCGAGCAACTGGACGCCTGGCTGCGGCCGCAGGACATGCTCGGGCGCTGAATCCTGCATCCGGATGTAATCGGCGCGGGGGAAGCCGCCGCGCCGCCAGCAGGCACGCAACCGAATCCCGACCTGCGCCTGGCGCGGATCGGCCGCGCGCTCACCGCGCCGGCGGCGGGAAACAATTCGAAACGCCCCGCCGGGATCCCGGCGCGCATCCGGCACTCATAATCCACACACCCCAACGGCAGGTCAGCGACCCTTTGCCCTGCGCACCAACAAGCACAAGGAGGTCACCATGAACACCCGGACCCTGATTCCCGCCCTGATGCTCGCTTTCGCCGCCACAGGCTGTGCAACCTGGGAAGGCATGTCCTCGCGTGAAAAGAGCGCCGCGATCGGCGCTGGCGTGGGCGGTGTAGCCGGCGCGGTCGTCACCGACGGCGGCATTCTCGGCACCGTGGGTGGCGCAGCGATCGGCGGCGTCATCGGCGACCAGGTCGGCAAGCAGCGCTGACCGAAGCGGGCAGCGCGAGCCAAGGCTCACCCGCCCTCCCTTTTCCGCTCTCCTCATTCGGGGCACGGCGACCTTTCGAGGTCCTCGTGCCCCGTTTTTATGCCTGCGGCGAGGTGCGCGGGCCCCGCATCCGCATCGTCACCGCCACCTCCGGCCGGCGCCTCGGAAGCCCCTGATTCCTTGATAGAATTGCGCCTGTCCCGCCTTGCCCACCCTCGCGCAGGCGGTTTTCTTTTTGCCGGCGAACCCTGATGACCACCACTCCCTATCCGCCCGAGCTGCTGCGCGACGTCGAAAAGCGCCGCACCTTCGCCATCATTTCCCACCCCGACGCGGGCAAGACCACGCTGACCGAGAAGCTGCTGCTGTTCGGCGGCGCGATCCAGCTCGCCGGCACGGTGAAGGCGCGCAAATCGGCTCGCCATGCCACGTCCGACTGGATGGAAGTGGAAAAGCAACGCGGCATCTCGGTGACCAGCTCGGTGATGCAGTTCGAGTACCAGGGCCACACCATCAACCTGCTCGACACCCCGGGCCACGAGGACTTCTCGGAAGACACCTACCGCGTGCTCACGGCAGTGGATGCCGCGGTGATGGTGATCGACGCCGCCAAGGGTGTGGAAGCGCAGACGATCAAGCTGCTCAACGTCTGCCGCCTGCGCAACACGCCGATCATCACCTTCGTCAACAAGCTCGACCGCGAGGTGCGCGAGCCCTTCGAGCTGCTCGCCGAGATCGAGGACGTGCTCAAGATCACCTGCGCGCCGGTCACCTGGCCGCTGGGCATGGGCAAGGCCTTCCGCGGCGTGTATCACCTGCTGCAGCAACAGGTGCTGACCTTCACCCCGGGTGAGGAGCGGCGCAGCGACGGCGAGATCCTCAAGGGTCTCGACAACCCCGAACTCGACAAGCGCTTCCCGCTCGAGATCGGCCAGCTGCGCGACGACGTCGAACTGATCGATGGCGCCTCGCCGCCCTTCGACCTCGACGCCTTCCTCGCCGGCCAGCAGAGCCCGGTGTTCTTCGGCTCGGGTATCAACAACTTCGGCGTGCAGGAGATCCTGCAATCGCTGATCGACTGGGCACCGCCACCGCAGGCCCGCGACGGCGGCGCACGCATGGTGCAGCCGGCCGAGCCCGCCTTCAGCGGCTTCGTGTTCAAGATCCAGGCCAACATGGACCCGAAGCACCGCGACCGCATCGCCTTCTTCCGCATCTGCTCGGGCCGCTACAGCGCCGGCATGAAGGTCAGGCATGTGCGCGCCGGGCGCGACATGAAGCTCGCCAACGTGCTCACCTTCATGGCCAACGAGCGCGTGATCATGGAGGACGGCGTCGCCGGCGACATCGTCGGCATCCACAACCACGGCCAGTTGCAGATCGGTGACACCCTGACCGAAGGCGAGAACCTCGGCTTCAAGGGCATCCCCTACTTCTCGCCCGAGATGTTCCGCGCCGCCCGTCTGCGCGACCCGCTCAAGTCCAAGCAGTTGCAGAAAGGGCTGCAGGAGCTGGGCGAAGAAGGCGCGATCCAGGTCTTCGAGCTCGAAGGCGGACAGATGCTGCTCGGCGCGGTCGGCGTGCTGCAGTTCGAGATCGTGGCCCAGCGCCTGAAGGACGAATACAAGGTCGATGCGATCTTCGAGCCCGCCGACATCCACACCGCGCGCTGGCTCACCTTCCCTGACGACGTCACCCGCCGCAACTTCGAGCGCGAGCAGGCGCTGCGTCTGGGCAAGGACATCGACGGCAACCCGGTGTATCTGGCCACCAGCCGCTACAACCTGGAAGTGACGGCGGAGAAGTGGCCCAAGGTGACCTTCCATGCCACCCGCGAGCATGGGGAAGTGCTGGGCTGATCAGGCCCTGAGGCGCGGCGCAGAGGCCTCGACTTGCCGCTCATTTGCCAGTGAGGATGCCCTCGACCACCTTCTTGCCTTCGGAGTAGAGCGCAATCTGCCCGTCCGCGAGCTCGACGTTCATGCAGCCCGTGTTGCCCTTGAGCTTGCCATCGAGCCATTCGCGGCAGTAGCGGGCTTCTTCATCGACCCACCAGCGTGCCTTGGCGCCGGTGGTGTCGGTCAGGGTGCCATCGGTGCCGAACTTCAGCGTGTAGGCAGTTTCGGTGCGCAGATAGACGCCGATCAGGGTCGCGCCGCTCAGCAGTTGCTCGACCTCGGCCTTGCTGGTGATGAAATCCTGCGCCATCGCGCCGCTGGCCGCCGCGGACAATGCCAGTGCTGCCAGCACAGTGCGCGCCCTGTTGCCGTACTTGATCTTCATGGTGATCCCTTCGGTGGATTGTTTCGATCAGCAAAACGCGATTTTGCACCCTGTTCCGCCGGGCGTCATGCCCGACGTGCTCGCCGAAGAGGTGGACAAGCTGTGATCCGGAACAGGCAGGATTGTGGATAACTGCTGATTCAGCACCGAGGGCGTCTTCCATCAACAAACCGTCCCGCGCTTCCAGATGCCTTATCCAGGCTTTTCTACATGATGCAAATTATTGTTTTCAATACACTAAAGTCACTTTTCCACAGAAACGAGCGGTACACCATGTTTACAGTCTTTTAAATATATAGAACCTGTGTACACCCAAGAACGAAGCGCCGACTGAAGCCGGCGCTTCATTCGATTGACCAGCAGGGCAGAATCAGAAAGGCGGATCGTCCGCCATCACGGTGGATGTCGTTGCCGTTCTGACCGAGGACGGTGCCAGGCTGGCCTCCACCTTCGATTCCACCGGCGTGGCCGCGATCTCGCCGCCCAACGCCTGCACGACGGCCGGCAGCAGGTGCGCCAGCTCGCCGGTCATCAGCGCGAACTCGGCGTTGAACAAGGCTTCTGCGTCCTCCTTCTCGCCGTCGATCTGGTCGCGGACGACATCGAGAAAGTCGACCCGCTTGATCTCGAGCTTCTCGGTCAGCACGAAGCTGACGCGGTCGTCGAAGGTCAGCGCCAGCCGGGTCGGCAGCTTGCCGGCTTCCAGATGGCCCTTGACCTCCTCGCCCTCGAGCGTGTGGCGCACGTAGCGCACCGCTGCCTTGTCCTCGCTCACCGAGCGCAGTTCGCAGTCCTGGTCGATGGTGAAGCCGGCTGGCGCCTCGCCGCCGGCCAGCCAGTCGGCCATCGCCGACATCGGCGACAGCTCGGTGCGCAGCAGCGTGAGCGGGAAGCTGTCGAGGGTGTGGCGCAGCTGCTCGAGCATGTCCTCGGCCTTGCTCTGGCTGGCGGCGTCGACCACCAGCCAGCCATTGACCGGATCGATCCAGGCGAACATGCGACGGCGACGGGTGAAGGCGCGTGGCAGCAATTCCTGCGTGACCTGTTCGCGCAGTTCCTTCATCTGCTTGCGGCCGAGCTTGTAGCCCTGCTGCTCAGCCAGTTCCTCGGCGCGTTCATCGGCTTCCTGCTTGACCACCGCGGACGGCAGAAGGCGGTGCTCGAAGCCCAGGCAGACCAGCCACTGGTCGCCCACGGCATGCACGAGCAGCTCATTGCCCAGCGGCGACAGCCAGCCACGGCTTTCCATGTCCTGGCTGCCGCAGGGGTGGAAGGGCTTCTTCGCGAGCTGCGCCTCGAGGCGTTCGGCGCTCATGTCCCAGTTGGCGGGCAAACGATAGATCTGCAGATTCTTGAACCACATGGGGGAGGTTTCCTGTTGATGAAGGACAATGGGGTACGCCCACCGGCGAGGGCACCAGGGCCTCGACCGGACGGGCAGCGGGGCGGCGGCGCCCGCGTGAAACGAGGGAGGGCTTACTGCGCCAGGCCGCCGGATTCGGCGATCATGCGGATCACGCGCACCGTATCGACGTCGGATTGGTGATAGGCGGAACGCACGAATTCGGCGTAGCGTGCGTCCTCACCGCCTTCGGGCAAGGTGGTGTGATAGCGGAAACGCAGGAACAGGGCACCCGGTTCGGGCTCCTCGATACTGATGGTGAGGCTGCCGCCGGCATGATCCGCATTGGCCTCGGACTCGAAGCGGATCCACTGCAGGGCGTCGAAGGTGACGCGATCGCGGATCACGGCCGAGCCGAAATCCAGGTCGCGCACCAGCAGGCCGTCGCTGCGCTCGACGATGTGGCAGGCTTCGAGGCCGGGCAGGAAGGCGCGCGCATCCTCGGCGCGGCACAGCAGCCCGAACCACAGTTCTTCGCGCGTCAGCGGGTCCTGGAGGGGGTTGTTGAGGTCATTGACCTCGATCAGGTGTTCGAACTTCACGTGCATCTCCCGAGCGCCCGCGGCACGGCACGAGGCCGCCACGGACAAGCCGGCAGTTTACCCGCTCGCACCCCGAGCCGGGATACCATGCGGCCCATGCAACTCGAACGCCTCCTCCACGCTCAGGGCTTCGGCAGCCGCAAGGAATGCCGTGGCCTCATCCGCGCCGGCCATGTCAGCGTGGCCGGTACCGCCTGTGACGACCCCTATGCCGAATTTGACCCTGGCAGCCTCGATGGTTCGCCTGGGCTGGCATTCCGTGTCGGCGAGGAAGCCTGGCGCTTCCGCGCCCGCGCCTATGTGATGCTGCACAAGCCGAGCGGTTACGAATGCTCGCAGAAGCCGACCTTCCATCCCTCGGTGTTCACGTTGCTGCCGCCGCAACTGCTGGCCCGCGGCGTGCAATGCATCGGCCGGCTGGATCAGGACACCACTGGCCTGCTGCTGCTGTCGGACGACGGCCAGTTCATCCACCAGTGGAGTTCGGGCAAGAAGCGCACGCCCAAGGTCTATGAGGTGAGCCTGAAGCACCCGGTCGACGAGGCCTTTGCAGCGACGTTGCTGGCTGGCGTTCAACTGCATGACGAGCCGGCGCCGATTGCGGCCACCGCCTGCGAGCTGACCAGCCCGACCACCTTGCGGATGACCCTCTGCGAGGGCAAGTACCACCAGGTCAAACGCATGGTCGGCGCCGCGGGCAACCGGGTCGAGGCCTTGCATCGAAGCCGCGTCGGCGGGCTGACGCTGGATCCGGCGCTGGCGCCCGGGCAATGGCGCTGGCTGGAGACCGCCGACCTGCAGCAGCTTGCCGACTACGCCTGAGAACGGCCCCGGCAGCGGACCCCACGAACGGCGACTGCGCTGTCCGCGGGGTCAGATGGATCAGAAGCGCATTTCCAGATTGAGGCCGACCGCCCACGAACGCTCGCGCTCGCGTTCCTCGCGCTGCGGCCAGTAGTGGCCGACGATGAACTCGCCGATCAGCCAGTCGCGATAGACGGGCTGCACCCACTTCATGCGCACGCCGTATTCATCGACGTTTTCCTTGGCGCCGGTCTCGCCGGTGGCGATCATTTCGCCAGACAGCATGCGGTCGTCACCAAAGCGGCGGAACAGGCCGAGACTGCTGCCCCAGGCGAAATCATCCGTCTTTTCGGTGATCGTGGCCGCGTTCTGCCAATGCAACGAGAGCACAGGCGTGAAGGCATGCTCATAGTCGAAGGCAGTGGTTGAACCGAACCTGTCGCGGTTCGTCCAGAAGATCGTTTCGCGAAACTCGATGCGATCCTGTGCGCTCAATTCCCACTGCTTGCGATAGCGCGCCTGGGTGAAGAACTTCAGCCCGCCACGCACACCGACGCGAAAGTCGATGTTCTCGCGCAAGCCCACGCCCAGGCCGGCAAAACCGGTCTGATCTTCCCGCCGTTGCTCCTCGAGCAGCAACTGCTCGCGCGTGAAGGCCTCGGATTGGTCGCTCACCAGCTCTCGCTCGTTCTGCCGTCCGACGAACACGTAGGCGCGGTCCTTCAGGTTGGGCAGGTCGAAGCGGGCGCGGAAACGCACATTGGTGTCGAAGCCATCGTCCTGGCGCCAGAGCGTGCGCAGCCCGAGACGCCCATGGGTGACGCGGCCGCCATCCTCGAAAGGACGGTTGCCAAACCAGTCGTTCACCGTTTCGCCCAGCCACACGGAAAAGCCACGCACCTGCTCGCGACTCGTCTCGAGGACGCCGATTTCCTGCTCGGGCGTTTCGGGTGATGCAGTGTCCTTGCCGATCTCGTCTGCTGCCTGCGCGCTGGCGCAGAACACGGCGATCAGCACTGGAATGGCGAGACGTGGTGACACGTTCGAGTCCCCTTAAAGCACGTACGGTGGGCCGCGTCGCCTGCTTGCGGTCCGCAGATGAGTGTTCGCTTCTTATGCCTTGAGCGTTGTGTTGCCGATTCTAACCGCAAGCAGTGGTGCTTGCCCGCTCGATCTTGCCGCCGGCCTTGGGGTGGCGATGGTCTGGCGGGGGCAGATCGCGG
>NZ_DAOMPS010000053.1:0-27644 GCF_035444905.1 Thauera sp.
AACTGGCGACCGAATGGCTGGGGCCGCGCACCGAGCTGGAGATCCAGCAGACCTTGCAGCACGAGGTAGAGCAAGAGCGGTGGACGAGCCTGGATCGCACCTTGAAGCGCGAGGCCGGCGACGATGGCCTGGTGCATGTCGAACGGCTCAACGAACCCCGCCTGCAACGCCAGCGCCTGCTGCTGATCGGCCGCCTGCAACGCTTGCAGCGCCTGGGCCTGGCCGACGAGACGCAGCCCGGCACCTGGGCCGTGCATGCCGATGCGGAAAAGACCCTGCGCGCCCTGGGCGAGCGCGGCGACATCATCCGCACCCTGCAGCGGGCCATGCGCGGCGAGCCGCGCGAGCTGGCGGTGTTCGAGCCAGGGCAGGACGCGGATGGAAGTGGCCGCAGCATCCTCGGGCGCGTGGCCGCGAAAGGACTGGCCGACGAACTGCGTGATCGGGGCTATCTGGTCATCGACGGCGTGGACGGCAAGGCGCACTACGTCGCGCTCAACGCCCACGACGAGCTGGCGAATTACCCGACCGGCGCCGTGGTGGAGGTGAAGGGATCGGCCGACGTGCGCGCGGCCGACAAGAACATCGCCGCGCTGGCGAGCGATGGCCTGTACCGCACCGACCATCACCTCGCCATCGCGCAGGGCCAGGCCGTGCCCGGCCGCGACCCGCAGGAGGTCGTGGCGGCCCACGTCCGCAGGCTGGAAGCCCTGCGCCGGGCGGGCATCGTGGAGCGGGTGGCCGAGGGGCTATGGAAGGTGCCGGGCGACCTGCCCGAGCAGGGCCGCCGCTACGACGCGCAACGCCTGGGCGGCGTAGCCGTGGAGCTGAAATCGCACCTGCCCATCGAGCGGCAGGCCCGCGTGATCGGGGCCACCTGGCTCGACCAGCAGTTGATCGGCGGCGGCTCCGGCCTGGGCGACCTGGGCTTTGGCGGTGAGGCCAAGCAGGCGATGCAGCAGCGCGCCGACTTCCTGGCCGAACAGGGGCTGGCCGAGCGGCGCGGGCAGCGCGTGATCCTGGCGCGCAACCTGCTGGGCACGCTGCGCAACCGGGAACTGGCGCAGTCCGCCAAGGACATTGCCGCCGACACCGGCCTGGAGCATCGACCCGTGGCCGACGGGCAGCGCGTGGCCGGCATCTACCGGCGCAGCGTCATGCTTGCCAGCGGGCGCTACGCGATGCTGGATGACGGCATGGGATTTAGCCTCGTGCCGTGGCGGCCGGTGATCGAGCAGCGCTTGGGGCAGCAAATCGCCGCAACGGTGCGCGGCGGGCAGGTGTCCTGGAGGTGGGGACGGCAACTCGGCCCAACAATTTAGCGGATCAACCGAATCGTTTTTCCAGTTCGGCGCCTCTTATAGGAAAAATGGGAGCAGTCGGTGCCTCCATCCAATCCGGGATCAACGATCCCCAACCTTGAGGAGCTTGTAACCATGTCTTGTTACGTTCGTTCGATGGTGGCTGGATTTGTCGCCACTGTAGCGCTGTCGCTGCTGATGCTGATGAAGGGCGCCATGGGCTTGATGCCCGAATTGAATCCAATCGCCATGCTCACGGAGATGGCGCACGCAAAAATGGGTATGCCGGCTTCGCCCATGGTCGGATGGGTGGCGCACTTCATGATTGGCACCGTCGTGTGGGGCATCCTGTTCCAACTGCTGTATGGCAGGCTGCCAGGGCGCAGTGCGCTGCTCAAGGGAATGTCGTTTTCCTTGCTAGCTTGGCTCATGATGATGATCGGTCCGATGCCAATGGCCGACGCAGGCCTGTTCGGGATGAACCTGGGGATGATGGCGCCGATGATGACCCTGATGATGCACCTCATTTGGGGCGCAGTGCTGGGCTACACCTATGGTCGGCTCAATGCCAATTCGTGCGCTGTTCGGACTGCAACTTCTTAATGAGCAGAAATTGCCATATTGAGGATACGAAAATGATGAAGGACACAGAGGCTACGGCGGAACGCGAGATTCCGCCGGATAACAGTACGCTCTACGTCGGGTTGGGCCTTGGACTGGGTAGCTATGTGACAGCCACCAGCGTTTTAGCAGGCTTTGTCTGCCCGGTTTGCGTTGTAGCAGCTCCCGCTTTGCTTGCGACAGGTGTTTATCAGAAAATTAGGAATCGTAGCCGAAGACCCGAGAATCGGAGCGAAATACAAATAAAGGCTCGCTGAATTAACCAATCATCGAGTCAGCACAGGAGATCAGCATGGGCACCCCTGTTGGCGACCGCAACAATTTAATCATGGCGGCACAGACTGGAGACGCGGCCGCCCTTTCCCGTCTGCTGGCAGTGTGCCAAGCCGATGCACGCCGCTATGCGTACAAGCACTGCCATGCGAGCGACGTTGATGATGCGGTTCAAGAATCACTACTCATCATTTCTCGCAAGGTCAGCGGGCTAAAAGCGGCTGCGGCCTTTTCATCGTGGCTGTTCACGGTCATCAAGCACGAATGCCGCAAGCTCGCGCGGATGATGTTCAAGCACGAGCCACTGCCTGATGAAGTAGCCGAGGAGCTGCTGCTTCATCGTCCCGACGATGAATTGAGAATCGATCTTGCCAATGCCCTGGAGTCGTTGCCTGCCCATTACCTCGAAGTGGTACTTCTGCGCGACTTCGAGGAATTGACCATTGCCGAGATCGCTGCTCAGTTGGGTGAGCAGCCCGGCGCGATCAAGAGTCGGCTCCATCGTGCCCGCGAGCTAGTGCGCGAATACATGCTCAGTTCAGAACCATCCTCGGGGCACGGACACCGCACACCGACGAAATAGCCAAGCTGAGTCCTCGTCCGGGCCGCCTCGCCAAGCGAGGCGGCAATTTCTTGCGCATTGTCATGGATAACCCTCAATTGCTAGGCCCAGGCCAGTGATTGAGGTTTTTTTGCTTTCTACCGAACCGTTTTGCACGGCGGTCGCCTCTTAGGAAATGAGGCTGGCGATTGCTGGCCGATTACCCGCAGCTCACTCGGCTGCTTCTTTCCTATCAGGAGATCACAATGTCAAACCGTATGTTGTCCGCCGCCGTCGCCACGGCGTTTGTCGCAGCCTTCGCCGCCCCCGCCTTTTCGCAGGGCATGAGCCAGGCCGACATGCAGAAGAAGATGCAGGAGAACCAAGCCAAGAGCATGGAGATGATGAAGACCGGCAAGTTCGACAAGTGCTATGGCGTTGCCCTGAAGGGGCAGAACGACTGCTTCGCCGGCGCCGGCACAAGTTGCGCGGGTACCAGCACCGCCGACTACCAGGGGAACGCCTGGAAGCTGGTCGCCAAGGGCACCTGCACCACGATCTCGACGCCCAACGGGCACGGCAGTCTCAGCGCCAAGTCCTGACGCGAGCATTCACCTTGGTGGGCGGTGGCCTGTCGCCCCGCCCGCCAGCTTGTGACAACGAGGATCAACATGGGCATTCACCAAACTGCGCACGCCGCCGGGCGGGGAATCCCTGCGCGAGCCGGCGTAGGCCTTAAGGCCGACCACTACCGAACCATCATCGAAACGCGGCCGGATATGGGCTTCTTTGAAGTTCATGCGGAAAACTACATGGGCGCTGGCGGCCCGCCCCATCGCTACCTGACGGCCATCCGAGAACACTATCCCCTGTCGTTGCACGGCGTGGGCCTGTCCATCGGTGCCGACAGGCCACTCGACCAAGCGCATTTGCTGCGTCTCAAGGCGCTGAACGAGCGGTACGAACCCGGCCTGCTTTCCGAACACCTGGCATGGTCTTCACATGGCACCAGCTACCTCGATGATCTGTTGCCGGTGCCGTACACCGACGACACGCTGAACCGCATCTGCGAGCACATCGACCAGGTGCAAACAGCTATGGCCCGGCAAATGCTGCTGGAGAACCCCGCGACCTACATCTGGTTCAAGGAGAGCACATGGCGCGAGACGGATTTCATCAGGGAGATCACCCGGAGAACCGGGTGCGGTCTGCTGCTGGACGTGAACAACGTCCACGTGGCGAGCACGAATCAGCAATGGGACGCGCGCGCCTACATCAACGATTTCCCCCTCGACCATGTGCAGCAAATCCACTTGGCCGGCCACTCCCTTCAGACGGACGAGAAGGGACGCCCTTTGCTGATCGACTCACACGACCAAAGAGTGGATGAGCGGGTGTGGAACCTCTTTAGGCAGGTCATCCAATGCATCGGGCCAGTCCCTACGCTGATCGAGTGGGATTCCAACATTCCCGCATGGCCCGAGCTGCAAACAGAGGCCGTGATGGCCGATGTGCTGATGGGCATGTCCAACGTACAGGAGCGACGCCATGGCACGCTTGGCTGAACGCCTGGAGGAATTCGCCTCGGCGCTGCTCGACCCGGAACGCGCGGTGCCCGAGGGGCTGGTCGGCCCCGACGGCGAGCCGAGCGCACGGCGCTTTGCCGTCTATCGGAACAATGTGTTCGTTGGCCTGACGGACGCGCTGCGCGCGGGCTTTCCCTGCGTCGTCAAGCTGGTGGGCGACGAATTCTTCGCGGCGATGGCCCGCGTCTTCGCGGCCGCCACGCCGCCCAGCTCGCCGGTGCTGCTGCACTACGGCGCCGAGTTCCCGGACTTCATCGCGTCCTTTCCACCCGCGGAACCCTTACCCTATCTCGCCGACGTGGCCCGCATCGAGCGCGCCGCGACCGAGGCGTACCACGCGCACGAGGCAGAACCCTTGGCGCCCAGCGTGCTTGCAGGAGTACCGCCTGACCAAGCTTCCATGCTGCGGTTTCGGCTCCACCCTTCCGTGCGCCTGGTGCGTTCGCCATTCCCAGCCTTCACCATCTGGAGGATGAACACCTCGGATGGCACGCCAGCACCCGTTGACCTCTCCGAAGCGCAGGACACGATGGTGCTACGCCCCGACGCCGAGGTGGACGTGCGCAAGATACTTCCCGCGAGCCATGACTTCGTAGCCGCGCTCGGCCAGGGCCTGACGCTATCGCAGGCCATGGAAACGGCCCTCGCCACCGACGGCGATTTTGACCTGTCGGAGAACTTGCGGGAATTGATCCAGATGGGCGCCTTTGTCGGCTTCGCGTTGGAAGCCGGGGAGAACGATCATGAGTAACTTCCAAGTGCCGAAAGGTTGGCCCGGAATACTTGGCGCGGCGAACTGTGCATTGCACTGGCTGGCAAAGATCGCCGGCATGGCCGCGCCGCTGTTCCTTCGGGTGGCGCTGGCCTTGCCCTTCTTCAAGTCGGGCCTCACCAAATGGGACGGTCTCCTGTCGCTGTCGCCAGCGGCGAGTTTTCTGTTTGAAGATGAATTCAAGCTGCACATCCTGGGGAAGGTCTATGACCTGCCTGCGCCGGACGTACTCGCCTTCGCCAGTGGATCGGCCGAGATCATCTTTCCGATCCTGCTGATTCTCGGACTTGGCACGCGCATGAGTGCCCTGGGCTTGCTCGGCATGACGGCGGTGATCCAGCTCATCGTGCCGGACGGGTGGGCGAACTTTCATTTGCCCTGGGCGACGATGGCGATTGCCCTGATCGCTATCGGGCCGGGCCGGCTTTCACTCGACCATGGGATTCGCGGCTTCTTGGAGCATTGCGAGGCTTCGGCCTGACAAGGAGGTCAGCATGCTTGCATTGCGCGCCATATCCCTCGTGATGGCAGGTTTCTTTGCTTCGGGGGCCGGAGCTGCCGATGGGCTGATTGCGGTACAAAGCCCGTACAGTGTCAAGGAAACGATTGACCGTTTCGAGACGGCCGCCAAGTCTCGGGGCATCTATATCTTCCTGCGCCTCGATCACGCGCAGGGCGCGAAGAAGGTCGGCAAGGACTTGCGGTCGACCGAGCTTCTGGTGTTCGGCAATCCCCAGGGCGGCACCCCCTTGATGGAATGCGCGCAGACTGCCGGTATCGACCTTCCGCTCAAGGCCTTGGCCTGGCAGGACGCGACTGGGCAAGTGTGGCTTGGCTACAACGATCCGAAGTATCTCGCATCGCGCCATGGCGCCGACAACTGCGGCCCCGTCGTGGAAAACATCTCCAAGGCGCTGGGCGGCATGACGCAGGAGGCGATTCGGAAGTGAGCGCGCTCGTCCGTCTTGGCCTCACCGTCAGGGCAGTGAAGCGCCTGTTTTGCTCCGCCTGCGCCATACTGGGGGCAGCATGTTCAGAGACAAGGCGCCAATGTCCACAGAGCCTGCGAATCGGCAATCGAGGGCGGTACTGACGAACGCTGCGATCACGCCGTAGTGTCAGCAGCCGTCCATATGCCAGTTCAACCGCCATGCAGCGCGTCAATCAACGGGCAGGACACATGGCCCTCATGCGCACAGCATTCGTTCACCAATTTTGACAGCGCCTGTTCCATCCGCATAAGGTCGTTCAGGCGGGTGCGAACATCGGCCAGCCGCAGTGCGGCAAGGTCGGCTGCTTCACTGCAATGGGTGCCGTCCTCCAGCTTCAGCAACTCCCCGATTTCATCGAGGCTGAATCCCAGCCGCTGCGCCGCCTTCACGAACTTCACCCGCGCCACGTCGGCGCTGCAGTAGCGTCGAATGCTGCCGTAGGGCCGGTTCGGCGTCGGCAGCAGCCCTTTGTGCTGATAGAAGCGGATCGTCTCCACGTTGACCCCGGCTGCCTTGGCGAAGGCGCCGATGGTCAGGCTTTCCAAGGTGTTTTCCATTCCGCTTGACTCCGTAGTTGACTACGGAAGTAACGTTACTCCAACGAGCAAATCCTCGAAAGGAGAACCTGATGTCGGAATCGCAAGACGGGCGCGGCGCCCTCGCCGCCGGCGGGCTGGCCGCCATCCTCGCTTCGACCTGCTGCCTGGGGCCACTGGTTCTGGTCGCTCTGGGCTTCAGCGGTGCCTGGATCGGCAACTTGACCGCACTGGAACCGTATCGCCCGATCTTCATCGGCGCGGCGCTGGTGGCGTTGTTCTTCGCCTGGCGACACATCTACCGGCCGGCAACTGCCTGCAAGCCGGGCGAGGTGTGTGCGATCCCGCAGGTTCGCACCACCTACAAGCTGATTTTCTGGATCGTGGCAGCGCTCGTTCTGGTCGCGCTCGGATTTCCCTACGTGTTGCCTTTCTTCTATTGATCGGGAGTTCACCATGAAAAAACTGCTTGCCTCCCTTGCGCTCGTTGCCGTCACCGTTCCAGTGTGGGCCGCTACCCAGACCGTCACGCTGGCCGTGCCCGGCATGACCTGCGCCGCTTGCCCGATCACCGTCAAGAAGGCGCTCTCCAAGGTCGAGGGCGTCAGCCAAGTCGATGTGACCTTCGAGAAGCGCGAAGCGGTCGTCACCTTTGATGATGCCAAGGCCAGCGTCCAGAAGCTGACCAAAGCCACCGAAGACGCGGGCTATCCGTCCAGCGTCAAGCGCTAAACCGGGAGCGATGCCATGAAACCGATTGCGCGTATCGCCGACAAAGCCGGGGCATTGGGCACCCTCGTCTCCGCGATGGGCTGCGCAATGTGCTTTCCCGCACTCGCCAGCCTAGGCGCGGCCATCGGGCTGGGTTTTCTCCAGCAATACGAAGGCTTGTTCATTTCCAGGCTGTTGCCATTGTTTGCTGCATTGGCGCTTGCGGCCAACGCGCTCGGTTGGCTACGCCACCGGCAATGGCACCGGAGTCTGCTGGGTATGGTCGGTCCCGCCATCGTTATCGTGGGCGCGGTCTGGCTGCTTGGCACCGCTTGGATGCGGCCCCTGGTCTATACGGGGATCGCCTTGATGGCCGTCGTTTCGGTCTGGGATTTGGTATCTCAGGCCAACCGCCGCTGCGGTCCTGACGGCTGCGAACTGCCCGCGAAACACGGCTGACTGGCTTGCGCCACAACGAATTGAAAGGAATGACTTCATGACACAGTTGAAGATCACCGGCATGACCTGCGACTCCTGCGCGGTCCACGTCAAGGAAGCACTGGAAAACGTGCCTGGCGTGCAATCGGCCGAAGTGTCCTACACCAAGGGCAGCGCCCAGCTCGCCATCGCGGCCGGCACTTCACCCGATGCCCTGATCGCGGCTGTCGCCGGACTCGGCTACCGCGCGGCGCTGGCCGATGCGTCGAACGCGCTTCCCAAAGGCGGACTGCTCGACCGCATGCGCGATTGGGTCGACGGCGGCGACAAGGCCAGCCACGACGGCGGCCTGCATATTGTCGTCATCGGCAGCGGTGGGGCCGCGATGGCGGCGGCGCTGAAGGCCGTCGAACGCGGCGCACGGGTGACGCTAATCGAGCGCGGCACCATCGGCGGCACCTGCGTCAATGTCGGCTGCGTGCCCTCGAAGATCATGATCCGCGCCGCCCACATCGCCCACCTGCGCCGCGAAAGCCCGTTCGATGGCGGCATCCAGGCGAACCCGCCGCTGATCCTGCGCGAACGGCTGCTGGCCCAGCAGCAGGCGCGCGTCGATGAGTTGCGCCATGCCAAGTACGAAAGCATCCTGGACGGCAACCCAGCCATCATGCGGCTAGCGGGCGAAGCCCGTTTCAAGGACGGCCGCAACCTCACCGTGCGGCTGAACGAGGGCGGCGAGCGCGTGGTTTCGTTCGACCGCTGCCTGATCGCCACCGGCGCGAGCGCGGCGGTGCCGCCGATCCCAGGCCTCAAGGACACGCCCTACTGGACTTCAACCGAGGCGCTGGTGAGCGACACGATTCCCGCACGCCTAGCCGTGATCGGCTCATCGGTAGTGGCTGTTGAGCTGGCGCAAGCCTTCGCCCGGCTTGGGGCCAAGGTCACGATCCTGGCGCGCAGCACGCTGTTCTTTCGCGAAGACCCGGCCATCGGCGAAGCCGTGACGGTGGCGTTTCGCTTGGAGGGCATCGAGGTGCTGGAACATACGCAAGCCAGCCAGGTCGCGCACGTGGACGGCGAGTTTGTGTTGACCACCAACCATGGCGAACTGTGTGCCGACCGGCTGCTGGTGGCGACGGGCCGCACACCTAATACGCGCAGCCTCAACCTCGAAGCCGCCCGGGTGGCGGTGAACAAGCAAGGGGCCATCGAGATCGACCTCAGCATGCGCACCAGCGCCCCGGACATCTACGCCGGCGGCGACTGCACCGACCAGCCGCAGTTCGTCTACGTCGCGGCGGCGGCTGGTACCCGCGCCGCGATCAACATGACCGGCGGCGACGCGTCGCTGGACCTGACCGCCATGCCAGCGGTGGTGTTCACCGACCCACAGGTCTCTACCGTGGGCTTGAGCGAGCAGGAGGCGCACCACGCCGGCATCGAGACCGACAGCCGCACGCTCACCCTCGACAACGTGCCGCGCGCGCTCGCCAACTTCGATACGCGCGGCTTCATCAAGCTGGTGATCGAGGAAGGCAGCCACCGTTTGATCGGCGTGCAGGCGGTGGCCCCAGAAGCGGGCGAGTTGATCCAGGCAGCGGCGCTGGCGATCCGCGCGCGCATGACGGTGCAGGAACTGGCCGACCAGTTGTTCCCGTATCTGACGATGGTCGAGGGCCTGAAGCTCGCCGCGCAGACCTTCAGCAAGGACGTGAAGCAGCTATCGTGCTGCGCTGGATAGCAAAAGCTAAGAAGGTTGCGCCCCCTCAGGACGGTGAAAGGCGCATCCTTCTCAGCCTGCCCCATACGAGGAACAGCATGGTCAGAGTTAAGGTGCCAATGCCCACGGAGGCCGCGAATCGGTAATCGACGGCTGGGATGATAAACGGCAGCAGGCCCACGGCGAGCGCCGGCGGCACGTGCAGATCGAATAATCGCAAGATTAGGATGCCGCATGCCGCGCTGGAGATCACCGCCAGCGGGGCGCCCCCGAACGTCGTGACCAGTGCAACCCCGATCAATGCGCTCAGGGTACACGCGACCGGCAGCAGCAGCGGCTTCTTGACCCAAGGGCAAACGTCCGCATGGGCAAACATTTCAAAGCCGATCACGATAAGCGGCGGGAACAGGATCAACCGCCAACCCGTGGCTTCGGCCAGAATCGCCGTGCCTACCAGAAACACCAGAAAGAACGGGAGCCACGAGTAGGTGCTTGGAGTTTCCTCGGTAACGTCATCGGCCACATCGGAGGCGGTTCGCACCGGCGGTAGCGGGACGAAGCGAGGCCAGACAAGGGAGATCGCGGCGAGCAATATCAGGCCGACCAGCAACGATGCCGGGTAGTACCAGCTTGTGATGTTGAGTGAGATTGGCAGCACGCCCGCCGAAATGGCCGGGGCAATCGATGACTTCAATATGCGGATGATGAGCATCGCGGCTGCGGTCGCCAGCAGGATCGGCACGATCCCGCTGCCCATGCTTCGGGCGAAGATCGTGCCTACCAGCCCGGTAAGAAGCGGTGTGAGAACCAGCATCCCCGGCGCTTTGGCCCAGGTGCCGTGCGGTCGCTTGATGATGTCATGGGCCAGGGCGCCTAGTTCGGGAAAAAGAATGTAGTGAACATGCGTGGCCGCCGCGATCCACGCGATGACACCCATGTAGAGCGCCGTCAGCAACTCCCCAAAGAATCCCCACGGCAGCGACGATCGCCGTATACCAAACAATCTCATGCCTTCCATCCACGACATCCATTTTCTTGAAGGCCCACCTCGGGCAAGTGATGGTTGACTCCAAGGTGGGGCGCCGTACTTATTTCGTCCCTATCGGCAGAGCGTAGGACGCAAAGGCCGCGTCCACGGGTGTGTCGAACAGGTGATTGGTGTAGTTCGAGATCGTCTTGACGGCGATGGCGAGCACCACCTGTAGAGCCTGCTGCTCGCTGTAGCCCGCGTCGGTGAAGGTCTGCAAACTCGCCTGCGACGGATTGCCCCGCGTCTGCACCATGTCCTTGACGAAGGCGGTAAGGGCGTGCAGCTTCGGGTCATCCATCGGCGTGCCCTCACGGATTGCCTGGAGCGCCTGCGGCGGCACCTTCGATACCTTCTCGGCGATCATGCTGTGAGCGGCCACGCAGTAGTGGCAGCCGTTTTCCCGACTGATGACCAGCAGCACGACTTCCTGCTCGGCCGGCGTGAAGCCGGATTCCTTGCGGAACCAGTCATACCCATGGAGGTAGGTCGAGAGCGCGCCAGGGGCGTGGGCCATTTCTCCATACATGTTGGGAACAAATCCCTGCTTCCTGCGCGTGTTACTCAGGAACTCGCGGCTCCTTTCAGGGGCGGTGTCTTCGGTAAGAAGAGGCAGTGTCAGCTTGGCGTTCATGGAGTGCTCCTAAGTGGAAATATTCCGGCTTCCAGATTGGGTTTGATGATGGCGAAGTTGGGCGAGACGTCGAAGTCGCGCGGGGCGAACAGGCTGTGGTGCCGCACATGAAGAATCTCGGCCACACAGCCGGGGCACATCGGGTCCTGCGACGGCACGGTCTCGATCAGCGGCAGGATCGGATAGCGAATCGACTGGAAAGCTTGGGCGATCAGCGTCGAGCAGATGGCGCGGGTGGGGTCGCCGCTGCCCAGGCCGAGCATGCGACGGCGCCAACGCACCGGCACCGGCGGCGTGGGCAACAGATATCGGGCCAGGTCGATCACGTTCTTCAAGTCGTACTGATGGCCCAGCCGAGCCACCGCCGTGCCGACCAGGGTGTCAATCTCGGCAGCGGTCAGGCCCACGGGCCGGCACACTCGGGTATGCAGATCGGCGAACTCGGCCACGCTGACCAGACGCACGCCTTCGCGTAGATCGGCTTCAAGAAAGCAACGGGGCCGCCCTTCGGCATCGGTCGGCCTGCCGGCCGTGCCGACAAACAGTGCCGCGTGCGACCAGGTGGATTGGGTCAGGTACTTGATGGCCACGCTGACCCGGCTCTGACCTTCGACCAGCAGCACGTCGCCGGGCTGCAGGCACGCCATGAGAAGGTCTGGATCGGTCGGCGGGGCCACGCTATGCACATGGTGGGGCCGACTGAGGTAGCGGCTCAGTCCTTCTCCACAGCGGCGCGCGATGCTGTCCAAGATGTTTCCCACGGCGTCACCCTGTCGAAACGAAGGTGAAATTCGGGCGCGGCATGGCTCAGAACCTCGTCGTCAGTTGTGTGAGCCAGGCCGGTGAATGTTCCACAAGCCATGCTTCCATCGGCTTGTCGGCGCCTGTCAGGATCAGGGCGGCCAGGGCAAGCATGATCGCGCCCAACAGGACTTTCCCGGCCTTGCCGGCGTGCAGGAGCTTGGATCGCGTGCGGCCGATCGCGCTGCGCGACACATAGGCCAGTGCAACCAGGGGCAATGCCGCGCCGATACCGAACACCGCCATCATCGAGCCTGCTTGCGCCAGGTTCGTACCCTGGCTGGCCAGAACGATGGCCGCGCCAAGCGTCGGCCCCACGCAGGGACTCCAGACCAGCCCCAGCACTAGGCCCACCACGAACTGCCCCGTCAGCCCGTCCAGTTGGACACGCGCAAGCAGGTCGTTCCCGGCATTGCCGATGCCGGCCGTCAGCGACGCAAACAGCTGCTGGAGGGCGCTGGACATGAGCACCACGCCTAACAGTCCCAGGACGGCCGCGCCCACGCCCCGGAAGATCGTTGTGTCGATGCCGAGCGAGGCGCCTGCCCAGGCCAGCGCCGTGCCGACAATGGCATAGGACAGAGCGAGGCCGCCCGCCAGGGCCAACGGCGCGTGCCGATGGGCGTTGACCGCCGAGCCAATCAGGATCGGTACGATGGGCAGGACGCAAGGCGACAGCGTGGAAAGCACCCCCGCGAGCAGTCCGAGGCCGTAGGAACCGAGGCCGAGCGTCATCAGCGCGTGGTCTTCTGAATCAGGCCCTCGATGCCGGCCTCGGTGGTGTCGCCCACGGAGCGGGCCACTTCCTGGGTGCCTTTGAAGCCTACCAGCGTACTTTGCATGCTGACCTTGAAGGCCCGGACGGTGCTCTTTTCGCTGTCGAAGTCCACGGTCAGCAAGGTCACGTCCTTGTAGGCGGGCTGCTTCATTAGGGTTTCCAAGATCGGCTTCTGCGCCTTGCAGGTCGGGCACCACGTCGCGCTGACGTCCACTACCACGGGCTGGCCAGCCTGCGTCAGACGGTCGAACTCGGCTTGGCTGAACGGTTTGATCTCCCCGGCGCTGGCGATGCTGGCGAACGTGGCAAGAGCGAGAAAGGCGGCGGTCATACGTAGTTTCATGGGCGTAATCCTGAATAAGGGGAGAACCGCCCAAGGCGATGACTCGCGCGGGCGAACACGGTCGCCAAGAGTGACGGCCTCTTCCTAAGAGGCGGGGAGTCGTCAAGATGGTTCGCATCCGAGCGAAAAAAATCTGCGAGGCCGCACTGCGGAATCTGTCCCCGCTTTTGGCAGGGCCAGCTTTTTTGCACATGCGGCGAACCGTTTTGGCGGTTGCGCCCCTCTTATTGGCAGGAGGGAGTAGTGCGGCCGCCCAAGGGGGGCGTCCTCAGCATCTCTCAGTTCTTCCCGTCGCACCGTTCCCAGGTGATAGGAGCGCATCATGTATTGCAGCACTTCTGTTAAAGCGCAATTGGTTCGTGGCGCATTGGCCGTGACATCCATTGCGGGCGCCATCGTTTTAACCCCTAACTTTTGGCCTGCGGCAGGGCTATTTGGTTTGGCCATCTATCTTATGCGCGGGTGTCCCGCCTGCTGGCTCGCGGGACTAATGGAAGCCATTCGGGTTCGCAACGAGCGCAAGTCGCTGCTGTAGCTCGATCCACGAACATGGAGCTACGTCATCTACGATGCTTTCTTGCGGTTGCGGAGGAACTCCACTTCGCTCGTGCCGCCGAACGACTGCACATTGACCAGTCGCCGCTATCCCGTACCATCAAGGAACTAGAGGAAGAACTTAGCGCACGCCTTTTCGTTCGCACCACCCGCAGCACGCAATTGACCCGCGCTGGCCGACTACTCTTGGAGCACGTGCCGCGCATCTTCGCTGCATTGGAGCAAGCGCGCGATAGCGTCAAATCCGCTGCCAACGGCTTTCACGGTCAGTTGCGCATCGCCTTGTCCGATGGTGTGACGCCTTCGCGCTTGCCGGCCTTGCTGGCACGATGCCGTGAAGAAGATCCCGAAGTAGAGATACGGCTGTTTGAAGTGCCACTAGCCCAGCAGATCAAGGGTCTTCACGATGACCTATACGATGCTGGATTTTCGATGGCAGATGACGTGGGTGATGGCATCTTGGTTGCTCCCGCCTGGGAAGATGAATTGATGCTGGCGGTGCCGGCACGCCATCCGGTGCTGGCCTATAAGCGCGTTCCGTTGGAGGAAGTATTGCGCCATCCGCTGGTTCTGGGCGATCCAGCCGTATGCGAGGGCCATGCACGGCAGGTCGAACGTATCCTGCGCAAACATGAACAAGAGCCGTTGATCGTCCAGCACGTCGCCAGCTTCGATCTGATGATGACACTCGTTTCTGCTGGAATTGCATTGGGGTTGGCCGGCACGGCGCACATCACAGGCAGCCGCGAGCCTGGCGTCATAGGTCGGCCGTTAGCGGGACAACCACCGATGTTGACAACCTATCTACTTCGCCGCGACATGGAGCCATGCGAGATGTTGACTCGCTTCATTGAACGAGTTGCTTGCCTCGATTCAACAGATGACATTGGCACTGCCTAAGATTTCCAGAACTGCGATGAAAGGACTGGAGCCATGAACAAATTGCTACCGCTGCTGATGATCGCCGCCGCATTGGCGGCATGCGGTCAATCCCAACCTTCGGAAACTGTGGACTACCTTGTGGCCCATCCTGAGCGCATCAAGGAACTCCAGCGCCAATGCAAGGAGGATCGCGCGAAGGTCGGCGACGAACTCTGCGTGCGCGCGGCCGAAGCCGCCAATCGGCGCTTCTTCGGTGATCGACCCGAGCAGAAATCCAAGTAGCGCCCCTCGCAGTCGCTACGCCGCGACAGAATTCGCGCCGTTACCTCATCACGCCGCAACGCGCTCGCGTTCGCGGCGTTTTTATTGTCTTCGCCCTTGCAAGAAATCTGGCCTTTTCAGCCTGAATTGCCGCCAGAACGGCCTTTGACCGACCTGCGCACGCGCCTTGATCCTCAGTGCTGCGGCACCTCCGTGTGCCGTGATTGGAGACAAGGTCATGCAAGGGACGAACGTGCTGTTCGGTCAGATTGCCGTCGTATTCGGCATCGTGATCGCCGGCGTGTGGGCAGCCACACAATGGACGGCAGCAGCCCTTGGCTATCAAGTACGCCTTGGCTCGCCCTGGTTCGACTTCCTGGGCACGCCGGTCTATCACCCGTGGCGGCTGTTCGAGTGGTGGTTCTTCTTCGACGCCTACGCACCGCGTGTCTTCGACATTGGCGGCGCGATTGCCGGCGGCAGCGGCCTTGTCGCCGTGCTGGTTGCCATCGGCATGTCGATCTGGCGCTCGCGCCAATCACGCCTCGTCACCACCTACGGCTCGGCCCGCTGGGCGAACGCGGAGGACATTCGCAAGGCGGGTCTAACGCAGCCAGCCGGCGTGTTCCTCGGCCAGCATAACCGGCAGTACCTGCGCCATGAAGGCCCAGAACACGTCTTGACCTTTGCGCCCACGCGCAGCGGCAAAGGCGTTGGCCTGGTGGTGCCGACACTGCTTTCCTGGCCCGCGTCCGCCGTCATCCACGACATCAAGGGCGAGAACTGGCAGATCACCGCCGGCTGGCGCTCGCGCTTCTCGCATTGCCTGCTGTTCAACCCCACGGATGCGAAGTCGGCGGCCTACAACCCGCTGCTGGAGGTGCGGCGCGGCGCGCATGAAGTGCGCGACGTGCAGAACATCGCGGACATTCTGGTCGATCCCGAAGGCGCGCTGGAGCGGCGCAACCATTGGGAGAAGACTTCGCACGCGCTGCTGGTCGGGGCCATCCTGCATGTGCTCTACGCGGGCGAGGACAAGACGCTGCGCGGCGTCGCCAACTTCCTCTCCGATCCGGCCAGCCCATTCGAGCTGACCTTGCACCGGATGATGACCACGCCCCATCTGGGCGATGGCCCGCATCCGGTGGTTGCCTCTGCGGCGCGCGAAGTGCTCAACAAGTCGGACAACGAGCGCTCGGGCGTCTTGTCCACGGCCATGTCGTTCCTCGGCCTGTACCGCGACCCGACGGTGGCCGAAGTCACCTCGCGCTGCGACTGGCGCATCGCCGATCTCATTTCCGTCGAGCACCCCGTATCGCTGTACCTCGTGGTGCCGCCTTCGGACATTTCGCGCACCAAACCGCTCATCCGCCTGATCCTCAACCAGATCGGCCGGCGGCTCACCGAATCACTCGACGGCAGCGATGGCATCGAGCGCCGCCACAAGTTGCTGCTGATGCTCGACGAATTCCCGGCCTTGGGCCGGCTCGACTTCTTCGAGACGGCACTGGCCTTCATGGCGGGCTACGGCATCCGCAGTTTTCTCATCGCGCAGTCGCTCAACCAGATCGACAAGGCGTATGGGCAGAACCATTCGATTCTGGACAACTGCCATGTGCGCGTGACGTTCGCCACCAACGACGAACGCACCGCCAAGCGCATTTCCGAAACGCTTGGCACCGCTACCGAGCTACGCGCGCAGCGCAACTACGCTGGTCATCGGCTCGCGCCGTGGCTGGGCCACCTGATGGTGTCGCGGCAGGAGACGGCCCGCCCGCTGCTGACGCCGGGCGAAGTCATGCAGCTTCCGCCCGACGAGGCCGTGGTGATGGTCTCCAGCGTCGCGCCGATCAAGGCCAAGAAGCTGCGCTACTACGCAGACAGCAATTTCAAGCGGCGCGTGCTGTCACCGCCTGTGCTCGCTGCCGGGCGCTATGCCGATGTTCCTCCGGTACGCCCCGACGACTGGAGCGGACTGGCGATTCCGCCGACGCCTGCCGCACCGGCTACGTCATCCGCCGATGGCCTGGAACACCTGGGCACGGCCGACGACGGCTGCCCGCGCCGCCAGCCAGAGCTAACTGAGGCCGTCGCCTACGACCCCGAGAGCGCCGCGCCCGCGGCCGACCTCGGCCTGCTCGATGACGACGACGACCTGCCGCTTCCCCTTCCGCGCCAGCTTGATCCGGCCATGCAGCGCACGGCCCGGCTGGCATCCCTCGACCCCAACGACGGAATCGAGCTATGAGCCACTACCGCCTGAACCTCTTTATCCAGCCCGAGCACGCCCAGCGGCTCGATGAACTGGCCGCCAAGAAAGGCGTGTCCAAGTCCAGCATCGTCGCTGCCGCCTTAGCGTCTTGGCTGTCGCCGGACGCGGCCGACCAGCGCGAAGCGGCCATCGCCAAGCGGCTGGATCGGCTGTCGCGCCAAGCCGAGCGCATGGAGCGTGACCAGAACATCGCCATCGAGACGCTGGCGCTGTTCATCCGCTACTACCTCACGGTCAGCACGCCGGTTCCCGAGGCCCACCAAGACGCGGCCCGCGCCCAGGGCAAGGCGCGCTTCGAGCAGTTCGTCGAACAGCTCGGCCGCCACCTGCTGCGCGGGCGCAGCCTCGTGCGTGACGTGGTGGAGGAACTGCATCCCGACCCGATGCGAATGGGGGGCACGGCGGCAGCCGCCCAGGCCCAGGAGCGTGCGTCATGAGCACCACTCCCCAATCCATGACCACTGCGGCGCTTGACCGACGTATCCAGATGCTGCGCACGGCAATGGGGCCGCTGATCGCCGCCGCGCTCGAAGACCCGGACGTGGTGGAAATCATGCTCAACCCGGATCGCACCCTCTGGGTGGATCGCCTGTCCTCGGGTCGCGCCCCGATGGGCGTGGAGATGCCCGAAGCCGATGGCGAGCGAATCATCCGCCTCGTCGCGGCCCATGTCGGTGCGGAAGTGCATCGCGGCCAGCCGCTGCTATCGGCCGAGTTGCCCGAAACCGGCGAACGCTTCGAGGGCATCTTGCCGCCCGCTGCACCGGGGCCGGCCTTCGCGCTGCGCAAGCGCGCCATCGGCGTCATTCCGCTGGAGCGGTACGTCGTGGAGGGAATGATGACGGCCGCACAGGCGGGCTTTCTGGTTCGCGCTGTGCGCGAGCGCAAGAACATCCTGATCGCCGGGGCCACCAGCAGCGGCAAGACGACCCTTGCCAATGCTCTGCTCGCCGAGATAGCCGCCACGGGCGACCGCGTGCTGGTGCTCGAAGACACGGTGGAACTGCAATGCGCGGCCCGCGACCACGTACCGCTGCGCACCCGCGCTGGCGTGGTGTCCATGACCGAGCTGGTGCGCTCATCCATGCGCCTGCGCCCGGATCGCGTGGTCGTTGGCGAGGTGCGCGGCGCCGAGGCGCTGGATCTCATCAAGGTATGGGGCACGGGCCACCCCGGCGGCATCGCCACGATCCACGCCGGCTCCGCACTGGGCGCGCTGCTGCGCCTGGAGCAACTGATTCTCGAAGTGGCGGTGAACCCGCCGCGTGCGCTGATCGCCGAGGCGGTCAACGTGGTGATCCACATCGCCGGGCGCGGGCGCAAGCGCCGCATCGAGAGCATCGCCCGCGTCGTCGGCTTCGACGGCGTGGGCTACCAACTGGCGGACGCGCTGGAAACGCCGTTCCCCGAGCTGCCGCCACTTCCCGATGCCGCACCCGCTGCGGCGACTTCCCCATCCCCTGACTCACTTGGAGAACTGCCATGACGCAGATGATCGTTCCTGCTTTCCGTTTTTCTGCAAATCCGGCTTTGCGCCTGCCCACACGGTCGCGGCTGCACAGCCTGGGTCGCCCTGCGGCGCAAGGGCTGCTGCTGTCCGCGCTGCTGCTGTTTCTGGCCGGCACCGCGCAGGCCGCCGGCTCCTCGATGCCCTGGGAAGGCCCGTTGCAGTCGATTTTGGAGTCGATTCAAGGGCCGGTGGCGCGCATCGTCGCGGTCATCATCATCATCGCGACGGGCCTGGCGCTCGCCTTTGGCGACACGTCGGGCGGTTTTCGCAAGCTGATCCAGATCGTGTTCGGCTTGAGCATCGCCTTCGCGGCTTCGAGCTTCTTCCTGTCCTTCTTCAGCTTCTCCGGCGGAGCTGTCGTATGAGCGGGTCTGACACCTTCGCGGCCGGGTTCGAGGTGCCGCTGCATCGCTCGCTGACCGAGCCGATCTTGATGGGCGGTGCACCGCGCACCGTGGCGATTGCCAACGGCACGCTGGCCGCCGCCGTCGGGCTGGGCCTGCAACTGTGGATTCCGGGCGTGGTGCTCTGGATCGTCGGCCATTCGCTGGCGGTGTGGGGCGCGCGCGTCGATCCGCAGTTCATGGCCGTGTTCGCCCGGCACATCAAGCACCGCCCGCTGCTGGACGTGTGAGGGGACGCCGCCATGCTGAACCTTGCCGAATACCGCCAGCGGCCCGCGCTGCTGGCCGACTGGCTGCCCTGGGCCGGGCTGATCGCGCCGGGCGTCGTCTTGAACAAGGACGGCAGTTTCCAGCGCACGGCGCGGTTTCGCGGGCCTGACCTCGACAGCGCCACGCAAGGCGAGCTGATCGCCACGTCGGCCCGCTTGAACAACGCGCTGCGCCGGATGGGCTCGGGCTGGGCGCTGTTCATCGAGGCCGAGCGCCGCGCTGCGGCCGACTACCCACATTCCGACTTTCCCGAACCGTTGTCTTGGCTAGTGGACGAGGAACGCCGGGCAGCGTTCGAGGAATCGGGCAACCATTTCGAGAGCGGCTACCACCTGACGCTGGTGTACCTGCCGCCCGAGGAATCCCGCGCCCGCGCGGCGGGCATGTTGTACGAGAACCGTCCCACCGAAGGCGTGGACTGGCGCGAGCGACTGACCGCCTTCATCGCGGAAACAGATCGCGTCTTTGACCTGCTTGATGGCGTGATGCCGGAGATTGCCTGGCTGGACGACAGCCAGACGCTGACCTACCTGCACGCGGCTATCTCGACGCGGCGCTACCGTGTGGGCGTACCTGAAGTGCCGTTTCACCTCGATGCGCTGCTGGCCGATGCCCCGCTGGTCGGCGGCCTCGCGCCGATGCTGGGCGACCAGCACCTGCGTATTGCGACAGTGCGGGGCTTCCCGACCTCGACCTGGCCGGGGATTCTGGACGACCTCAACCGCCTGGGCTTTGCCTACCGCTGGAGTACGCGCTTTCTCTGCCTCGACAAAGCCGAAGCGGAAAAAGAGCTGTCGCGCCTGCGCCGCCAGTGGTTCGCCAAGCGCAAGAACGTCATCGCGCTGCTGCGCGAAACGATCTTCCAGCAGGAAAGCCCGCTGGTGGACACGGATGCCAGCAACAAGGCCGCCGACGCGAACGCCGCCTTGCAGGAGCTGGGCAGCGATCAAGTGGCCTTCGGCTACCTCACCGCCACGGTAACGGTGCTCGATGCCGATCCCGCCGTGGCAGATGAAAAGCTGCGCATGGTGGAGCGCGTCATCCAGGGGCGCGGCTTCGTCACCATCCCCGAAACGCTCAACGCCGTGGATGCGTGGCTGTCCTCGATTCCGGGGCATGCCTACGCGAACGTGCGCCAGCCCATCGTCTCGACGCTGAATTTGGCGCACCTGATGCCGGTGTCCGCCGTGTGGGCCGGGCCGGAGAAGAACGAACACCTCGACGGCCCGCCGTTGATCGTCACGCGCACCGAAGGCGCGACACCGTTCCGGCTGGTGACGCACATCGGCGACGTGGGCCACACGCTGGTGGCCGGCCCGACCGGCATGGGCAAGTCGGTCTTGCTCGCCACCCTGGCGATGCAGTTCCGCCGCTATCGCGGCTCGCGCATCTTCGCGTTCGACATGGGGCGCTCGATGCGCGCCACGATCCTGGGCCTCGGCGGCGAGCACTACGACCTCGGGCTGGATGGCGAGATCGCTTTCCAGCCCTTGGCGCGCATCGACCGCGATGGCTACCGAACCTGGGCCGCCGAATGGATCGAGGGCCGCTTGCTGCACGAAGGTGTCGCCGTCGGCCCCGAAGAAAAGGCGGCGGTCTGGTCGGCACTTGGCAGCCTTGCCGGTGCGCCGGTGGAACAGCGCACCATGACCGGCCTGTCGGTGCTGCTGCAATCGAACGCGCTGCGCCAGGCGCTCGCGCCCTATGTGCTGGGCGGTGCCCACGGCAAGCTGCTGGACGCCGACCGCGACCGACTGGGCATGGCCGACGTGCAAGGCTTCGAGATGGAAGAGCTAATGCACAGCAAGGCTGCGGTGCAGGCGGTGCTGCGCTATCTGTTCGCCCGCTTCGATGAGCGCTTCGACGGGGCGCCGACGCTGCTGATCCTCGATGAGGCGTGGCTGTTCCTCGACGAGCCCGCGTTTGCCGCGCGCATTCGCCAGTGGCTCAAGACGCTGCGCAAGAAGAACGTCAGCGTCATCTTCTCCACGCAGTCGCTCGCGGACATCAAGGATTCGAGCATCGCGCCGGCCATCATTGAGAGCTGCGCCAGCCGCATCTTCCTGGCCAATCCGCAGGCGACAGAACCGCAGATTCGCACGATCTACGAAGGCTTCGGCCTCAACAGCCGGCAGATCGAGATCGTCGCCACCGCGCAGCCCAAGCGCGACTACTACTACCAATCCCGTCTCGGCAATCGCCTGTTCGACCTTGACCTGGGGCCGGCGGTGCTGGCCTTCGCGGGCGCTTCCACGCCGCAAGACCAGCGCGACATCGACGCGGTGCTCACCGTGGCTTCCACCGCTTCTTCCACGTTCGCAGCCGCATGGCTGCGCCACCGCAGCCTCGATTGGGCGGCCGAGCTGCTGCGTGACTTCCCCGGCACGCCGCCGGGCGCCGCCTTTGTTCCCACCCATCCGCAGGAGAACCACCCATGAAAACCCATGCTCCCAAGCTCGCCGCGTTGACCGCCGCCTGCGTGCTCGCCTTCGGCATCGCGCAGCCCGCGCACGCGCTGTTCGGCGTCGGCGACATCGTGCTCGACCCGACCAATCTGGTGCAGAACACGCTCACCGCCGTTCGCACGCTGGAGCAGATCAACAACCAGATCCGCCAGCTCCAGAACGAAGCGCAGATGCTCATCAACCAGGCGCGCAACCTGGCCAGCCTGCCGTCCAGCGTGGTGGGCCAGTTGCGCGCGAACCTGGCGACCACCCAGCGCCTCATCGCGCAGGCCAAAGGCCTGGCCTACGACGTGACGAACATCGACCGCGAGTTTTCGCGCCTGTACCCCGAGAAGTACGCCGCCACGGTGAGCGGCAATCAGATGTACCTCGATGCGCAGGAGCGTTGGAAGAACACGCTCAACGGCCTGCAAACCACCATGCAGATGCAGGCCCAGGCGTCGCAGAACCTGAGCGACGACGAAAGCGTGCTGGCCGACCTCGTGGGCAAGAGCCAGTCGGCGGAGGGCGCGTTGCAGGCGATGCAGGCCATGAACCAGTTGCTCGCCCTGCAGGCCAAGCAGTCGATCCAGACGCAGCGGCTCCAGATCACGCAAGACCGGGCCGCCTCGCTGGAGCTGGCGAGGCAGGCCGCGGCCACGGAGCGCGGGCGCGAGGTGACGCGCCGCTTCCTGGGCGAAGGCACGCCGTACACGCCGCAGCCCGTCCATTTCTACAACCGCTGACGGGGACGGCCATGAAGAACGCGCCCGTCCTGTTCGCTCTCACGTCCCTGTTGGCCGGCTGCGACCGGCCGCCCGCGGTGGATGCACTGGCCGCTGACCCGTCCCGGCTGCACACGCTGCGCGCGCAATGCCGTGCGGGCGAGCACGGCGGCGCGTTCTGCGCGCAGGTGGCGCAAGCCGACCTGCGCCGCTTTCTCTCCGGCAAGGCCGGCCCCGGCGAGTACCAGACGCCCGCCGACCTGCCGCCGATTCCGCCCAGCTTCGATGAGCCCGCCGATGGCAACGGGCCAGGGCAGGAGGACTCGCCATGAACGACGTGACCATCATCGACCGTTTTCTCGATACGTTCTCGCGCTACATCGACTCGGGCTTTGGCCTGCTGCATGGCGAGGTGGCCTTTCTCACTGCCACGCTGATCGTCATCGACATGACCATCGCCGGGCTCTTCTGGGCGATGGGACATGCCACCGGCCAGGGCGAGGACGTGATCGCCAAGCTGATCCGCAAGGTGCTGTACGTCGGCGCCTTCGCCTACATCATCGGCAACTTCAACTGGCTGGCCGGCATCGTGTTCCGTTCGTTCGCGGGCCTGGGCCTGACCGCCAGCGGCTCGACCCTGAGCATGGAGAACTTCCTGCAACCGGGCAGGCTGGCCAAGGTCGGCATCGACGCCGGGGCGCCGATCCTCAAGCAGATCGGCGACATGGCGGGATTTCCTGAGGTGTTCGTGAACATCACGCCCATCGTCGTGATGTTCCTCGCCTGGCTGATCGTCCTGCTGTGCTTCTTCGTGCTGGCGATCCAGCTTTTCATCACGCTGATCGAGTTCAAGCTGACCACGCTCGCGGGCTTCGTGCTGGTGCCGTTCGCGCTGTGGAACAAGACCGCGTTCCTGGCAGAAAAGGTGCTGGGCAACGTGGTGTCCTCGGGCATCAAGGTGCTGGTGCTGGCCGTCATCGTGGGCATTGGCTCGGGCCTGTTCGCCGAGTTCCAGGTGCAGCCGGCCGAGCCATCCATCGACCATTCGGTCGTTGTCATGCTGGCCTCGCTGACCCTGCTGGCGCTGGGCATCTTCGGGCCAGGCATTGCGGCCGGGCTGGTGTCGGGTGGCCCGCAGCTCGGCGCGGGCGCGATGGCCGGTGCCGCGCTGGGCGCGGCCGGCGCTGCGGTTGCCGTGGGTGCAGCGGCCACGGGCGTCGGCGGTGCTGTCGCAGCCGGCGCGCGCATGGCTCCGGCTGCGGCCAAGCTGGCCGGCAGCGGTGCACGTGCCGCCGTCGGGGCCGCCAGCAGCGCGAAGTCGGCGTTTCAGGCCGGCTCCGCGTCCGCTGGCGGTGGCTTCAAAGGCGCAGCCGCCGGCGTGGGCAATGTCGCCAAGACCGGCGCGCAGGCCGCCGGGCAGAAGGTGGCCGATGGCGCGCGCTCGATGAAGGAGCGTGTCGCCGCTGCCTTCCGGCCGGATGACGCCCCTGCATCCAGTGGCCCGCAGAGCGCAGCCGATTCGGCAGCGCCTACCGCTGCCGAACAGCCCGCCTGGGCCAAGCGCCTGCATCGCAGGCAGCAACTGACCCATGCCGCGACGACTGCCGCCCACACGCTGCGCGGTGGCGATGGCGGCAGCTCCAGCCAAGGCCCCAGCCTGCGCGATTCCGACTCATAAGGAGATAGACCATGCGATTCAAAAGACCCCAGGTGCGCTACGCCGACACGTCGCAGCCCGCCACGCCGTACCAAGCCGCAGGCCAGGTCTGGGACGAGCGCATCGGCTCGCCGCGCGTGCAGGCGAAGAACTGGCGCCTGATGGCCTTCGGCTGCCTCGCTCTCGCATTGCTGATGGCCGGTGGCCTGGTCTGGCGCTCGGCGCAGTCCATCGTGACGCCCTATGTGATCGAGGTCGATCAGGCTGGGCAGGTGCGTACCGTGGGCGAAGCCGCCACGCCGTACCGGCCCAGCGATGCGCAGATCGCCTACCACCTGGGCCGCTTCATCGGCCTGGTGCGCTCGCTGTCCATCGACCCCATCGTGGTGCGGCAGAACTGGCTCGATGCCTACGACTACACGACCGACAAGGGCGCCGTCGTGCTCAACGAGTACGCCCGTGTGAACGATCCGTTCGCGCGCATCGGCAAGGAGTCGGTGACGGTGCAGATCAGCAGCGTGACCCGTGCCAGCGACACCTCGTTCAACGTGCGCTGGACGGAGACGCGCTTTGTGAACGGTGCGCTGGATCGCACCGAACGTTGGAATGCCGTGGTTTCCATCGTGCAGCAGACGCCGCGCACCGAGCAGCGCCTGCGCAAGAACCCCCTGGGCATCTACGTCAATGGGCTGTCATGGAGCCGCGAACTGGAAGGAAACGAAGGAGCAAAACCATGAATGATCTTTTCCGTAAATCCGCCTTGCCGGTGATGCTTCTGGCTTCGACCGTGTTGTTTTCTGGCTGCGCCACGCAGGGCAAGCCGCCGCCGTCCATTTCGCTCGATGAGCCGGTGCAGGCCCAGCCGCTGCCGGAGCCGCCTGCGCCTGTCGAAGTGGTGGCCGTGCCGCAGGTGCTGCCGATGCCGGCGCAGATGAAACCTGTGCCGGATGCCAAGCCCACGCCGGAACCCGCCGATGAAACCGTGCGCGTGTCCCGCGCCAACGCCGAAGCGCGCATTGCGCCGACGCGCGAGGGCTACGTCAACGCGATTCAGGTGTGGCCCTTCACGGACGGCGCGCTGTATCAGGTCTATGCGGCCGTGGGCCGCGTGACCGTGATCGCGCTCCAGCCCGGTGAAGAACTGGTGACGGTGGCCGCTGGCGATACCGTGCGCTGGATCGTCGGCGACACGTCCAGCGGCAGCGGCGATGCGCTGCGCGTCAATGTGATGGTCAAGCCGATTCGCTCGGGGTTGAAGACGAATCTGGTCATCACCACCAGCCGGCGCACCTACCTGCTGGAACTGACATCGACAGAGAAGACGTGGATGGCGTCGGTGTCCTGGGAGTATCCGAAGGACAAGATGCTGGCCTTGCAGCGCCAGGCGCAGGCGGCCAGCGCCGCCGCGCCGGTCGATGCCGGCCTGTCGCTGGAGAAGATCCGTTTCCGCTACGCGGTCAGCGGCAGCAATCCACCCTGGAAGCCGCTGCGCGCCTTCGACGACGGCGAGAAGGTCTACATCCAGTTTCCGCCGGGCATCGCCCAGGGCGAGCTGCCGCCGCTGTTCGTGATCGGTGTGCAGGGCGACGGGCAACTGGTGAACTACCGCTTCCGTGCGCCGTACTACATCGTCGATCGCCTGTTCGGCGCCGCCGAGTTGCGTCTGGGCGGGGACAAGGGCGACGTGGTGCGGATCGAGCGCACGGATGGCACGCGGAGGAACTGACCATGAGCCAGGACGACATTCCCGACCATGCCGCGCCGCAGACCGGCAAGGTGGCGCCCGAGGCAATGGCGCTGCGCGCGCAGCCGCGTCCGGTGACTCGGTTGAATCGGCGCACGCTAGCCATCCTCACCGGCGGCCTGTCGGTCGCCGTGCTTGGGGCCACGATCTGGTCGTTGCAGCCGCATCGGCGCGGCGCGGGCGAGCAAACCGAGCTGTACAACGTGGATCGCGTCTCGAAGTCCGAAGGGCTGGACGGCCTGCCTTCCGACTATTCCAAGCTGCCGGCGAAGGTGCCGGAGCTGGGGCCACCGCTGCCGGGCGACCTCGGCCCGGCCATCGTGAAGTCACAGCAGCCGGTGACACCGGCCTATGCGCCGCCAGGCCACGACCCGGAGGATGCTCGGCGCAAGGAAGCCGATGCCGCTGCGGCCTCGACGGTGTTCTTCCGCTCGGGCAATCCAGGCAAGACCGCTGCACCGGCGACTGCGCAAGCCGCTGCGGCGGGCCCGGCATCGGCCTTGGCGGGCTTTGATCCGCTCGCCGCCGGGCCGGCCTCGACGGCGGCACAAACTCAACAATCCGCGTCCGACCCGACCGCCGTGCAGAACCGACAAGACCAGAAAGAGGCTTTCCTGAAAGGCGCTTCTACGGAAACCCGCAATTCCGGCCAACTGACCCTGCCGGCTTCGCCGTACCAGGTCATGGCCGGAACGGTGATCGCTGGCGCGCTGGTGACGGGTATCAAGTCCGACCTGCCGGGCGACGTGATCGGCACGGTGACGGAGCCTGTCTACGACTCGGCCACGGGTAAGTTCCTGCTGATCCCGCAGGGTTCGCGCCTCATGGGCAAGTACAACAGCCAGGTGAGCTACGGGCAGAGCCGCGTGCAGGTGGTGTGGAACCGCATCATCCTGCCGGACACGTCTTCGCTGACGCTCGACAACCTGGCGGGTACCGACCCGGCCGGCTATGCCGGCCTGGAGGATGGGGTCGATTGGCATTGGGATCGCGTTTTTGCCGGCGCGGCTCTGACCACGCTGCTGGGCGTGGGCGCCGAGCTGGCCGCGCCGCAGAACCGGCAGGACGGCAACCGCGTCATCATCGCCGGACAGGGCAGTTTGCAGGACAGCGTGAACCAGGTAGGCCAGGAGATGACCCGGCGCAACATGAACATCCAGCCGACGTTGACCGAGCGGCCGGGCCTGCCGGTTCGCATCATCGTGAACCGCGATCTCGTGCTTCGGCCGTACCAACCGTTGTTCTTCAACCGGGGAGCGATGCGATGAGCACGACCAAGAAGCTGCGGCTGGGGCCGCTGCCGAAGACCGAGAGTGTCAAGCTGACCTTCGCATGTCCCGCTGGCTTGAAGACAGACCTTGACCGCTATGCCGCGCTACATGCGCAGACCTACGGCGAAACGGTCGATGCGGCGACGCTGATCCCGCACATGCTGGAGGCATTCATGGCGGGGGATCGTGGATTCAGGAAAGGAACGACCGCCAAGGTCGTTCCGCAGAAACAGACCTGACGACCTTGCCGCCACTTCAACGACAAAGCGCAGCCTGAGGCTGCGCTTTGTCGTTCCGGGGGCAGTTGGGCTACTATAGAGAAAGGAGAAAGGCAAGTCGGCCTGCTGTTGGGAAACGTCCCCCGATGCAACGCGCTCCGGCTTTCTTCCTCATCGCTCTTATGTGGCACCTAGCCCACAACGCAGCAGTCAATCCAAACTGCCCGAAACAGAGCTAACCTCGCGTCCCATATAGAGTTTCAAGCCCTGGGCGATTTGCGCTCAGGGCTTGACACGAGCAGTTTTTTAGCCGCTAAAATTTTGGACTTCATGGTCGTACTCCGTCGATGAAAAGAA
>NZ_DAOMPS010000054.1:0-27426 GCF_035444905.1 Thauera sp.
TAACGGCTGGGATGGTGAAGTTGCGCGAGAGCAGCCCCATCGACGGCGTGATGTATTCCGACCCGACCTTCACCCGCGCCGTGTCGGCGATGAACGCGGCCACATGCAGCTCGTCGGCCGTTATCATGCGCGCGTCGAATACACCGTCGTAGGTCAGGCCCCAGCCCGTGCCCAGAAACCCGCTGGCCCAATGCGCGGTCTTGAGCGTTACCGCGCTGTTAATCTGCATCACGTTGTCCGGCGGGTCGATGATGAGCGACTGCGCCGGGGCCAGCGTCAGGCTGCCCGAATCGGTCACGATCTGTCGCGCCCCGACGAACGACAAATTACCGGCGGCAAAAATCAGGCTCGTAGCCGGGTCGAGTGTAATCGACCCGGTCGATTCAATGCGTGGCGTAATCGCCTTGTCGGCCGTCAGGTTGCGCAATGTCAAATCGCCCGCCGCCGTCCCTTTCAGCAGCGTGCCGACCGTCGCCTTGGCGTTGTCGGTCGCGGTGACGGCGTGGGTATGGCTGCCTGACTGTAGCAGGTTGGTTGACGCGGCCGACAGCGTGCCCGGCGTGCCCATGCTCAGGCTGTCGCCTGAAATCAGCAGCCCGCTGGTTGCCCCGATGTTCAGGCTCAGCACCTTGTTGCTAATCCCCAACCCGTCACCGGCCACGGTATCGGCCAGCCGCAATCCGGTACCGGCGACCTCCAGTCCCGACGGCCCGGCCAGCTGGAGAGAGACGACCTGCCCCGTCGCCACGTTGATAGCCGCATTGCCGGATGTCACCGCTTCGTGGGCGGCACCGCCGCCGCTGCCGCCCTTGCTCCTGTCCAGCGACCGGCTGTTACGCGCCGGGGCGTTGGTATAGAACAGTTGTCTGTCGGTTTTTCGGATGGCCTCGGCCAGCAGCCGTTCGTCCGTCAGGAACGGAGCCTTCTTATCCGACAGTTGCAGCCTGTAGAGCAACATGCCGTCACGGTACGTCGCCGTCACGTCCAGGACGTACATGAGCGTATTGTCCAGTGCGTAATCCGGATTGGTTACGTAGACATACGTCACCGGCTCAATAGGAATGGCCGACAGCACCTCGCATTCCAGATTCAGCCGTTCGTCATTGTGCTCCCTCAACCACAGGAGCGCGGCGTTATACAGCGCCTTGGCCGCCAGTTGGCGCGACGCGGCGCTGTCCGACGCCGGGCCAATCCCGTCAAGGCGCAGATCGCGCGCCGCATACCCGCCGACTTCCCCGGCGGTATAAACCAGATACGCGCCGTCAATCGAATACCCGGCGGCCACCGGAAAGCCGGCCGGCAAATCCTTTAACGTCAGCGCCTTGTCGCCGCTGCCGGAGCCGGTTGGCTTAACCCGCGTAACCCGCTCGTTGGCGTCATAGCTCAATCTCGCGCCGGGCAGGATGACAGCCTCACGGAATGCATCGTAGTTGTCGTTGACCACGAGATTCAGTGGATAGCCGTACTGGGGATGGGTAAGCGCCGGAACCTCACGCCGCCATTGAAGGCGGCGGAAACCCTCGAACGACCGAACGAAATATTCACCGCTTTGCACCGCAATCAACTGGAGTGCCTTTAATATGCTGGCTTCCTGCCCCGGCGCGACAAACGAGCCGTTGGTCGTCGAATCATAGCTGCCGTACAGACCCCAGCCGTTTTTAGTACCCATAACACGGCTCATGGCCAGCTTCACGTCGGTATTGGCGCCGCTCGTCTCGGTGAACGCCGCCCCATACAGGGAGAACTTCTGCACAGGGGGCGCGGCGGCCGCCTCGTCATCGACATTCACTTGCCACGCTGGGTCAATGGTCAGCAGCCCCCCGGCCGTATGCGCCGTGATCTCCGACCAATTGCCGTCGGCCAATTCCACCGTCCAGCCAATCAACGACGTATTGGCGTAGGCGGCGGTATCGGTCGCATTCATTTGCAATGTCGTCTTGTCGACGGCCGTCGGTGTGCCACCGGCGCGGTATTTGGAGATATGCCGCAACCCGACCGGTATATCGCTGAGTTCCTTAATCGCATCCCGACCACTAGCTTTAATTACCGTGCCTGAGCCGCCATCCTGAAACGAATGCTCTTCAATCGATGTTGCTTCAATGATGAAATCGGCAATGATGTGCCCCGTCATCGCGCGGGTATTGATGACCGTGACGGTCACGCGACGGTCGCGGTCGAAGATGAAATCGGCATTCGTGCCGATGAATGGCACCGTCACCGACGCGCCGCGACCGATCTCATGCCACGCCCGATTGCCCTGCGCCTCAATGATGTCCTCGGTATAGTAAATCTGTCGGCCGAGACCATCGTAGACCCGCAGTTGTGCCCGGCCCCAATCAGTCATGGAACAACTCCAGCTGCTTGAAATACAATCGAACGATCGCCCAGTTGACTACCTCACTGTCATCCATCTGGCCGTCATCAACGATTTCGCCATAATCGAAAATGGCCTGAGCCGACCAGGTACGCGCGCCGCTGGGTACGCGCACGCGCAACGCTCCCTGCACTCCGCTCTTGCTCATGATGTCGGAGAGCAAAGAATCGATCATGCCCCCGTCGCCCGGCCCTGTGCCGTGAATCAGCAACTCCAGTTCCTGATCGATTGGAAATATTGGCTTAACCGTCGTGCTCGCTGCGTTGACCGCCCGGCCGTTGGCCAGCGTCAGAATCCGCGCCGTGCGCGGTGATTTGAGCCGGCACAGCAGCGGCTTCACCAGCGACGTACGCAGATTCAGGCCGTCGAATTGGTCAATGTAGCCGTAGGGCAAATAAGATACAGTCACTATAAACTCCTGAATGCGGCCAGCACCCCGGCCTTGACCGACCCGCCCACATCGCCGCCGCCGTAATTATTGACGACCAAATCAACATAGGCTCCGGACGCGTTACGCCCGCGGTCGCGGCTTCTGGGCTGTGGCGCGTCCGGAGGAAGCGGACTGTCCCCCGCGGTCGGCGCCGCGCCCGTCGTCGCATAGCGCACATTGATCACCCAGGTGCTGTCGGTCAACTCCTTGAGGACGGTTTTCATATCCTCGAAATCCTGTTCGGCCTCCGTACTATCGGATTCAACAGTCGTCTTGTAAATGGCCGCGTCGTAATCCTCCAATTCGCCGCGATAGCCGCGAAATTCAATTTTGGACGCCGGGTCAATCACCACCCCGACGGTCGTTGTGATGCCCTTGTCGGCCCCCGACTCCTGGGCCAGCCCCCGGTAGTAGTCACCGACCTGCGACGAATCCGGCGCCTGGCTGAAGAAGTCCTGCGTGCTCTGGAGATTCTGCTGCGCCTGTAGCGCCGCGGCCGCCGTCTCATAGATGCCGGAGGCCAACGACTTGATCGCCCCCGCCTGCTGCCCGGCTGTCAGCCCATAAAACGCCGTGCTCTGGGTCAGGGTATCCAGCGCCCCCACTGTCTCGGCATACTGCGTACGAAGATCGGCCTCGGCCTGCGTCATAATGCCCAGCGAGACGGCAATACCGGCCAGTTGCTCGAAATTGCCCTCCTCAATCAGCCGGGCGGCAATCGAGTTATAGGCCCGCTCGTAATAGGAATCCTGAATCGCCTTGTTTGCGGCAATGATGGCATCCCGCGCGTCCTCAGCCGCCTCGGCGTCGCCGGTGTAGTTGCGGGTCGTCTGCCCCTGCCGCTCCTCCAGCGCCGCCAACTGCTGCGACAGGTCAGCCCGTTGCTTGTCGGACAAATCGCCTTCCAGCCGCCCGACAATCTCCAAATATTCGTCACTGAAACTGTCGAGGTCTTTAAGCTGCTTCTGGAGTTCGCTCTTTTGGGCGGCGGTCAAATCCGCCGCAAGCTGCCGCTGAATCGCGGCGATGTCGCCGGAATTGTCGATAGTGGCCGTCCGCCATTCGCCGGTAGCCGCCTGTAAATCCTGCTGCGCGGCGATCAGATCATCGACCGGCGCCGCGTTAAACGATTCGCCAAACGCGATGTTAAATTCCTTCTGCGCGGCCGCGGCCACCTGCGAGGCATAGGCAAACTCACCCAACTCGGACGCCCACGCCGCCATGGCGTCCATCGCGCCCCGCGTTTTGGATTCATCCATCCAGGCCGGGACAATATCCTCCGTCTGCATGGCCAGACTGGCCGCGGCGGCCCTCTCCTGCGCCCGCAGCCAGGCAGCCTCCATTTCAGCCGCCTCGCTCTGAGCCTGCCCCATGGCCTCTATCGCCTTAATCCGACGATAGATAGCCGCCGTCGTTTCGTCCAGGTTCCAGTTCTGATCGACCCCCAGACTGTCGGCCAGCGTGGATATTTCCATGCGGCTGAACTCGCTCAGGATCGTCCGTTGGAATTCCCCTACATCGCTCGACAATTCACCGATACGCGTAATCTGCTTCTCGGCCAGGTCGAGGCCGACGAACGAGGTGGAATTGATCTTCAGGAAGCTCCAGAAATCCAGATTGTCCAGTTGCCGCTCCGCTTCACGTGCGGCATCGACAACCTCCTCGATCGACGTGGCCGCCGCGACCGACGCCTCAACCGGAGCTTTAAAAGCATCCCCGGCGCTCAACACATCAACGGCACGGATCGCTGCGTCGGTCAACTCCGTCATGAGCGGCAGCAGCCCGGTTCCCAAACTCACCTTCAAACTCTGAATAGACGCGTCCCACGCCTTCAACGTATTTGAATAGCTGCCCGCCTCACGCACGGCCGCGCCCTGTGCGTCGGCCGTCGACCGCATGATGACGTTCAACCGCGCCTGCGCCTTGGCAACCTCCAGTTGCGCCCCGGTCAGTTCCTGCGCGCCCATCCGCGCCAGTTCCTGCTTAAGCACGGTTTCGGTAATCACGATACCGTAGCTGCGCACCGCCTCGTGATTGCCGACAATCGCCGAGGTCAGTTTTTCAACCGCCTCGGCGTCGCTGGAATTGTTGAACGCGGCCAGATCGATAGCCAGCTGCGTGATCGTCTTCGACAGCCCCGCCGCTTCCTCTCTGGCAAATCCGAGCGGCACGAACGTGTTTTGCAACGTCGAGGCAAAACCGGTCAGATCGCCGATAAAGCGCCGGTTGGAATCGGCCATCCCCTGCAAATCATCGCGCACACCGCCCGCCAATGTGCCGAAAACCTGCTCGAACTTGGCCGAAGCCTCCTCGGCGTCCGACGCGGCCATAACTGAATCCCGACCGAACTGCAACAGTTGCCGCCCGGCCGTCAACAGCGCGCCGCCCGTGACCAGCGCCTGCACCTGCTTGCGCACGATGTCGGTCGCCAGCCCCGACGATTTGCGCGTCTCGGCCATGCGTCGCTCGGCCTGCTCGGCCCGAACCGTCGCCACGCGCAACTGCTCGCGGGCGCGGGCAACATCCAGTTCGACTTTTTCGCTCTTGGCCGTCGACTGGAACGTGCGCTGCCGCTCCTGCGCCAGCTTCTCCTCGGCCTGCGCCGCGCGTGAGACGCTCGCCTCGGTGTTCGCTCGTCTAGAGGCGAGCGTTTCCTCGGCCGCCGCCGTGCGCAGGGCCGCCTGCTCCACCTGTTGCTGAGAGGCCAGCGCCCGGCTCTCGGCCGTCGCCGCGTTAGCCGCCGCCGCCGCCGCCCGCTCGCGGGCCTCGGCCGCCTTGCTGACCGCCGCGGCCACCTTCGACGCGCCCTGAATCTGCTCGCGCTCTTCCTGCGATAGCTGGCCGTACGTCTGCGCCAGCTTGCGCGCGTCGTTATTGGCCTCCTCAAACGCGGTCGCCGACCGCCGCAACGCCGCCGACAGTTGGTCGGTTTCCCGCCCCAGCCGCTCGATGTCGCGGGTGTCGGCCCGTGCCCGCAGGTTTAGCTCAAGGTTGCGTGTTGTCATGCTCTCGTTTATTTACCAATTCGACAAAGGCCCCGGCCTTGGCCGATAACCTGGTATGCATCTCCAGCAGTTTCTCGTTTGACAACAGCGTCTTGCCGTCGGCCTCAAACAGTTCGCTCACGCCGATAGCCTGCTCGATGGCCGCCATGAGCACCTCGTCCTGGTCGTATGCTCCCCCCGCGCCGGGCAGGACATGGTAGCGGCGGCACCGCTCGGCCAGTTCCAACGCCCAGGGCGCGGGTACGTCATGCGGCGCTGTCCGGTGCAGCCATATCCGCACCGACATTCCATCGAAAAAACAACTGAGCGTTCTCCCACTCCCTGTAGCAGCGTGCTATCCACGCCGCCACCGGCAGCGGCAGGTCGTCGGACGTTTTCACGGTCAGCTTCTTGCCGTCCGGCCCGGTCACATCCAGCTTGCCGAACAGCAGCGCCAATTCCACATCCTCATACGAGAACGCGATCCGGCTCGCCGCATCGGCCGCCACGCCGGTGAACACGATGCCCACCCGCGGGCTGTCGGCGTCGGCCGTCGGCCGGTTGTTGACGAACGCCTGCCACCGTTTGTGCATCGGCAGCGTCATGATGTGGGGGAACACGATCCGGCCGGGGTAATCCGGCAGGGGCGATTCCCCCACACCGTCGAGAGACAAATATTCTTCGGTCATAAAAACCTCCGATTAGCTGACGACGACGTTACCCGACACTGCCCACGTGTAGCTCATCGAATTCGCATCCGACGACACGGCCGGAATGTCCAGCCGATAGAGCAGCCCGGTCAACGTAAAGGTCGTGCCCGACCCCGCCCCCTTCGGTTTGTAGACGATCACCACGTCGTCGCCGTGCTTGCCGTCCAGCACCGGCCACAGGTCGCTCGCCTCACCGTCGGTGTAGATCGAGGTGAACTCGAAGCTGCGCGCCGATTTGTCGCCGGTCTGCGTGAACGTATCGCCGTTAATGGCGGTGAGCGTATTTACGCCGAATTCACCGCCCGACGGATTGATCGCCGTCGTCTGATCCTGAAATGCAGTGCCGTCCACGGTGATCGTGACCTGCGTTGCCTTGGGAATATTGGTCTGTGAAATACTCATGATTTACCTCTCTAATACGGAATGATTCGCACGTACAACAGGCCACGTCGCCAGTTGACAAGCTCCTGAGATGAAGGCGGCTTCTGGTCGGCCGCAAACGGATAGCAGTTCGACCAACTGGAACCGTTCGGTCCCCAAATAGCGCGCCATATGCCATCACAGACGGCATTCAAATCCTGCTCGGCCGCCTGATAGTCGCCATCGATACGCACCTGAATGTCGATCAGGTAGTCATAGGCCATATTCAGCCCGTCAGGCGTATCGCCCGGCACGGTCGAAATCGATGTGATGACGGCCTGCGTCCGCAACTCCGTGCGCTGTGTCCGGTAGCCATAGGCCACGTCAAGCCCGGCCACCCCGCCGACCAACGCCGTCAGTTGCGTTAGACAATCGTTGACCGTATTTTCCGGCAGCGACGGCCCGCTCAATCCTAAAGCCATAGGTCATCCATCCTGTTCATAATAGTTTGCTCCATGCCGTCCAAAATCGAATCGGCATGCATGTTCATCACGTTCTCGAACCAGTTGCCGAACCGGTCGGCCCAAACCTCGCCATAGATGGCCGGTTGGCCGCGATTGACCGGGTTTCGCGCATCAGGGTCGATAAACACCGTACCCTGCACGCCCTCGCCAAACGGCTCAAGCTCGCCCCGGTGGGCGCTCCTGAGAGTACCCGTATCAACCGGCGCGGCGCCCGCCGCCAAATCGCGCAGCTGAAGCGTGCCCGCGGCCACTACACGACCCAGCAACCCGGCGGCCGACGTGTCGGCAATCTCCTGGAGAAATCCACGATTGGACTGCGCCAAACGGCTCAGCCGTTCAAATTCGCCAATCGTGCCCGGTTCCCAGCTGCAATCCAGCATCGTTATTCTTCCTCTATCAGCAGCTCGACAAATTGCGCGTCGCCGCGTGGCCAGCGGCTCACCGCTCGAATCCGGTAATCCACACCGCCGGTGACGAGCCGCCAATCCGGAAAAAACGTCTCATCGGCCGTATAGACAACCATCAGACGTACCGCCAACGCCATGCCCGCCCGCTCGGCCTGCTCCTGCGACGCCGGGTAGACCGCGCTGCACCGCAGCCCGGCGACCATCGTCTCGCGCGCCGCCGGATTACTGCCCGACGGCACGCGCTTCACATCGCAGGTCTGCGACAGACGCAATGAACGAGCGGCCGATACCAGTGCCATCAGTTCGTAACCAGCACCTTGCCGCCAACGTTGCAGTCGATATAAATCGAACCGTCCGACTGCCGCCCGACGTTCAGGCTAACCGCCTTAAACTCATACGTCTTGCCGTTAGCCACGGAAACGGTCATGTCCGGCACGGTCACGCCGACATTGGAGTAGATCGTCGGTGTCGGCACCTTCACCGTAAATGTAGCCGCACCACCCGTGTCGTTTTTTAGGATGATGCGATTGTTGCTATCATAGGGGAACGACACGCCGTTATTCGCCCCGACCCCCAACGTCGCAAAACTCGCGTCGGTGATGTTCAGCCCGGTATCCGGCACCGCCGTAGCTGTGATTGGAACTCTCGCCATAATTACACCTCTAGAATCTGCCTACCCAATCCCTGTAAACACCTGACCAATCGACAATACCGCTGTCGGCCGTGCCGTCGCCGTCGTCAACAGTCGTGAACCCGTGAATCGCGCGCATGTCCTTGGCGCGGTCGGCAAACGCCGCCGATTGCCGCATCTCCTCGGATTCAGGCCCCAGCCGGTAGCTGCCGGCATACCGCGCCCACTGCGCGGCCAGCGCCTCAATCGCCCGCGCCGCCGTGCGCTCCAGATTGTCAACCTCCAGCAGCGCAAATGCGTCGAGTTCCTCATCCTGAAAATTCGCCCGATTCGGCCGCGGCCCGTCGCCCTCCACCGTGTCGCCGATGAGCAGACGCAGCAGAGACCGCCGATGGACGCCGTAATCGGCGTTGGACAAATCGAATAGAAAACTCATGTCAGCAGGATGATCCCATTCGCCCCGAACTGGAGCGTGTAGTTTCCGCCATTGGTCGGCGTCGTCACCTCCCAATAGGCCACCAGACACTTCGAGGCGTGCGAATCGTCGTAGAGAATGGCGTGCGACGGCGTGCCGACATTAAGGCCCGTCCAGGTCACATCGTCGGCGTCAAATTTCGCCCGGTCATTGGTTGTGTCCTTCGTGACCCCCTTGTTGCCCAGGGTCGACCCGCCCGACGTATAACCCGTGCCCGACTCCTCGCTAGCCGACACATCGGAATAGCCGTTGTGCGAATCGATGTTCGGCGTGTAGCCGGTCACCAAAATCATTTTGAGCGTGTGCCCGTACAGGTTGATATTGCCGAGGAACAATTCCTCTTTGAATTCGTTGTAGAGCGCCCCATCGCCTTGAGCCATAATTTCACCTCGTTATTCAGCCGGTACCGCCACGCCCTGAACGCCTATGGAATTCAGGCCGATGGTGATATTCCCGCTTTCGTCAATCGTCGTTGTTGCCTGTCGCTGCGCCTCGTTTTCCAGCGCCTGAAGACGCAGCACCAGCTCGTTAAAATGTCCTTTCACCTCGGCGTCGTCATACGCCGCAATGTACTCGGATACCAGTTGCAGCCCGATATACGCCTGTAATGCGTTCAAAATGAGCTCCTCTTTACCAGAAACGACCCCTCGGCCGCGGCCGTAACCGCGCCGCTGGATTCCCACCGATAACGCCATTGGCCAGCCCGGTCGGGCACGAAATCGACGTAGTACGACCCGCCCGCTTCCTGCGTGACGGCCACATCAACGCCATAGGTCAGATCCGTCACATCGCCGGTCGGATCGGAATACTTGACCGTGACGACCGTCGGATCGACCGGCGCGCCGTCGGCATCGGTAAACGCCGCCGACAATCGCACCTGATCGCCCAAATCGTAGCTATTCATCGCAGCCCCCACGGTCATCGACCGCGACCAGATAACGCCGGAAATCGCCGACCGCCGCGCCATAATTGGCCCGGTCGCCCAGCATGACACATCCCAGCATCATGAAGACAAGCAACCGCTCGATATTCAGGGTCGGCTCGAATGTCTGGAGCGGAATCACCATATCCCCCGGTATCACGCCGATTTCAACCGGCAGTAGCCCCGCCGCGATTGTTTGCAACAGAATCGTCACATCGCCGCCGATGCTCGAAATACCCAGAGTGACGGCCTCCAGAACGGCCGCCAACGTCGCCGCGTCAATCACAACCGGCCCCGGCACAACCGTCAGACTATCAGCGCTCAGGATATGACCCAGCGACGCCAGCAGCACCGCCGCCGCGCCGGGTACGACGTTCAGGCTCGGAACCGTCGCCGCCCCGTTGAGCACGCTCAGGGCCACGCTCTGCCCGACGGCAATATCCAGCGCCTCGGCCAACAGCGAAAGCGTGTCGAACGTCAACGTCACCCCGCCCGGCGCCACCCCCAACGGCACGGCCGACAGCGTTCTGCTGATGGTGCTCGCACTAATGACAACCCCGCCCGGCGTAACCGTCAGGCTTACCGCCGACAACGCACGACTCAGGGTATTCGCCCCGATGACCACCGCGCCGGGGGCCACGGCCAACGTAATCGCCGACAGCGTACGGCTCAGAGTGCTGAGCGTCACCGTCACCGGCGATGACGCGGTGTAGGTGATGTTGAGCGTGGGGTAGGAGCCGCCGCCGTCGTCGTAGGCACGGACGCGGATGTAGGATGATGAGCCGTTGCCCTTGAGCAGGATGACGATGTCGTTTCCGGACACCCAACCGGCGCGGTTGACAATTTCCTGTATGATGCTGACGATGGATGGCGATGTTTTGACGCCGGTTCCGAGGCTGGATGCATTCCAGTTGACGGTGGCGGCGGTTGAAGTTCGGCCGCTCATGTCGTTGGTGGTGGTGGTGAATGTGGCGGCGTCGTCTGTGGCTTCGGCGTAGATAGTTACGTCGGGGTCATCGAAGGCAGTTGAGACGAAGTAGAGGTCGAGGCTGGCCGCGCTGATGGTGGCGCCCTTGGGGATGGTGACGTTGAGGAAGCGCAGTCCGATGTATTGGGCCGCGCTGTTGGCGTTGATATTGGAACCGCCGAGAGAGACGGTTCCGGCTGCTTCTTGTCCGTCGTCGGTGGACGCGGCGGTGGATGCGGAGAAGGTAGCCATAACAGTCAAATACGCGGGACGGCTTCTAACAGCCGTCCCGCAGGTCTGTCACTTCCGGGTCACACTCTTTTTAGGCGCGGTCGTTGGTTCGACCGCGGCCTCAACCGGCAGATCGACCGCCGGGATGACGTATTTGCGGTAATCGGTCAGGATGACTACAACCTGATCACCGCGCTCAGCAACCTCCATCAGGCTGCCGGTATCAACACCCAGATGGCGCGCCACCTGCGCCTTCGTGTATTTCATATCCCTACCCCTCGGCCAGGATCAGCGTCAGCGACACGTCGGCCGCGTCAGTCCCATCGCCGCCGTCGTAATCGATGGTGACGAGAATCTCCGTGCCGGCCGGGATGTGCGGATATTCGCCGCCGACGAAATCAGCCCGACCGAACATCGTGGTCGTAGATGCCGCGCCGGTGACAGTCTTGGTCTTCAAATACGCGTCGGCGTCGGCCGCCGTGCCGATGTCCAGAATGAAACTGGTCGAAGCGGCGCAGGCGGCATTAACGCCCTCAAGCGTCACGCCGAACGGCAGACGCAGCCGATAGGTTTGGTTGGCCGTCAATGCGGCATCCAAAAAACTGATTGGTAGAAGCAGATGATTACCCAACATGTTCGTTTCTCCATCGGAGTGGGAGCCTTCCCCCACTCCGTCTAATTCAGCTTGATTAACCGCTGACGTTGCGCTTGCCGACGCCCTGATAGCCGCTCACGCCCACCGCAAACTCATCGCGCACCTTAATCGGCAGCACGTCGTTGGTGAACATCAGCCCGCTCGTCTCGGACGTAACCGAGAACAACTCAGGCGCCGGATGACGCCCGCCGCCGGGGGTCTGCGAGTAGCTCATGTGGATGACCGGGAACAACGCCGGGTCGACGATATAGGCCCAGTCCGTCGCGTCCGTCCAGTCCGGCACAACGATAGGAACCGGCCGCGGGTCGTAAATGCCGCGATCCTGCGCCTCAGGCGTGTAGGTCGTCGGCTGGCCCGCGCCATAGCCAAAAATGGTAAGCACAGTATCATACAGGTCGGCCGGAATCAGCAGGTAGCGCGGGTAGACACCCATGTAGGCACCGCTTCCCAATTCCGTCTGCTTGTACGTCGCCAGACGCGCCGCCCGCCATGCCGTCGCATCCGTACCGAATGCCGTCGTATTCACGTTGCCATGATCGTCATGGAACAGCGCCTTGCCGTCCTGAGCCAGCGTCGGCCCCGTCCCGGCGTTCATCGTGAACAGGTTGGCGATGGCCCGCGACCGGGTGCGAATAGCGGCCGAGGCCAGCGCGCGCGGGATAGCCTGCAATTGCAGAATGTCGCTGTTCTTGATGGCCTCGCGGGTGATCCCCACGTAGCCGCCCTTTTTGATGAACTGCGCCGTCTCATTGGCGTCATCCACCGGCAGTTCCGTGTAGGCCGCACCCTCGGCCACAGTCGGCAGCGTGCCGATTCCGCCGACGGTAATCAGATTGATGTCATGCAGCGTGCCGTTGTTGGGCACAACGTTGACGATCTGCTCGTACCAGCGATTCAGCAGCGCCATCTTGCTGACGACCACCTTGTTCATGGCATCGGCCGCCAGGTTCGACAGCGTCGCCGTATTCGCCGCCGAGAACATGACGCGCGTCCCGTCATAAACGCCGCGGAACTCCTCGTCACCGGTCAGGGCGACGTACAGGTCGGAAAAATGACGCATGTTCGACGGCGGCACAGCCGCGCCGTCAACACCAAAGAAATATTCGACCATGCCGCGAGCGTCGTCCATCGCGTCGCCGACGTGGAACTGCCCGCGCGGCGGCCGGTTCCCCATCTGTACCGTCTGCAATTCCTGCAGCGCGGCCAACTCGGTACGAGCCTCGGCAATGGCCGTCTCAACGGCCGCCGGACTGTCATACCGCCCGCGCTCAAGCCGCGTCTGAATCGCGGCCGGCAGCCCGCTGGCCTGAATCATTGCCTTTGCAGACGACGCCTGAAGCGCGTCGAGCCATACATTGGCCTGGGGAGCGACGGTCGGTGTAGCCGGAGCCGCGCTCATGGGAACCTCTCTCTCGTCCATGTGCTTTTTCTCCATAGGGATAAGTGCGGCTTCGGCCGCCAATGTGAGCCGCGTCGGGGCGTTATGCCGCCGTCGGTGCTCCAGATAATGCGCGGCGAAAACCCGCGCCTTGCCCGCGTCGATGTCATACTCGTCGGCAAGCTGCCGAAATTCATCCGGTATCTCGCCGGTTTCAAACAGCGGCCCCACAAACTCGGTGAGATCGCCGCCATTGAAGCCATCCAACAGCCGATACACGGCCGCCGCCAGTTCGCTGGTCGTCCCGCGAAACGCGCTGAACAGCCCATCCCGGTTGGCCGCCGGCTCGTCAACGGCGTCCACCGCATAGGCCCCAACCACACGCAAGACCGGGTATTTCCCCACCGCGTCGGCCGGTTTGCCGCTGCCGTCGTCGTCCTGCTCCATGCCGTTGGCCAACTGCCACGCGCCGTAGCCGTCCACGACCACCGACATGCCGAACGCCTCCGGGTCTTCGGCAGCCAGCGATTCAACGTAGGCCCGCAAATCGCCGCTCGGCGACCGCGCCGCCGTCTCGCTCAAATACAGGTCGCCCAGCACCCGGTCGCCCTCGATGCGAAAATTGCGCATCCGCCCCAAATGTTTGCCCAGCCCGTCGGCCGACAGGCCAGGGTGAGTAAAGCGGGATTTCAGCCCGCTCTTGGCCGCGTTGGCCAGCTCGGTAAACTGTTCCAGCGTCCTGTGGTCGATCATCAGCCGATGCCCAATAGCCTCAACCGCCTGCATGGCGCTCACGCCATAGAGGATATGCCGCGCCCGGTCAACCCGACCGGGCGCGGCGTAGCTGTTGAATCGATGCAAGGCGGACGAAACACCGCTGACAGGCGCGTCGTCGGCGCGAAAATCCATAACGGTCATACCTCATCCTCTCCCAGCGCGATCCGCCGCGGTTGCGACTGGATAGTCGTCCTCACCTCGGCCGTCGGTATGCTCACGACGACCCGCCGCGCGTCCTGGAACATCAGCGACGCGCCGGGAATCAACACGCCGTTGACCACCACCTCGTCGCCGTCCGGCCCGCGCGCGATCTCAACCGTATTACCGGCCATTACCGTTTCTCCATATGCGGCCGATGGCGCTAAGCTCATCGTCGCCGTCGGTGTCGTCTTCACCCTCAACCGGCGTGGGCGCAACCACCGGCCGCGCCGCTTCCAGTTCGTCCAGAATCGACTGAATCTCGCGCGCGTCCATCGGCTCGGCGATGAACTGCGAGAACATCCGTAACGTTCGCTCCCTGAGCGTCCGGCTGCCCGTCCCCAACGCGGCCGACAGGCCGGCGAACGCACTCGCCATCTCGCCACCCGCCTGCGCCAGCATCAGATTGTCGTCGCGGCTCAGGTCGGGCAATGCGATAGTAATCGCGCCCCTGTCCGGCGCGCGCCGCGCCATTCCCAGCCCGTGGGCGCGGGTGTAAGCCACATAACACAGGTCGATGACCATATCGGCGATTTCCATCTGCCGTCGCTTCAGGTGCCGGATAGCCGCCCGCTCCATCGCCGTCGCCGTCGCCAGATTCACGTCCATCGAATCGCCCAGCCAATGCGGCGGCTGCCCCGCCCCCACGGCGATCATCATTCTGACCGCCTGTAGGTCGTTTTGAGCCGGCGTAATCGAGAGGTTGGGTGTCTTCATGTCCCATTCCTCTTGGTCATCGTGAACAATAATCGCGCCGGGCTGGGGAAGGTTTTTTTGATACTTCTTCTGTGTGGCGGCAACGGCCGATCGAGGAACCTTCACAAACCAATGAAACATTCGCGCCGCCCAATTGAGTCGCACGCGATCCTCAACCATTTTGGAGTAGCGCAACAGCCACGGCGTAATCGTCGCCAAATCGCCGTCACCCCACAACGCCCCAACCGGCCGGTTAATGGCGTAATGCACCATCACCGCATCAGCCGCGGCCGCGTCCGGGTGCGACGGCGACAGCCATACCCGCGGCTCCTCGCCGGGGCCGCGCCGCTCGTGATAGGCGATCTCGGTTTCCCAATCGTTCTCGGCCGTCTCAATTTTGATGATCTGCGACTTGGGAACAGGCCGGACGTAGCTCATGCCGTCGCCCGGATTGCGGAACAACACCAGGAACACGTCACCCGCGCGACCAATTTCATCCACAATGGCCGGCAGACGCAACGCCATGCGGTTCTGCCGGTGCTGCCAAAACTGCCCCAGAAACCGCCCCATCTGCCCCGGCGCCTCAGGCGTAAACCCGTCGCCCAACACATGGTCGGTCGTAATCTCGATGATCCGCCGCGCCTGCGGGTTCGTGCGCCACGCGGTCAGCCCCTCGCTGTACTGGCTCTGCATGGTCGCATAATCGCGGTCATTGGCCCCCATCGAGCCGTCAGACCACGACGTGAGACCGTCGTCGGCCTTCCCAACAGGCACGGCCTCGACGGCCGCCAACTCGCGCCCGCCGAGGCCCACAACCCAATTACCAATACGCTGCCAGAAGTTCATACCAGTACAACGAAAAAAGCGCCCTACCCCGCGGCGTTCGTGACGCTCACAGACGGGTAAGGCGCTCAAGGCACTCAGTAAAATATTCAGTTGCCGCAATTATAAGGCGAACGGTTGTTCTGTGTCAAGTGGCCGCAGGTCACCTTCAATCACCGCCGCCTGCGGCCGATACTGCGACAGGTCGATGGTATACATCTGCCCCCGGTCCCGAATCTCGATCAGATCGCGGTCAGGGTCGAATCGAAACAACATACGACCGTCAGGGCCGCGCACATCCCGGTATGTCAAAACGACAACCCCTCCAGCGGATCTGGCGCGGCCACCCAGTCGGATTCCGTCGTGCCCTCGTCAATCAGGTACGAGCCGACGTAGCGCAGCGCGTCGAGCCGGTGGTACCTCGATTTGTCGGCGATGGCCTCCAGCGGATTGCCGGATTCATCCGTCACGCGACTGTAATTGGCGAGTTCGTCCAGCACGCCGTCGCAACTGTCGAAGACGCGCAGCCGGTCGGCCGCGAACAGGGAGTAGACCCGGTTGATGCCGACCTCCACGTCCGACACAACCGGCCGCCGAACGTGCAACCCCGCCGCCCGAAACTCGTCACGCCACTGCTGCTCGCCCGGCGCGCCGCCGAAAGCCTCGGCCTCGCCCGGCTCCCCTTCCAGCAGCGCCGCCGCGTGCCCCGCGGCCGTCGCTTCCCCCGCGTGATATTCCCGGTACAGGTACAACACCCCGTCGGGCGATTCGGCCAGAAAGACGGCCGCCGTGTTGACCCCGCCGAAATCCAGACCGACGTAGCGCGGCCAGTCGGCAGGGACAGGAAACGGCCGGCACGTGTGCCTCTCCACATCGAACGCGGCGTAGATCAACCCCGCCGGGCGCGTGAACCGCGCCCGGTTAAACATGTCGAACCGCCACGGCGGAAGAGCACGCCGCGCCCGCTCCCACTCCTCGCGCGGAAACGCCGGATTCATAATCGACTCGAAACGAATCAAATCCACGTCGTCGCCCGGCGTGTCCCAAAACTGCGCCTTCAGCCAGCCCCAATAGTATGGCGTGGTCGTGAGCAGCACCCGGCCGCGATGAATCGCGAGCCGCCGCATGATGGCCTCGAACGACTCGGCCTTAAACGACGGTTGCCCTGCCTCGTCCAGCCACGCGCCCTTCGCCGTCGCCGCCTCCAGACTATCGGGGTCGGTAGCATAACCAAACCAGACCGTCGTCCTGTACGCCCGGCCGCTATCGCCCCACAATCGCCGCTGGCCAACCTCGCTAATCTCAAATCGACGCGACGGACTGCCGACGTAACGGCCGAGCGCGAGATACTCCTCGAACAATTTACGAAATTCGGGTAAAGCTTTTTTGTCGAGCAAGGGGAACGACGGCGTGACGACCAGGTAATCGCCCGGCCCGGCCGTCTGGATTTCCCGGTGCAGCCACGGCGGGCCAAATGAGGTTTTGCCGCCCTGTGTGCCGGCCAGGACGCATACCTGCCGCGCCGTGGAGTTCCACGCCTGCCACTGGCCGGGGTGGAAATGATAGCGAAGCAGTCCGGCGGCCGTCAGTTCGTAAAAACCGTCATTCTGCGGGTGTGTCATCCGGCGCGACCACCTGAATGCCGATAACGCCGAGCTTCTCGCCGCCGGAAGTTACGTCGATTTGTTTCTTCTCGCCGTCAACGTGCCGGTAAATCCACTTGAGGATACCGGATAGCTCTTCTAAATCTGAGACAAACAACTCGCGGCCGTTGGGTAGCGTAACCCGTCCTTCGGTGGCAATTTGCGTCATCATCTGAGCGATAAACCGCTTTCGAGCGACACGTACACCGTCGCCCACATCGAGAGTTTTATTGAGTTCGGCCTCAAGGATCGACGTTAATGCCCGTTCCTTTGGAACCCTCCCTTTTGGGTTTCCTGACTGTCCTTTTTGAAATGGCATTGCATACTCATTGCTTAACAATATGTTTCATCTTGAAACGTTCTCTCTGTATTTTAGCATACCTGTTCTACTGTTGTAAAGATGAGTGGCCTACTTCAGCCAGTTATCCACCGGCGACGCCCGGCGGTGGGCGTGCTCCACATCGGCCTGAGCGAGGCGCAGGTAATGCTGCACCATCGCCAGCGACGAATGGCCGAGCAGCGCCTGAAGAGTAAAGACGTCGCCGCCGTTGCGCAGGTATTGCACGGCGAACGTGTGTCTGAATTTATGGGGATAGACGCCCGGCACATCCGCCCGTTCGCCGAGGATGACCAGCCGTTTGCGCAACCACGAACGGGTCATCGGGCCGTCACCGGACAGGAACAGCGGCGCGCCGGGGTCAACGTTCGGCCGTTCCTGAAGGTAACGCCACAGCGCAGGCCGCGAATGGTCGCCGAGCCACACGACGCGACTCTTGCCGCCCTTGCCGTCGAGTATCTCGATTCGACCGCTGGGCAGGTGCGCGTTACCGACGGTCAGGGCCACCAATTCCCCGGCCCGGATGCCCGTATCGAGCAGCATGAGGAGGATTGCCCGGTCGCGCAGCTCGTGGATGAAATACGCATTCGACGTGGCCCGGCCGCGCCGTCGAGCCTGAGCCGCGTCAAGGAGGCGCCTGACCTCATCGGCCGAAAAGGGCACCTGCTCGACATTCTGGACTTTCGGACGCGGCACCCTGCCGGCCATCGGATCGGGCATATCCACCGCGAGCGCCGCCCATCGCCAAAACGATTTGAGAGCCGTCCAGGCGTTATAGACACTCTGGGACGACAGCGGGCCGGTATCGCCGTTTGTGCGGACGGGCCGGTAATCCTCGCGCAGCCAGGCGAGAAACGCCGTCAGATCGCCCGGCTTCACCCCCTCGATCGGCGGGTCATCGGCCCAGGCGGCGAACTGATTCAGGTGGTGCCGATAGAGCGAGAGCGTCGCCGGGCGCAACCCCTCGGCCAACTTGAACAACAAAAAGCCACTAATCGCATCCGACATTCGCATGACAGCCTCCACTGAGCCGGCCGCCAATCTGCGGTTTTTACGTAGATTAACGGCCGATAGCGTCGGCGTTTGCGTGCGTCCGTCAGGCTTGTCTTCAAAATAAGTGGCCGGCTACGCATAGTAGGCGGCTGTGGGTTCGACTCCCATCCGCTCCCGTCAATCGGCGATTCAGGCCGGACGGGTAGCCGGTTGCGCAAGACTGACGGCCGGTCGCATTCGCCGACGATAACGGGCGGGCCACTCATCCGGTTAGGGCAAAAAACCGGTCGGAAGCGGCCTCCAATCTTAAAATTAGTCATTTTTTAAGGTAGCCTAACCTTAAGAAAATCTATCTTTTAACATCGTTCAACCTTAAGAAATGCCATTTTTTAAGGCCTCCATCAGGCATCTGATCCAAACCTGCCAAACCTGCCAAACCATTTTCTATATAAGCTGTTATTTTTATACTCTTTTAGTTTTACTATTAGGTTTGGCAGGTTTGGATCACTATATCTATATATAGACTTTATGACTCAAAAGGGGTCATAAAGTCTATATATAGGGGTGAAAACGGTTCAAAATTGATCCAAACCTCAATTTGCAGGTTTGGATCAGGTTTGGATTTCGGCCCCAGGTTTGGACAAATTCGGGCAAAATCGACGCTCTCCAACACAATTCAGCACACCCGTTCTAAATATTCACGTTTCATTCACACCTCACCGGTGCAAACCTCGGCTAAACTACCGGGGTGAAGTCGCGTCTGGTTTTTCTCCTCGCCCGCAGCGCGCGGGCCACGGCCGCCGTGGTGTGGCTGGCCCTTCACCTGCGACCCGAAGCGCGGCCTGGCCTAAATGCCCTGCTGGGGCGCAATAAAGCCCGGTAAAAACGATCTGCTCCAAGGTCGGCTATAATGTCTAACTAGACCGTTTGTGCTATACTTGTATAGAACGATACCCCAGCGAACGCGTGAACGTCCCTGGGGTTTGGCGACTGATTTAGGCAGTCACAGAACCATTGTACACATTGGTTCCATGACTTGCTACAAAGTAATGGAGGTAAATGTGTCAATTTTGTTCTCCTCTGGGTTGCGGACAGCCTCGTATCGTAAACATTGGCCCACTCTCGTAACGGCCTACGGCCAAACATGCTATTACTGTAATGAGTTTGCCACATGTATAGATCACATCATTCCCGTGTCGTATGGGGGTAGCAACGAGCTTGAAAACCTGGTGCTATCTTGTTCGTTGTGCAATCTTCTTGCCGGCGATAAGGTATTTAGCAACATAGATGAAAAACAAAGTTACATCCTGATAGCGAGGGCCAAAAATAGAAAGGTAACACGTTCTCTTTGTACAGAATGTCTCTTACCTTACGAATATCTGGTACTTTCGCCGTCTCTATTCCTGTGTGCTGAATGTTATGACAGCGATGAAGGCCACCTGGAATATTCGCAACGCCGCTCCTGGATTCAGTGGATAAAAATACTGAATATTGCCGGTATTCCTACTGAAGCTCATAGAACCTTGCGTAAATATGTCTTTAAATCAAGGCAACAAAAGCTAATTACGCTTGTGCAATTAGCCTATTACGGCGAACAATAACAAATCCCCACGGTTTCCCGTTAAAATCCGCTCTCAGAGGCAAATAGAGGCCTCTGAGGGGATTTTGGCGGGCGACGTCAGTCGCATTTAAGCAGAAAGACCCACTCTGTATGATCGCCGTATACCGTTAGCGTATAACGGCGATCATCTTCCAGCGACCATAACCCCACCCCCCGCGTGTCATCGGCCAAAATATCGGCAGGGCCGGTTACGCGCACTTCGTCGGCACCGTCCATAACGACGAATTTGATCGTCGCCGGCTGCCCCGCCTCTCGGCGATTGGCAACGTAATCCAGGCGTTGAGCAAAACAATATTCAGGGACATCCAGCGAAAAAACACCCGTTCCCGAACCGCTTTCACTGAGCAGGATTGTGCCCTCGGTTGTCGATGCCCTTTGTGTCCCGGACTGCGAGCCGCCGTTGAAAGACCTCGCAATGCCGACTGAAACGACGATTAGCAGAGGCACACCAATGAGGTAGCCGACTACATCCTTTTTAGTCCATTTCATGGTGTCGTTTGTATTTAAATTACGGTTTTTTATCCAACCGCCGAAAGCGAAACAAAGCGTACTCCAGAACCTCTTGGCGTTCCGCCGGCGGCATATTCTTCATGATACTGAGAATTTCCTGAAAAGTAGGGTCGACAGGCTCCATTCCATTCGTCTCCGGCGGCAATAACCCTGCCTGTCGAAAGACGTGTTCCGGCGAGAGGCTGAGGGCCTTGGCGATTTTGACGGCCGCATCCGGCCCCGCGTTACGATCCCCATTGAGAATACGCACGACAGTTGCGCTCGGAAGATTAGCGGCATTCGCCAAGTCCACCGCACGCCAGCCGCGCGCATTCATTTGGTCGTTCAGCCAGTCTGAAAATTCAATCCCATCCACTGTCAACATTGTAACCTCCAGGTAATTACCTGTGGGTATTGCATACTGCCTATTGACAGCCGATACTGTTCCATGTTATACTCCCAATACCTAGAGGAAATCGAAACTACCCACAGGAACAGCCATGAATTACGAACTCAAAACCGATACGAAGAACGATGAAATTATTGGCCGCAGCGTGTCGCTGTATGGCCGTAACTGGGCAGTGGTCGACGAAATCAATACCCGTTTCGATTTCGGCAATGTATCCATCGCCCTTCGCTACATCATAAACGAATACCAGCGCCTGACAACGGAGAAATAACCATGCACACCCCCGTCATCAACATCTGGACAGTCAACGGCGACGGCAAGATCGTCCCCGTCAACCACAACGAGCCGCGAGAGAAGTTCGGCGACATCACCCTCGACCCTGAAACCGACAGCGTCTATCGCGTCGTTCCCGGCCGGCATTACAACCTTTCCTGGTATTACCTCGGTTCAATGACCGAGTTGGGATACACCCTTTAACCCAATTTCACCTATAGGAGAACCCGAAATGACCAACAACACCCGAAACGCATGGCAAGCCGCGGCCGAGGCCGTCGAGGCGACATTCTCGAATGACATCTACGGCCGCATCGAATTCGACATGTGGTTCTGCAAGCTCGTCAAGGGCGCGGGTCGCGTGCCGTTCGACGACGGCATCGACCGCCTCAGCGACCGCCGCACGGCGGTTGACATCAACATTCAGGATTTGGGCGGCACGAACTACGACCGCAAGTTCATCGCCGAAATCGGCACCGACGGCTGGCTGAAAGTCACCCTGCCGTCGCTCAAGGCCCTCGGCATCACCGACCTCCAGAAATTCAGCGGCAGCTTCGTCCACGCCGTCATGGAGCCATACGGCGAATACACCGACCGCGACGGCAACAAGAAACAGCGCACCGCCCCGGCCGTTATGGCTGTCTACCCCAACGGCGCCGCCTGCGAAGCCGCCGCCCAGGGCGCGGCCCCCCAGACCGACATTTTCAGCGGCACCCCGGCCGCCAACGGCAACGGCCACAACGGCAGCCCCGCGGCCGACGCCGAGCGGCAGGTCGCCCTGGCGTTCCTGCCGGCCATCGTCAAGACCGCCATCCGCGGCACCGGCGTCGACATCCCGACCCTCGACGCCGCCCTCAAAAGCAATCCGATTCTGGCGAAGCATTTCAACATCGGCTCGCCGGAAGTCATGCAGGCTATCGCGTCGGCTACCGAGCCGGCGTTCTAGCAGTGGGTTCTCCTCCTTTCTGCGGCCGGTCGGGTTGGGACGCCCGACCGGCCGCCAAGGAACACACCATGACACAGAACACGATTCAATCCGTACTCATCGACCACCGCGAGCCGCCCCACGTGCGCCGCCTCGACTTCGAGGGCGCGACCGTCGCCGTCACCCAGCTCGCCTGTGGCGACATCTGGGTCGCGGCCGCCGACGGCAACCTGCTCATCATCGAGCGCAAGACCGCCGACGACCTGCTCGCCTCCATCGCCGACGGCCGCCTGTTCGAGCAGACCGCGGCCATGGTCGACATGTCGCCGTGGGCCTACATCGCCGTAGAAGGCACACTCGCCCCCGGCCGCGACGGCAAGACCCTCGCCGACGGCGCGCCGGTCAACTGGCGCTGGGCGTCCGTCCAGGGCGCGCTCCAGACCGTGCAGGAACTCGGCGTCGCCGTCATCTACCTGTCCGGCCCCGACGAACTCGCGCCCTTCATCGACCGCCTCGCCCGGCGCGACCGCGGCCCCGTCCGAGCCGCCGCCGTCCGCAAGCCCGAGCTGCTGGCCCCCGGCATGGCCCTGCTTATGGCCCTGCCGGGCATCGGCCCCGACCGCGCCAAGAGCATGCTCGAACAGGCCGGGACGGCCGCCTTCGCCCTCAGCGTCCTAACCGATGACACCCTGAACCTGATCGGCATCGGCAAGGAGACCCGCGCCAAAGTCCGCGAAACGCTCGGCATTCCCGCCGACTGCAAGCTTGAAATCGTAACCGCCTGATTGAATCTGCTTAATCCCATGACTACTGACCGGCTCGTGACAAGTACCCTAACCCCTTCGTTGCAAACGCCTGTGCAACTTAAGCCGTCCCCCCACGGCCGACGGCCGGTCGGTAGTCCCCTTCAAGGAGAATCCGAAATGACCACCGCACTTGTGACTACGAGAAACGAAATCACCACCGGCGAATGGGAGATGATCAACGCCATCGCGCCGGTGATGCACGCCAGCCGCCTGTTCAACGTCAGCAGCCCCGCCGCCGCCGCCGCTATCATGCTCAAGGGGCGGGAATTGAACCTGCCTCTGACCGCCTCCTTCGACCTGATCCACGTCATCGACAGCAAGCCGGGCCTGTCGCCGCGCGGCGCGCTGGCCATCCTGCACGCCAGCCCCAAAATCCGCCGCATCGAGATCAGCGAACTCTACGACGACAAAAACGCCTACGCCGGCCACACCTGCACCATCGAACGCGCCGACGGCTTCACCTACACCGCCCGCTTCACCCTCGAAGATGCGCGGCGCGCCGGACTGGAAAAGAGCGGCAGCGGCTGGGCGAAATACCCGCGCAACATGTGCCTGTGGCGCGCCGTCGGGTTTGCCGCCGACGTAGCCGCCCCCGACATCATCGGCGGCATGAAAACGGCCGACCAGTACGGCGCGGCCCTCACCGCCGAGGGCGACGTCATCCCCGGCGAATGGACGCACCCGGAAAGCGGTGGCCCCGACGAAACCGCCCGCGCCGCCGCCGCCGCTCAGACCCTCGTCGAGGAATACGGAGCCGAGGCTGTGCTGTTCGTCAACGGCAACACAATCCCCGTCACCCTCGAAGAGGTCGACGCCGCCCGCTACAAACTCATCGAGATCGCCGAGGACATCGAGGTGGAATTATGAGCGAAATCGAAGCAGGAGCCTTCACCACCTGGGTCAGCCCCGATGACGCCGATCTCGAAAACGAGAACTGGTTCGTCAACAGCAACGGCTACGTCATCAACAGCGGCAGCGGCAGCTACGCCATGCAGCGGCTTCACCGCATCGTCATGGCCCGCGCCGTCGGCCGTCCGCTGGAACGCTGGGAACTGGTCGACCACATCGACGGCGACAAACTCAACAACCGGCGCGAGAACCTGCGCCTGAGCAATTCCAGCGAAAACGCATTTAACCGCGACCTGCCCGCCCACAACACCACCGGCTACAAAGGCGTCAGTCGTAACACCTACCAGGACGGCCCGAAACCGTGGCAGGCGGCTATCACCGTCAACCGCAAAAAAATCTACCTCGGCAGCTACCCCACGGCCGTCGAAGCCGCGCGGGCCTACGAACAGGCCGCGCGCCGCTACGCCGGGCAATTCGCCAGGGGAGGCCGCCGATGAACGAGGAACGACTGGCCGCCTATCTGGACTGGATAGACGCGGAAATGGAATGGCTGGAATCCCCTGACGGCCTGACAGACAACAACAACACACAGTAACAGTAAGCCGTGCAAGCGGCAGGGGTATTGGAATGGCATCAACAGCGGACTATCTGAGAGACCTCACTTCTCTGGGCTACACATTCAGGTACAACGAAGTGACCGACCGAATCGAAGTGAACGGCGAGCCGATCACCGACATGCTGGAGGCGCAAATCCGCACAAAAATGCGCGACTTGCGGCACAAGCGCATGACGGAGGTCGAAGACGCCTACACCGCCCACGCCGTGGTCAACTGCTACCATCCGATTAAGGCCTGGTTCGCCGGGCTGGAATGGGACGGCGGCGACCATATTGCCAAACTGGCCACTTATTTCACCGACAAACACGACGTATTTCCGCTCTACCTGCGGCGCTGGCTCATCGGCGCGGTCGCCAAAGTCTACGACCTCGAAGCGCGTAATTACATGCTGGTACTGGACGGCGAGCAGTATCTCGGCAAATCCCGGTTCGCTCGTTGGCTCGCTCCCCTGCGCGACTATTTTTTCGAGGGGCCGCTCAACACAGACGACAAGGACACCTGGATACGGCTCACATCGGTCTTCATCTGGGAACTTAGTGAACTGGATGCCACGACCAAACGGGCCGACCGCTCCGCCCTCAAGGATTTTGTGACCCGACATGAGGTGACAATCCGCCGCCCCTACGCCCGGCACGATGTCGTCAAGCCCTCGCTGGCTTCGTTGATTGGATCGATCAACGAGGAAGGGCCGGGCTTCCTCAACGATTCCACCGGGAACACCCGGTTCGCCGTCGTCAACCTGACCGCCATTGATTTTGGCTACGCAAGCCTCGACGTGGAACAGGTCTGGGCCGAAGCGTTCACCGCCTGGCAATCCGGCGAGAATTGGGAATTGACGCCATTCGAGCGCCAACGACAGGCCGAAATCAACTCGGAATATGAAGCGGAGCCGACCATAGACGGCATGCTCCGCAAATACTACACCCTCGATCCGGCAGTCGATACCTGGACGCCCGGCATCGACATCGTGCTGGAACTGGAAACCTACGGCCTGAAGGACAACCAGCGCGCCAGCCTCATGGAACTGGCCCGCATCATGAAGAAAAACGGCCACGAGCGTAAACGAATCAACCGCGTCTGGAGCTACAAAGGCGTCACCCGCAAGGGCGTCGGGGTGGTGATATGAACCCCCTTACCCACACCGCCGAACAATGGACGGCCGACGGCATCGCCGTCATCCCCGTCGCCTGGCGCGACAAACGACCCGCCGTCCCCGCATGGCGCGAATTCCAGACCCGCCTTCCAAGCGCCGCCGAAATCCGGCGCTGGTTCGCAAGCCGCCTCACCAATCTGGCCGTGATCACCGGCTGGCGCGGATTGGTCGTCCTCGATTTCGACCAGCGGCCCGCCTACGACCTCTGGCGCGACTGGAGCCGCGCGAACGCGCCGCAAGCGCGATTTTCCTACACCGTTCAGACCGCGCGCGGCGTCCACGTCTACCTGTTCGTTGACGAGCCGGTGTCGACGATGAAAGCGGGCACCATCGACATCAAGGCGGCGGGCGGCTACGTACTGGCCCCGCCGTCGATGCATCCGAGCGGCACGCCCTACCGGCTGCTGAGTGATGCGCCCATCCTGCGCGTCGACCGGCTGGCCTGCGTACTGCCCGCGCCGCTGCTGGCTCTTGCCCAGGCGGGTGCGCCCGTCGCGCCGCCGCCCGTCGCCCGCGTGGCCCAGTTGCCGGCCGATCCGTGGGCCGCCGCCGCCAACCCTGTCCGGTCGGCCGACGACCCCATCACCGACCGGCTGGCCCGGCACAACATCCTAGAGCTATTCCCCGGCGCAATCCGTCGGGGCGATCGCTGGTGGGCCTGCTGCCCGCTACACAACGACCGTCACCCGTCCGTCAGCGTCGACCGCGACGGCCGCCGTGCCCGCTGCTGGGCCGGCTGCCTCTGGGGCGACTACGCCGACTGGTACGCGGCGATCCACAAAATCACATTACAGGAGGCCTTGCAACAGCTATGAACGTTCCATTCCCCAACGCAATCATCGTCATCGTATTGATCGCCATCGTACTCACCATCGCCGCCATCGACCTGAGAGGAGGCTCGCGCGATGACTGAAATCACCCCGTCCGCGCCGGTCAAACCGTGGACACGGCTCCAGTTCGCGGCTGCGCTGCGGCGCGCCGGTTGGAAGAAGATGAAGGGCAGCGTGGGCGGGACGTACATCTCGCCCGACGACCCGACCGTCCTGTTCTCAATGTACAACTATCGCGCCGGGTTCGGCATCGCGTGGGAGTGTTTCGCGGTGCGGTGCGAGCTGCCGAGCACGACGCGGCCGCCATTTTGAGGGGAGCCATGACAGACAGATGGACACAGGCACGTTTGAGGGGCGCGCAACGGCTGAACCGCGAGCAGTGGCGCGACTACCTGACCGACATTGACCCGGCGGCGCGGCTCATGACGGCCGTCATCCGGCGGGCGGTGGCCGACGTGGGCAGCACGCCCGCACTGGCCCGGCGGGCGCGGGCGTATATCGCCGGCGACGGGTTCGCGGCCGATTGCGCGTGGATTGGCATCGACCCGGATTACATCCGGCAGAAACTGGAAAAGGAATCATGAAAAGAGAAATCGAAACAGTCCGAAACGTAATCGTTGTGGCTATCGTCGCCGCGCTGCTGGCGTTCGTCATCTGGACGGTGGCCGCGGTCGAAATGCACACGTCGCCGGAGGCCTCCCGCTCCTGCCCGGTCTATCTGCCGTTCACGGCAGGGGAGAGCTACCCGTAATGAGCCTGCCAAATATCATCCTGGCCCTGACCGTCCTGCTCTGCGGCACGGTCGGATTGCTGGCCCTGCTGGGGCTACTCTACGGTTTAATTGTCGCGGCCGACACGCGCGACGTGCCCGACGGCAATGAGGAGTGGCTATGAACCTGACACCTGATCAAGTAACAGCCGCGCAAGGGATGATCGGCTC
>NZ_DAOMPS010000055.1:0-26172 GCF_035444905.1 Thauera sp.
GGCGCAGGTGGTCGAGCATGACTGCGCCGATCACGCCCAGATTGAGCGCGACCGACAACAGCAGCGCGAGGCGGAGGCTTGAAGGCTTCGTCTTGAGTGTCCTGTCGGCGCTCGAGCCGGGGTGTAGCGCTTGGTGCATGCCGCTCAGCCGACCTGTTGCTCGACGGTGTCGCCCAGGGCCTGGTACTGCGCGTTGCTGAAACGACCGGCATGCACCTCGGGCAGGGCGTGCGCCACGGCGCCGCGAATCGCCTCCATGCCGGTGCGCAGCGCGGCGTCGGTCTGCCAGCGCGCGCCATCATCGAGCTTGAGGACGGCCGTGTGGGCATCGTGCCGGTGGCTGTCGGCGGCCGTGGCCGGGACGGTCGCCAACACGGTGCCGAGGATGGCGAAGGTGCTGACCGTAAGCATTCGGGCTGCAGAGTGAAACTTCATGGCGATGGTGTCCTTTCGTTGTCAGGTGGAAGCGGGCGGCTGTGCCGTCCTGAACACTGAAACGAAGCGGGGATGGAAATGTTCCATCGGCGACAGCTTGGGCGACCGCTCCTGCTTGGTCATCGCATTTCGAACGCCTCCTGGTGAAAGCGGAAACGAGCCGCAGCCATCTTCCCAAGTCCCTTGCGCAGTGAGTCGGCCAGGCCCTGCGGGCCACAGAACCAGACCTCGGTCACTGCGCCCGCCCGCGTGCGATTGCCGAGCGCGGCTGCGCTCAGGCGCTCGTTGCGCGCGCTGCTGATCACCTGCAGGCGCAGCGAAGGCAGTGGCGCGCACAAGGCCTCGAGGCGGGCGACGAATGGATCCGAATCGCGGTCGCGTACGCAGTAGTAGAGGTCTGCCTCGGGCGCCTGGTCCGGCGTTGTCTGCAAGGCTTCCAGCCAGGCGAGGAACGGTGTCACACCGATGCCGCCGGCAATCCACACCTGATCCCGTGCTCCGGGTCCGGTCGGCAGGTTGAAGCGACCGTAAGGCCCTTCGACCTGCACCGACTGACCCGCTTGGACGCGGTGCGCGAGTCCCCGGGTGTAGTCACCCAGCGCCTTGATCTCGAAGGTGATGCGGCGGTCGCCACGGTCCGCACTGGCGATCGTGAAGGGATGGGCGCCCTCGAAACGGTCGAAGGTGGCAAAGGCGAACTGGCCGGGGCGATGCCCCCGCCAACCCGCGTCCAGTCGACAGGTGACCTCGGTGACACCCGCACCGGGCTCGCACACCGACTCCACCACCCCTCCGACGCGACGGCCTTGACCGATTCGGCCAGCCAGGGCCAGCACGCTGGCGAACGAGCCCGCCGCAATCAGCACGGCCAGCATCAGCCCCACCGGCTGTGTCCAATAGTCGAGCGGCGCGAGGAAGGCGGCATGGAAGGCCAGCGCGAGGTACAGGAACGGCATCACCTTGTGCAGGTAACGCCAGATCCCGAACGGGAAGCGCTTCCACAGCGTCAGCACCAGCATCGCCAGCAGCGCGTAAATCGCGAACTCGCCGAGCTCCTCGGCAACATCGCGCATGGCCTCGAGGACACCGCTGCCATGATCCTTGGGCAGGCGGCCCTCACGCCCCCACAGCGTCTTGATGACGTCGTCCGACATCTCGACCAGCCAGTGCAGCGCAGCAAATCCGATCGCGAGGATGCCGGCCCATTTGTGCACACTGAAGATGCGGTCCATGCCGCCGAAGGGGCGCTCCAGCCAGGCCGGCCGGGTGGCGAGCACCATCGCCAGCGACATCAGCGCGAAGGACCACAGGCCAGTCAAGGTGAGTGCATGCTCGCGCACCACCCATGCGTTGGCGGGCGCGGGGGCCATGGCGCCCGTTGCCGAGAACAGTTGCCAAGCCCAGGCCAGTGTGATCAAGGCCATGAAGGCAGTAAGGAACCGTTTCACGATCACGCTCCTCAGTCGTCCTCGAAATAGCCCTTTTCCGCATCGATGTGACAGGCGGTGCAGTTCGCCTTGCTGCCGACATCCTTTCGGGACCACTCGGCAGCCGGCACCTCGTCGTGTTCCCTGACCCACTTCGGCAATTCGGTGATCCGAAGCGGTGCATCGCCAGGGCGCAGGCCGCGCAGCAGCTTGTTGGCCTGACCGGGGGCATCGCCGGCGTGACCGACCAGATAGCGAGTGATCGCGGCAGCGGTGTCGGTATCGAGGCTGGCGTCGTCACCGAAGTGACTCTCGAGCCCACCCATCATGCGTTGCCACGATGCGGCCGGCAGCATCGACGGCGGAAAGCCAATGTGACAGCTTGCGCATTCCTGCAGCGTGAGCGGGTCGGTGATGGGCGGGTAGTAATCGTCATCGCCGGCCTGGGCGCGGCTGAAAAGCAGTACGGTCACGGCGAGCGCGACGACACCCAGGGCAAGCGGGCGAAGGGCAGAAGCTTTCATGATGTGTCTCCGGTGTCGTCATCTACTGGTTCGCCATCCAGGCGAGCCAGTCGCCCTTCTCGCGCGGGGAGCACTCGCGGCCGAGTACCTCGGTGCAGTTGCGCTTGAACCATTTCTCGACCTTGGCCGGGTCGCTGTAGCGCGTGGCCACCACCGAGGCTGCCATCGGCTCGATGGCCTTCCCGGTGCGGGTCTTGCCGGGGCCACGCGTATCGTCGCCATGGCACGACGTGCAGGCGGGCGTGTCGGGCTTGCCGAGGCCGTAGCGGGTGCGATGCAGGGTTTCGCCACGTTCGACGGAGAAGCCGGTGAAGGTGGGGTCAGCGGCGCGCGCCTCGGCGGCATAGCGATCGATGAGGGCAGCGGGCGGGGCGGCGAATACTCCGGTGCTCGCGCCGAGGCAGCACAGGAGCACGATTGCGTGCAGTTTGCGGTTCATGTTCGTTCCTTGATCGGGGCGGATGACTCGTCCGGAGCGGCATCGTGGATGCCATTCGTCCGGAATCTGATGCCCAGTGTGCAAGTGCGCGAATGAATCGAACCTGAACGCCAGTGGTGCGTGAGGCGAGAACAATTGGGGGGGACGGTCGGCACAGACCCGCCCCGGTGCGCGCTGCTCAGCGCATGTCGAACAACTCCTGATGGAAGTCCTTCGGCGCCAGCCCCTTGGCGACGAAGCCCTCGCGCAGGGCCTGGCCGAAGCCGCCCGGCCCGCAGAACCAGACGTCCGCCTCGGCCCAAGCCGGCACCGTGTCGCAGATGCGCGCCACGTCCAACCGGCCGTCCCGCGCACTCACCAGCACATGCAGCCTCACTCCCGCCGCCTGCGCATCGCGCCGCAGACGGGCGATGAAGTCCGGGTCGGGTTCGGCGGTGCTGTAGAAGAGATCCACCTCGCGCCCGTCGGACGCCACCGCCAGCGCCTTCATGCGGGCGATGAAGGGCGTGATGCCGATACCGCCGCCGACCCAGATCTGGCGGCGCTTGCCGCTGGAGAATTCGAACCGACCATAAGGGCCCTCGACGGTGACGAGGTCGCCGACGTGCAGCAACTCGGGCAGGCGGGCGGTGTAGTCACCGATGCCCTTGATCAGGAAGAACAGCCGGCCGTCCCCTTGCCAGCCCGACGAGATGGTGAAGGGATGCGCACCTTCGTCCGTCGAGAAGGTCACGAAGGCGAACTGGCCTGCCTCGTGTCCGGGCCAGCGGTCCTTGAAGCGGATCGCCACCTTGAGCACGCGGTTGTCGGGGAAGTTCACCAACTCCTCGATCTCGCCCACCGCCTTGCGCCGATGGCCGACGCGGCCGGCCAGCGAGACCACGGCCGCCACGCTGCCACCGGCCATCAGCACGGCGAGCACGATACCCATCGGCTGCGACCAGTAGGCGAAGGGCGTCAGCAGCACCGAGTGGAAGACCAGCGCGAGGTAGGCGAGGGCGAGCAGACGGTGGGTCTTGAAGAACAGCCGGTAGGGAAAGCGCTTGGCAAGCGCCAGCACGATCAGCACCACGGCTGCGTAGAAGGCCCATTCGCCGACCGACTCCGCCAGACCACGCTGTGCGCGAAAGAAGATCTCCACCGGGTCGGTCAGCGGCGGGCCGGGCACGCGCTCGGGCTTGGCCAGCCAGCCCCAGCCTACCGCCCATTTGGTGCCCTGCGCCCACAACCAGTGGATGACCGAGAAGAGCAGGCCGGTGATCCCCAGCCACTTGTGCAGGCGATAGGTCTTGTCCAGCCCGTCGAGCAGGGGCTCCAGCCGCACCGGGCGCAGCGCCAGGATCATGCCCACGCTCATCACGCCGATGCCGATTACCCCGGTGTAGTTGATCGCCACCGTGCGCAGGGCGAAGTATTCATACCCGTTCGGCAGCAGCGGGTCCGCCAGCCACCACAGCAGAGTGAGCAGCAGCAGGAGCGCCGCATACGCAAACTGGATCGGTCTCATCGTCGACTCCATTCGTTTCAAGGTCCCGCCGCCGATGACGGTGGCCGGGGCCGCGTCACCGGACGACGTGTGCCGAGTATCGGCGACACGGCGTCGGCCCGCCTTGTCATTAAGCAAACGTACGCGAGAACCATGCCACCCGGGTTCTGGGGTGGCGCTTAAGCTCCGGTTAAGGATTGCTGCGGCATGCTCCGGCCAGACCCAAGCACGGCGTACGGCAATTGCCGCGCGCCAGGGCCGATCAAGCGCTCTACAATCGGCGCTGGACACCCCGGGATGAGCCAGCCCCGACCGACCGCCCCCTGAACCGATGAAATCAGTCACCCCTCGCCAGGCCCTGCTGCTCTCGCTCGCCGCAGCGCTGATCACGATCGCGATGAAGACCGGAGCCTGGTGGCTCACCGGATCGATCGGCTACCTGTCCGACGCGCTCGAATCGGTGGTCAATCTGGCCGGCGCCGGCTTCGCCTTGTGGATGGTGTCCTATGCCCGCCAGCCCGCCGACGACGAGCACCAGTACGGTCACGGCAAGGCCGAGTATTTTTCTGCCGCCTTCGAAGGCGGGCTGATCTTCATCGCCGCGCTGATCATCCTCCTGACCGCGGGCGAGCGTCTGCTCAATCCCCAGCCCATTGGCGCGCTGGGGCTGGGCACCTTGCTCTCCGTCGGCGCGAGCCTGATCAACTTCCTGGTCGCGCGCGTCCTGCTCGAGGTCGGTCGCGCGCACCGCTCGATCGCGCTCGAAGCCGATGCGCGCCACCTGATGGCGGACGTGTGGACCACCGCCGGCGTGGTTTGCGGCGTTGGCCTGGCCGTCGTCACGGGCTGGATCTGGCTCGACGCCGTCGTCGCCGGCGCGGTGGCGCTCAACATCCTGCGCGAGGGCTGGGAACTGATGCGGCGCTCGGTCGACGGCCTCATGGATCGCGCGCTGCCCGACGCCGAGGTGAAAGTGATCGAGCGTACCCTCAGCGAGGCCTCGCCGCCGGGCTGCTTCCATAGCAAGCTGCGGACCCGGGCGGCCGGCGCGATGCATTTTGCGCATGTCGAGCTCTGCGTGCCCGGGGAGTGGACCGTGGCCGAAGCCCATGACGTGGCCGATGCGCTCGAGCGCGCGGTGCAAGTGCGCACCGGCACCCGTCTCGTTGTCCATCTGGAGCCGATTCCCTCGACCGACGCGCCGGGCGCAGCGACCGAGCAGGGCTGATCATCACCGACGCCCAACCCAGCAACGCACCCTGATGCACCTGCTCATCATCGAAGACGACCGCACCATCGCCGAGAACATCTACGACTACCTCGAGGCGCGCGGCCACCAGTGCGACTACGCCGACTCGATCGCGGCGGCCTCGGCCTTGCTCGCGCGCACCCGGGTCGATGTCCTCGTCCTCGACCGCAACCTGCCCGACGGCGACGGCCTTGCGCTCGCACGCCGGCTGCGCACCGAGGGGTGTGCGACGCCGATCCTGGTACTGACTGCGCGCGACGCCCTGGAGGACAAACTGCTCGGCTTCGAGGCCGGTGGGGACGACTACCTGGTCAAGCCCTTCGCCCTGCAGGAGCTCGAGGTGCGCCTGCTGGCGCTGGCGCGGCGCAAGGCCGTCCGGCCGGCCGATCCGCTGCTGCAGCATGGCGCGCTCAGCTACAACGCCGCCACACAGGCGCTGCGCCTCAATGGCCAGCCCGTCACGCTGCCGCCCAAGGCCCTGCGCCTCGTCGCCGAGCTGTTGTCGCAGCCCGAGCGCGTGTTCTCCCGCCGCGAGCTCGAGATCGCCGTGTGGGGCCACGAGCAGGACAGCAGCGACAACCTGCGCAGCGTGCTGCACGCCCTGCGTCGTGCCCTCGGCGAGGATGCGTCGGCCCAAGTGGTGAATGTCCATGGCCTCGGCTACAAGCTCGTCAGCCGCTGAGGGCGCCTCGCAACGCGGCGGGCGGCGCTGGATGCCGGGCGGACTGCGCCTTCGCATCGCGCTGTCGGTCACGGCGATGCTGCTCGTGCTGATCGTCGCGCAGTCGCTCGCGCTGGTGCGGCTCAACGAAGAGATGGAAGAAGAGTTCATCGCGGGCACGCTCGATGAGCAGGTGCACTACAGCATCGAGCACAGTCGCCAGCTCGGCACCCTGGTCGGCCCGCAGACGCCCAACATGGCGCTCTACCGCTTTGCGCCCGGGGAGGGCCTGCCGCAAGGGCTGAGCGCGGAGCTGGCCGGCCTGCCCGTGGGCAATCACGAGTTCTGGTTCGCCGGGCGAGAACTGCACGTTGCCGTGCGCGAGGCCGACGGCCAGCGCTACGTCCTCGTCTATGACGAATCGGAGCACCGTGCGCGCGAGTCGGCCGTGGTCACCGCGGTGGTCATCGGTGGCCTGGTGCTGACCGCCTTGTCCTTCATCCTCGTCCATGCGATCGCCGCCCGGCTCACGCGCGGGCTGGAGACGCTGGCCGAGCGCGTCGAGGGCGAGCGCGACGGCACACCCTTCGCCCATGCCGGACTCGAGGACGAGCTCCTCGCCGTGGCGCGCGCGCTGGACCGGGCCGAGGCGCGCCAGGCCGCCGCGCTCGCGCGCGAACGCGACTTCAACGCCAACCTGTCGCACGAGCTGCGCACCCCGCTGGCGGGCATCCGCAGCGATGCCGAAATGCTGCTGACCGAGGTCGCGCTGTCCGACAAGGCCCGTCGCCGTGCCCAGCGCATCATCGCCACCACCGACCGCACCGCCGCGCTCGCCAACAGCCTGCTGCTGCTCGCGCGCGAGGCCCGCCCGCAGGCGGTCGAGCCGGTCAACCTGAGCGCGGCGGTGAGCGACGCCTGGGCGCGCCTGCAGGCCGCCGGCGCAAGGGTGGAGGCGGTGGACATCCGCATCGATCCGCAGGCCGAGATCACCGCCGACCCCGGCTTGCTGGCGCTGGTGCTGCACAACCTGCTCGACAACGCCGTGCGCCATGGCGAAGGGCGTGCGATCGAAGTGGTGCTGGAGGGCAGCCAACTGGCCATCTGCGACCGCGGGCCCGGCTTCGGCAGCGAAGACCCGATGCACAGCTTCGAGCGCTTCCGGCGAGGCGGCAGCAAGCCGGGCCACGGCCTCGGCCTGGCGCTGGTGCAGCACATCTGCAGCGCGTGCGGTTGGGCGGTGGTTGCCGTCAACCGGCCTGAGGGCGGGGCCTGCCTGACGATCGATTTCGGCGCCGGGCGCTGAGCGCGGTCCGCACGCCTTCACACTTTCCTCACACCCGCCTCACGCTTCCCTCACACGCGGATCATTAGATTGCGTGGATCCTCCCCGGCTCCGCGCGATCATGCCCGAACAGCATCTATCCTTCGTTCCCTCCCTCACATCGGCCACCAGCGAGCCCGCCCGTGGCGCGGGCGCGCTCGCGTCGACCTGGCATGCCGCTCGGCGCTGGCGCCCGGAGCTCTCGACCGAGACGCTGCTGCTCGGAATCGGCGCCTACTTCACCCTGTTCTGCAACATCCCGTTCTGGCGCGCGCTGATCGCCAGCCGCGGCAGCGAGGGCGGCGCCGCGGTCTACCTGCTCGCGATCGGCGTGGCGCTCACGGCGCTCAACGTCGTGCTCCTCGCGCCGCTGCTCAACCGGCGGACGACCAAACCGCTGCTGGGCGCCGTGGTCGTGGTCGCCGCGGTGGCGAGCTACTACGCCGGCCAGTTCGGCGTTTACTTCGATCCGAGCATGCTGCGCAACGTGTTGCGCACCGACATCGCCGAAGCGCGCGAGCTGCTCACCCCGGGCTTGCTCCTGCAGGTCGCCGCGCTGGCCCTGCCGCCGCTCTTCGTGCTGCAGCGCGCCCACCTGCGCCAGCGCACGCTGAAGCGTGCACTGGCGATCCGTGGCGTCGCCGTCGTGCTCGCGCTGATCGTGGGCGCAGGCGCGCTAGGTAGCGTGTTCAAGGATTTTTCGGGGCAGATGCGCAACCACAAGGAACTGCGCTACCTGATCACGCCGGCCGCGCCGCTGTGGTCCTTCACCCGCGTGCTCAGCCGTGACGCCCAGGCCGCCAATCTGCCGCGACAGCCGATTGGCACCGATGCCCGCCTGGGCGCGAACTGGGCCACGGCGCAGAAGCCCGCGCTGTTCGTGATCGTCGTCGGCGAGACCGCGCGTGCGGCCAACTGGGGTTTGAACAATGGGGCAGGGCAGGCGCCTTCCCGCGACACCACGCCCGAGCTCGCTCGCCGCGCCGTCATCAACTTTCCGTCCGTGAGCAGTTGCGGGACCAACACCGAAGTGTCGGTGCCCTGCATGTTCTCGCTGCAGGGCCGGCGCCACTACGACGAGGACGCCATCCGCGGCAGCGAATCGCTGCTCGACACCTTGCAGCGCGCCGGTCTGCGCGTGGTGTGGAACGACAACCAGTCGGGCTGCAAGGGCGTGTGCGCCGGCGTCGAGACGATGCGCCCCGATCCGGCGGCCCTGCCCGAGCTGTGCGATGGCGAGCGCTGCCTCGACGAGGCCCTGCTCGAGAGTAGCCGCGGCCTGCTGCGCGACGCCAATGGCAATCTCGTGCTCGTGCTGCATCAGCTCGGCAACCACGGGCCAGCCTACTTCCGCCGCTACCCGGCGGCCTTCCGCCGCTTCACGCCGACCTGCGACGACGAGGACCTGTCGAAGTGCAGCCGCGAGCAGATCGCCAACAGCTACGACAACGCCTTGCTGTACACCGACCACGTGCTCGCGCGCAGCATCGACCTGCTGAAGGAGCTCGAGCCGCGCTACGACACCGCGCTGCTCTACGTCTCCGACCACGGCGAGTCGCTCGGCGAGAACGGCCTCTACCTGCACGGCCTGCCATACGCGATCGCCCCCGCCGAGCAGACCCGGGTGCCGATGGTGATGTGGCTGTCGTCGGGCTTCGCCGCCCGCAACCGGATCGATCCCGTTTGTCTGAGCACGCAGGCGGCCAGGTCCGTTGCACACGACAACCTCTTTCATACCGTGCTGGGCCTGCTCGATGTCAGCACCGCGGTGCGCGACGACGCGCTGGATCTGAGCGCGCCCTGCAGGAGCTGAACCCATGTCGACACGCGAACTCGCCACGCCGATGGCCCTGCCTGCGCTCGAGGCGTCGCGCCGCTGGCTGCTGGCCCAGTCCGCACTGCTGGGGATCAGCGCCGTGCTCCTTTACGCCATCTTCGACGGCACGGATCTGGACCGCCTGCTGACGCACACGCTGTTCGATGCCGAGCTCGGCCTCTTCCCCCTGCGCCGCAGCTGGTTCCTCGAAGCCGTGATGCATAAGGCGGCAAAACAGGTGACCTACGTGCTGGTGGCGGCGAGCCTCTACCTGTGCTGGCAGGGCTGGAAGGCCCGGCTGAGCTGGCTGCCGCCGCGCAATGCGCTCCTCGCCGCGCTCGGCATGGCGGTGATCCCGCTCGCCACCGCGGGCGTCAAGATGCTGACCGCACGCTACTGCCCCTGGGACCTGGTCGAATTCGGCGGCTATGCGCCTTATCTCGGCTTGTTCGATCCGGCCCCGGCGGGGATCAAGGCCGGGCAGTGCTTTCCCGCTGGCCACGCGTCCACCGGCTTCCTGTGGATCGTGTGGGCGGTGGCGCTGCGGCCGGCCGGTCAGCGCACGGCACGTCGCGCGCTCATACTCGGCCTGCTCGCCGGCGCCATCCTCGGCACGGCGCGCATGCTGCAGGGCGCGCATTTCCTGTCGCACACGCTGTGGACCCTGTGGCTGGCCTGGGCTGTGAGCGTGAGCCTCGCGCTGGCGGTGCGCGCCGACATCCGCCTGGGCAAGCGGCGTGCAGGATGAGCCGATGAGTCCGGGTGGGCTTGGCCGCCGCCGCGCGCTCAACCCTGCTGCGACGGGTCGGCGGGCCTGCGTTTGACGCCGGTGATCATCGCCGCGATCAGGTTCACTCGCTCCAGCCGGCTAATGACGATGGCCACCGCGGCGTGGAGCCCCGCAAGTGCAATCAGGATCGACGCCAGCCGTTCGTGGATGTTCTGCACCCGCTCGTCGCCCCAGAACGCGTCCGTGGTCTGCAGGAAGCCGCTCACGCCCAGCCCCAGCACCAGCGCCATCAGGGTGAGCATCATCAGCGCTCCCAGGGGGCTGTGGCCGCGATGGAAGGTGTGCTGTCCGCCCCGCAGCGCCGCCAGGTGGGCACGCAGCCTGGCCGGGGTGGGGAAGAAGTCAGCGAAGCGCGCGTGTGCGCTGCCGACGAAGCCCCAGATCACCCGGGCGAGGACGAGGCCGGAGGCGATGTAGCCGATGAGCTGGTGCGCTGTCTCCCCGTCGTCTATGACGAAGAAGTTGAGCACGACGCAGCTCACCAGACTCCAGTGGAAGACGCGCACGAAGGGGTCCCAGACCCGTTCGGCAAGGTCGGAATCGGGCAGGTGCATGGCGGGGGCTCCTCGATGCATGAGGGCGGCCGCGCCCGAGCGCGCCGCCCTCCGGCCGTTGATGCTCACTTGCGCTCGAGTTCGGCGCCGGTCTGGGGGTCGAAGTAGATCTCCACCTTCTTGCCGTCCTTGTCGAAGCCGTAGATCTCGTAGCAGTTGTTCTTGGTGACCTTGAAGGTCTTGATCTTGTAGCCCTGTGCCTCGACCTGGGCCTTGAAGTCAGCCTCCTTCATCCACTTGTCCTTGGGCGCGGTGCAGGTGGGGCCGGCGAGGGCTGAAGTTGAAACCAGTGCCGCGGCGGCGAGTGCGAGAATGCGGTTCATGATTGCGCTCCTGTCTGTCGAATTGATGCGCTCCGATCCGGAGCGCAAGTGCAATCTAAGCCGGTCAACATGAAGGGAAGCTGAACAGCCGGGTGGCGTCGATGAAGCTTGACAGTCGTGGCTCACGCAGCGGGCTCAGCGCCGAGCGGGCGGCACGTCAGCTCGCCCACGACGGCCCCAATGAACTACCCCGCCCGCCACGCCGGACGGCTTGGCACATCCTGCGCGAGCTTGCGCGTGAGCCGATGCACCAGCTGCTTGCCGCGGCGGTCGCGATCTACTTCGTCCTCGGCGATCTGGCCGAAGCCAGCGTGCTGCTCGTCTTCCTCGCCGTCATCGTCGCGATCACGCTGGTGCAGGAACGCCGGACCGAACGCGTCATCGAGGCCTTGCGCGACATGACCAGCCCGCGCGCGATGGTGTGGCGGGACGGCGTTCCGCGGCGGGTGGCCGGGGCCGAACTGGTGCGCGGCGATCTCATCGAGCTCACCGAGGGCGACCGGGTCCCCGCCGACGCGCGCCTGATCGCGGCCAACGATCTCGCCGTCGATGAGTCGCTGCTGAGCGGCGAGTCGCTTCCGGTGGCCAAGGCTGCAGCGGCCGGGGACGAGCCAGCGCCGGCACCATCGAGCCACGTTTACGCCGGGACCATGGTGGTTGCCGGGCGGGCCGTCGCCGAGGTCACCGCGACCGGCGCGCACAGCGAGATCGGACGCATCGGCGCCGTGCTGGGCGCGACCGAGACCGAGTCGACGCCACTGCACCGGCAGACGCGGCAGCTCGTGCGCTGGTTTTCCGTGCTTGGGCTGCTGGTGAGCCTCGTCGTCGGGGTGCTTTTCGCCTGGAGCCGGGGCGACTGGCTGGGCGCGACGCTGGCCGGCATCACGATGGCGATGTCGATGCTGCCGCAGGAGTTCCTGCTCATCCTGACCGTGTTCATGGCCATGGGGGCCTGGCGCCTGTCGCAGCATCGCGTGCTCACCCGCCGTGCCGCGACCATCGAGGCGCTGGGGGCGGCAACCGTGCTGTGCACCGACAAGACCGGCACGCTCACGCGCAACCAGATGCGGATCGAGACCCTGGTGTGCTTCACCGCGAACGGCCCCACGCGCTGGCGTGCCGGCGACGGCGCGCTCGACGCGCGTTTCGCGGCCTTGCTGCGGCACGGCGTGCTGGCCTGTGAGCAGGAGGCCTTCGACCCCATGGAACGGGCGTTCCACGCCCTGGCGGCGACGTTCCTGGCCGATCAGGCGCCGTCACGCCGCCTTGTCCACGAGTACGGCTTAAGCCCAGCGTTGCCGGTCATGACCCACGTCTGGGAGCTCGATAGCGGCCCCGAGCACGCCGTCGCCGCCAAGGGTGCTCCCGAGAGCGTCGCCGGCCTGTGCAGGTTGCCCGACGCCCTGCGCGCGCAGGTGCTCGAGGTGGCCGGCGGTCTCGCCGACCAGGGCATGCGCGTGCTGGCGGTGGCCTCGGCCGGCTTTGCGGGCGAGGCCTGGCCGGCCACGCCGCATGGCTTCGATTTCCGCCTGCTCGGCCTCGTCGCACTGGCCGACCCGCTGCGTGACACGGTTCCACGAGCGGTAGAGGACTGCCGCCGTGCGGGCATCCGGGTGCTCATGATCACCGGCGATCATCCCGGTACGGCACGCGCCATCGCGCGCCAGGCCGGCCTCGATGGCCAAGCCGGCGTGCTTCTCGGTGACGAGGTCGCGGCCCTCGATGATGCCGCCCTGAGACGTGCCGTGGGCACGACGACGGTGTTCGCCCGCGTCGCTCCGCAGCAGAAGCTGCGCATCGTGCAGGCGCTCAAGGCCAACGGCGAGGTCGTTGCCATGACCGGCGACGGCGTCAACGATGCCCCATCGCTCAAGGCCGCACACATCGGCATCGCCATGGGTGGTCGTGGCACGGATGTGGCACGCGAGGCCTCGGCGCTGGTGCTGCTCGACGACGACTTCGGCACGCTGGTCGAGGCGGTGCGGCTGGGACGCAGGATCTACGACAACCTGCTCAAGGCGATGCGCTTCGTGTTCGCAGTGCACGTCCCCATCGCCGGGTTGACGCTGATCCCGATGCTGATGGGCTGGCCGCTGGTATTCACGCCGATGCACATCGCCTTCCTCGAGATCATCATCGACCCGGTCTGCTCGATCGTCTTCGAGGCGGAGGACGAGGAACCCGACCTGATGGCGCGCGCCCCGCGCGACCCGTCCGCACCGCTGTTCTCGATGTCCATGATTGCCCAGAGCCTGCTGCAAGGCTGTGTCGTCCTGTTGCTGGTCGGCGGCTTCTATGCCTGGCTCCTGCACAAGGGCACGTCGGACGATGCGGCGCGCGCGTCGGCCTTCATCGCCTTGATCGCGTCGAACATCGCGCTGATCCTGGCGAACCGATCGCTTCACGGCCGTTTCAGGGCTGCATTCCAGACCCGCAACCGCGCCTTGTGGGGCATGGTGCTGACGATACTCGCCCTGTTGTCGGCCGTTCTCTTGTGGGAACCTGTCCGGCGTCTGTTCGGCTTCGAGTTGCCCGATCCCCTCATGATCGGTGCGTCGCTTGGCCTGGGGGTCGCCACCTTCATGGCCTTGATGCTTCAGCAAGGTCTGATGGCGACACGGCGCCGAGGATGGCGAAGGCGCTGACCGTAGGCATTCGGGCGGCAAAGTGGATGTTCATAGCGAGGCTGCCCTTTCGTCGTCAGGTGGACGACCGCCCGCCCCCGGCCCGTACACGCTCACTGCCCGGGCGCCAGCCCGATCAACGACAGCAATTCGGCTGCGGCAGAGGCGCCGCCCCACCACAGCAGCAGCACCGAGGCCGCCGCGGCCAGCGTGACCAGGTAGCCGCCGAGCAACATCAGGCCGTCGCGCAGACGCAGCCCCCAGGACATCAGCACGATGGCCAGCGCCGGCAGCACGTTGTCGAAGCTGATGATCGGTACCGGAACCATCATCGACAGCCCGGCCGCCGACAGCATCATCCCGTTGAGAACGCGGGCCGGCCGGTCGCTCAGGGGCAGCAGGCGCGGTCGCCCCCACAAGGCGATCACATTCACGACGCGGCCGAGCATGCGTTCCAGCAAGGCCCGGGCGCGGCCGTTCATCTCGCGCCGGGCAAGCCAGCCCGGCAAGGGGAGGGGCTGACCGACCAACACGCCGAAGGCGATCAGCAGGCTGAGGGCGCCCACCGCCGAGGCCATGCCGGGGAGCGCAACTGGAAAGAGCAGCGGCATCGCCAGCAGGCCCAGCCACACGACGCGCTGGCGGTTGCTCTGGCCGAGGGCATCGCCCATCGTGCCGTTCATCGATGCGAGCTGTGCCCCGGCGATCCGTTCGACGGTCGCCCGGCGTTTGTCGTTCATGGATTCTGCCCCGGAAGATGGCTGGCTGTTCTCGTCTCTCACGATCATCCCGATAGCGCGCTTGCCGATCCTGCACCGAAGCCCAGGTCGATCGGCAAGCGCTAGACTTGTTGCCGTCTTGCTCATTCGGACTCCCGATGAAGTTTCACAGTTCCACGCGGGTGCGGCGTGCCTGAAGACCTGCAGCCCCGGCCCCCCGGAGAGGCCTTCGCGCCGTCCGCCTCGATCCCTGCGCCCCGGCTCGATGCTGCGTCGCCGCTGCTGTTCGTGATCAACGCCGCTGCGGGCGCGCAGGACGTCGACGCCAAGCGCGCAGTGATCGAATCGGCCCTCGCCGCGCGTGGGCGGAAGGGCGAGCTGCGGGTGTGCAAGCCCGACGAACTGCCAGGCGTGGCCGCCGAGGCCGCGGCGGCGGCGCTGGCGCGCAACACGGCGGTGGTGGCGGTCGGCGGCGACGGCAGCCTGAGCACGGTGGCGCGCGCGGCGCACGCCGCCGGTTGCGCCATGGGCGTCATCCCCTACGGCACCTTCAACTACTTCGCGCGCGCGCACGGCATCCCCACCGAGCCGCTCGCTGCCGCACGCCAACTGCTGGATGGGCGTCCCACGCCGGTAAAGGTGGCTTCGATCAACGACCGGGTTTTTCTGGTCAATGCCAGCCTCGGCCTCTACCCGGACCTGCTGCAGGACCGCGAGGCCTTCAAGGCACGCTTCGGCCGCAGCCGCTGGGTGGCGTTCGTGGCGGCCGTCGCAACGCTGCTGCGCGCGCAGCGCCGGCTGCGCCTGCACATCGAGACGGGCGCCACGGTGCGCGACGTGCAGACACTGACGCTGTTCGTGGGCAATAACCCGCTCCAGCTGCAGCAGTTCGGGGCTGAACCGGAAGACACCGTCCCGGGAAGGCCCGGCGACGGCAGCCTCGCCGCGCTGGTGCTGCGGCCGATCGGGACGCTGGCGCTGCTGGGGCTGATGGTGCACGGGGCGATGGGCCGGCTCAGGGAGGCCGCCGGGGTGGAGAGCTTCGAATTCACGCACATGGTGGTGAGGCCCACACTGGCGCCGGGACACCGCAAGGTGGTCGTGGCCTGCGACGGCGAGGTGACGCGCATGCGCACGCCGATCGACATCCGCGTGCTCGACACGCCCCTGTACCTGCTCCGACGCGATGACGCCACGGACAGGACCCCCGCGCCCCGGACGGTCCCATGAGCGTCCTGCTGCATCTCTCCGACACCCACTTCGGCACCGAACGCGCGCAGGTGGTCGAGGCCCTCCTCGCGCTGGCTGCCCGCGAGCGGCCCGCGCTCGCGGTGCTGTCGGGAGACATCACGCAAAGGGCGCGGCCTGCCCAGTTCCGCGCCGCGAAGGCCTTCGTCGACCGCCTGGGCGCGCCGGTTCTGGCCGTGCCGGGCAACCACGACATTGCGCTCTTCGATCTGTGGGCGCGCGCGACACGGCCCTACGCGCGCTACGCCAGCGCGTTCGGGACCGAGCTCGAGCCCGTTCATGCCTCGCGGGACCTGCTGGTGGTCGGGGTCAACACCACGCGCGCCTGGCGGCACAAGAACGGCGAAGTGTCCCCGCTGCAGATCGATCGCGTGGCCGCCGTGCTCCGCAAGGCCCGACCGCCGCAGCTGCGCGTGGTGGTGGTGCATCAGCCGGCGGCCGTGTGCCGGCCGGAGGACCGCAGGCACCTGTTGCGCGGCCACCATGCGGCCCTGCGGGCGTGGTCCGCAGCCGGGGCGGACCTCGTGCTCGGCGGACACATCCACCTGCCCTACACGCTGGCGCCAGCCGGCCTGGCGCGCCGGCTCTGGGTGGTCCAGGCCGGCACCGCCGTGTCCGCGCGCACCCGGCCCGGGGGTCCCAATTCCGTGAATATCGTGCGCTGGGGCGGGGGGAGCGGCGGGCGCCACGCAGGTTCGCCGGGCGAGGACGCGGGGCGCGGGGACTGCATCATCGAGCGTTGGGACTACGCGCCCGATGCGCAGGCCTTCGTCCTCACCACCTTCACCCGGCTCACGCCGGAGCGCGCCTGAGCTCAAGCTTGCCCACACGCCACCGGCTGCCAGCCGCCGCCGGCATACTGCCGCAGCGCCGGGCCCTCGAAACGCCACAGGTGCAGCCAGCCGTTGTCGATGAGTCGGCGCACCACGCGGTGGCGATCGATGACGCGCTCGATCGCGTCCTGCGGTCGCGCGAGCGTCGAACACGCCGGCACGATCCTGCACTCGCGGCCGGTGGTGTGCCCGATGCTGGAAGAGATGGAAGGCGCCTGCCCGGTCTACGCCCAGCGCCCGGTCGCGTGCCGGACGTATGGCTCTTACGTTCAGCGCGAGCTTGGCCTTTGCCGCGGCGACATCGAGTCGCGCGTCGCCGGCGGCGAATGGGGCGACGTGGTGTGGGGAAACCACAATGCCGTCGACCAGGCGCTCGGCGCGCTGGGCGAGGTGCGGGCGTTGACGGAGGCGGTTGGGTCGGCCTTTCTGGCTCCCGCGAGTTCTGAAGAGCGGCAAGCAAGATGGCGCTGGACGGGGAGCGCATCAACCGGATTCTGGCGGGAGGGCCACTGCGGTCATCAAAGTCGGCACGCAGTTATCCGAGCGGGATGATCGCTTACTCTTTTCATCAACTCACACTATCGGCCATGACCTGCCGTCCTGTCCGCAGGTAGAGTTGCCGCTCGAACGACCGCTCCACTTGGGTTGCTGCCAGACGGTCAGCTCCCCCATGTTCGTTTTGTCCAAAGTACGGCAAGAAGGACGGGCTCGAAACCGCGCCGTTGCTGGGGGTGGCATCCAGCCGTTAGACAAAAGGGTTCAATTTGCCTGATCACGACGCACCTATCCCCTAAACGGTCTGCTCACCAGTCCGATCCTGGTCGGCAGCTGGCAATCTCCCGGGACGTGTCCCGCTTCATGTCCCCTTCATTATTGTGCGATATTCCGTCACCTGCACTTGTCATGCTCTCCGAATCGGAGTCCACGCTGTTTCGTCACATCGCGCTCGAGAGCCGGGCCGCAATTTCAGGAGCTCCCATATGTTGCGCATTGTCTTGCTGGCTGCTCTGGCGCTCGTAGTGGCTGTCTCTAGTCATGCGAGCTCTCTAGCTCCCAGCGTGCTGTTCACGGCCGTCCGCGACGGCGTGCTGACGGTACGGACGTTCGATGCCGAAGGCGCGCCCATCGGCACCGTCAGCGCGATTGCGGTCGCCACGGAGCGCTTCGTGACCTTGTGTAGCCCGCTCGACGGCAGCGATGCGATCCGCCTCGCCGAAGCAGGTGGGCGGACGGTCGACGCCCGCGTGATTGCGCGGGATCGCGGGCGTAACCTTTGCCTGCTGAGCGCGTCTGCGAATGCGCGGAGTTTGGCTGTAGCGCCAGCGGGCGCACAGCCCCGCGTTGGATCACGGATTTACGCGCTTTCCGATGCGCTCGGCTTCGGCGTTGGTTTGACTGAAGGCGTGATCTCGGGACTCGGTGGCGGCGAGCGCGGCGAGTTGCTGCAGTTCTCCGCGCCGGTCTCTCCTGGTTCTGAAGGTGGGGCGCTGCTCGACGAGCAGGGCCGGTTGCTCGGCGTCATCGACTATCGCCAGCGCGAAGGCCAGAACGTGAATTTCGCTATGCCGGCGGCCTGGGCAAGCATGATTGAAGCGCGCCACGACACTGATACGGCGCTCCAGTCGTTGCGCGACCGTGCGCCGCGGCTGGCGCGTGTAGGGGACGGCGAAGCGCTCGTCCGCCTGGCTATGGAATGGACGCGGCTTTACCCGGAGGATGCTGACGGCTGGACTTGGCGAGCGGTTGCAGCCAGCATGCAAGGTGACTTCGTCGGCGAGGAGGCTGCTTGGCGCCATGCGGTACTTCGGGCGGGTAGCATGACGGTGGCTGAGCTTGGTGTAGCCGGAGCCCTGCTTCGTCAGCAGCGCTTCGCCGAGGCGCGGGAAGCAGCCGCCGCGCTCGTCGGAACCCGTCCCGAAAGCGCCGCAGCGTGGTCGCTGCTCGGCCAGGCACACCATGGTAGTGGTGGCGTCAGCGAGGCAGAAACGGCCTACCGCAAGGCGCTTGCGCTCGATCCGTGGGAAATGTCCGCCCATCTGGGTTTGATCTCGCTTGCCGGCCAGCGCGGCGACCATCGAGTAGCCGCGGAAGGATGGAGCAGGTTGGTTCGCCTCTACCCCTCACGGCCAGAACTGCGCTGGCGCCTGGTGGAAGCGCTCCTGTTCGCGCAGGATGGTACGCGTGCCCACAAGCTGCTCGCCCGCTTCCCGTCAGAGCTTGCCGACAGCGCCGACGGCTTGTTCTGGCGCGGCGCAACCGCTGCGCTGCTGGGTCGGCCACAGGCGGCGAGCGAGCTGTTCCGTGCCAGCCTGGCGAAGGGGCCGTCCGAGCCGGCCCGTGCGTGGACCGAGCTCGGCAAAGCGCTCTTCGTGCTGGAACGCTTCCCCGAGGCTATCGCTGCAATGCGCGAGGCGGTACGGATCGCTCCGGACGATCCCGACCATCGCTACTGGCTGGCGGTCGCACTGAAGGATGGAGGCCATCTCGATGAAGCGATCCGGATTAACCGCGATCTGTCCGTTGCTTATCCGAACGAACCGCGGATCTGGCGCCAGCTCGGCTATGCGCAAGTGCTCGCAGCCAGGGCACCCGAGGGAATTGAGGCGCTCGAGCGCTCGCTTGCACTCGATCCAGGCCAGCCACGGGTGTGGAATGCGTTGATGATCCTGTACCGCGCAGCGGGCCGCCGTGCCGACCTCGTCCGCGCACACGGCAACCTACGCAGCCTGGATGCCGCCATGGCCGAGCGCGCCTATCTCGCCACCATCCACCCCGACGAGGCCCGCCCGCAATGAAACTCCGTCTCGTTTCCACACGCTGTGCCTGCATTCCGAGTCACGTTCCGGCCCCAGCGCTGTTGCTCCTCCTCGCGGTCTGTTCCGCTGCCCCGGCGGCTGCGGCCGACGACGCCCAGCCGGTGTTCACCCGAGTCGCACCGTCGGTGGTGACGGTCATCGCAGAAGTCGATGGCGGGACCGCTAGCGGTCAAGGCAGTGGCGTGGTGGTCAGCCGTGGGCACGTGGCGACCAATTGCCATGTCGTCCGCGATGCGGACCGGCTGAAGGTACAACATGGTGCCGCTGAGCTATCGGCACGCTGGGTCAAAGCCGATCGCAGCCGTGACCTGTGCGTGCTCGCGGTCGACGGACTGCAGGCGCCGTCGGTGCGCATCCGCTCGCTGGCGACCGTCTTACCGGGTGAGCGCGTGCATGCAGTCGGTAATCCCCTGGGCTTCGGCCTGGCGGTGACGAGCGGCCTGGTCTCACACTTCCCGACCGTGGATGGCGAACGGCTGATCCTCAGCAGCGCCGCACAGTCTCCGGGCTCCAGCGGCGGCGGGCTGTTCGATGCCGAGGGCCGACTGGTGGGCTTGACCACCAGTGTGTTCAGTGCCGGCCAGAACCTCAACCTGGCGCTGCCGGCGGACTGGATCAACGAACTCGCCGATCGCAGCGTAGCTCCGCCGCCGCCGTCCGACGTCCCCGCTGCGGAACCGCAATGGATTGCCGATGCCGTCGCCCTGGGCGCTGCGGCGCGGTGGGTGGAGCTCGAAAGCCATGCACGCCGTTGGATCTCTGCACAGCCGACCTCCGCACGCGCACACCAGGAGCTCGCGCGCGCGACAGTCCGTCTTGGACGACCGAAGGACGCCGAGCCCGCACTGCGTGAGGCGCTCCGCCTCGATGAGCACTCCGCGGAGAGCTGGCGCGTCCTCGCCATTACCCTTTATGAAACCGGGCGTCATGCCGAGGCCGAGCAGGCACTGGCGCGCGCAGAGGCCCTCCAGCCCGGCGATGCGAGCGTAGCCGCGGCGCGTGCGCACTGGCTGCTCAAGGCTGACGATGCTCGAGCCGCTTTGTCCAACATCGAACGCGCACTCGCCTTCGACCCTTTCTCTTACGGCTATTGGAATCTGCTCGGCAGCATCCGCCGTGCGCTCGGCGACTCCGACGCGGCGCAACGCGCCTTCCAAACCGCGCTCGACCTTAACCAGAACAGCGAGGAGGCGCGCAACGCACTGGCCCGACTCCTGGCCGAGGCGGGGCGCGCCGATGAGGCCCATCGTGCACTCGCCACTGGCCGTGGCGACGCGAGGACCGATGCGCCCACTTGGCTCGCACTCGGCATCACCGACTACAACCGTCAGCGGTACGCCGCCGCCGAGGACGCTTTCCGCAAGGCGGTGGCCGCCGACCCCGGTTTTGCAGAAGGGTGGGAAAAGCTCGGTATGACCCTGGCGCGAACACTGCGTGACGACGAGCTCGCGACGGTGTTAGAACGTGCGCTCGAGCTTGATCCGACACTCTTCGAAGCGCGCCTCGAGCGCGCAGCGCTGCGTGCCCGGCGTGGCAACGCAGCGGGCGCAGTGGCTGATGCCCGCCAATTGACCGAGCTGGCGCCTGAAGAGCCACGCGCCTGGCGCACCTTGGCGATCCACAGCACGGCAGCTCAAGATCTGCGCACCGCGGCCGCGGCCTATCGGCGCGTCGATACGCTGGGCAAGGCTGGGGTCGACGATCTGGCCGATCTCGGCGATCTCCTCGACAAGCTCGGTGACCGCAACGGAGCGCTGGACGCCTACGCGCGCGCCGAGCGCATCGACCCCCGGCACTCGCGCATGCTCGGCAATCTGGCCAGCCTCCACGGCCGCAACGGAGACCTCGACAAGTCCCTGGCTTACCTCGATCGGGCCCTTGTAAGCGACCCGCGCAACGCCAATGCGCTCAGCAGTAAGGCCTACATCCTTCTGTTGCGTGGCCAGCCGGCCGCCGCCGTGTCGATCCTCGAGCAGGCCGTGCTGTACGATCCAAAGCTCGCCAATGCTTGGATCAACCTCGGCCATGCTCATTTGCGCAACCGCGATGTTGGCCGTGCCATTCCCGCGCTTGAGAAGGCACTAGCGCTCGCGCCGCAGGCGCTCGACGCCCAGCTTTATCTCGCCCAGGCCTACCTCGGCATCCGTGATGCGGCGAAGGCCCGCGCGTATGCCGAGACAATCCTTGCTCGGCAGCCTGAACTGCCTGTTGCGCTGGGCATTGCAACTTTAGCCAATCTAATGACGGGTGACTCACAGCGCGCTGCATTGGCGTTCGCTCGGCTGCGTACAAAGGACCCGAAAACGGCCAGCAACATTCGAGCGCAGGCGGTGGCCGCGGGCTTGCCGGGCGCCACCGCCTTGCCGAGCCCCTAGAGGATAGGGGCCTGGCAGCCTCACGTACTCTCGTTTCGGATGAGACGGGCCCGGCCAAGTCCACCAGTGGTCGCCCCGTTCCAGATTTCGGGCGCCGCGCGAGACACAGGACACATCGGGCCGTTGTATCCTGTGACAGGGCCGTCATAGGGGCCAGCTCACGAAACAGAGAAAAGCGTACGCTAAGCCTCGGCGAGCATTCGCAGCGGCCGGAACTTGCCTTGCGCGACCTGCTTGCCCGGCGGACCGAAGAGTTGTGATCAGCCAGTTAGTCAGGACGCCGTCCGTGTTGGGAACGCAGCAATTCCCGTGGCATGGTCTAACCTCATTCTTATCGCGCGACGTTCATGAAAACCATCGGTCTCCTCGGCGGCATGAGCTGGGAATCCACTGTTCCCTACTATCGTCAGCTCAATGAAGCCGTGAAGGCCCGACTCGGCGGGCTGCATTCGGCGAAGGTCGTGCTCTACAGCGTCGATTTCGCCGAAATCGAGCGCCTGCAGCATTGTGGCGATTGGGAGTCGGCCGGCGCCGTGCTCGCCGACGCTGCACGGGCGCTCGAGCGTGCCGGCGCGGATTTCGTCGTGCTGTCTACCAACACCATGCATAAGGTGGCGCCTGCCATCGAGTCGGCCGTGAAGATCCCGCTGCTGCACATTGCCGACCCGACCGCGGCCGCCATACGCAAGGCCGGCTTGTCGCGCATCGGTTTGCTCGGCACACGCTTCACGATGGAGCAGGATTTCTACCGTGGCCGCCTGGTCGAGCGGCACGGCATCGACGTGCTGACACCCGAGGCCGACGACCGCGAACTCGTGCACCGGGTGATCTACGAGGAGCTCTGTCTGGGGCGCATCGAGGAGCGTTCGCGCCAGGCCTATCGCGACGTGATGCAGCGCCTGGTCGAGCGCGGCGCGCAGGGCATCATCCTGGGCTGCACCGAGATTTCTATGCTGGTGGGCGAGCAGGACGCGAGCGTTCCGTTGTTCGACACCACGGCGATTCATGCCGCCGCCGCGGCAGAGTTGGCGCTGGCGGCTGTCGATTCAGCTACGCCTCGGGCGCACATGTGATGTCCGCCGGTTTGCCGAGAACGCCACCCCGTTCATTGCTGCTTGCCGTGTGGCTGCTGCTCGGCGCTCCAGTCCTGTACTACGGTGCGGAGTCGATCCAAGGCGCCCGAGATACGCTGGACTCAAGGCATTGGCCACACGTCACGGGCACCATCGTCAAGCACGAAACCCGCGGAAGGACGTATTGTTCCGTACCCGTCATACACTACACATACGTGGTGCGCGACAAGGCATTCGAGTCGAGCGCACGGGTGCCAGATGTCGAACAGTGTTTTCGATCCGAGGTTGCAAGCCGCGTAGCAGACAGCTACCCGCCCGGCAGTTCCGTGCGCGTCTACTATGACCCGCAGTCTCCACCAAACGCGGCACTGTTACCTGGCTATATGACTCGCAGTGCATGGGAGGGTCTCGTTTTCTTTCCCATGTTCTTCCTGGGTTGGCTCTACTGGGGGTCGCTCTTGCTCAAAGGTTGCCGTATCGCGCCAAACGTCGCCTAAATCGAACGGCTAGGCTCCACGCCCTTCAGACGGCGACTTCCGGCCAGACACTTTGCCCACCGGGGCACCGGACTACTCGTGAAGTCGGGTCATACGCGCGCTCTGGATAGCCGACCGATCTGCAGCTTCGTCAGCGCGAACGCCGCGATCAGCACGACGCAGTATCCGGCGAACGCCGGCGACACGCCCCGGTGCTCCAGCCAGCCGGACAGGATCACCGCGATCACCGGGAAGATCAGGAACACGAACGACAGCACCACCGGGCTCAGTTGCTTGAGCAGGTGGAAATAGGCCAGGAAGCCGCCGACCGACGCGACCGTGCCGAGATAGACGAGAGCGCCCAGCGAGGTCGCGGAGAACTGCGACACATCCGGCCGCTCCACGATGACGCCGACGAGGGTGAGCGCGATGCCGGCAATCCCGATCGGCAGCGTGTTGAAGGTGACGATTCCGATCGCTGCGCCCCGCTTCTTGGTGGTGACGTAGCAATACGCATGCAGCAGTGCCGCCAGCAGGATGGCAGCGGCCCCGAACAGGCTGCGGTAGGCGAAGCCGACGCCCTGCTCGTGCAGGATCATGCCCAGTGAGAAGAAGCCCCCGACGATTCCGACGAGTTGCGTCGCCCAGATCGGTTCGCGCAGGATCAAGACGGAGAAGATCACGGTGAAGACCGGCATCGTGCTGAACAAAAGCGCGGCGAGCCCGGAACTCACGTACTGCTCGCCGGCATTGATCAGCAGGTACGGCAGCGCGAAGTAAAGGATCACGATCAGCACGAAAAGTCCGCCTTGCCCTTCGGGAAACAGCAACGGCGCACGCTGCGCACGCGCGATCAAGTACAAGAGCGGAAACGCGATGACGAAGCGCAGGCCCGCAGCCAGCAGAGGCGGCACGGTGTCCACGGCCAGCTTGATCCCGAGCCAGGTCGTCCCCCAGGTGAGGCAGACGATGGCGAAGAGGATGGCCACGACGACCGCGGATGAGCGCGCAGTCTGGCCGGTTTCGGCTGCAGGTATTCGGGTGCTCGATGGCATGAGGTGTCCGTCTCCGTTCGATCGCTGCCGAATGCACCCCAACAATACGAGTACAATCGACCATGAATTCATGATCGAAAGCGTATTTTCCTTACATATGAGGGTCAACAAGTATATTGACGCGGTGACAATTGCGCGCTCGGCGGTCCCCGACGGGCGACCGCGCTACCGCGTGATCGGCGAAGCGCTTGCGCAGGCCGTTCTTGACGGCCGCCTTCGAGCAGACGCCAAGCTGCCGCCGCTGCGCGTGCTTGCGGATGCCCTGTCGGTCACGGTGGGGACGGTCGGTCGCGCCTATGCCGAGATCGAACGACAGGGCCTTGTGACCTCCCGCGTCGGGGACGGCACCTACGTCTTGCCCCCTGGCGAGCGGACGCACAAGAACGAATTCGACAATGCGCCGGACGGCAAGCCCGGCCTCATCGACCTGTCACGCAACATGCACATCCCGGGGGAAGAGTCGGCGCTTCTGGGCGAGGCGTTGCTGCGCCTTGGCGGCGACCGGCGAGTGCTGACGCAGCTCGGCAGCTATCTCCCCGACACCGGTCTGGGGCGGCATCGCGAGGCCGGGGCGCAATGGATAGGGCTCAGCGGGCGCGACGCGGTTGCGGACCATATCGTGGTCAGCAACGGCGCCCAGCACGCGTTGCTATGCACGATGATGGCGACGCTGCGCAAGGACGAGCTGATCGTCTCCGAGCACCTGACCTACCCCGGGCTCGTGGCCGCCGCGCGAGGGCTCGGTGTTCGCCTGGACGGCCTGGCGATGGACGCGCAGGGCTTGCTGCCCGAGGCGCTGGAAGAGGCGTGTTCGCGGCAGCGGGTGCATGCGCTCTACTGCACGCCGACCCTCCACAATCCGACCACCGGAACCATGGACCTGGCGCGCCGGCAGGCGATCGCGGATATCTGTCTGCGGCACAACGTGCTGATCATCGAGGACGATGCGCACGGCGTGCTGGTAGCGCCACACCTGCCGAGCCTGGCGCAATTCGCGCCCTCCCGCACGGTGACCATCGGCAGCCTGACGAAGGCAGTGTCGGCGGGGTTGCGCGTCGGGTTCATTGCAGCGCCGGATCATCTCGTCGGCCGGATCGCCAGTGCGGTGCGCACGACCTGCTGGATGGCGACGCCCCTGACGGCGGAGATCGGCGCCGGCTGGATCCTCGACGGCACCGCGGCAAGGCTCTGCACCCATCAACGTGCCGAAATCAGCCGCCGCAAGGCGCTGGTCGAGCCGACGCTCACGGGGCTGGAGGCACGCACCGACGAGGGCTGCTACCACTACTGGATTACCTTGCCCGAGCCGTGGCGAGCCAGCGAACTGGCGGCCGAGCTCGAGACGCACGGTGTCGTCGTCAAGGCCGCAGAATCCTTCGCGGTGGGCCGCATCGGTGTCCCGCAGTGCATACGCGCGAGCGTGAGCGGTCCGGGAGACGATGCCCTCATCGAGGGCTTCCAGCGGCTGGCCGGTGCGCTCGCCGAAGGTCCTTGCCGGACGCTCGACTGATTCTGCGGTGTTGGCCTGCTTCCTCACTCCCGTACTTGATAGATGTAGAGACCCTGCTCATCCCTTTCGGCACGCACCACGATCTGCGCGTGCCCTTTGGAACCTCGCACCACGAAGAAGTATTCACGATCCACTCCTCGGCGTCCCGCTTGAGCGCCGAAGTAACGGACCTTGACGATGCGTGCCCCCCGATCTCCCCCACCTGCTCCTTCACGGATGAATTGCTTTCCAACCAGAGAATTGCGGCGGCGGCATGCGGATCGAGCCGGTTCGCAAAGTCGATAGCGAATCCGAATACGAGCGCGATCACAAGAAAAGTCAAAACCTTCCTCGTGACTGACCTTCTTCTGACGATGGGGTCTAGCAGGGTGTTGAAAATTGCATCATCACCTTCGGTTTCCAGCTTGGCTGGGAA
>NZ_DAOMPS010000056.1:0-25684 GCF_035444905.1 Thauera sp.
AAAAAGCCGCGCCACCGGGGGCGAATCGTGAGGGTGTGAGAAATGCGGGCTAGCTGCGTGATTCCGGGCCGGATCGGGGCGCCTCCGGACCGCGGTCTCCCGTGTCTGGCGCTAGGCGCCCATCGCCATCAGGCTGGCGTTGCCGCCGGCGGCGGCGGTGTTGATCGACAGCGTGCGCTCATGCACCAGGCGGCCGAGGTCGTAGTCGGGCGTGGGCCGCAGCAAGGACAGGATCGGGCCCTTGCGTGCGGCAAGGCGTTGCAGCAGGGCGTCGGCGGCGTGGTCGTCGCCGTCGAACAGCAGCGCACCGATCGGCCGCTCGAACCAGCCGGCCTCGAGCGCGAGCGCGGACCCGATCTCGGCCGGCAGCGCCGCCACGATGGTGCGTGCGGCCGGGGTGTCGGCGAGCAGCAGGCGGTTGCCGCTGGCGAGCGCGGCCATCGCTTGCTGCAGCACAGCGGCCGGTGTGTCCGCCACGCCGGCTATCAGGCCGCGCGCGGTGAAGCGCAGGCTGTCGTCCTCGCCGGTGGGGCCGGGCAGCGCCAGGCGCAAGCCGGTGATGCGGCGGGCGCGGCAGGCGTCGGCGCGGTCGCGCAATGCGGCGAGCTCGTCGCCCTCGACCAGGCTGCGGCCTTCGCCGTCCAGCCAGGCGAGGAAGCGCTCGAGCGCCGCGTCGGCGGCGCGCGTGTCGTCGCCCTCGCTGACCGCGAGCGCGCCGTCGAGCAGCGCCGGGCCGGGCGTGCGCGCCAGCAGGCGGTGCAGGTAGAGCGGCCCGCCGGCCTTCGGTCCGGTGCCCGACAGGCCTTCGCCGCCAAAGGGTTGCACGCCGACGACCGCACCAATGATGTTGCGGTTCACATACAGGTTGCCGACCCGGGCGCGGGCTGCGACGCGCTCGACGGTCTCGTCGATGCGGGTGTGCACGCCCATGGTCAGGCCGTAGCCGCTGGCGTTGATGGCGTCGATCAGCCCGTCCAGTTCGGCGGCGCGGTAGCGCAGCACGTGCAGGATGGGGCCGAACTGCTCGCGGCCGAGCTCGGACAGGGCGCCGATCTCGATGATCGTCGGCGCGACGAAGCTGCCGCGCGCGCACTCTGCGGGCAGCGGCAGGCGGGTGACGCGGGCGCCGCGGGCCTGCAGGGCGGCGACGTGGGCTTCCAGCGCGTCACGCGCCTCGGCGTCGATCACCGGGCCGATATCGACCCGGACGTCGGCCGGGTCGCCCAGGCGCAGCTCGTCGAGTGCACCGCGCAGCATGTGCAGCACGCCGTCGGCGATATCGTCCTGAAGACACAGCACGCGCAGCGCCGAGCAGCGCTGGCCTGCAGAGTCGAAAGCGGAGGCGAGCACGTCGGTGACCACCTGCTCGGGCAGCGCGGTGGAGTCCACGATCATCGCGTTCTGGCCGCCGGTCTCGGCGATCAGCGCCACGTTGCCGCCGCGTTCGGCGAGCTTGCGGTTGATCAACGCGGCGACCTCGGTGGAGCCGGTGAACATCACCCCGCGCACGCGCGCATCGGCCACCAGCGCCGCACCCACGGTCTCGCCGCGGCCGGGCAGCAGCTGCAGCGCGGCAGCCGGCACGCCGGCCTCGTGCAGCAGGCGCACCGCAAAGGCGGCGATCAGCGGCGTCTGCTCGGCCGGCTTGGCGAGCACCGTGTTGCCGGCGGCGAGGGCCGCGGCGACCTGGCCGGTGAAGATGGCGAGCGGGAAGTTCCACGGGCTGATGCACAGCACGGTGCCGAGCGGCACGTGGCTGGCGGCATCGAAGCCGCGCGCCTGCTGGGCGTAGTAGCGCAGGAAGTCGACCGCCTCGCGCAGCTCGGCCACGGCGTTGGCCCAGGATTTGCCCGCCTCGCGCACGGCCAGCGCGAGCAGGGTGTCGGCATGGCGCTCGAACAGCTCGGCGGCGGCTTCCAGCTGGGCACAGCGGGCGGCCGCGGGCTGTGCGGCCCAGTCGGGGGCGGCGGCGCTGGCGGCGGCCAGGGCGCGTTCGATGTCCGCGGGCGTGGCCTCGGCGACGTCGCCGACGGTCTCGCTGCGGTCGGCGGGGTTGGTCACCGGCAGCACCTCGGCGGGTACCGCGGTGCTGCCTGCGAGGGTAGGGCCGGCGGCGAAGGGCATGCGCCGCGAGACCTCGAGCGCGGCGGCGAGGCGCGCGCGCACCGGCTCGCTGGCGAGGTCGATGCCCGCGGAGTTGGTGCGCAGGCCGCCGAACAGCTCGGCAGGCAGCGGGATGCGCGGGTGGGGCGCGCCGGCCAGCGGCGCGGCCTGCTCGACCGGGTCGGCGATCAGCTCCTCGACCGGCACGCGCTCATCGACGATGCGATTGACGAAGCTGGTGTTGGCGCCGTTCTCGAGCAGGCGGCGCACGAGGTAGGCGAGCAAGGTCTCGTGGCTGCCGACCGGGGCGTAGATGCGCACCAGGCGGTGGCGATCGGCGCGGCCGACGAGCTGGTCGTAGAGCGCTTCGCCCATGCCGTGCAGGCACTGGAACTCGTAGTCGCCCGGCTGCCAGGCGCGGCCTTCGGCGGCGGCGAGGTGGAACACCGCCGCCAGCGTGTGCGCGTTGTGGGTGGCGAACTGCGGGTAGATGGCGTCGCGCGCGGCGAGCAGTTTCTTCGCGCAGGCCAGGTAGGCGACGTCGGTATAGACCTTGCGAGTGTACACCGGGTAGCCGGCCAGGCCGTCGATCTGCGCGCGCTTGATCTCGGCGTCCCAGTAGGCGCCCTTGACCAGGCGCACCATCATGCGCTGGCCGCTGCGCCGTGCGAGGTCGATGACGAAGTCGAGCACGCCGGGCGCGCGCTTCTGATAGGCCTGCACGACGAAGCCCAGCCCGGTCCAGCCGGCGAGCGCGTCGTCCAGGGCGAGCGCCTCGAGCAGGTCGAGCGAGAGGTCCAGGCGGTCGGCCTCCTCGGCGTCGATGTTGAGGCCGATGTCGTAGTCCATGGCCTGCAGGCACAGGGCCTTCAGCCGCGGCAGCAGCTCTTCGAACACGCGTTCGCGCTGCGACCAGGTGTAGCGCGGGTGCAGCGCCGACAGCTTGACCGAGATGCCGTTGCCGTCGACCACGCCGCGACCCTTCGAGGCCTGGCCGATGGCGTGGATGGCGCGTTCGTAGTCCTTGAAATAGCGCTCGGCGTCCTGCGCCGTCATCGCCGCCTCGCCGAGCATGTCGAAGGAATAGCGGTAGCCCTTCTTCTCGTGCTCGCGGCCGCGTCTCAGGGCCTCGTCGATGTCGCGGCCGGTGACGAACTGCTCGCCCAGCATGCGCATCGCCAGGTCCATGCCCTTGCGGATCAGCGGCTCGCCGCCGCGCGCCACCAGGCGGGTGAGCGCCGAGGACAGGCCTTGCTCGCTGCTGGTCGACACCAGCCGGCCGGTGATCAGCAGGCCCCAGGTGGCGGCGTTGACGAACAGCGAGGGGCTGTTGCCGATGTGCGCGCGCCAGTCGCCGTCGGCGAGCTTGTCGCGGATCAGGCGGTCGGCGGTGGCCTTGTCGGGCACGCGCAGCAGGGCCTCGGCCAGGCACATCAAGGCCACGCCTTCCTGGCTGGAGAGCGAGAACTCCTTCATCAGCGCATCGACGCCCGACGAGCGGCTGCGGGTGGCGCGCAGGCCGGCGACGAGCTCATGGGCGAGCGTGCGCACCGGCTCGCGCAAGGTGTCGGGGAGGCGGGCGGCGTCGACGAGGGCGGGCACGCAGTCAGGTTCGAGGGGGCGCCAGGCGGCGTCGATCTGCTGGCGCAAGGCCTTGCGCGGGACGGCGGGCAGGGCCGCCGCAGCCCGCGTTGCGGGCGACAGCGGAGAGGTCGGCAAGGGCTGCGAGGTCACGGCCGGGGCGCTCCTGGGCGGGTGAGTCGTGTGGCTTGGCAGGGCTAGCACCGCGCGGCACAGTGACTGCCCTGATTGGCCGAATTCTTTGCCAAAAACAAAAGTTTATGGCTCCAAAATTTGGATTTATAGAGCCATAATGCTTGTTTTTACGCTCTCCAGCAGGCAGAACGCCTGCTGCACCGCAATGGATCGCATCGATCTGAAGATTCTTGCCGAACTGCAGGCCGACGCCCGCCTGTCCATCGTCGAGCTGTCGCGCCGTGTCGGCCTGACCAAGACGCCCTGCGCCGAGCGGGTGCGCCGGCTCGAGAAGAGCGGCGTGATTCGCGGCTATCACGCCGACCTCGATGCGGACGCGGTCGGTGCCGGCCATCTCGTCGTCGTACAGGTGCTGCTCACCAGCACCACCGAGCAGGACCTGCGCCGCTTCAACGACGCCGTGCGCCGCATCCCCGAGATCGAGTCCTGCCACATGATCGCCGGCGACTTCGATTACCTGCTCAAGGTGCGCACGCGCGACATCAACGAGTACCGCCGGGTGATGGGCGAGCGGATCTCCGGCCTGCCCTGCGTCAAGCAGACCCACACCTACGTGGTGATGGAAGTGGTCAAGGACGAGCGCAGCCTGCCGGTGCGCCCGCCAGCCTGATCGAGCGCAGCGCGCCGGGTTTTTTTGCGACCTTGCAAGGGGGGCGTGCAGGCGGTGCTCCGGGGGCTTGGTGTAACATTCCGGCCAAAGCTTTCGCCCCTGCCAGTCCGGCAGCGGGCCCTCCCGAGAGACACCATGGTCCCGCACCTCACTACCGCACTTACCGGCCCCCTGCTCGAGCTCGAGCGCCAGTTCCTCGACAACGCGTGTGACATCGAAAAGTGGTTCCGCACCCAGTGGCAGGATCACATGCCACCCTTCTACGGCTCGACCGACCTGCGCAACTCCGGCTTCAAGCTGGCGCCGGTCGACCTCAACCTGTTCCCGGGCGGCTTCAACAACCTCAACGACGCCTTCATGCCGCTGTGCGTGCAGGCGGCGCAGGCGGCGATCGAGCGTATCTGCCCGGACGCCAGCAAGCTGCTGCTGATCCCCGAAAACCACACCCGCAACCAGTTCTACCTGCAGAACGTGGCCAAGCTGGTGTCCATCCTGCGCCTGACCGGGCTGGACGTGCGCCTCGGCAGCCTGCTGCCCGAGATCGCTGAGCCCACCGTGCTCGAGCTGGCCAACGGCGCCCGGCTGACGCTGGAGCCGCTGCGCCGCAGCGGCAGCCGCATCGGGCTGGACAACTTCGACCCCTGCGCCGTGCTTCTCAACAACGACCTGTCGGCCGGCGTGCCCGACGTGCTCAAGGGCCTTGACGAGCAGTGGCTGATCCCGCCGCTGCACGCCGGCTGGCATTCGCGCCGCAAGTCGAAGCATGCTGCGGCCTATGACCGCGTCGCGCGCGCCTTCGCCGACGAGATCGGCATCGACCCGTGGCGCATCAACCCCGAGTTCGGTGTCTGCGGCGAGATCAACTTCCAGGAGCGCACCGGCGAGGAATGCCTGGCGGCGCAGGTGGATTCGCTGCTCACCCGCATCCGCGCCAAGTACAAGGAGTACGGCGTCAGCGACCAGCCCTTCGTGGTGGTCAAGGCCGACGCCGGCACCTATGGCATGGGCGTGATGACGGTCAAGGACGCCTCCGAGGTGGTCGGCCTCAACCGCCGCCAGCGCAACAAGATGGCGGTGGTCAAGGAAGGCCTGCAGGTGCAGGAGGTGATCATCCAGGAAGGCGTGCACACCTTCGAGACGGTCGAGGAAGGTGTCGCCGAGCCGGTCGTCTACATGATGGATCACTACGTGGTGGGCGGCTTCTACCGCGTCCACACCGAGCGCGGCCGCGACGAGAACCTCAACGCGCCGGGCATGCACTTCAAGCCGCTCGCCTTCGACACCAGCGGCACCATGCCCGACGCCGCGCAGGGGCCGGACGCGCCGCCGAACCGTTTCTATGCGTATGGCGTGGTCGCGCGCCTGGCCCTGCTGGCGGCCTCGGTCGAGATCGAGGAGACCGCGCCGGTCGAGGCCGACGAGGTCGCGGCATGAGTCGTGCCCTGCGCCTGGCCTTCATCCTCGACCCGCTCGATGGCCTGAAGGCCTACAAGGATTCGAGCATCGCCATGATGCGCGCGGCCGCGGCGCGTGGTCATGCGGTGTGGACGCTGCAGCGCGGCGCGCTGAACTGGCGCGACGGCGCTGTCGTCGCCCGCGCCCTGCCGATCCGGCTGCTCGCCGACGACGCGCGCTGGTTCGAGCCGGCGGGCGCAGAGCAGGCGCAGTCTCTGGCGGACTTCGATGCGGTGCTGATGCGCCAGGATCCGCCTTTCGACTTCGAGTACGTCACCGCCACCTGGCTGCTCGAGGACGCGATGCAGAGCGGCGCGCGGGTGTTCAACAACCCGCGTGCAATTCGCGATCATTCCGAGAAGCTGGCGATCACCGAGTTCCCGCAGTTCATGGCGACCTCGCTGGTGGCGCGCGATGCGGTGGACATCAACGCCTTCATCGACGAGCTCGGCGACGTCATCCTGAAGCCGCTCGACGGCATGGGCGGCAGCCAGATCTTCCGCGTCCGCAAGGACGACCCCAACCGCAACGTCATCATCGAGACCCTCACTCAGGAAGGCGCACGCACGATCATGGCGCAGCGTTACCTGGCGCAGATTGCCGAGGGCGACAAGCGCGTGCTGATCATCGGCGGCGAGGTCGTGCCCTTTGCGCTGGCGCGCATCCCCCAGGCCGGCGAGACGCGCGGCAACCTCGCCGCTGGCGGCCGTGGCGTCGCCATGCCGCTTACCGCACGCGAGCGCGAGATCGCCGAGTACCTCGCTCCCATCCTGTGGCAGCGCGGCCTGCTGATCGTGGGGCTGGACGTGATCGGCGGCCACCTCACCGAGATCAACGTCACCAGTCCCACCTGCATGGTCGAGATCGCCGCCCAGCAGGGCTTCGATGTCGCGGGGCTGGTCATCGACAAGCTGGAGCAGGCTTGCGCCTTCTGATTCTGGTGCTCGCGGCCGTACTGCTGACCGCCTGCTCGCGCGCCGAGGTGTTCCGCCACGACGCCTTCGTCTTCGGCACCCCGGTCAGCATCGCCGTGTATGGCGACGACGCGGCCCTGGCCGAGGCCGGGGCCGCCGCCGTGCTGCGCGAGTTCGACCGCCTGCATCGCGCCTACCATGCCTGGGAGCCGTCCGAGCTGACCGCGCTCAACGCCGCGATCGCGCGCGGCGAGGCGGCCGAGGTGTCGGACGAGCTCGCGGCGATGCTCAAGGACGCGCAGCGCATCGCCGCCATCGGCGACGAGCTGTTCGACCCCGCGCTCGGCGCGCTGGTCGCGCTGTGGGGCTTTCATACCGACACCTTCGTGCCGCAGCGGCCCGATCCGGACAAGCTCAGGGCCGTGCTCGAGGCGCGGCCGCGCATGGCGGACCTGGTGATCGAGGGCAAGCGGGTGGAAAGCCGCAACCGCGCCGTGCAGATCGACCTCGGCGGCTATGCCAAGGGCTACGCCCTCGACCGCGCGGCGGCGATCCTGCGCGAGAAGGGCGTGGCCAATGCGCTCATCAACATCGGCGGCAATGTCATGGCGCTGGGGCGCAAGGGCGACCAGCCCTGGCGCATCGGCATTCAGCATCCGCGCGAGCCCGCACCGATCGCCACCCTGCCGCTGTACGACGGCGAGGCGGTGGGCACCTCGGGCGACTACCAGCGCTATTTTGAGCTCGATGGCGTGCGCTATTCCCATCTGCTCGATCCGCGCACCGGCCAGCCCGCGCACGGCACCCAGTCGCTGACCATCCTGATCACGCCGCAGCCCAATGCCGGCACGCTGTCCGACGCGCCGAGCAAGCCCGCCTACCTGGCGGGCGACGCGTGGCGAGAACATACGCGCCGTTTTGGCATCGAACACGCGTTGCGGATCGCGGAGGACGGCAGCGTGGAGGTGACGCGCGCGCTGCGCGCGCGGCTGCAGTTCGTCGGCACGGTGGCACCGAAGGTCATTGATTGAATCAAGAAGAGGGGAGGGAGCAGAAATGAGTGCACAAACCGCATGGCTGGTCGGCATCTTTGCCGTGGTGATCACGGGCGTGATCGCCTTCTTCGTCGGCCGCCAGTTCGGCGCCGGCAAGACGCGCATCGAGGAGCTGGAGGCCGAGGTCGCGCGCCAGAAGGGCGAGATCGAGGACTACCGCAAGGACGTCGCGACCCATTTCGACAAGACCGCGACCCTGTTCGTGTCGATGGCGGGTTCCTACAAGGAGCTGTTCGAGCATCTGTCATCGGGCTACGAGAAGCTTTCCTCGGGCTCGGCGCGCGAGCTGTTCCAGCAGCGGGTCGATGCCCTCCTGGTCGGCAACAGCCCTGCGGCGGGCGATGACAACAAGCTGCTGACCGGCGCGGGCCTGGCCGCGGCGGCGGCCGCGGCCGGCACGGCGGTGGCCAGCACGGGTGAGCGCGAAACGGACCCGCGGGCCACGTCCGACGCGGGGGACGAGGTGGGCGCCGGCAACGACGCGGACCAAACGTCGACGCAGGCCGCTGCCGAAGCGGGGCAAGTGGGCATCGACTCGAGCGTGGCCGAGTCGACCGCATCGGAGCTTGCCGCGTCGGAGCGGGTGGTCTCGGAGCTGGCACAGGCAGGGCAGGCCGAGGCCGAGCGGGCAGAAGCCGTGCAGGCAGGCGTGGAGCCGGCGGTCGCGACCGAGGCGGAGCCCGCCCCGCCCACGGTCGCCGAGGCGCGCACTGACCAGCCGGCCCTGGCCGACGACCCTCTGGCCGAGGAAGTCGTCGGCCACCATCCGCCGCCGCGGGACCAGGCCCGCTGAGTTCGGGCCGCAGCGATCGCCCATGCGGCGCGTCTTCATCGCCGGCTTGCTCGCCGCCCTCGTGCTCGGCGGCTGCAGCCTGCGCATGGCCTACTCCCAGCTCGACTGGCTGGTGCCCTGGTACCTGCGCGACTATGTGATGCTCGACGCCGGCCAGCGCACGCTGCTCGACCGCCAGCTGGCCGCACGTCTGGACTGGCATTGCCGCAGCCACCTGGCTGACTACGCGAGCACGCTGCGCGAGGCCCAGGGCGTGCTGTCGGCCGAGCGCATCGAGGCCGACGACTTCGGCCCCTTCCTGGCCCGCGGCGAAGCGTGGTGGCAGGAGATTCGCGCCGAGCTCGAGGACGACGCCCGCGTGCTGCTGCCGGCGCTGTCCGACGAGCAGGTAGGCGAGCTGCGCGAGGCCTTCGAGCGCCGTCAGCGCGAGGCGCGCAAGGAGTTCCTCGGGGGCAGCGAGGCGAGCCAGCGCGCGGCGCGCATCGCGCGCATGGAAAAGCGCCTGCAGCGCTGGTTCGGGCGTATCAGCGCGGAGCAGCGCACGCTGATCGCTGCCTGGAGCGACGCGCTGATGCCGAGCACCGCGGCCTGGCTCGACAGCCGGGCGCGCTGGCAGGCGGCGGTGATCGATGCGCTGCAGGTGCGCACCGACGAGACGCTGTTCGCGCAGCGGGTCGCGGCCTTCATGGCACCCGATGACGGCGCTGCCTTCGCCGAATACCGGGCCCAGCAGACCCACAACCGCGACCGCACCCTCGTGCTGCTGGCCGATGTCTTCAACGCCGCCACGCCGGCGCAGCGCCAGCGCCTGCTGCGCGAGATCGACGGCCTGGCAGGGCAGTTCGAGGGCCTGGCGTGTGCCGCGCCGGACCGCGATGAGCGCATCGCGCTGAACGCGGACTGAGCCAATCAAGGCGTGGCCTTGCATGCGCCGCGCATGCCGCATAATGCGCGGCCTGCCGACTGAAGATTGCCTGCCATGCCGCCCAAGACCGAACTCGATCGATTTGCCATCGGCCTGATGGTGATCCTGTGCATGACCTGGGGCCTGCAGCAGGTCGCGGTGAAGGTGGCCAGCGCGGGCATCTCGCCACTGTGGCAGGCGGGCTTGCGCTCCTTGGGTGCGGCGCTGCTGGTGTGGGCGTGGACGGGGCTGCGCCGCATACCCCTGCTCGAACGCGATGCGACGCTGGTGCCCGGCATCGCCGCCGGCGCCCTGTTTGCGGCCGAGTTCGCCTTCGTCTACTACGGTCTGCAGTTCACCTCGGCGTCGCGCGGCGTGATCTTTCTGTACACCGCGCCCTTCTTCGTCGCCCTCGGTGCGCGCTGGCTGCTGCCGAACGAGTCGATGCGGGCGGCCCAGTGGCTCGGCATGGCGCTGGCCTTTGCGGGCGTGCTGGTGCTGTTCGGCGAGAACCTGCTGCGGCCGGCCGGGCAGGCCTGGATCGGGGACCTGATGATGCTCGTGGCGGCGATGTTCTGGGCGGCGACGACGCTGACCGTCAAGGCGTCGGTGCTGAACCGGGCGGCGGCGGAGAAGACCCTGCTGTACCAGCTCGGTGTCTCTGCGCCGCTCCTGCTGCTCGCCGCGCTGGCGCTGGGCGAGCCCGGCGTGTTCGCTCCGGGCGCGCTGGTGGTGGGCAGTCTCGCCTTCCAGACGGTGATGGTGGCGGGCATCAGCTTCCTGCTGTGGTTCTGGCTCGTGCGCCAGTATCCGGCGACGCGGCTGTCGTCCTTCTCCTTCATGACGCCGGTGATGGGCGTGCTGGCGGGCGGGCTGCTGCTCGGCGAGCCCCTGACCCCGGCGGTGTTCGCCGCGCTGCTGCTGGTCGGCGCGGGAATCTGGGTGGCGAACCGGCCCGCCTGAGCCCGGGGCGCGCTGCGCCCCTCGTGTTTGCGCGGCGCCCTGCGGGAAGTTGCCAAATTGCGTCGGACGCTGTCGCCTGCAGACAAGTCGCGCCTGGCGTGTTGTCCTATGGTGGCGCCACCACCTTGAGAGGAGACACGACAATGACAAGCGACCAGCGTTGGGTGCTGACCGTTGCCTGCCCGAGCGCATCGGGCCAGGTGGCGGCGATTTCCGGATTTCTGGACGGCCACGGCTGCTACATCAACGAATTCTCCTGCTTCGACGACGACCTCGGCGATCGCTTCTTCGTGCGTGCGGTCTTCCGCCCCGGCTCGGACTCGCGCGCGATTCCGTCCACGCTGCGCGACGACTTCCAGCCCGTGGCGGCACGCTTCCGCATGGACTGGGCGATGCACGAGCTGTCGGAGCGGCCGAAGGTCCTCATCATGGTGTCGAAGCTCGACCACTGCCTGCGCGACCTACTTTACCGCTGGCGGATCGGCGAGTTGAAGATCGACATCGTCGGCGTGGTGTCGAACCACCCCGACCTGGGTTTCCTCGCCGAGGCCGATGGCCTGCCTTTCCATCATCTGCCGGTCAGCGAGGCGACCAAGCCTGAGCAGGAGGCGAAGCTGATGCAGATCGTCGACGCGACGGGGGTCGAGCTGGTGGTGCTGGCGCGCTACATGCAGGTGCTGTCGGAAGACCTGTGCCGTCGCCTGCAGGGGCGGGCGATCAACATCCACCACTCCTTCCTGCCCGGCTTCAAGGGCGCCAAGCCCTACCACCAGGCGCATGCGCGCGGGGTCAAGCTGATCGGTGCGACAGCGCACTACGTCACCACCGACCTCGACGAAGGGCCGATCATCGAGCAGGTGGTCGAGCGGGTGAACCACGCCTTCAGCCCGGAGCAACTGCTGTCCGCCGGCCGCGACATGGAGTGCCAGGCGCTCGCCCGTGCGGTGCGCTACCATGTGGAGCGGAGGGTGTTCCCCAACGGCGCGCGTACCGTCGTTCTCTCCTAGAATGTGCGGCCTCGCAATTGGGGGGTGGAGGCAATCCGTGACGCGATCGAGTCGATGTGGAGAACCATAGGAGAGGCAGGTGAGTAGTGGTCCAGCCCCAGACCGCGTGTCGAACCCCTGGTCGGGGCGGGGCGGTGAGGCGCCCGCCCGCTTTGGTTTCCTGCTCGTACCGGGCTTCACCCTGGTGGGTTTCGGTGCGGCGGTCGATCCCCTGCGCCTGGCCAACATGGTGGCCAGGCGCACCCTCTATCAATGCGTCACCTTGACGCTCGACGGTGCGCCGGTGCGATCGAGCGCGGGCGTGTGCGTGACGCCCGATTGCGCGGCGGCCGACGCCCGTGAGCTCGACGCGGTCCTGGTCATCGGTCCCAATCCGCTGCCATCGTCGGGCAGTGAGGCGATCGTGCACTGGTTGCGTGACCAGGCCCGGAAGGGCGTCGCCTTGGGCGGCGTGGATACCGGCAGCTATTTCCTCGCGTGCGCCGGATTGCTCGACGGCCATCGGTGTACGATTCACTGGGAAGACATGGACGCCCTGCTCGACCGGTTTCCGCGCCTGGTGGTGTCGTCCAAGCTGTACGAGGTGGACCGCAACCGCGCCTCCTGCAGCGGGGGCATCGCACCGGTCGAGATGATGATCCATCTCATCGGCCTTGGCGGCGGCGGGCACAAGATCGCCTCCGCGGTGGCCGAACTCATGATTTACGAGCGACGGGGCCCGGACGAGCGGCAGAGGACGGCCTTGCGCGACGTTGCGGCGAGCTCTCATCCCAAGCTGGTCGAAGCGATCAAGCTGATGGAGTGCAACATCGAAGAGCCGCTGGCGATGGAGGAGATTGCCACCCACATGCAGTTCTCCGCCCGCCAGCTCGAGCGGCTGTTCCGCGAAACCCTGCAGTGCACGCCGCGCCAGTACTACCTGCAGCTGCGTCTCGAACGCGCCCGCCAGCTGCTGACCCGCACCAACCGCCCGATCGCCGACATCGTCATGGCCTGCGGTTTCGTCTCCTTCGCCCACTTCTCTCATCGCTATCACGCCGGCTTCGGCATCTCACCGAGTGCCGACCGCCGCCGCCACACGGCGGAGGGCGATCGTCTCGCCAACCTGACCGCCGACGCCCGCGCCCCTGCGGAGCCGGCGCCTGGCGGCGGGGCCGACGACGCTCCCGATACGGGCGCCTGAGCCTTCCTCGTCACCTCGCAATCAAGGCCACGATGTCGCCGCCTGCTGCGGGCGGTCGCTTTCCGTTTTCCGTTGTCCGCTTTTCGACGCCGGAATTTGCCTGTTTCCGACAAAGTCGTTTTCACGCAAACCGCCGTCGGCAGGCGGAAACCAGGTTCTGTCAGCGCTTCTTATCATTGGATCCACGTTACTTATGCCTGAGCGCAAACGGTAACCGTGCAACCCGACCCATCTGCGACACCAAGGAGCGAAGACATGACGAATCTGGCTGGCGACATCAAGTCCATGACCGAAATGAAGGACCTGCTGCGCATCGAGAACGGCGAGAAGGTGAAGCACACCTTCTCCGATCAGGAATACATCAACCGTCAGTCCAAGCTGCGCGCTTACATGGCGGCCAACAACATCGACGCCGTGCTGTTCACGTCGATGCACAACATCAACTATTACAGCGACTTCCTGTACTGCTCCTTCGGCCGCCCCTACGGCCTGGTCGTGACCCAGGACAAGGTGGTGTCGATCAGCGCCAACATCGACGGCGGCCAGCCGTGGCGCCGCACCTTCGGCGACTACAACGTGGTCTACACCGACTGGCGCCGTGACAACTACTTCCGCGCCGTGCAGCAGGAGATTCCCAACAAGGGTCGCGTCGGCGTCGAGTTCGACCACATCCCGGTCGAGCGCCTGGAGAAGCTCAAGGCCGCGCTGCCCAACGCCCAGATCGTCGACATCGGCGCCGGCACGATGCGCATGCGCATGATCAAGTCGGCCGAGGAGATCGCCCTCATCAAGCACGGCGCCCAGGTGTGCGACGTCGGTGGCGCGGCGCTGGCCGCGGCGGTGCATGAAGGCGTGTCCGAGCACGAAGTGGCGCTGGCCTCGACCCAGGCGATGATCCGCGAGATCGCCAAGCGCTTCCCGGATTCGGAGCTGATGGACACCTGGACCTGGTTCCAGTCGGGCATCAACACCGACGGTGCGCACAACCCGGTGACCACGCGCAAGGTGCAGAAGGGCGACATCCTGTCGCTGAACTGCTTCTCGATGATCTCGGGCTATTACACCGCGCTCGAGCGCACGATGTTCTACGACCACTGCGACGACGCTTCGCTGAAGCTGTGGGAAGTCAACGTCAAGGTGCACGAGGCCGGTCTGGCGCTGGTGAAGCCGGGCATCCGCTGCTGCGACGTCGCCGCCCAGCTCAACGAGATCTTCGCCGAGCACGGCCTGCTGCAGTACCGCACCTTCGGCTACGGCCACTCCTTCGGCGTGCTGTCGCACTACTACGGGCGTGAAGCCGGCCTCGAGTTCCGCGAGGACATCGACACCGTGCTCGAGCCGGGCATGGTGGTGTCGATCGAGCCGATGATCATGCTGCCCGAAGGCATGCCGGGTGCCGGCGGCTACCGCGAGCACGACATCCTGGTGGTGACCGAGAACGGTGCCGAGAACATCACCGGCTTCAAGTACGGCCCGGCGCACAACATCATCAAGCGCTGAGCGCGAGGGACGCACGCCGCCGCCCGGGGAGGCCGGTCAAGGCCTTGCCCGGGCGGCCGGTGAAGCATCTGGCCTGTGACGTGCAAGTGAGCTGGCGGCGGCGTGGCGAGTTGGATAGGCTGCGCGCCCTGCCAAACTGGAGAGGAAGTTATGAACAGCGTGCACATTTCCGAGCTGAGCTGGCCGGTCTACGACGAGAAGGTCCGTGACGGCAGGACGCCGGTGCTCATTCCCGTCGGTGCGCTCGAGCAGCATGGCCCACACATGTCGATGAACCCGGACGTGCTGCTGCCCACCGCCATTTCCGCGCGCGTCGCCGAGCGCATCGGTGCGCTGGTGGCGCCGCCCATCGCCTACGGCTACAAGTCGCAGCAAAAGAGTGGCGGCGGCAACCACATGCCGGGCACGACGAGCCTGGACGGTCTCACCGTGACCTCGACGATCAAGGATGTGCTGAAGGAGCTTGCCCGCCACGGCGTGCGCAAGACCGTGCTCGTCAATGGCCATTACGAGAACTCCGCCTTCATCGTCGAAGGGGTGGATCTCGCCCAGCGCGAGCTGCGCTGGGAGGGCATCCGGGATTTCTCCACGGTGGTCCTTTCCTACTGGGATTTCGTCACCCAGGAGGCGATCGACGCCATCTACGAGGGCGACTTCCCGGGCTGGGCGGTGGAGCATGGCGGCGTGCTCGAGACCTCGCTGATGCTGCACCTGCATCCGCAGCTGGTCGACATGGAGAAGGTCTGCGACCACGCGCCGGCGCAGTTCCCGCCTTACGACTTCTTCCCGATCAAGCCGGAATGGACGCCCGCTTCCGGCTGCCTGTCGTCGGCGAAGCGGGCCTCGGCCGCGCACGGCGAAACCTTGCTGAAGGTCTGCGTCGACGGCATCAGCCGCGAACTGGCCACCGCCTTCGACTGATCCCGTCGAAGGGGCCTTGCGCCGGCGGTGTCACGCCGGCGCGCGTCCCCCATTCATCTTCTCCCGCAGCGGCATCGCGTCGCGGCTGTCCGCTGCCTCAGCCCTGGAGGGTATGCAGGAGAACAGAACCCGGAACACCGATTGATCGAGGTTGGCTCCCGATTGCGGGAGCTTTTGCGCCGGGCCCGTCGCCGCACTCCCTCCCTTGGCGGCGGCGGGCATCAGGCCGGTCGGCAGAAGGACAAACCTTCGCCGAACCCAAAAATGATGAGGAGACAGACATGAATTCCTGGGTGATCGATTTATTCGTTCTGCTCAATGTGGTGATGCTGGCCGTCGCCTTCGGCACGGCCTGGGTGCGGTCCGCCCGCCTGCGTCGTCAAGGGCGGAGGTGAGCCATGGACTACACCATGCTTAACTGGGGTCTGATGATCCTCGCCTTCGCCGTGATGATCGGCATCGGCGCGCTGTCCTCGCGCAAGGTCAGCGACAGCGACGAGGGTGGCTTCCTGCTGGCCGGGCGCAGCCTCGGGCCCTTCGTCGGTGCCAGCACGATCGTGGCGACCGGTTTCAGCGGTTGGGGCTTCATGGGCTCGCCCGGCGTGGCCTACGAGTACGGCGCGATCGAAGTGCTGGGCAACTTCTTCTTCGCCCCGGCGATGATGATCGCGGTGCTGTTCTTCGCCAACTCGATGCGCAAGCGCGCACTGACGATGGGCAGCAACACCATCCCCGAATACATCGCGCAGATCCATGGGGGCGGCGAGGGCGGACGCCTGCTGCAAGGCGTGGCCGGATTCATCACCATCGTGCTGCTGATGGTCTTCCTCGTCAGCCAGATCAAGGCCGTCGGCATGCTGGGCGCGTCGTGGCTCGGCATCGACATGACCACCAGCGCCTGGCTGATGATCTCGATCATCATCATCTACACGATGTGGGGCGGGCTGGCGGCGGTGGCCTGGACCGACACCGTGATGGTGTGCGGCATGGTGCTGGGGGCGCTGGTGATCACCGGGCAGATGTTCTTCAGCGTCGATGTCGGCGACTGGGCCGCCCGGCTCGACGCCATCAACCCGTCCCTGCTCAACCCCGAGACGGCCGCGCCCTATGGCGAGAGCAAGGTGTCGGTGTTCTACGTGCTGCCCTACGCTTTCCTGTTCGCAGCCGTCCTGCCCTACATGGCGGTGCGTTTCCTCGCCTTCCGGGCGGAGGTGCGGATGTACCGGGTGGGCGTCTATGTGGCGGTGATGGGCGGCCTGCTGAGCCTGATCCCGATCGTCGGCCTGTACATGCGCGCCTACGGCCCGGCGCTCGCCGAGGCCGACCAGGCGATGCCGATGTACCTGCAGACCTTCATGCACCCTGCGGTGCAGGGGGTGATCACGCTGTTCATCATCTTCGCGATGAAATCCACCGCCAACTCGATGCTGCACACCGTGGCCTCGGCCACCTCGCACGACCTGCGCCTGGCCCTGTTCAAGGGCGCGCAGCACGATTCGCCGCAGGCGCTGGCGATCAACCGCCTGGCCGTGGTGGTGCTGGGCCTGCTGGGCCTGCTGATGATGATGTACGCCCCGCCCTTCATGCTGTCCTGGCTGGGCATCCTCGGCTCGGGCACCCTGCTGGCAGCCATGATCGGTCCGGTGTTCATCTCGACCTTCTGGCAGGGCAATGTCGCCGGGGCGCTGACGGCGATGCTGGTCGGCTTCTGCACCAGTGCCGGGCTGCTGACGCTGACCGACCTGGGTTGGGTGGAAGGGCCGCTGATCGGTTGCCTGGCTTCGTCGGCCTGCTACGTCGCCGTGTCCTTGCTGACGCGGGGGCCGGTCGGCAGGGGGCCGAGCGCCCAGCGCGCCTGACCGCGCCTGTCACCTCAAGCGGCGCAAGTGTCCATGATCGGCAAGTTCGTGGTGGGCGTGTGCAAATGCGTCCGCCACGCTTGCGTCAGCATCGTTTGATTACATTCCTCCCGGTGGTCTCATGGCGACGCCCATTCCTCAGTTCAGTGCCGAAATCTTCCCGTCCGAGACCGCTGGTGGAGTGGTGCGCCTGGAGCAGACCCTTGCAGCCTTGCGGCGGCTGGATCCGCACTTTGTATCGGTGACCTACGGCGCGGGTGGTAGCACGCGCGGTGCCTCGCAGCAGGCACTGGAGCGGGTGCGTGCGGCGGGCCTGGCGGCGGTGCCCCACCTGTCGGCGCTCGGTGCCGCCCGTGAGGATGTCCGGCGCATGCTGGATGAGTATCGCGGGGGCGGTGTGAGCCGGCTCGTCGTGCTGCGCGGCGATGCACCTTCGGGACTGCGCGGGCATGGCGACTTCGCCTTTGCGACGGATCTGGTGCGTTTCATCCGCGAGGAGACCGGAGGGCACTTCCACATCGACGTTGCCGCGTACCCCGAATGTCATCCCCAGGCGCGCTCCTGCGACGCGGATCTGGCCCACTTCAAGGCCAAGATCGATGCTGGGGCCGATGCTGCGATCACGCAGTACTTCTTCAATCCCGACGCCTACGACGACTTCCTGGATCGATGCACGGCTACAGGGATCCGGGCCCCGATCGTGCCGGGCGTGATGCCGATCGGTCGCTTCTCCCGTCTGGTGCAGTTCTCCGAGGCGCGTGGCATCGAGATCCCGCGCTGGATCCGCCGTCGCATGGAAGGCTTCGGCGACGATAGCGCCTCGATTCACGCCTTCGGCGTGGAGGTGGTGGTGCGACTGTGCGAGCGGCTACTCGGCATGGGCGTGCCCGGGCTGCACTTCTTCAGCCTGAACGAGGGCGAGCGCGTGGGCGAGATCTGGCGTGCGCTGGGCTTACCCCAAGCCGCGTGTGCCCGCGCCGCCGTGGCGCAGACGCACCGAGCACTGCCGGATCCGGCCGGCTAAGCCCTGAACGACGCGTCGGCGCAGGGGCTGCGGTGCCCCCTGGTTTGCCCGCGAGCTCGTCAAGGCCGTAATCATCGCTGAATCGATGCCGTTTCCATCTGCGCTGCCTTGGCGTGCGGACGGGGCCTGCTCGCGCCTGCGCTGCGAGCGGCCCGCCTTCGCCGGGCCCGGATCCTGCCCCCTGGCTGCGTGGCGCCCTGCAGGAAAACCATGTCGATAACGCGACAGGATGTGGCGATAACAGCCAATTGGCGAAGTTGGAAGCTTCGCATACTGGGCTCGCAAACATTCATTGATGTGCAGATAAGAGTGGTGAATCCAGTGCGGCGACCGACGTCCGGAGCGCCACCTCTTGCAGCAAGGAAGGGGTTTGCAGCGCCCGATCCAATTCGTCGGGCGTGACATTCAGCAGGACGCGCCGGCGCCCGGGCGGCGGCGGGCCGATGCTGATGGAAGGATTCAATAACGAGTGAATGAAGATGAGGAGCAGCATGATTCGCAACAAACGCCTTGCCGCGCTCTTGACGAGCTGCGGCGTCGCCCTCGGGATGGCCACGGCCTACAGCGCCCACGCCGTGGAAAGCTGGCAGAACACCAACGTGAACATCGGATACACGACGAACTCGAAGTTCGATCCGGTATTCGGCACGGGTACAGAGGACAAGAAGCTCACGACCGTGCGTCTCGAGCATTTCGGCGTCCACGAGTACGGAGACAACTATTTCTTTTTCGACACCTATCACGGCAAGGGCGTCGGCAACTTCTTCGGGGATGGTGCTGGCTCTTTTGGTGAGGAGACCGGGAACCAGTACTTCGGCGTGTGGAATCCGCGCTTGAGTCTGTCCCGGATCAGCGGGAAGGACCTCTCGTTCGGCATCATCAAGGATGTGAACCTGGCGGCCCGTTTGGAGCGTGGATCCTATGCCAACTTTCGCGCCGACAACCTCGGTCTCGCCTTCGATCTGGACGTGCCTGGCTTCAGCTTCTTCGAGACCGACTTCTACGGCCGCCGCGCACGATTCACCGGCGACGGGGGCGATGCTGTCAAGACGCTCTTCTGGCGCACGTTCGCGATTCTGCCGTTCGAGTTCGGCGGGTTCCAGTTCACCTGGTCACCGTTGCTGCTCGTGAACTTCAATAACGAAGAACGCGGTACCACGGTCTTCGTCCAGCCCGACCTGTGGCTGAAGATCAACTCACACTTCGATATTGGCTACCGGCACGAGTACGCGCGGTACAGCAAGACCGATGCAGAAGGAGGCGGCACCTATTCACGCCACACGCCGACGCTGCAGCTGAGGTGGAATTTCTGAGTTCCCACGCGCATCGTGGGTGAGGCGGCAGATCAATGTCGCCAACACGAAAGGATCTGGCGATATCAGGACAGTCGCCTCTTTCCGAGGTTTTCATACTGCACTTGACAAGATTTATTGATCCATAAGTGGATCGAATCATCTGTGGCGAAGACGGCGGATGAGCCGAGGTTCATGTTTCGCAGGAGGAGCAGGGCGCACGCGTCGAAGTGTGCGCTCCACACGGGAAGTTGGCGGCGCGCACTGCAAGGGCGCCGGCAACATGCCGATGTGCAAGATTCATAAAACTAGATGATCGAGAGGTGGACCAAAGTGACAAACAGAAAAGTGGAGCACGACGTGCCCCTGAGTGACGGCACGTGTTTCGAGCCGGTGTCGATTCCCCGGTTCACCGGACGGGATCTGCCGCACGTGAGCAGGTTGCTCATTCAATTCATTCCTCCGCTGGCCATCATCCTGCTCGTCGTGACCGTGCTCGTGAACCCCGACGGCGTCGCCGCGGTCATTTCCGAGCTGCGGACCTTCGTCACCGGCGGATTCACCTGGCTGTTCGTGCTGTATTCGCTCTTTGCCGTCGCCGTGTGCGCCTGGCTCATCTTCAGCAAGGTCGGCAGCCGGGTCCGCCTCGGCGGGCCGAACGCGAAGCCGGAGTACAGCAACTTCGCCTGGTACTCGATGCTTTTTGCCTGCGGCCAGGGCATCGGCCTGATCTTCTGGTCCGTTGCCGAGCCGATCATGCTGCGTGACGACAGCCCGGTCGTCCGTACGCTGGGCAGCAACGTCGCCGGCAACGGCCTCGTGTGGTCCTACTTCCACTGGGGGTTCACGGCCTGGGCCATGTACTGCGTCGTCGCCGTGTGCCTCGCCTACTCGCACCACAACCTCGGCAAGACGCTCACCTTCCGCGAAGCCACCGTCGACCTGCTGCCGAAATGGTCCAGGGGCGCCGCCGGGGTGGTCATCGAGCTGCTGGCGATCATGGCCACCATTCTTGGTCTGGCCACCTCCTTCGGCTTTGCCGCGATGCAGTTCTCGTCCGGGCTCACCGCCTTCACCGGGCTGAGCTCGGGGCCCAGCCTCTGGCTGGTGGTCATTCTCGGCTTCGGCACGGTGGCCGCCATCTCGGCCTTCTTCGGCATCAACCGCGGCATGCGCCTGCTCAGCGAGACGAACTCGATCCTGAGCATCGTGCTGGTGGTGGGGGTGTTCGTGTTCGGCCCGACCGTCTTCATTCTGTCCAACATGACCGAGAGCTTCGGCGCCTACGCGATGAACTTCGCCGCGATGAGCTTCTGGACCGATGCGCCCAGCACGGCCGGCACGCTGGCGTCGTGGAAGGACAGCTGGAACGGCTGGTGGACGGTCTTCATCTGGTGCTGGGTGATCGCGTTCTCGCCCTTCGTGGCGGGCTTCATCGCCCGCATCTCGCGCGGTCGCACGCTGCGCGAGTTCGTCATCGGCGTCACCATCATCCCGTCGCTGATCGTCATGGTGTGGATCGCCGTGATCGGCTCGGCCGCGATCTACTACGACGACCTCACCGCGCGCGGGGTGTCGGCAGCGGTCGGCAGGGACGTGTCCAGCGGCTTGTTCGTGATGCTCGAGGCGATGCCGGTGGTCGGCAGCGTGCTGATGATCGTCGCCACGGTGCTGGTCGCGACCTACTACGTGACCTCGCTCGATGCGGGGACCTATGCGCTGGCCGATTTCGTCTCGGCGCCCAAGAAGGCCGGCGCCTGCTTCCGCGTCATCCTGGTGTTCAGCATCGCATCGGTGACGACGGTGTTGCTGACCCTGGGCGGCACCGCAGTGGTCGATACGGTGCAGACCGGCACCATCATCGGCGGCTTTCCGTTCTCGATCGTGATCCTGCTGATGATCGTCAATACCATCCGGCGACTGCTCAAGCGCGACCGCGCGACCCGCGAACTGGAGAAACTGGTCAATAACCCCGACCCCAACGTCACCCTCCAGGTGCTCGAGCCCGATCAGGCTCGGCAGGACGCCCCCGCCGATCTGAGACCCGCCGCCGCCAGTGCCTGAGCATGCGCGTTTGACCCAGCCCAGGCCGGTGCAGCGATGGCCGGCCTGGGCCGGCACGCGCGCTGCGGTCCGGCCGGCTTCGGAAGCTGTGGCACGGGTTGTCGAGCCTGTTCAATTGATGTCTTCGGTAGCAGTAATGCTCACAGACATTGCATCAATTTCGCATCAGTGCTCTGTTAGCCTCATATCCGTCTGCAGGCTGATACGACATTGAGTGCGGAAGCGAGGAGTGAAGGGAATGCGTCGAGTCGTCGTGACGGGATTGGGAATTGTCTCCAGCCTGGGAAACACCCAGGCCGAGGTCGCCGATGCCCTGCGTCACGGACGCTCGGGGATCGGCTTCAATCCCGAGTACCGAGACGCCGGCCTGCGCTGCCACGTTTCCGGCAAGGTGGAGGCCGACTTCGATGGCATCGATCGCAAGCATCGCCGCTTCATGGGTGACGCCTCGGCCTATGCCTACCTGGCGATGCGGGACGCCGTGGCCGACGCCCGGCTGACGCCCGCGCAGGTGTCGAATCCGCGCACCGGCTGCGTGATGGGCGTGGGCGGCGGCTCCAGCGCGGACATCGTCGAGGCGAACGCGCTTCTTCGTGCCCAGGGCGTGCGCAAGGTTGGGCCTTATCGCGTGCCGCGCACCATGACGAGTTCGGTCGCGGCCTGCCTGTCGAGCTTCTTCGGCATCCAGGGGCTCAACTATGCGATCTCCTCGGCCTGCGCCACCAGCGCGCACTGCATCGGCCATGGCGTTGAACAGATCCAGTTCGGCAAGCAGGACATCGTCTTTGCCGGTGGCGCCGAAGCGATCCATGTCACCCAGACCTGCATGTTCGACGCGATGGGGGCGCTGACCACGGCCTACAACGACACGCCCGAACGCGCCAGCCGCCCATACGATCGCAATCGGGACGGCTTTGCCATCAGCGGTGGCGCCGGCGTGCTGGTGCTGGAAGAGCGCGAACACGCCCTGCGGCGCGGGGCGCAGATCTACGGCGAGGTGCTGGGCTATGGCACCGCGGGGGATGGGGCGGACATGGTGGCGCCGAATGGCGAGGGCGCCCTGCGCGCGATGCGTGCGGCGCTCGAGACCTGCCCGCTGCCGGTCGATTACCTCAACACCCACGGCACCAGCACCCCGGTCGGCGACCTGATCGAGATCGCGGCCGTGCAGCGCGCCTTTGGCGATGCGGTGCCGGCATTCAGCTCCACCAAGGCGCTCAGCGGACACGCGCTCGGCGCGGCGGGCGTGCATGAAGCCATCTATTGCCTGCTGATGATGCGTCATCGCTTCATGGCGGCGTCGCACAACATCGAGACGCCCGACCCCGAATTGGCTGGATTGCCGCTGCTGGCATCGACGGCTTCGGATATCGATGTGAATTGTGCGATGTCGAACAGCTTTGGCTTCGGTGGTGCAAATGCGAGCTTGATTTTTGCAAACTGCCCGGCTTGATCGCCCTGTCGTAAGGGCATACGGGCTGTTCCGTTTCAGTCGTTCGAGTAATTGCCGCCGGGAAATAGGGCGCAGAGAAGAAATTCAATAACACGCCTTGGCATTCGAGAGAATGCCTTCTGCTGGCATCCTTCGAGTGCCTGTTGCAGTCGGAATCCGTCGATATCTCTATCCGGAACGGCTGCCTTCAATTCGATATTCAAATTCCTTGATCGTGCACGGATACCCCGGGTTTCCGTGCATTTTTTTTGCGCGCAAATTGGATGCGAAATTCCCGTTGGAGGGACGTTCGATTTCCGATCGTTCCCTTGCAGCGATGGCTGCACAAGCCGCCATCGAAGCGCAAGGAGTTTGAGCAAGTGGTTGTTTGTAAAGCATTAATCTGGCGATTTATATTGTGCGCATCATGGCTTTCATGATGTGCAATACCGGCTTGCATGCACCGTGATGGATTCGACCTGCACAAAGAAAGTGCATTTACTCTGGGAATTGAGCCGAATAATTCGGATTTACCCTGATTTGCGCATGGCACACAGTTTGCTTTATTAAGTTCTGATTGGATTCATCGGCAATCGAGCGCGAAATTCGGTCTGGTTGCAATGCCCCAATTGATGACTTGATGTCATTAATGAGCGCAGAAATGAAACTAATGATGCGAAAATTGAGGCCTAGAATGGATTCGCGTCACCTGGCTTGGATGTGTTCATCCGGGGGTAATACGGAAGCCTTTGATGAAGGAAGGCGCTGCAGGATGGCTTGAGCGGGTCGCAAGACGAATTGGCCGCCGTTTCGGCATGGGACGGCGGAAAGCAGATCGTTCTAAATGGAGAGCACAATGGCAAGGATTGGAGTCGATGTAGGTGGGACCTTCACGGATCTCGTTCTCGAGCTGGAGGACGAGCGTGCCGATGGGAAGCGCGTATTCGTGCACAAGGTCCCGAGCACGCCCGCCGACCAGTCGGAAGGCGTGCTGCGCGGTGTCCTCGAGATCTGCCAGATCGGCGGTATCGCGCCCGGCGACGTGCGCATGATCGTGCATGGCACGACGGTGGCCACCAACATCACCATCGAGCACAACGGCGCCGAAGTCGGGATGCTGACCACGCGCGGCTTTCGCGACATCCTGCACATCGGTCGCCACAAGCGCCCGGAGAACTTCTCGCTGCAGTTCGACGTGCCGTGGCAGTCGCGGCCCCTGGTCAAGCGTCGCAACCGCATCTCGATCAGCGAGCGCATCATGCCGCCGCTTGGCGAGGTGGCCGTCGCACTGGACGAGCAGGAGGTGCGCGCCGCCGCCGAAGTCTTCAAGCAGCGCGGCATCCAGTCGGTGATCGTCTGCTTCCTGTACTCCTTCCTCAATGACGCGCACGAGCGCCGCGCCAAGGAGATCGTCCTCGAGGTGCTGCCCGACGCCTATGTGTCGTGCTCGTCCGAGGTGGCGAACGTGATCCGCGAGTACGAGCGCTTCTCGACTACCGCGATGAACGCCTACGTCGGGCCCAAGACCTCGCACTACCTCAAGAATCTCGAGCAGAAACTGCTGGGCGCCGGCATCAAGGCCCACCTGCGCATCATGCAGTCCAACGGCGGCGTGTCGACGGTCGAGAAGTGCTCCAGCGAGGCGGTGTCCATCCTGATGTCCGGCCTAGCCGGCGGGGTGATGGGCGGGCGCTGGTCCGGCGCGCTGTCGGACGAGAAGAACATCATCACCGTAGACATCGGCGGCACTTCGGCCGACTTCAGCACCATTCCCGACGGCCAGGTGCGCATCATGAACCCGCGCGACACCTATGTCGGCGCCTACCCGATCCTGGCGCCGATGATCGACCTCGCGACGATGGGCGCCGGCGGCGGCTCGATCGCCTACATCGACGAAGGCGGCGCCTTCCGCGTCGGACCGCGTTCGGCCGGGGCCTACCCGGGGCCGGCCTGCTACGGCAAGGGCGGCACCGAGCCCACCGTGACCGATGCCCAGGTGGTGCTGGGGCGGCTGGACCCGGACCACTTCCTCGGCGGCGGCGTGCGCATCGACGCCGAACTGGCGCGCGAGGCGATCAGGAGCAAGATCGCCGACCCTCTGGGCATGACGGTGGAAGAAGCGGCGCTCGGCATCCTGCGCATCATGAACTCCAACATGTCGCTGGAGATCCGCGCCAATTCGGTGGCGAAGGGCTACGATCCGCGCAAGTTCGCGCTCGCCGCCTACGGCGGTGCAGGTCCGCTCAATGGCGTGGCGCTGGCCGAAGCGGTGTCGGCGCGCGAGGTCATCATCCCGCCCGCGCCCGGCATCACCGCCGCCATCGGCCTGCTCGTCACCGACATGCAGTACGAATTCATGCGCTCGGTCCCGACCCTGCTGAAGGACGTCGAGCAGCCCGCACTGGACAAGCTGAACCGGGTGATCGACGAGCTCACCGAGCAGTGCAGCGAACGCCTCGAGGCCGACAGCGTGCTCAAGCAGGCGCGCCGCTTCATCCGCATCGCCGAGTGCCGCTATCACGGCCAGGGTTTCGAGCTGCGCGCGGACATCCCCGATGGCGTGCTCGATCGCGAGAGCCTGGCGGTGATCAAGGCGAATTTCGAGGAGCAGCACCGACGCGACTACGGCTGGGCCTTCGATGACGTCGATGTCGAGATCGTCACGATCCGCATCATCGGCATCGCGCAAACCTTGCCCCTGAGCTGGCCGGAGCTGGAGGACGCCGCCGGCAGCAGCATCGACGAGGCGCTGATGTACGAGCGGCCGACCCTGTTCGATGACAAGAAGGTCTATTCCACGCCGCGCTACGACCGCAAGCGGCTGAAGGC
>NZ_DAOMPS010000057.1:0-10733 GCF_035444905.1 Thauera sp.
AGGATTTGCGGGGCCTGCTGGCCGAAGACCCGCATGGCGCTGGTGCCCATGCTGAGCTGCACGGCCACGTCCTGCGCCTGGAGTCCCATGTTCGTCAGGGCGTGCCGGAAGTTGATGACGTTCCCGCGCGTCGCCTGCGCTGCCTGCCCGAACCGCCGGAAGCCCGTCTCGGCTGCGGTGCCCACCCCGGCCGCGTCCGCCTTGATCTGGCGAAGCTGGTCCCGCGTCAGCCCCGACGCCTTCCGCATGGCGTTCTCATACGCCTTGAAGTCGGCCGAGAGCTGGACGACGAGCCGTTCAACGTCTTGCGCCATTCAGTGCATCCGCCAGTTCTGAACGTCTTCCCAGATCAGGTCTTCCTCGGCCGCTGTCATCCCGCCGGGCTTCTGCGGCGTGTGCGCTTCGGCCCACCCCTCCAGCGCGACGCCAAGCTCCCAAACGCTCAGCGCCTTCACGTCCACGGGCGAGAGACCTATTGCGGCACCTGCGCCGAGGGCTTCACCGAAGCGCCACTTGCCTCGCTCGCCGGCTGCGATCCCGGTTCCGCTGCGCTTTTTTTTTGCGCCTCGTCCGGAGCCCCCATCAGCGCCGCCGAGAGGACCGCCTGCGCGTGGAGCAGGCACTCCATAGGCGGGCGGGCCTCGACGTAGGTCCGGACCAGCCGGAGAGCATCGGACGGCTTCATGCCGCCGCCGATGAGCCCGAGGCGCAGGACATGCACGATGTCCTCGACACGCCACCCGCGGTTTTCCGCGGTAGGGAGCATCAGGCGGTTGAGAACCCACACCGGGCCGGCGTCGGTCTTCTCCTGCAACTCCATCAACTCGCCGTAACGAAGGCAGAAGCGATAGGTGCCGTCCGCGAAGTCGAGGTCTATGGAGGCGTCTCGGGTCACAGGGGGGTCCACCCTACCGTCATCTCTCCGTCGCTCTGCATCGACACATCGACGGAGACCTTCTGGCCCTGCTCGGCGGAGACGCCGAAGCTCTCGATCTGCATCGCGCCCGTCATCGTGAGAACGCCGGTCGTGTAGGTGACGGTCACCGTGACGTTGACGCTCGCCGTCGTGTTGACCGCGGCGAGCCACGTCTCGATGCTTTCCGCCGCGAGGACTCCGGACCCGGAGACCGACGCGGAGAGGGAGACCACATCGCGCCCGAGCCAGTCGGGGGCGTCCGGGTCGTCGCAGTCGGGGATGTTCACTTCCGCGAGGTTGCGGGTGAAGTTGAACGCCTTCGACGTGAAGCCGCAGGGGGCGGTGAAGACTTCCGGGCTGCCGCCATCGCCGAGCGCGATGATGAAGGACCCCGGACGGGCCGTGGTGGGTTTCGCCATTTGGGTGGCTCCATCTGAGGGACTGGCGCGTCATCACGACGGGCCGGGCGGCTTGCCGAAGGCCGTTTCAGGCTCCCCGAAGCGGGGATTTCAGGGCGTCTCTACAAGCGCCCGAAATTCGAGGATGGCGTGGCTGGTCAGGCCGTCCGGGTCGCGAAGCGTTCGCGTGGTCCCATGCTCCAGCGCCACGAGGGCGGCCTCATCCAGATCTATGTCGGCGTTGTGCAGCGCGGCCTTCACCGCCGACGCGATCCGATGCACTTCTGGGAACCCGACCGCGCGCGACCACGCTTCAATCGTCACGACGATCTCCGCCCCGGAGATGCAGTCGGCGTCGTCTGTGATCTCCTGAAAGTCCGCGACGTTCACGAAGGGGAATGCCGCCGTAAGCGCACCGCCAGTGTCGCGCGGGACGTGATCGTAAACCCTGTCCCCCACAAGCGCGGCCAGAGCGCCCTTGAGGCGCGGGACAATGGCCGCGTGAAGCTCCGCCGCTGGGCTGGTCATCGCTTCACCTCAACTGGCCGCCACCCGCTTTGCGGCGCGGCGGACCGCTGCCCTGATCTTCGACCGCGCATTCTTCCGGTTGGCCCGCCAGCTAACGAAGAAGAACGGCCGAGCCGCCATTTTCACCGTCCCGAACTCGACGAAGGTGCCGTAGAATGTCTGGTTGTCCGCGGCGTAGATCGTGATCGTCAGGTCTTCGCGCTGCTCACTCTGAAGCGTTGCCACCCCAACGCTGCCGTTCGGAGCCCGCCGGCCCCACCGCCACCCGATGCTGTCCCGAAGGTCCGGCTTCCCTGGCTCCACCGGAACCAGCCGGCGCATCATGTCGGTGATCTCGTCGGCCGCATCGCCGAGGGCATGGTAGATTTCCCCCCGCATCGCCTGGGGGATGATCGTCAGCTTGCGGAGAAGCTTCGCCTCGTTCCGAACCTCGGCCTTGGCCATCTAGACCGCTACCCCGCTCTGGCAGAGGATCTCGACGACCGCAGGATAGACCTCCGGCGGGCCTGCGACCGCATATTCGGTGCCGGTCCGCGCGTCCGTCACCTTCCACTCCGACGACACCTGCCGCGTGAGCGGAGAGGTCCGAACCCGGACCAGAAGCGTGTTGCGGCCCTGAAGCCGGCCAGCGATGACCGCTTCGCCGCTATGGCGGAAAACGAACTCCGCCCAAACCTCACCTTGATCCTGCCACTCGCCCACGGTGTTGCCGTAGTCATCCGGCGCGTCGGGGTTCGTCTCGACCCGCTTCGCGAGCGTCACCCTCTCGCGCAGCTTCCCCGCTTCGATCGTCTTCATCGGGCTTCTCCCACGGGATCAGGCGGCCGAGCGCATCCTTGATGAAGCGACGGCGCCTGGCGCAGCCCTCGCAGGGCATCAGCGACTCACGCCAGAGCCAGTCCAAACCGGCTTGACGATCCAGTAGGGCGCATCGGGATCGTCGCAGTCCGGGACTGCCACGAACTCGGCCCGACGAGCCGACCGCGCCCCGCATCCGTCGCACTGCGACCCTACGGCCAAATCCGAGCCGCAGTAAGCGCACACGCAGAAAGCGGCCCGAGGCGCTGGCTGGCGCACCCCGATCACGCCTTCTCCGCCTTTCGGAGAGCACCCTGCTGGCGCATGACCTCGGGCGAGATCTCCACCAGCGTGCGGCGGTCCCCCGTGACCAGCTTGCCGAGAAGCTTGCCGTCCACGTAGACCTCCACGAGCGAGCCACTCTCGCCGAAGGCAGGGCGGAGCTCGACAACCGGCAGATCGGCCATCAGGGCGCCGTCGCGACGTTGGTGATCTGGAAGTCCACCATGAGCACCGCCGCGTCCTTGGCGTAGCCGATCTGCACGATGTAGTCGCCGCCGGTAACGTCCGCGAGCGGGCAGATTTTTCCCGGATCGTCGGAGAGGTAGTAGAACGTCCCCGGCGTCAGAGTGGCACCGATGGTGATCGGACCGGCTTTCAGCCACCGCAGCGGCTGGCCGTCGCTGGCGCCGTTCAGCGCGATGCCCTTGGGGGCGCGCTCAAGGGCCGTGTCCTCGTCGGCATCGGCAAGCAACGCCTTCTTCGTGGCCGCCTGGTAGATGACTTCGCCCGCCGTGATGGTCGTGCCCGCGAGGCCCTGGTCCTGGACGGACCCGGCGCCCGCGATGACGTTGGCAGCGGTGATGGTGAGGTTCGCCATTGCAGTCTCCTGTTACGCGTGGGTGATCGTCGCCGAGCTCAGGGTCACGTCCTGCCCAGTCGCGATGTTGGTGTTGTCGAGGATGATGTCGGCCGCCGAGGTGCCAACGGTGAGCCCGGTCAGGTGGGCCGACCCGCCGCTGGTCTTGATCTGCGCCTTGGCGGCGGTCCCCGAGCCGCTGGCCGCGACCGTCGCGGCGTCGAAGACCAGCGTCCAGACTGCGCCGGAGATGTCCCCTCCGTCGGTATCGAGTCCGAAGGTCGCGAGCACCGCGTCCGCCGAGGTCAGGATTTCCAGCGTCCCGTTGGCGAAGTAGTCGCGGGTCGCGGTCATGCGCGCCGTCTTCACGGCGGTGTTGTAGGTCACAGCCATTGTCGGCTCCTATGAGGGGATGCGTCGTGTCGTCGAAAGGCTCGCCGGTCGGCGGGCCGTGGATCGGGCGTCGGCTCGCTCTGCCGTCGAGAGAGAGGCCGGCCGGAGACCGCTCGCCCGCGTCGGCCGGCGGGGCGGCACCTGAATGCCAGCGAAGGTGTCGCTGCCCATCTCCTGCGCAGCGAGCCCACCCTGGATGAGCACCAGGCCGTGCGCCGCGGCGAGGTCGCTGCCGGTCTCCTGCCCGGCCAACGTTCCGGTGCTGGATGGGAGTTGGGCGACGCTTCCCACGACCGCCGCAGTATCGGCCCCGGTCTCCTGCGCGGCCATGTCGCCAGCGACCGCGACACCGCCAGCGAGCGCCGCGCCATCGGCTCCGGATTCGGCGGCCGCCAGCGCGCCCGCGACGAGCACCGCGCCAGCGGCGACCATCTGGTCCGCGCCCGCCTCATGCGCGGACATCGTCCCAGCCATCTGCTCGGCGGTGCCCTCGAGGGCGGCGACGTCAGCGCCGGACTCCACCGCAGCCAGAGCACCAGCAACCGGTACGGCCCCGGTGAAGGCGCCAGCATCCGACCCAGCGTCAGACGCCGTGAGCGCGCCGCTGACGGCCACCGCGCCCGCGGCGCTCGCCGTGTCGCTCCCGGCCTCTGACGCCGCCAGCGCGCCCGTTGCGGCGACGCTGCCGGCAAACGCCGCCGCGTCGGAACCGGTCTCTGCCGCATCGATCGATCCGACGACCAGAACGCTGCCGACCATCGCCGCGCTGTCCGCGGCTTCCACCGCCGCCATGCCCCCTGAGACCCCGACGGCACCGGAGATTGCAGCGGCATCCGATCCAGACTCGGTCGCGGCTAGGGTGCCCGTCCTCTCCGGGAAGGCTACCGTGCCCTCCGCCGCGGCGATGTCCGATCCGGCCTCGGTCGCGGCCAGCGCGCCGGTGACGAGAACGTCGCCGGCGAGAGCCGCTACGTCAGCGCCGCCCCCGGTCGCAGCGAGGGTGCCGGCAACCAGAACCTCGCCGGCAAGGGCCGCAGCGTCGGCGCCGCTCTCCGTCGCAACGAGCACGCCGGTCGAGGTGCCCGCCCCGGCCGACGCCAGCGGGAGCGGCAGGAACCCGATCGCCATGCCGTCACACCATCAGCAGCTTGCGGGTGTTCCACTGGAGGCCTTGGTAGTCCGCGTAGATCGGCGGATGCGGCGCCAGCGCCGGCATCACCCCTCCCCATGCCCGCGCCCCGCCCCGCTGGTAGAGCGGATCGGGACGGCCGTTCCAGAGCGGCAGGTACTCGACCAACACCGGCTGCAGGTGAGGCATGCTCAGCGGCCCCCTCCGGGCGAGCTGGTGGAGCATGCTGTTGTCGAGCTGGCCCCCGTCCGGCTGCACGTCGGCATCGGCGAACCAGAACTCAGCCATGCGGCCGGCGAAGAACCCGCTCGGGCTGCCGTTGCTCCAGTAGGCGCCCAGGGTCATCCGATCGAGCGTCGTCGGGCTGACCGACCCGGTGCTGTTCGAGTGGCTGACGTTGCCGTTCGCCCGCAGGACGGAGAGGCGCCGGTTCGTGGGCGAGATGAACCGGCCGACGACGTACATCCACTCGTTGTAGCCGATCGTCGCCAGCACCTCGCCCTGGTTGGCGGAGCCGCTCCAGTAGTCGAGCCGCAGGTTGTTCCACGGATCGTGCCAGATCTCCCAGGCGGGATCGGCGCTGGCCGCGCCCATCGACCAGAGGTTCTTGTAGTCCTCGGCGCCGACGTAGAGCCAGAACCCGATCGTGAACGGCAGCGTCGTCACGGCGGGGGCCGCGATCTGCAGATACTGGCTGGTCCCGTTGAAGGCGACCGCCATCAGGCGCTCTCGTACTTGACCGGGCGGTACTTAACGAAATGGTTCCCGGCGGTCGCGTGCAGGGCGACACCCGAGCTGTTCAGCACCCAGACGCCCCACTTCTCCGGCAGCAGCCCGCCGAAGAGGGCGGCGACGCTGCCGATGTAGAATTTGTGCGTCACGTTGCTGGTGTTCGTCACCTGGATCACCTGCGCCAGCCGCAGGAGTGCCTTGTTCGAGGGCGTCAGCCCGGCATCGCTGCCCGACGCCCCGCCGGAGTAGTCCGAGCCGTCCCCTGCCGCATAGAGCCAGATCTCGATCTGGCTGTTGTTGGTTGGCGTCGTGCCGGTCGTGATCTGGCCCCAGAGCTCGGCGTCGATGGCGTCGTCGCTGCCGTTGTCGATGGCGGCGCTCGCGCGACCCGCGGTCGTCGAGTTGGCCAGCGAGGCGAGGGTGATCGTCAGCGCCGTCGCGCTGCCTTTGGCGGGGGTCGCGGTGGCCATCAGCTTAGCGTCGCCCCCCAGTAGAGGAGCTCCACGCCAAGCCGCGCCTGGAGCTCGGCCAGAACTTGCGTCGCCTGCTGATCCAGCATCTCGACCCTCTGCTGATCGTTCAGCGCCGGATTGTCGGTGAAGCTGAAGACGCCCTCGATCACGGTCCCCGCCAGGATGGCGTTCTTCTCTGCCGTGCTGATCTGACCCGGGTCGTTGCCTTCGGTCATCACGGTCTTCGCGCGGCCCGACGCCACGAGCGCCGCCGCCCAGGAGACCCCGGCGAGATTGTTCCCTGCGGGCGTCGCCGCGTGCACGACGATGGTGTAGGAGCGCGAAACCGGGTCGCCGGCGAGGACATGCAGCCTGGCCATGCCGCCCTCAGGCTTCGGTTCCGGCGGCGGTGTTGCTGCCGGTGGTAGCGACGATGATCGTGGTCACACGAATAGCCTCCGATGAAGGTTCAGAAGCGCCGCAACCCCGAACGGGAGTTCGTCGAGCTTCTCGCCTGACGCTTCGCGGTTCTGGTACCAGTGGCCCACGAGCAAAAGGACGGCCTGCTGGACGTCCTCGTCCGCCGCGCCAACCACGAACTGCACCCGCACCGCGTTGATGGTCGCCATCGTCTCCGGCCAAACCGCACCCTCGGACAGCATCACCCACCCGCGGCGAGAAACCGTGTCAACACGGTAGTTCGCGGGGTCGACGGTCTGCTCCACGCCATCGGGGTCGTCGTACTTGATACTCGTCACGCTCGTGATCGGCCCGATTTCGAGGTCGATCTCGGCCGCATTCGCGGGGAAAGCGTCGAGCACCTGCTCCCAAGTCTGCGGAACGAAGGCGGTCCCGCACCACCGTTCGGCATACGCCGTGGCAGCGCGGATTTGCGCCTCGATCAGATCATCCTCCACGTCGGAGTCGATGCGGCTATTGGCGCGCGCCTGCTCGACGGTGACCAGGAGGGTCGGGTCGTCCACCCGCCGCAGGGTCATTTCAGCCTCGACAGCACGGGATAGAAATCCACCTCGGCCACCGAGCCGTCGCCATTGGTCAACCGCAGCATCCCATCTTCGGTGACGGTGCCCTCGATGACCGGAGCGCCGGGCCGGCCGGGGATGCCCTTGCCGGGCTCGCCGGGCTTCCCGCGCCCACCCTTCGAGGCGACGAGTTGCCACCCATCTCCCGGGCAGGGGCCGGGATCATCCATCTTCGCCACGAAGCCGGAGCCGTCCAGCGCCACCACGTCGAGGCGACGGTATGCCTCTTCCGCCGACCATGTGCCGCGGACGGTCATGCTCTCGCCCGGATCGCCCTTGTCGCCCGCCGAGGCGAGGCAGGCCCAATCCTCGTGCGGCGGCTCCTTGCCGGTGTCCCGCTGCGCCTGCCAGAGCGCGCCGCCGTGCCGCACAACATCGCCCTCGCGGTGCACATCATCGATCCATGCCTTCGCGACAGGAAGCCGACCCGGAGGGCCGCGCAGCTCGTCCTTCGTGGGCATCGCAGCAAGAACCCGCGCCACGATGGCGTCCTCGTCCGCGTCCTTCCCTGGCTCGGCCGGCGGGAGGGCCGCCACGGCCGCGGTCACGGCCTCAGCTACCGCCGCGCGCATTTCCTCAGGGTCGGCATCTTTGCCGGGCGCCACTGGCGGCAAGGCCGACACAGCGCGCTCCACATGCTCAGCGATCAGCCGCTCGACCTCGTCCTGTCCCGGCAACGCATCCACGGCAGCCCGCACGGCGGCCTCAACCAGCGGCGCTACATCCGGGGGTGGTTCGATGCCTGCCACGGCCGCGCTCACGGCCTCCTGCACCATCCCAGCCACGTCGGGCAGCTCAGGCGCCTCCGGGATCTCCAGCTCATCGAGCGCGCGCCCGATGGCCTCGATCGAGGGCCGAAGTTCGGCGGCAACGTCCCGCGCCTCCACAGCCGCCAGTCGCGCTTCCAGAGCCTCAGCGACGAGCGCCGCGGTGACCGCTGGGTCGGCATCCTTCCCCGGCGCGCCGTCCTTCACCGCGGCCAGGCGCTCTTCCACCGACCGACGGACTTCGCTCTCCAGCGCGGCGCACCGAACCTCGGTCTCCACAAGGCGCGCGCTCAGGCCCGCGATGAGCGCGTCCGCCTTCTCCCGGTAGACCTCGAGCTGCCGCTCCGCGTCCGCGATGACCCGGCCAAGGGCGCGCTCCAGCGCCTCAGTGTAGGCGGTGGTCATAGAGGCGCCGGAGGATCGCGTCGGGATTGGCTCGTTCGGCATCCTCGGGCTCCTCGGCCTCGTCCGGGGCCGGAGGCGCGGGCGGGGCCGGGGTCGCCGGCTGGGCCACCTGGCCCTTCTCCCACGCGCTCAGCGGCACGTCCTGTTGCTGCACCCGCGGCTCCTCGCCGTAGCCGCCAGGAACCTTCGGAAGTTCCATCTGCGCGCGCGCCTCATCCGGCGCGAAGACCCCGCCCTGAACGCCGCGCGCAAGAGCCTCGATCCGATCCTTGAACGCCGAGCGCATCAGGGCATCCGTGTCGAACTCGACATATTCCTCGGGAACCCCACGAAGGCCGAACATCCGGCCGAAGGCTTCCTCGATATGGTTCAGGCAGAAGCCGAGGCCGCTGGCCTTCCACGACTGCATGAGGCTTTCCGTCGATCCTTGCACCGGCCCGCCGAGGCCGAGAATATGGAGAGGCACGCGGTAGGCCAGCGCGATGTCTTGGTCGCTCTTCTTCAGCAACTCGGCTATCTCGGCGTCCCTCGCCGTCGTGGAGACAGTGACAGGCTTGAGCCCCCCGGTGAGGATCGGAGTTCCGCCAGCGCCCTCGCCACGCGTCTGCTCGTTCCACCGAGCCCGGAGCTCGGCCGCTTGCGTCGCCGTGAGAACCTGATCTGTCGAGAGCATGATCGATGGGCGCGCCTGGTTGCTGAAGAAGGCGATCTGCTGTTGCAGAGCCGCATTCCCCATGGCCTCGGACAGGGCCGCGGCAAGCAGCGGCGTCTCGCCCTTCAGCGGGTGGCGCGGCGTGTGGAGCCGGACGTGCATCACGTCCCGGGCCGGAACCGCTGCCAGTGCGCCTAGGCGGGAGTCGATGATCTCGTTACCGCCGAGCGCGTAGAAGATTGAGCCGTCCTCTGCGACGCGCGGGTAGCACGAGCGCGACTGCATCAGGTGCATCTCGGCGATCTCGAATCGATCGTTCCGGATGGCTAGTGCGTAGGCGTTGCCATCTGCATAGAGGCTGCGGGTCAAGTTCAGCAGGAAGTCAGAAATCGACTGGTAGTCGTTCGGCTTCCTGAGAATGCGCGCCAGAGCCGAGGTCGTGACACGCTCCCGGCCGCCGTCCGACTTAAGCCGCCAGTGGTCGCCGGGACACATGGCCGTGGTCTGAGAATAGGCCGCGATGCACGCTTCGACCATCGCCGAAGCGCCGGAGTAGGGTCGCGGGTTCTGGCCCATCTGCCAGAAGTTCCACGGCGTGCCAGCCGGCAGCCAGCCGTCGCCCGTGAAATAGGGGCCGGGGTGAAATTCCCCCTCGGCCCCCTTCCCGACGAAGGCGCCCTTGACGCGCGACCACAGGCCCAAGTCAGTCCGCCTTCACCTGACGCGTGCGATAGGCCCGCTTCGGTTTCTCTGCCGTCATCTCGCGCGTGCGATAGGCGGCGATCTCCTCGGCGGACACCATCCGCGAGCGGGGGCCATGCGGCTTGTAGGCCACCGCACGGCCGTCCTTGTGTCGAAGGATGCCGGCGTCGTCCGGGGCGATCTCGAGCGGATCGCCCACGGCGCCGTCCTCCATCACGTACCAGGTCTCACTCATCGGAGACCGTGATCCGGAAGGAGCCGTTCTTGCTCGCGCCGGCCTGCGCCAGCACTATCTTGACGCGATCCCGGCCGAGCGCGATCCGGTCGTTCACCGCCGTTCCGGACCCCGCGTAGAGCGAGGCGACGCCGGCCGTCGAGCACGTAGCCGCGCGCGGGCGCACGGTCTCCGAGGCATTGACGTTGGTGTCGGTCCAGATGTTCTCGCCGGTCACATCCGACGTGATCGTGAAGTCGACGCCATCGGTGTAGGGGTTGCTGCCGGCCTTCACGTACTCGACGGACTCGATGAAGCCCGAGAGCCAGGGCGAGTAGTGCGTGCCGACCTGGCCCGACGTCGAGGGCGCGTCGATGACATGGGTGCGAACGGTCATGACTCAGCCCTCGATCAGGAAGTGGAGGGTGCCGGACTTCGACACGCCGCCGTCCGCGACCACGATCTTGAGCCGGTCGCCGCCGATGGCGATGCGGCCCTGCACCGCGGTGCCGCCGCTCGCATAGAGCGACGCCGCGCCCGCCGTGGTGTGCGTCGCGGCGCGAGGATACCGCGATGCCGAGGCGTTGACGGCCTCCTCCGACCAGACGGTCTCGCCGGTCGTCTCGTTCGTGACGACGAAATCGACGCCATCGGCGAAGTCCGTCTTCACGTAGCGGACAGAGACGAGATGCCCGAAGATCTTCGGGGTGTAGACTTCCGCATCGCCGTCGGCGTCAACGGTGAT
>NZ_DAOMPS010000057.1:10833-24567 GCF_035444905.1 Thauera sp.
CCGTCGATCCACTGGACCATGCCGGACCGGCGCATCTTCCACGCCACGTCCATGACCATACGGAGGCCCATGGAGTCGGTCTGGAAGAACGAGCGCACCGGCGCCGCGACCACATTCGGGGTGCCGGCGGTGCCGATGGCGGCCGGCGAGGAGTCCTCCATGTGGATGGTGGCCGTGTTGCTGACATCGAACTGCGGGGCATCGCCCGAGGCCGTGATGAACTCCGGCAACCGGATCGCGATCAGTCGGCCCGCCGTCGCGTGGGTCGAGCGCAGCACGGTGAACTCCGACATGAAGCGGTCCGCCCACCCGAAGGTGCCGTCCGGCCCGGGCAGCATCGCCAGCTTGCGGGCCTGCGCCGGGTGCATCACCAGCGCGATGCCGTCCGAGGCATCCGCGGCATCGTAGACGGCCATCAGGGCGTTGATGTCCTCGATCACCGCCTGATAGTCGCCGCCGCCGTAGCCGCTCGCCACCGCCGAGACGCCGTTCAGCAGGCCAGCCGGACGCGCCGCGTCCGCCGCCGTCGCGTCGAGCAGGGCCTGGTCCAGCACCTTCGCCGTGTCCTCGATGATCGCGCTGCGGACGATCCCCTCCAGCGAGGGGGTGCTCCGCTTGGCGAGCTCGCGCGAGAACGGGATGATGACGCCCATCTTCTTAGCGGTCATCGTGTCCGCCGCGACGGTGATGCGACCGACGCGGATCGGGTTGCCCTCGGAGAAGAACGAGCCGTTGGCGCCACCGGCCGTCCGGCTCGGGATGTAGGCGGTGCCGGCCGCGTCGAACGACTGCGAGATGCCTCCGGCGCGGAGGCCGGGGTAGATCGACTTGCCGCGAAGCGCGTCCACGAAGGCCGCGTAGGTCGTCTGCACCAGCTCGGCCGCGAAGCCCGAGGTGCCGGTCGTGCCGAGCGGCGCCGCCGACTTGGCGACAGCAGCGGTCGCCTCGTGGCCGGGATACCGCTCGTCCAGCACCTGGTCCACCGACTTGCCGGTGAACAGCGCCACGCCGTTGGTCACGGCCGAGCGCACCATCAGGTCCAGGCCCTTGACCTCGCGCTGCGGGAAGCCGAGCGGGCGGCGGTTGATGGCCGGAGTCACCGGCTCGCCGGTCTTGGTCGTCGTACCGGCGAGCTTCGCCTCGGACGACTTCAGCGCGTCGAGGGTGCGCTCCTGCACCTCGATCCGCTGATTCAGCTCCTCGATCGCGTCGAGGTCCAGCATATCGGCGGCGTTCAGTTCCACGAGCTTGTCGCGCGACGCGACAAGATCGTTCTGCGCATCGACGATGCGCTCCGCGAGAGTGGTCATCTTCTGCCTCATGATGGGGGCGTTTCGGGGTGCGGCGCGCTCGCCGGTAGCTCCGCGGCGCACCACCCCGCCCCCATCGGCATGCTCGCCGAAGGCAAGGGTCAGAACGTCGTCGGAAATCTGCATGTCCATCGCTTTCGCGAGGGCGGATGGGTTGGCCGGGACCGAGACAAGGCTGCACTCGAGCAGCTCCTGCTTCGTGTAGCGACGACCGCCCCACGGGTCCTTCTCGTCCATCGGCTCGTCATCGATCGGTCGGAAGCCGACCGAGACCGCGCGGAGAATGCCCTGCTCCACCAGCCGGCGAAGCTCATCGATCCGCAGGGAGGTGCCTTCGGTCGCGAACTCTAGCTGACCGACCAGCTTCCTCCCATCGACCCGGACGTTCTTCCAGCGACCGATGGGGAACCCGGATGAATGGCCGAAAAGCGCGATCGGGTTCTTGCGGAACGCCGCGAGCTGCCAGCCGGCCGCAGACACCACGTCGCCGTACCGGTCGACGGTCTCGTCGGACATGACGAATTCCAGGTCAGGCCCGACCTCCGAAGAGGCGGCCTTGCGCACGATGGTCATGGCGGGATTCCCCTTTCGGGACTACGCGGCAGCCGGACGAAAGACGCTGAGCGTCACGGGTTCGATACGCATAGGGATTTCCCTTTTACAGTTCAGGCGATCAGCGCCAAGGCATCGAAGGCGGGCGCGGCCTCGTATGAAACCGCCGCGCCGAGCGCCATCGCGAGCGCAACCGCGCAGTCGATCTTGTTCGCCGTCCGCTCTTTCGCGAGCCAGCGGTTGCCCCAGCGGTCCTCGTCCGTAACCGCGCTCATCATCGCCGAGATCAGCACGGGGTTCTTCCGGAGCCGGATGCGGCCTTCCAGCATCGCGTCCTCAAGGTGCCGGACCGAGCCCGGCATCCACAGCCCTTCCGCCTCACGGTCGGAATGCTTGGCGGCGGACCGCATCGCATCGTTGGGCTTGCCCTTCTTGGTGCCGCCCTGCGGATGCTCGACGTATTCCAGTGACAGACCGAGCGCCTGACACTCGGGCTCGAACCCGCGCCGGAAGGCGTATCGGTCGTAAGCCACGCATTGCACATCGAAGTCGTGGGCGTACTCGGCGACCGCCTGCGCCACGTGGTCGAAGCGGATGCTCGGCCCCTTGGGGGCGGACAGGAATCCCGCCTCCGCCCATTCCCGGTAGGGCAACCCGTCGTGGTCACCGCGCGTGTCAATCGTATCGCCCGGCGTCCAGGCTTCGATCCAAGCGTCATACGTCGGCTTGCGAACGATGACCTCCGCGCCATCCCGCTCCGACACGATCTCCACATGCCCAGTCGGCACCACTGCCGCCAACGCCGTGATGTCCTTGTTCTGCGACAGGTCGAGGCCGAGAAAGACCTTCGATCCGTGATGCTCCATGGGATCGAACTCGGTAAGGCAGGGCTCAAGCACCGCCCGCGTCATCCAGGCTGTCTCCGCTTCCGTCCACTGGCAGAAGTGCAGCCGAAGGATGTTGTTCAGCTTGTCCGGCATATCGCGTGCCTGCGCCGCGGCGCCTTCGAGGTAGTCTTCCGTGATGGTAACGCCCATCAGCGGGTTCGCCTTGATCCAGCACGACGGATCGTCCAGCGGATCGTCTCCGGGGTCGAGCGCGCAGACATACGAGAAAGCTTCGTCCGTCCGGCCCCACCTCTCGCCGAGGTAGTGCGAGTCCTCGTCCTTCGCGTCCCGGTTCCCTGCCGCCACCTTCACCGCGAAGGCGTGCTCATTCCAGCACACAGAAGTCCGGTCCGAGCCGCTGTTCGTGATCATCAGAAGGAGCGGATTGCGTCGGAACTTGAACCCGCGCTCCAGCATCTCTATGATGCCGCCGTCCGCGTGCTCGTGCAGCTCGTCCACAAGCGCGAAGTGCGGGCGCGGCCCCGAGCCGGTCTTCTTCGTCTCCCGCGAGACCGGCCGGAAGAATGAGGACTTCGCCAGATAGGCGATGTTGTATTCCCGTCCTTCGCCGCCCGCGAACTTCAGCCGCGTGGCCAGGTCCGGGGACTGGCGCACCATCTTGACCGCATCGCGGAAAAGGACCGACGCCTGCTCTTTCGTCGCGCCGGCAGAGTAGATTTCCGCGCCAGCCTCGCCATCGGCCGTCAGGCCATAGAGCCCGATCCCGCCAGCAAGCGGGGATTTCCCGTTCCCCTTGCCCTGCTCGATGTAGGCCCTGCGAAACCTCCGCGTGCCGTCCGGCTTCTTCCATCCGAACAACGACCCGATGATGAAGTCCTGCGCCGGCTCCGACCGGAACGGCCGGCCCTCGAACTGCCCCTCGCTCAGCCGGAGCTTGCCCTCGAAGAAGCGCAACGCTCGCGCCGCGGCCCCCACGTCAAAGGCCAGGTCATCCCGCCGCAGATCGTCCAGATGCCGGCGGCAGGCGTTCCGGACATGCGGCCCAGCGACAATATCCCCGGCGACCACGGCCTCGGCATAAGCCGTTGCGCGGTCAGTCGTCGAAGAACTCATCCTTGGCCTTCTCGTCGCCGGCCTTCCGGTTCCGCTCGTCGGTCAGCCCGAGCTCCGCCATGTAAGCCCGCATCTGCCCATGCTTCGACGCCGGGAAGCTCGTCGGCGCGAAGCGGAACTCCTGCCACAACTCACAGAAGGCAATCGCCGCAGCTTCCTTCGATCCGTCCAGCCACGCCGCCGGCTTGATGTATCGCTTCCACGCCTTCAGGCCCTCGCCCTTCAATCCGGGCGGCTGATGCAGCGGACCGAAAGCCTCAACCGCGATCTCAACCGCGGCCTGCGCATCGGCCACCTTCCCGTGGCGGGTGACGTTGTGCGTCCCGTCCACAAGACGGAGCGCAGCCGCCTTCGGCTTGGCCCCTCGGGTTGCCATCAGGTTGCCCCTTCCCGGAAATCAATCCGCAAATGTGGAAAATTCAGGGCGCGCCGGTCCCGGAGGCCGAGGGCCTCAGGTTTCCGACCCGCCCCCCCCTGTCAGCCGGTGAGGCCGTGGCGCGAGAGGATGTCGAGGAACTCGGCCGAGGCCACTGCTACCATGCCTTCCGCAGTCTGGTGCATGTCGATGCCGTCGCCTCTGTCGAGCATTGCCCCGATGTCGGAGCCGAGTGCGCCGCGCCGCTCATCGGTCCAGTCCTCTGTGGCAGCGGCGAGGTAGTGCACGATGGCCATAGGGTCGGCCATGTCGAGGGTGAGGGTGCGGGTCACGTCTCGGTCAGAGGCCATCCGTCCGCTCCGATCCGCACCTTCGGCTTCAGCGTCCTGCCGTTCTCCTCTGCCGTCTTGGCCTGGTGGCATGGGCGGCAGGTGGAGCGCAGGTTGGCCATGTCGTCTGTCCCGCCCTTGGCCTTGGGGGTGATGTGGTCGACCTCGGTTGCCGGCGTCACCCTGCCTTGGGTGAGGCAGGGCTGGCATAGGTGCTTGTCCCGGTGCAGGGCTTGGGCTCTGGCCCTCTGCCATGCAGCGCCGTAGCCTCGGGACTGGCGGGATGTGCGGTGCCAGCCGCTCATTGGCCTGGGCTCCTGAAAAGCGAAAGCCCGGGCCTCTCGGCTCCGGGCGCATGGGTCCATCCTAGGTGGAATGATACATTCACCCGGCATTTTGTCAAGCGTCCTCGGTAGCTCCGCCAAAGATGCGTCACCACCGCCGCCAGCCCGGCCAGCACCCGGCAGTTTATTCAAGCCGCATCATACTCGGGCACCCCATAGACGACCGCGCAGGCGTCCAGCCCTGAGACGAGGGCGGCGTATCGGTGAACGTTGCGCCCTCGGTTCCGACCGAGCGGCAGCTCCTCGACGCATATCTGGCGCAGGAGCGAGTAGGCCATCGGCCCGGCGCGATTGAGGACGGTGTTCATTCGGGCGCGCGCCTTTGCCCACGCCTCAGCCTGTGAGACTGTCTCGTGCACCTCGCCGCCGATGCGCAGGACGCAGCTATCGCGGGTGCTGCCGCCCCAGACGCGGGCATAGTCCTGAGCGAACCGCTTGCCGGCCTCGACGTGCTGCAGGGTGAGGATGCGGGTGCGCTCGAGCACGTCGAGCAGGGTGGCGTTGATCCGCACGTAGGGCCGGCGCTCGCCCTTGTGGACCTCGCGGCGCTCATATTCCGCGTGCCGGCGCGCCTCCACTGTCGGCTCGACAATCACGAACGGCTCGGGCTGCCCGGCGGGTGTTGCCACCTTCTGCGCCTTCCTCTTGGCCTTGGCTCTGCTCAATGCAGTCTCTCCGTTCCGGTGATGGTGGCGGCGATCTGGGCGGCGCAGGTAGTGATCGCCTCGCCGGTCTCGTCGCTCATGCTGGCGAAATGGTGGAGGCAGCTCGCTTGCAGGATGGCGAGGATTTGCCAGTATTCCAGGCCGTCCTCGCGGGCATGATCGGCGAGGGCGTTGATGGCATGGAGGACGCGGTTGATCTGGCCGGCGGTCATCCGTCCAAGCCCCCATCGATCGCCGGCCAAACCGGAGGGTGAACCGTGGTGAAACCGTCGTCCTCGGTGGGCAGGCGCAGCGTCGCGACGACGGTCTTGACCCTGAGCGCCAAGCAGTGATTCATCGTGGCGAGGAACGCGGCCTCGCGCGCGCGGTCGCCGCGACCGAATGCCTCATCCATCCGCTCGGAGCACCATGTCGCCACCTCCCGCAGCGTTTCCTCGCGGACCTGGGCGCGGAGCTTCGTGTCGTCGTAGTGCATCATCATGCGAACCTCCAGATGCCGAAGAAGACGGCGACGACGGCGAAGAAAATCAGGATGCCGATAGGGTTCATGCTGCGCGCTCCCTTGCTTCCGCTTCCCATCCGCAATGGTGACAGCGGGCCACGACCCGGCCCGGCTCCTGCGTCACGGTCAGGCACTTCTCGTTCCGCTTCCGGCGCAGGTGGCTGCACTCGGGGCAGGTCTGGCGCTCGTGGACGCGGCGGGGGACGCTGATGCCGAGGTCAAGGCACATGGCTAGGAGGGTCATGCGAACCGCCACAGGGCGAAGGTGACGGCGAGAACGACGATGAGGACGAGGATTCCGGTCATTCCGGCTCTCCCTGAATGGCGACGGCGGCGAGGATGCCGATCCAGCCGATGGCGCTGCCGGCGGCGATGAGCGCGCGGATCACCGGGCGGCGGTGGCGATTGGCCTGCCAGGCGATGACGGCGACGATGGCCCCAGCGGAGACGTAGAGAGCGAGGGCGGGGATCATGCTGCCCTCCGAATACCGCGCTCATAGCTGGCGCGGATCAGCGCAATCCTCTGGTGCCCCCGGAACGATCCGAACCGATGCGCACGCTTGAGCGCGCCCCAAATCACGAGGTAGGACGCACCGGTCGCGACATGCGCGTCATCTACGCCGTACCCATCGTGGATCATCCGCCGGATGCAACGGAACAGGCTGCGATCCGCTCCACGGCAGACCGGCGCAGGCATCCTATCCGGGATCATGCCACCGTCTCCCGGATCGCGGCGCGGTAGCCGTAGCCGCGCAGGGTCTCGATCTCGATAGGGGCGCCGGCCTCGGCGATCCGATGGCGCAGGCGGCTCACCAGCACGTCGAGCGTCTTGATCGCATGGCGGGGCGTCTCGGGGTGATCGACGCGGGAAGCGGCCGAGAGCTGGTGCCTGCTCAGCCAGAGACCCGGCTGGCCGAGGAGTGCACCGAGGATACGGCGCTCGGCCGGGGTCATTGCGATGTCCACCGGCAGGCCCTCGGGGATGCTGGTCATCTCATCCAGCAGCCGCTTGTAGGTGGCGCATTGCTTGCACATGGTCAGCACTCCTCTCTGGTGCGGGTGGCAATCCTCCGCTCGCATGCCGCAACGGCAGACCGGAGGTAGCTTGGCCGAGCCAGACCATCGGCAGCGGTCGTCCTATCCGCGGCCTGCTTGAGCCGGAGTAGGTCGGCGTTGATCGCCTCGAGGTCGCGTTGCTCTCGCTCGGCGATGCGGGCGACCCTCAGGGCGCCGATGTCGGTCCCGAGATCGGCAAGCCGGCGGCGGAGGACGGCGAGCTCGGCATCGGTGCGAAGCACGTTCGCTTGCACGTGGAAGCGCCGGATGGCGTCCCTGTAGGCGTCTCTGGAGCGCTCGATTATCGCCTCAAGCCGCTCGGCCTCGCGCTTCCGGCGCAGGAGGGCCGCGTTGATCTCGGCGAGGGGCGTGCAGCCGCAGCGGTCGATGTGGCCGCCGCACTTGCGGCAGAGGGTCGGGCGCTGTTGGTCGGTCATGCTGCTGGTTCTCCGTATTCGCTGGCGATCCGATCCCACTTCCTGACCTTCGCGGCTCGCTCATCGTCGGCCGGCGGGGCGATTTGGTCGGTCCATCGCTTGTCCCGGAGCCACGTCGCCGGCAGCGGCATGAACCGCGTTTCCTGCCCGGCGGCCTTGGCGGCTGACGCGAACGTCCGGGCCGCGGCGATGATGGCATCGGCGTCCGTGGCGAGGGTTGCCGCGAAGAACTCAGCCTCGGCCTTGGTCCGGTTTTCCTTCCGAGGATAGGCTGCCCAGAACTCGGGGAAGCGATCCTGCTCCGAAGACCGATCCACCTCGAACGGCTGCACTGCCGCGCGCGCGCCTTCTGGTTCTCTTCCTGGTTCTCTTCCAAGGTTAGTGTCCGGATTCCGGACACGGCTTTCGCCATTTTCCGGACACGGCTCGGGCGATTTTCCGGACACGGCCCGCGTCCGGATTTCGGACACGGGAGGCACCATATCTTGCGCGCGATGCTCTACATCTTGTGCCCGCGTCCGGATTTCGGACACGGGATTTTCCCCGTCCATAGCGAGGATGTAGGCGGTCGAAAGCTGCCGCTTGGTGCGCTCGTCAAGGCGCTGAACTCGCCTGATGAGGCCGCGCTTTTCGAGCTCGGAGAGGTGCACGTTGAGGGTGGACCGGCTCATCTCGCAGTCGGCGGCGAGCAATACCTGGTCCGGGTCGCACCGCCCCGTGTCGCGGTTGTGGCGGTCGGCGAGATGCCAGAGAACGATCTTGGCGGCCGGCTTCAGCCCGCGCTGGCGGATGGCCCAATTGGTGGCGGCGTGGCTCATGACACCCCCCGAATGCTGTTGAAACGCTCATCGAAGCGGACGCGGACAGCGCCGGTCTCGCCCATGCGCTGCTTGGCGATCAGGATGTCCATCCAGCCGCCGGCCTTGGACAGCGCCTCGCGCCATGCCGGCAGGTCTTCCTCGTCCTCGGGCTTCTCGCGGGCGATGTAGTATTCGGCCCGGTAGGTGAAGAGGATGAGGTCGGCATCCTGCTCAAGCTGCCCGCTCTCCCTGAGGTCGGACATGACCGGGCGCTTGTCCTCGCGGCTCTCCACCGACCGGGAGAGTTGCGAAAGCGCGATGACCGGCACTTTAAGCGCCAGCGCCATCTGCTTTAGCGCGATGCTGATTTCGGTGATGACTTCGAAGCGGTTCCTGACCTGGCTTGCCTTGAGGAGCTGGAGGTAATCCACGATGACCGCCCCGAACGGGACGCTCTTGGCCTCGAACTGCTTGGCGCAGCGGCGCACCGCAGCGTAAAGCTCGCCGATCTCCCGCACGGAAGGCGGGATGATCTTGATCGGGAGCGGCTGGATGTCCTGCGCCGCCCACACGAACTGGTCAAACTCGTGATCTTCCATCTGCCCCTTGCGTGCGGCGGTATAGGCCACCCCTCGTCCGGCCCTGTCGGTCGCCTCGCTGATGGCTCGGAGCGCGAGGCTTTCCGGCGTCATCTCAAGAGACGCCACCGCCACCCCGAACCCCCTCCGCGCCGCGTTGAGCGCGAAGGTGAGCGCGAGGCTGGACTTGCCCATGCCGGGCCTGCCGCCGAGGATCACGAGGTCGCCCGGATAGAACCCCCCGATCATCTCATCCAGCCGGGCGATCCCGGACGGCATCGCCTGAGGGCCTTCCCCGCTCTGCGCCGCCTGCGCGCCCCGGACGGCCTCTGTGAGCGCCTTGGTGAAATTGATGATGTCGGCCTTGCCGCGGGCCTCGTCGGTGAGCCCGAAGGCTTCCACGGCCCCGAGAACGGCCGGCACGTCCTTGTCGCCTTCCAGGTCGGCGAGCGCCTGTTGCAGCGTTGCCGCCAGCCGGCGGCGGCGGGCCAGATCGGCGATGACGACGGCATTGTCGCGGCTGGCGAAGATTGACATCGCCGCGCCGGCCAGCCGCACCAGGTAGGCCGGGCCGCCGAGCTGCGCCAGCCCCTCGTGGCCATCGAAGTCGGCCTTGATGGTGATGAGGCTGGCGACCTGATCCTGCGCCCGCCGGGTGCTGATGCGATCCCAGATTTCCGCGTGCGTCGTGTCGAAGAAGTCGTCGGCCTTAACGATGCCGGCGACACGCTCGAAGACATCACCGTTGATGAGCGCAGCGCCGAGGAGAGCTTGCTCCGCCTCGATGTTGTGCATCATTTCTTCGGCTCCCGCAGTTTGGCGAGAATGCGCGCCACCACGGCGGCGACGGGCTCGAACCCCTCGGCTTTGCGCTCGTCGGACACGGGCTTGCCGCTCATCCCAGCTGCACCCCCAGCGCTTCCTTCGGCACGGCGATGCGCGCCATCCGGGCGTGGTAGGCGATGACCTGGCGGCTGACGCCGATGGCACGGGCAATCTCGGCCTGGCAGAGGCCGCGCGCGGCCAGCTCCCGGATGCGGCGCTTCATCTCCTTCACGCGCTGGTCCCTGTCCATCAGCGGTGCCCCAGATGCCGAACGTCCTCGCCGTGGTGAGCGAGGATCATCGCCGCCTCCCGATCGGCCGCAGCGTTCTTGCGCGCCCACTTGATCGTCTCGTCCGCGTAGCCCTTGGGCGCGCTCCACCGGATGGTCAGCGGCCGGAGGTGGCCCATCGTGCCGCATGTCAGCCGAGGCATCCCGATACGGGCCGCGCGGTTAGACACTGCCGAGGGTGTCTCCCCGGCGATGTTGGCGATCTCCAGCGCCGTGATCTTGCCCCAATGCTTGCGGATCACCGCGTCGAGGGCAGCGAGCTTTTCGGGCGGCAGGGGATAGTTGCGGCGCTTGCCGCGGAGCGATGCGGTCATTCGGCTATCTCCACGATGACGGCTCCCTTGGGGGTCGGGTCGCTCATGGCGTAGGTCACGCGCCAGTTGGCATCGTCGATGCCGATGGCGTCGGCTATCCCATCGCGATAGTGCTTGAGAGCGCCGATGCATCCGTCATCGTCCCTCTTGCGGCGGTCTGGCGGGTTGAAGGTGACGAGCACCTCAGGACGCTCAGGGAACGTCCTGTGCCTGGCGCCCGCCTCGATGGCGAGGTAACGGCCTACGATGCGGGCGGTCTTCCGGTGCTCAGCCAGCGCGCTCCAGTGGAGCCTGCGGACGGCGTTCGGGAACAGGTTCCGGTTCGGCCAGGGAAGGGTGATCCTCACCAGTGCAGCCTCCACACGTCCCCGTCCCATTCGACGCGGGCGACAGAGGCGAGGGCGCGGTAAGCAAACATGGCCTCCCAGAGAGGCACGCGGTCCCAGCGCCAGCGGACGGTGCGGAGCCTCATTCGGCGGCCACAAACAGGTTGTCGGTGCGGGCCTTGTAGAGCTCCCGTATGTTGCGAACCGCCTGCCGGAAGTAGCTCGGTTTCAACTCAAATCCGACGCCCTTGCGGCCCATCTCGACGGCGGAATAGACCTCGCTCCCGATGCCGAGGAACGGCGTCAGCACGACCTCGCCGGGGAGGCTCCACAGGTCGATGCACCGCTCGATCACGTCGAGTTGCAGCGGCGAGATGTGAACCTCGTCCTTTTCGTCGCGGGCGTTGCGGTATTGCAGGGTCCGGGTCTGGTTGATGTCGGACCAGACGGGGGAGGCATACCGCTGCCAGATGAGCACGGACCGCCACATATCGAGCGGCCACGGCTTCCAATTCGGAGTCCCGTCCGGGGGGCTGGCGCAGTATCGCCGGTATGCCTCGTCGCTCACGTCGAGGCTTTCGCCGATGAACCGGGTCAGCATCCCGGCGATCGCGTCCTCGTTGTCGCCCGGCTTGCGGAATGTGACGATGTAGTCGGCGAGCCCCTGCCCGCTGATGGAACTGTCCTTGGCGAGTTGCTTGTGCAGAAGTCGGATGGACTTCGTGCGCTGCTGCGCGACGACCGGATCCTTCCAGATGCAGACCTCGCTATGGAAGATCCATCCGGCGTCCTCGTAGGCGCGGATGACTTCCCCGCGGAAGTCGCGCATGCCGATGAATCCGTGTCGGGTCTTGCTCGTCGGCAACTGCATGCAGTGCACCGAGTGGAGCCTGCCTGGCTTCGTGACCCGAAGGATTTCCTGAATAAGGAAGGCGTAGTGCTCCCAGAAGCCCGGCCCTTCGTTGTTCGAGATGTCCCGGTCGAAGTTGCTGAACCGATAGAGGCCCTCGAATGGCGGGGAGTGGATCCCGAAGTGGATACTGTCTCCAGGGACCGCGCGGATCGCCTCGCAAGCGTCGGCCTCATAGATCGCATAGTCCGGCGTCACGATCTGGTTGACGCAATTGATGCCGGCCGTCTGTTTCATGCTGCCACCAGAAATTCGGGAAGGATCATTGGCTTGTCGGGATTGTAGGTGGCCGTCGTGCGCACCACCCCCCGGACCTCGGCCGACGAAAGATCAGCCATGTGCCGCACCATCGCCGCAGCCATGCGCTCGGCGTCGGCCTCTTTCCGGCGGAGGTTCGCGACGACGGCACCCTCTGTCTCGGCGGCGATGAAATGGACGTTGACGGGCTTGGTCTGCCCGAAGCGCCAGAAGCGGCGGATTGCCTGGTACACCTGCTCGAAGCTGTCGCTGAGCCCGACAAAGCCGGTATCCGCGCAGTGCTGCCAGTTCATGCCGTGGCCGCAGATCGACGGCTTACTGACCAGCACGCGGAACCCGCCGGCCGCGAAAGCCATCAGCTTGCGCTCCTTCTCATCGTCGCTGTCAGACCCGGAAAGGTTCACCGCGCCGGGGATCGCCTTCGCCAAGGCGTCGGCCTCGGCGTTCAGGTTGCACCACCAGACGAATGGCCGGTCGGCCGGTGTGATCGATGCCGCCAGCGCCACCCGGTCCTCGACGGAATCCCGCCGCGCGGCACGCCTCTCGTCCATGCTCCGCGCCTCGACGGGAAACAGCATCCCGGTTTCTATGGACGGCGCGTAGTCTACCGCCACGCGGTGCTGCGTCTGGTTGAGCGGCGGAAGGTCATAGCCGTCGTTCGGATAGCCAAGGTCGGACGGCTGGCGGAGCATCACCGCCCACGACGCCATCCACTTCCAGAACTCGTTCTCGGCGTGGCCCTTGAGCCGCCACTTTTGAGTGTCCCCACCGTCGTGGGTGAAGAACGTGGCGAGCATGTCGGTGTAGGACATGACCCCGAGAAACTCGGCGTGGTTTCCGAGTTCCATGAAGTCGTTTGGGGCCGGCGTGGCCGTCGCCGCGAGGCGGAAGGGGATGCCGCTGCACTCGCCAATGAGCCGCGTGCGGTAGTGCCCGTCCGTCGCCTTCAGGATGCTTGATTCATCGAGGACGACGCCACCGAAGGCCCGAAGATCGAAGTGACCGATCTTCTGGTAGTTGGTGACGTTCACCCCGGCGCTTACTTCGGACTGGTTGCGCACGATCCGGGCCGGAAGGTTGAACTTCTCCGCCTCGCGGATATGCTGCTGTGAGACCGCGAGAGGCGCGAAGATCAGGACCGGCCGGCCGGTGTGACCCGCAACGGCATCGGCCCAGACCAACTCCATCGCCGTCTTGCCGAGCCCGGTGCCGGCGAAGATCGCGGCCCTGCCGCGGCGGAGAGCCCAAGCTACGATGTCGCGCTGGTGCGGGAACAGGAAGCTCGGCAGGCCCGGCACATCGGCCAGCCCGGTCATCGGATCGATGATCCGTTTGGCCGCGAGGAAATCCGCGTAGTCCCTCACCCCCGCCCCCTCTCATCGTCCCGGCGGAGGTCCGCCCGGTCGGCCTCGATGTCTTCCAGCACCGCACGGCGCAGGAGGGCGGGGTCGTCTATCCGGCGGCCGGTGATGCCGAGGCGTTCGAGCACGTCGCGGCGGACGTACCGCTCGCCGCCGTTGATGAGGATTCGCGCGGCTCTCATGCGGCCTCCCGGATGGCGTCCACCATCTCGATCCGCCGGCCGATCCGGCTGGCGCTGGGAGGACCGCCAGCCGGGCGGACCCGCTCAGAGCCTCGGGGGGCCTCGGCGAGCGGGATCTTCATTCGGATGCCTCGGCGAGCGAGGCGTAATGGGCGAGTGCGGCGCTCTCGCTTTCGCTGGAGAACCCGTTGCCGCCGATGATGACCGGGCCGAACCCTTCTTCGGCCCTCAGCGCGACCTTGCGAATCCGAGTGAGCCATCCCTTCAGTTGGCAAACCCGGTTGATCGTTTGCCACGAAACGTCCAGCGCCTCGGCGATCTCGGCCGAGGTCATGTCCCAGCCGCGGGGGTTGGCGACC
>NZ_DAOMPS010000058.1:0-24028 GCF_035444905.1 Thauera sp.
CCGGTGAAGATGTGCTTCATCGACGCGGCCAGCGCCACGGTGTAGCCGCCGGTGTCGCGCTGCACGCCCTTGGGCTTGCCGGTGGTGCCGGAGGTGTACAGGATGTAGCTCGGCTCGGAGGACTCCAGCCACACGGCCGGCACCTGGGCGTCCATATGCTTCGCGCGCAGCGCGGCGTAGTCGACGTCACGGCCTTCGACCTTGGCGAAGCCCTTGTCCAGGCCACGGTCGACGATCAGCACCTTGGCGGGCGGGAATTCGGCCAGCCTGCAGGCTTCGTCGACCAGGTGCTTGTAGGGCACCGGCTTGCCATTGCGCATGCCGGCGTCCGAGCTGACCATCAGCACCGGCTTGGCGTCGTCGATGCGGGTGGCGAGCGAGCCGGCGGCGAAGCCGCCGAACACCACCGAGTGGATCGCGCCGATGCGTGCGCAGGCGAGCATGGCGAACGCCGCCTCGGCGATCATCGGCATGTAGATCAGCACCCGGTCGCCGCGCTTGACGCCGAGCTCCTGGTAGATCGCCGCCATGCGCTCGACCTCGCGCTGCAGCTCGGCGAAGGAGTAGACCTTCTCCTCGTTGGTCTCGGTCGAGATGTACACCAGCGCGCGGTCATTCGGGCGCGCAGCGGCGTGGCGGTCCACCGCGTTGTAGCAGAGGTTGGTCTCGCCACCCTTGAACCACTTGACGAAAGGCGGATTGGAAAAATCGCAGATCTGTTCTGCGGGCTTGTTCCAATGCACGAGCTGGGCCTGTTCGGCCCAGAACCCGTCGCGGTCTTCGATGGAACGGCGGTGAAACTGCTGGTAATCGGTCATTGCTTCCTCTCTCCCTTCGATTTTCCCTGTACTGCAAATGACGTGTTGCCTGCACCGCAGCGCCGGGACAGCGCAGCGAAACCTGCGACCACTCCCACTTCAAATGGAGGTCCGGGTGGCCTCCGTATCGTCACCGTCGGTCGCGCTTCTGTGCTTGAGCGCTTCGAGTTGCCTGAGTGGCAGTCCGCAGTGAGTTTTCGATTCTAGCAATTCGAGCAGCGGCATCAGCGCTGCGATGATTTCGGGCAGTTGCGCCTCGACCTCGGCGCGGGCGCCGGCGCGCACCTGGCGCAAGGCGCTGTCGATGCTGACGAGGCGGCCGAGTTCGCGCTCGATCAGCGCTGCATCTACCTCGCCCGCGTCCGCCACCACGCGATTGCCGCCGGCGGCGCGCGCCGCCGCCGTCCGCTCGAGCGCGAGCCCCAGCAGCTCGCTGACGGTGTTGCGTCCATCGACCGCCGCATTGGCCACGCCGATGCTGAGCGTGACGCGGATGCGCTCCTCGCGATAGCCCATCACCAGCTTCTCGACGCTGCTGCGCAGGCGCAGCGCGAAGGCGCAGCTCGAGACACGGTCGATGCCCGGCGACAGCAGCGCGAACTGCGAGGCCGAGTGCTGCGACAAGGTGTCCTCGGTGCGGATGCGGCTGGTGAGCATCTTCGACAGCTTGCGCAGGATCAACTGCACGACGTGCGCGCCGTGGCGATCGACCAGCTCGTCGAACTGGTCGACCTCGATCACCAGGGCCGCGATGTCGGTGTGGCGGCGGCGCGCTTCGGACACCCCCTGGGTGGCGCGGTGCTGCAGGTAGCCTGCGCTGGCGAGCCCCGTCTCGGGGTCGACCGGGCTCTGGCTCGCCAGCGCGGCACGGCTGCGCTCGAGCTCGTGCTGGGCCTTCGACAGGCGCACCAGCGAACTCAGGGTGGCGAGCAGCTCGACGCTGCCGGCGCCCTTGGCGACGAAGCCGTTGGCGCCGAGGGCGAGCGCCCGCTCGCGCGCCGACTCGTCCTCGTCGCCGGAGATGATCACCACCGGCAGGTCGCGCACGCGCGACACCCTGGAGGCGCGGATGCGCTCGAGCAGGCCATAGCCGTCCAGGCGCGGCATGCCGATGTCGGTGAGCACGAGGTCGATCGCGGGGTCGACCAGCAGCGCCTCCCAGCCGGCTTCGCCGTCGGGTTCCTCGCGCACCTCGAAGCGGCCGCGGATGAGCTTGACGATCGACGCCCGCACCATGCGCGAGTCATCGACCACGAGGATGCGCGGCAGCTTGTCGTCTTCGCTCGTCACCACCGCCTCTCCCCCACCGTGCTCAAGCCCTCTCGATCCGCCGCGTCCAATGCCTTCGTTCAGCCGCCGATGCGGACCACTGTGCGGCCCTTGACCCGGCCCTGGATGAAGTCGTCGAAGGCGGCGGGCAGCGCATCGAAATCGATCGTGCGCGTGACCGCCGCCAGGTGTCGCGGCTTGAGGTCGGTGGCGAGGCGGTCCCACACGCGCTGGCGGGTGGGAAAGCCCATGTAGCCCGAGTCGATGCCGAGCAGGCTGACGCCGCGCAGGATGAAGGGGAACACCGTGGTGTCGAGCTTGAAGCTGGCGGCGTTGCCGATGCTCGCCACCGTGCCCGCCTGCTTCATGGTCGCCAGCACCCAGTGCAGGATCGGCCCGCCGACGTTGTCCACCGCGCCGGCCCATTGCGCGGCCTCGAGCGGACGCACCTTGTCGAGGTCGATCTCGGTGCGCAGCTTGATCTCGGCCGCGCCCAGCATCTTCAGGTAGTCGGTCTCGGCTTCCTTGCCGGTGAGCGCGACGACGTGATAGCCCAGGCGCGCCAGCATGTCGATGGCCAGCCCGCCGACGCCGCCGGTGGCACCGGTGACGATGACCGGACCGTTGGCCGGCGCCAGGCCGTTGTCTTCCATGCGCACCACGCCGAGCGCGGCGGTGAAGCCGGCCGTGCCCAGGGCCATGGCCTCGAACAGGTCGAGCCCGGCGGGCAGCGGCACCACCCAGGCGGCAGGCACGCGCGCGTATTCGGCATAGCCGCCGTGATGCGCGACGCCGATGTCGAAGCTGGTGGCGATGACCTTGTCGCCGGCCTTGAAGCGCGCATCCGCACTGTCGACGACCTCGCCGCACAGGTCGATGCCGCCCACGCAGGGGAAGCGGCGGATGATCTTGCCCGCCCCCGTGGCCGCCAGCGCATCCTTGTAGTTGATGCTGGAGTAATGAACGCGGATCGTCACCTCGCCGGCGTCGAGCTGCTCGGGCGCGAGCGTGCCCATGCGGCTGACGAGCTTGCGGTTGTCGTCCTGGTCGATCACGAAGGCCTTGAACGGGGTCATGCGGGCGTCTCCTGTGCGCAGTCCTGGAATTCGGGAACGCCGATGACGGCAAGTTCGGCAAGGAACTCGCCCGCGCGCCGGCGCTGCAAGGCCATAATTATAGCCCCAAGCCAGGCTCGCCCTGTGCCCGTGCACGCACGCCTTCAGTTCCCCCGCGTGCCGCCGATAATGACGATATCTGCCGTCCCCCTGTCAGAGCCGCGCATGCCCCAGCTGCAACACCCCCTGCCCTCGGTGCAGGCCTACGTCGATCACTTTTCTGCCCAGCCCCTGCCGGTGTTGCGCCATACCGTGCGCGCGCTCGCGGCGCTGCGCCACGGCGAGGAATCGATCGGCGCGCGCCCACTCGCGGCGATCGTGCTGTCCGACCCGCTGATGACGATGCGGCTCTTGACCCACATCGAGCGCAACCGGCGCCAGTCGCAGAACCACGACATCACCACCATCGAGCGCGCGGTGATGATGCTGGGGGTGGAACCCTTCTTCACCGCCTTCGGCGCGCTGCCCACGGTGGAAGAGGCGCTTGCCGACCGGCCCAGGGCCTTGGTCGGCGTGCTGCGCGTGATCGCGCGCGCGCGCCAGGTCGCAGACCTCGCGCGCGAGTTCGCCATCGTCCGCCGCGACCTCGACGTGCAGGAGATCACCGTCGCCGCGCTGCTGCACGAGGCCACCGAGATCGTGTGCTGGATCTTTGCGCCCGAGCTGGCGCTGCAGGTGCAGGCGCGCCAGGCCGCACAGCCCGGCCTGCGCACCGCCGAGGCCGAGCGCGCGGTGTTCGGCGTGAGTGCCGCGGAGATCCAGCTCGGCCTGGTGCGCGCCTGGCGCCTGCCCGAGCTGCTGGTGCCCCTGCTCGACGCCAGCCAGCAGGACAACCCGCGCGTGCGCACGATCCAGCTCGCCGCCGACTTCGCCCGCCACCTCGCCCACGGCTGGGACGACCCCGCCCTGCCCGACGACATCGCCGCCATCGAGGCCCTGCTCCACCTCGGCCGCGAGGCCCTGCTGCAGCGCCTGGGCATGCCGGAAGCGATCCGCCCGCGCTTCCTGCCGCCAGCGCCGACCAGCGACTGAAGGCCGGCCGCGGCCTCGCCCGCCAGCCCTCAGCCGCAGAAGATCAGGTTGCCGAAGTCGATCAGCAGCGCCGGGTGCTGGTAGGCGGCAAAGATCAGCGCCAGCACGGCCGCAGCCAGGATGCCGAGCAGCAGGCGCAATAGCGGAGTCTTCATGCCGGCGGTTTCCTCATGGCTCGGCCCTCATCGCGCCGCGGCGCGCAGCAGCGGCGCCTCGCGCACCGGCAGCGACAGCAGCGCGGCGAGCACCGACAGCGCGATCGACAACCACCAGGCGATCAGGTACGAGCCGCTGAGGTCGAAGATGCGCCCACCCAGCCACGCACCGAGAAAGCCGCCGATCTGGTGACCGAGGAAGACGATGCCGTACAGCATGCCGACGTAGCGCAGGCCGAAGATCTGCCCCACCAGCCCGCTGGTGAGCGGCACCGTGCCCAGCCACAGCAGGCCCATCACCGCGGCGAACACGTACAGGCTCAGCGTGGACAGCGGGAACATCAGCAGCGCCAGGATGGCGACAATGCGCAGCGCGTAGATGCCGGCCAGCAGCGCCTTCTTGCTGTAGCAGCCGCCGAGCCAGCCCGACAGGAAGGAGCCGAAGATGTTGAACAGGCCGATCAGCGCCACCGCCGTCATGCCGACGTTGGCCGACAGGCCGCCATCGACGACGAAGGCCGGCAGGTGCAGCATGATGAAGGCGGTCTGGAAGCCGCACACGAAGAAGCTCCAGAACAGGTAGTGGAAGCTGGGCGTGCGCATCGCCTCGTGCAAGGCCTCGCCGAGCGACTGCTGGAAGCCGGCGCTGCGCTCGCTGGTGCCGGTGACGGCGGCCGCGAGCGGGATGATGAAGGCGATGCCGACCGCCAGCCACAGCAGCGCATCCTGCCAGCCCACCGTGCTGATCAGCGCCTGCCCCACCGGTAGCACCGCAAACTGGCCGAAACTGCCGCCGGCCGAGGCCAGGCCGAGCGCCATGCTGCGCTTTTCCGGTGCGGCCATGCGGCCGATCACGCCGAGCACGACGCTGAAGGTGGTGCCCGACAGCCCCATGCCGATGAGCAGGCCGGCGCCCAGATTGAGGCCGAGCGCGGTGTCGGCATGCGCCATCACCACCAGGCCGACGATGTAGAGCAGCGCGCCGCCCACCAGTGTGCGGCCGGCGCCGTGGCGGTCGGCGAAGGCCCCGGCGAAGGGCTGGAACAGCCCCCACAACAGGTTCTGCAAGGCGATCGAGAAGGAGAACAGCTCGCGCGACCAGCCCTGGTCGGCGGTCATCGGCGGCAGGAACAGGCCGCCGGTGTGGCGCACCCCCATGGCCAGGGTGAGGATGAGCGCGCCGCACACGAGCACGACGCCCGGACGACGCAGGAAGGAAGGCATTTCGAACGACAAGACTGGGGATTCCGCGCAGGTGTTTTGATTGCTCGCCGCTGTGGCATGCGCAACATCCGCGGCGAGGACGGCAGTATAAGATGCCCGCGTACAAACTGGAGTCGCCCCCAATGAGCATCGGTACCGCGGTCTTCCTCGGCCTCATCGTCCTCGCGCTGGTGTATGGCGTGGTGGTCTACAACGGCCTCGTGCAGTTGAAGCACAACATCGCCAAGGCCTGGGCCAATATCGACGTGCTGCTCAAGCAGCGCCACGACGAGCTGCCCAAGCTGGTCGAGGTGTGCCGCCAGTACAAGCAGTTCGAGCAGGAGACGCTGGCGCGTGTCACCGAAGCGCGCGCACGCGTGGCCAGGGCGCGCGAGGCGCACGACGTGCCGGCGCTGGGCGCGGCCGAGAACCTGTTGCGCGCCGGCCTGGGACAGATCTTCGCGGTCGCCGAGGCCTACCCCGAGCTGAAGGCGAACGAACACTTCATGCAGTTGCAGACCCGCATCACGGCACTCGAGAACAGCATCGCCGACCGTCGCGAGTGGTACAACGAGTCGGTCAATGTGCACAACATCCGCATCGAGCAGTTTCCCGACCTGATCGTCGCCCGCCTGTTCAATTTCATCGCCCAGCCGCTGCTGCAGTTCAGCGTCGCCGAGAAGGCCGATGTGGACCTGAAGGCCTTGTTCAGCGCCTGAGCGCTGCGCGCACCCACACCCCTCCGTTTGCAGACCCACGCGCCTTAGCCCAGCCCGCGCGCCATGCTCGTCCGCCTTCGCCACAGCCGGCGCCAGCTCGCGCTGCCTGCGCTGCAGTTCGGCCTCGTGCTGGCCGTGCTGCACTTCGACCAGGGCGCGGCCAGCCTGATCGCGCTCGCGCTGCTGGTCGCCACCGGCCTGCTGGGCTGGGTGAGCGCGCTGCGCCACGCGCGCCTGATCGACGACACGCCGACCTCGCGCATCGCCTCCGCCGCCCAGGGCTACGCCGAGCTGCGCGGCCGCGGCCAGCCGCTGGGCGGCACGCCGCTGCTGTCGCCGGTCAATGGCCTGCCGGTGCTGTGGTACCGCCTGCTGATCGAGCGCAAGCAGCGCGACGGCAAGTGGCGGCCGGTGAGCAGGGACGAGAGCGAGGCCTCCTTCCTGCTCGAGGACGGCAGCGGCAGTTGCGTGATCGACCCCGACGGCGCCGAGATGCTGGTGCGCCGGCGCGACGTCACGCTGCGCGACGAGTTGCGCTACACGCAGTGGTCGCTGATCCGCCACGACCGCCTGTACGTGCTCGGCGACTTCGCCACCCTGGGCAGCATCGATGCCGATTTCGACCTCGCCGCTCAGGTGCGCGACCTGCTCGCCGAGTGGAAGACCGACCACCCCGCCCTGCTCGCACGCTTCGACCTCGACGGCAACGGCGAGCTCGACCTCAAGGAGTGGGAGCTGGCGCGCGCCCAGGCCAGGCGCGAGGTGCGCCAACGCCAGGCGGCGCGGCTGTCCGCGCCCGAGCTGCATGTGATGCGCCAGCCGCAGGACCGCCGCCTGTACCTGATCTCGGACCTCGATCCGGCGATCATCGCGCGCAACTATCGCCGCCTGGCGGCCTTCCACGCCGCCGTGTTCCTCGGCGCGGCGGCGGCGGCGGCCTGGTTCGAGCAGATCGGCGTGTTCTGAGGCGGGCCACCAGCCGGGTCCGGCGCCCGCCTCCGGCTCTGGTCCGGCGCCGACCTCCGCTGCTCAGGCGCGCGACTCGAGTTCTTCCCAGCGCAGCATCGCCGCCTCGATCTCGCCGTCCAGCGCCTCCAGCCGGGCCTTGATCTGGGCGACCTCCTGCGGTGCGTTCTGGTATAGCGCGGGGTCGGCCATGCGCGCATGCAGCGCGGCCTGCTCGTCCTCGAGGGCGGCGATGCGGTCCGGCAGGGCTTCGAGCTCGCGCTTGTCGTTGAAGGACAGCTTGCCCGCCCGGCTCGCCGGCTTGGGCTCTGTGCTGCGGCCCTTGTCGGCCGGCGCCGGCGCGCGCTTGACGCTGTCGCGCGCGGCCCGCTCCTCGGCACGCTGGGCCTGCACGCGCTGCCAGTCGCCATAGCCGCCGGCGTACTCGCCCCAGCGCCCGTCGCCCTCGGCGGCGATCACCTGGGTGACGACGTTGTCGAGGAAGGCGCGGTCGTGGCTGACCAGGAACAGCGTGCCGTCGTAGCCGGCCAGGAGCTCCTCGAGCAGGTCGAGGGTCTCGATGTCGAGGTCGTTGGTCGGCTCGTCGAGCACCAGCAGGTTGGCCGGACGGGCGAACAGGCGCGCCAGCAGCAGGCGGTTGCGCTCGCCGCCCGAGAGCGACTTGACCGGCGAGCGCGCGCGCTGCGGCGCGAACAGGAAGTCGCCGAGATAGCCGATGACGTGCTTCTTCTCGCCGCCGATCTCCACGAAATCTGAGCCCGGGCTGATGACCTCGGTGAGCGGCAGTTCGGGGTCGAGCTGTTCGCGCAGCTGGTCGAAGTAGGCCACGGTCTGGCGCGTGCCGCGGCGCACGGTGCCCTCGTCGGGCTCGATCTCGCCGAGGATCAGCTTCAGCAGCGTGGTCTTGCCGGCGCCGTTGGGGCCGATGAAGCCGATGCGGTCGCCGCGCAGGATGCGGGTGGAGAAGTCGCGCACGACGGTCTTGCCGCCGTAGCGCTTGGTGACGTGGGTCAGTTCGGCCACCATCTGGCCGCTCTTGTCGCCCGTATCCACCGCCAGGCTGACGTTGCCGAGGCGGTCGCGGCGCGCGGCGCGTGCGACGCGCAGGGCCTCGAGCCGGCGCACGCGGCCCTCGTTGCGGGTGCGGCGGGCCTCGACACCCTTGCGGATCCACACCTCCTCCTGGGCGAGGAACTTGTCGAAGCGCGCGGCGGCCTTCTCCTCGGCTTCCAGTTCCTCGGCCTTGCGCCGCTGGTAGTCGGCGAAACGCCCCGGGTAGCTTGCCAGCTTGCCGCGGTCGAGCTCGATGATGCGGGTGGCGACGTTGTCGAGGAAGACGCGGTCGTGGGTGATGACCATGACCGCGCCACGGAAGTCGCGGATGAGCTCTTCCAGCCACAGGATGCCGTCGAGGTCGAGGTGGTTGGTAGGCTCGTCGAGCAGCAGCAGGTCGGGCTCGGCCACCAGGGCACGCGCCAGCGCGACGCGCTTGACGCCGCCGCCCGAGAGGCTGGAAACCTTTGCCGCGGGGTCGAGTCCGAGACGGGCCACGACCTGCTCGACACGCTGGTTCAGCCGCCAGGCCTCGGCCTGCTCGACCGCATGCTGCAGCGCATCAAGCCGGGCGAGCGCCGCGGGCGTGGCGTGGTCAGCGACCGCGACCATGGCGGCGTGGTAATCCACCAGCAGCTGCGCGGCAGCGCCCAGGCCGTCGGCGATGGTGGCGAAGACGTCGCGCTCGAGCGCAAAGTCGGGCTCCTGCGGCACATAGGCAGTGACCATTTCGGCCTGCCGCCAGACTGTGCCATCATCGAGCGCCGCCTGAGCGGCGAGCGCGCGCAGCAGGCTCGATTTGCCCGAGCCGTTGCGGCCGATCAGCGCGACGCGTTCGCCCGCATCGAGCTGAAAACTCACGTGATCGAGCAGGTCGACGTGACCGAAGGCCAGGCAGGCGTTATCGACGGAAAGCAGAGGCATTGGATGTGCGGCAGCCGCGGCCACCGATCGGAAACTGGGGTGCCGATTTTAGCCCCGTGCTGGCATCCGGGGCGGATTACCGCATAATGCAGTGCACAATTTCTTGCCCGACCGGGTCCTTGCCGGTGCCGGGCCCGCGGCCCCGCGACGCGTGCGCGAGCGCATCACCGCCGCTTATGGAAGCATGAATATGGAAAGACTCCTCGAACGTTTCGGCCAGCCGGAACAGGATCAGGTCGCCCTGTGGGTGGCGCTGGTCGACAAGCTGCGCCCACCGCGCGCGACTCAGACCGACAAGGCCACCGAGAACCTGCGCGCCCTGGCCACGCTGCTCGCGCGCCGCTCCGACCTGCTCGCCAACCTGCGCGCCGCCACCTTGCGCGTGTTCGCCGAGCGCAAGCAGGTGACGATGTACGTGGCCTCCGGCCTGCTGCCCTCGACCGGCTTCTTCTCCGAGACCTCGCGCCGCATCGGCAATCGCCTGCTGCCCGAGGTGATCGACACCGCGCACCTGCGCGACCTGCTGTCGGCCGTGTTCAACCGGGTGGACGACGAGGTGTGGGTGAACGCTATCTCCGACGAAGACTGGCAGGCCTTCCTGCACCTGCTCGTCGGCCACCAGACGCCGATGTTCGAGGAGGACGCCAGCCCCCTGCCCCATGCGGTGCGCGAGGTCCTCGAGTCGCTGCGGGTGCTTTCCTTCCACGTCTCGGCGATCGGCCTCGACCGCGAGCTGGTGCGCATCGACCCCAACCTCGAGGAGCACGAATCCCCCTTCCTCGCGCAGAACGCCGAGCTGCTGACCTATATCCAGCACTACAGCAACTGGTGGACCACACCCGGCGCGCTGATCGCCGACGACAAGCACCTGACGGTGATGCTGCACCAGTGCGACGAGATCCTGCAGCGCGTGCGCAAGCGCGCGACCCGCATCGGCACCAGCCTGACGCTCACCTTCAAGCTCGAGCGCCTGCGCCAGCACCTCGAGCGCATCAACGAGCTCACCGCGCTGCTCTCGGAGCTGCGCACGCGACGCGTGGTCGAGGACGCCGCACCGCGCATCGTGCGCCTGTTCAAGACCCTGGTGCGGGCCGAGTGCCGCAAGAACGTCCTGGCCGACTACTGGGGCAAGAACGTCGAGCTGCTGTCGCTGCGCATGACCGAGAGCGCGAGCAAGACAGGCGAGAAGTACATCACCAGCAGCCGCGGCGAGTATTTCGGCATGCTGTCCTCGGCCGCGCTGGGCGGCCTGATCATCGCCTTCATGGCGGCGAACAAGATCGTGCTCGGCGAGCAGGGCATGGCTCCGCTCAACGAGCTGCTGTCCTTCTGCCTGAACTACGGCCTCGGTTTCGCGCTGATCCACATGCTCGGCGGCACGGTGGCGACCAAGCAGCCGGCGATGACGGCCAACGCCATCGCCGCCTCGATCGGCGAGGCCAAGAGCAAGGGCGGGCGCGACCTCGAGGACCTTGCCGACCTGATCGTGCGCACCATCCGCAGCCAGGCGGCGGCGATCCTGGGTAACATCGGCGTCGCCATCCCGGTCGCGCTGGGGGTGGGGCTGATCATCCAGCTCGCCACCGGCAGCCACTTCGTCACGCCGCAGAAGGCCGAGAAGCTGCTCGGCGAGATCGACCCGCTCAGCGGCGCGCCCTTCTTCGCCGCGATCGCCGGCGTGTGCCTGTTCATGTCCGGCCTGATCGCCGCCTTCTACGACAACCTGTCGGCCTACAACCGCGTGCCACAACGCCTGCGCCAGTTGCGCTGGCCCAAGCGCCTGCTCGGCGAGGCGCGGGCAGAGCGGCTGGTGATCTACATCGAGAACAACCTGGGAGCGATCGTGGGCAACATCTTCTTCGGCTTCCTGCTCGGCGGCGCCACCGCGATCGGCGTGCTGTTCGGCCTGCCGGTGGACATCCGCCACATCGCCTTTTCGTCGGCCTATCTGGGCTATGCCTCGGTCGCGCTGGACTTCGCGATCCCGCTGACGACGGTGCTGGTGGCCTTCTCGGGGGTGCTGCTGATCGGCATCGTAAACCTGCTGGTGAGCTTCACGCTGACGCTGAGCGTGGCCATGCGCGCGCGCCGTATCAGCTTCGAGCAGGGTCGCAGCCTGGGCAGCCTGCTGGCGAAGCGCCTGCTGCGCGCGCCGCGCGCCTTCCTGTTCCCGCCGCGCAACAACGAGCCGACACTTGGTCCGACGCCGCCAAACGGCTAGAATGCGCGCCCTGAGTCTCGTCATAGTTCAATGGATAGAACGGGCGCCTCCTAAGCGCCAGATCCAGGTTCGATTCCTGGTGACGGGACCACCCCCACGAGTCCGCCGACATCCTGCCTGCGCCCCCCGCGGATGCCGCACCAGACCCGTCGTCCGCAACGCAGCCGGCCCTCCTGCATGCCTCGTTACCCGCATGTGCTGTTCGACCTCGACGGCACCCTGATCGACTCCGCGCCGGCGATCCTCGCCAGCTACCGCGAGGCCTTCGCCGCCGCCGGACGTGAGGCCGTGATGCCGATCGATGCCGGCATCGTCGGCCCGCCCTTGCTCGAGACCCTGCAGATGCTGGCCGGCACCCGCGACGCCGGCGTGATCGAGGCGCTCGCCGCGCACTTCAAGGCCAGCTACGACACCCGTGGCTACCGCGAGACCGCGGCCTACGAGGGCGTGGGCGAGATGCTCGCGCGCCTGGTCGGGGCCGGCTGCAGGCTGTCGATCGCGACCAACAAGCGCCTGCACCCGACGCAGCTGATCCTCGCGCACCTGGGCTGGGCAGCGCACTTCGACGCGGTGTACGCGCTTGATCTGTTCGAACCGCGCCTGCCGCACAAGGCGGCGATGATCGCCCGCCTGCTGCAGGACCGCGGCATTGCCCGTGAGCAGGCGGTGTATGTGGGCGACCGCAGCGAGGACGGTGAATCAGCCGACGCGAACGGCCTGCCCTTCCTCGCCGCCACCTGGGGCTACGGCAGCCTCGCCGCGCACGAACTCGCGCCGCACTGGCGCGCGGTTGCCACGCCGGCCGCCCTGGCCGACGCGATCCTGGCGCCCTCGGCTACCTGACCTCGCCCAGCAGGCGATGCAGGTACTCGACCGGGATGGCGTAGCTGATGCCGGAGGGGTCGGAGAGCACGCTCTCCTTGGTGGACTTGACGAATACCATGTTCAGCACGCCGATCACCTCGCCGCTCGCGGGGTCGTACAGCGGACTGCCACTGTTGCCCGGGTAGGCGGTGGCGTCGAGCTGATAGACACGGAAGACATCGTTCGCCAGGCGGCGAATGAGCGCGGGGTTCAGGTCGCGCGCGTTGGCCTGGGGTATGCCGATCGGCGTGATCGCCGCGACGATGCCGCGATGGGTGACCGGGGTCATGCCGAGCACGTTGCCGATGGGGAAACCCGTGAAGGCGACCGTCTGCCCTTCCTGCACCCCCCCGGCGCGCGCCAGACGCAGCGCCGGCAGTGGCGGGCCACCGCCGAGCTTGAGCACGGCGAGGTCGCGGCTGCGGTCGGAGGCACCGACGGTGACCTGACGCACGCTACCGGTCTGGCCCTCGCCGGGCACGACGATGACCAGGGCTTCCATCTTGTCGCTGTCGATGCGCTCGGGCAGCACATGGGCATTGGTCGCGACGAGCTGGCCGTCGCCGACCACGAAGCCGGTGCCGCGGAACTGGAAGGCCGGGCTGCGCGTGCGCTGATAGGTGCCCACGGCCACCACCGAGGGCTTGATGCGCGGCACCGTCGTCACCAGGTCGGCATGCACGAGGGCCGGCAGGCCGAGTGCGACGGGCAGCGCGAGCGCCTGCGCCAGCAGGCGGCGCCGTCCGCGGTCCGGCACCGGCTGCGGGGACGAGGCGATGGTCATGTGTCGTGGTCCTCCTGACGGGCCAGGCGCAAGGTGCGCAACATGGGGCTGGGCGCCACCACGCTGCTGTCGTAAGGATGCCGACTGTCGCCGACGTGACGCAGGATGCGCTCGACGTAGGCGCGCGTCTCGCTGTAGGGGGGGACGCCGCGGAAACGATTCACCGCCCCTTCGCCGGCATTGTAGGCGGCTGCCGCGAGCGTGACGTCGCCTTCGAAATAGGCCAGCAACCAGCGCAGGTAGGCCAGCCCGCCGCGGATGTTCTGCTCGGGGTCGTAGGGCTGGCTGACATTGAAGCGCTGCGCCGTCTCCGGAATGAGCTGCATCACCCCCATCGCGTTCTTGGGCGACAGGGCCTGCGGATTGAGTGCTGACTCGGTGAGCGCGATGGCGAGCGCGAGCTGCGGCTGGACGCCGTAGCTCGGCGAAAGCTCGATGAGCAGGCGCGCGACCTGCTGGCGCGCCGGCGGCAGGCGGGCAACCAGCGCCTCAACCGGCCAGCGCTGCGGCAGCAGCTCGGACGGCGTGTGCAGGCAGTCGGGCACGGCGCCGGTGTATTCGCCGGTGAAGCGCAGCATGCGCTCGGCGTGGGCGTTGCCGAGCTTGGCCGCCATGGCGAACAAGGTGCCGGCGTAGGCATCGTTACGCTCCACGCCGCGGCCATTGGCGTACATCCAGGCCAGCGCGTACATGCCTTCGGGGTCGCCCAGGCGGGCCGACTCGCAGTACAGGCGGGCCGCGTAGGGCTGATCGCGCGGCACGCCCTCGCCATGCTCATAGCTGAGCGCCTCCTCGGCCAGATAGCGCGCCTGCAGGGCGAAGGCCTGCGCGATCAGTTCGCCACTCGCCGAGGCCGTGCCCGCGGAGGCGGCCCCGGCACAGGCGAGGCACACCCCAAACGCGATGTGCCGGATGCGTCCAGCCACGCCCGGCAGGCGGCCCGGCCGAAGCGTTGAAGGCGGAGGGGCGTGGTCGCGACTGGCCATGACTCTTTATGGCAGAAGATGCCTACAGCCGCCACACCTTCGCCCCTGCGGCAGCGAGCGCAGCGGGGTCGTAGCTCGACTTGACGTCGGCGAACACCCCTTGCGGCGCCAGCTTGGCGAGCAGGGTCGGCAGCGGCATGTCGACAAACGCCTCGTGCGCCACGGCCGCGACGATGGCATCGGCCACCGGCAAGGCATCCCATGGCGCCAGGCTGACGCCGTATTCGTGCTCGGCTTCGGCGGACTCGGCCACCGGGTCATGCACGTGCACCTTGCAGCCGTAGCTCTGCAGCTCGTGGATGACGTCGATCACCTTGCTGTTGCGCAGGTCCGGGCAGTTCTCCTTGAAGGTCAGGCCGAGCACGATGACGTCGGCGCCCTTGACATGCGAGCCGGCGGCAATCATCTGCTTGACCGTCTGCTCGGCCACGTACTTGCCCATGCTGTCGTTGATGCGGCGGCCGGCGAGGATGACCTGCGGGTGGTAGCCGAGCATCTCGGCCTTGTGCGTGAGGTAGTAGGGATCGACGCCGATGCAGTGACCGCCGACCAGGCCGGGGCGGAAAGGCAGGAAGTTCCACTTGGTGCCGGCGGCCTTGAGCACCTCCAGAGTGTCGATGCCCATCTTGTGGAAGATCACGGAGAGCTCGTTCATCAGGGCGATGTTGAGGTCACGCTGGGTGTTCTCGATGACCTTGGCGGCCTCGGCGACCTTGATCGAGCTGGCCGGATAGACACCGGCGGTGATCACCGAGGCGTACATCTCCTCCACCTTGGCCAGGGTCTCGGGCGTGTCGCCGGAGACGACCTTGAGGATCTTGGTGACCGTGCGCTCCTTGTCGCCCGGGTTGATGCGCTCGGGCGAATAGCCGACGAAGAAGTCCTGCTTCCACTTCAGGCCCGACTCGCGCTCGAGGATGGGAATGCAGACCTCCTCGGTGGCGCCCGGGTAGACGGTGGATTCGTACACGACAATGGCACCGCGCTTGAGATGGCGCCCGGCGGTCTCGGAGGACTTCACCAGCGGCGTGAAGTCGGGCTGATGCGCGTCATCGACCGGGGTGGGCACGGCGATGACGACGAAGTCGGCCTCGCGCAGGACGGCGGGGTCGGTGTGGCAGCTCAGCTGGGTGGCGGCACGCAGGTCGACCGACGACACCTCGCCGGTGGGGTCGATGCAGTCGCGATAAGCGGCGACCTTCTGTGCGGAGAGGTCGAAGCCGAGGGTGCGGTACTTCTTGCCGAACTCCACGGCGAGCGGCAGGCCGACGTAGCCGAGGCCGATGACGGCGATGGTGGTCATGGGGATGTCCTTGGTGCGTTGATTCTGAAAGGTGTTCACAGCGTTTTCTGCAGGGCCACGGCCTCATTGTGCAGCGGACTGCCTTCCTGCAGACGCGGCAACAGCGCGTCGAGCTGGCTGCGCGCATCCGCGGCACGACCGGCCTTCGCATAGGCCTTGGCCAGGTTCAGGTGCAGCGGCAGCAGGTCGGGCCCGAGCTTGACGGCACGCTGCAGGTTGGCGAGACCGGCATCGACGTCGCCGCGCTCGACCTGGATCATGCCGACGGTATCGATGATGGCCGGATTCTCCGGCGCCAGCCGCAGCGCCTGCTCGGCAAATTCGAGCGCCTTCGGATCCTTCACCTGATTGGCGGTCCACGCCAGGTTGTTGAGGATCAGGGCGTTCTGCGGGGCCATCTCGTGCATCCGGCTGAACAGCGCGAAGGCGTCGGCGTGCCGATTCTCGGCGAGCGCGCGCTCGGCAAGGTAGCCGCGCATCACCAGGTCGGTGGGGTTCTTCTGCAGCCAGTCGGCACCCATGCGGTCGGCGTCGGCCTTGCGCTCGGCACGCAGCAGGACCGCGTGCAGGCGCACCGCGGCCTGCCCCCCCCCGTTGCGTTCCACCGCGCGCTGCAGTGCGGTCACCGCCTCGGCCCAGTTGCCGCCGTTGGCATGGATCTCGCCTTCGAGGAAGTAGCCGAGCGGACGGTCGGCATGGCGCGCCTGGGTGTCACGCGCCACCCGCAGGGCGCCTGGGCGATCGCCACGCTCGATGAGCAAGGCGATCAGGCGCTGTTGCGCCTCGACGGCATCGGGGCTGAGGGCCAGCGCCCGACGCAAGGCCTGCTCGGCTGCACTGTTGTCCTTCAGCGAACGATGAACGTCGGCGAGCTGGATGAACGGGACCGGCGAGCGCGGCTGCAGGCTCGCCAAGCGATTGAGGGTCGAAATCGTCTGCTGGCTGTCGCCGGAGGCGATCTGGGCGCGGGCAAGGGTCTCGACGACGCGGGGTTCGTCGGGGTGCGCCGCCGCCACCTTCTGTGCAACCTGCAGGGCGCGCGGAAAGTCGCGCTGGCGCAGATGGTGCTGCACCAGGGCGAGGTTCGGCGCCACCGCCCCCGGCGAGGCGGCCTCGGCACGCTCGAGCGAGGCCAGCACGGTGGCCGCTTCGGCACCGGTGGTCCGCTGCAGCTCCGCCAGCGTGAGCAGGGCCTCGACGTTTCGGGGGTTGCGGTCGACGATCGTCTGGATGCGCGCCAGTGCATCGTCCGCGCGCCGCTCGGAGAGGTCGATCCTGGCCAGGTTGACCGCGGCCGCGAGGTAGTCGGGCTGCGTCGCCAAGGCCTTCTCGAAGGCCGCGCGCGCCGCGGGCACATCGCGCTTGGCCAGCATCAGGCCACCGAGCAGGTTGTGCACGAGCGGATTGTCGGGCTGCTTGCGGGACAGCTGCTCATGCGCGGCCAGGGCCTGGTCCAGCTCGCCACGACGCAGGTGGGCCACGACCAGCGCGAGCTCGGCCTGGATCGCGGTGTCGTCCATCGCCGCCGCGGCCTCGAGATCGGCAAAGGCGGCGGGCGCATCGCCACCGGCCAGGCGCGCCACGCCCAGGCGCAATCGGGCCTGGGCATCATCGGGGGAAGCCGTGCTGGCACGGGCGAAATATTCTTCGGAGCGTTCGAAGTCACCATTGGCCAGGAACACCTGCCCGGCCAGGCCCAGCAGGCGCGCATCGGGCTCGGGCATCTGCAGCAAGGGCTGCAGCAGTTCGAGTGCACGCGGCGCCTCGCCCGTCGCCAGGTGCGACACGACCAGGGCCTGCCTGGCCATCACCGCGCCGGGCGCACGCTCGAGCACCCGCGACAGATGCGTGCGGCCGAGCGCATGTTCGTTGAGGCGGACGAGCACCGTACCGGCAAGCAGTTCGGCAGGCAGATACTGCGGTGCCTGCCTGAGCACCTGCAGGAGCTCATCGCGCGCCTCGACGAGGCGGTTGTTCCTGAAGTCCATCAGGGCCTTGAGATAGCGCGTCGAGGGGTGGCCGCCGGCCGCCGCCTGCATGGCCTTCAGCGCAGCCTCGGCGTCCTCGACCTTATTCTGGCGCAACAGCTGCGACACCAGCGCGAAGTGGTAGTTGACCGCCGCTGGCGCCTGCCGAATCGCCTCGCGCAGGGCAGCGACCGACTCGTCCGCCCGGCCCTGCAGCAGCAGCGCGTCGGCGAGCAAGGCATGGGCGTCGGCGAAGGTCGGCGAGCGCTGGATCGCTTCGCGAGCCTCGGCTTCGGCCGCCTTGGCGTCGCCCTTGAACAGATGAGTCCGCGCCAGCCCGACCCGGGCATGGGCCTCAGCGGGATCGGCTGCGAGGGCCTCGACGTATTTCTCCTGCGCTCGTTCGACGTCGCCCTTGGACAGATGCGCATCGGCCAGCGAGGCGAGGATGACCGACTGCGACTGGGCGTCGCCAAGCCTGACGTCGCTGAAGTCCTTCAGCAACTGGTCGAACTCACCGGTCCGCGCCAGCGCACGCGCCAGCAGCGGCGCGACCTCTTCGCGCGGGTAGCCGAGTTCGCTCGCCCGCGTCAGTTCCTTGACAGCGCTGGGCAGATCCCCCTGCTCGAGCTGGATGCGCCCGAGCAGGAAACGCGCCTCCGTGAGGCTGCCATTCTCTTGCAGTGCATTCTTGAGCTGGATGCTGGCGGCGTTGAGATCCTGCTTGGCGATGTAGCCCTTGGCCGAATCGAGCATCTGCTCCGGGCTCTGGCCACAGCCCACGAGCAGGAAGGCCGACAGCGCCGTGGCGGCGAGCCCGTGGGCCCGGCCGGGCCAGCGCTGCGGACGGCGTGCATTGTGTTTCTGGCTCACGAACCATTCTCCTTCTTGAGGCCGAAGCGGCCGAGTAGATCATAAAGGGAGGGACGGCTGACGCCGAGGATTTCGGCGGCGCGGGCGATGTTGCCGTTGGTGCGGGCGATGACCTTGAGCACCGCGTTGCGCTCGGCCTCCTCGCGCACCCGGCGCAGATTGAGAAACTCGAGATCGTCCTCGGGCGCCTGCAGGCCGAGATCAGCGGCGGTGATGGCATCGCCCTCGGCCATGATCACCGCACGCTTGATACAGTTCTCGAGCTCGCGCACGTTGCCCGGCCAGGCATGGGCGTCGATCGCGGACAGGGCATCGTCGGCGAGCACCAGCGAACGGCGCCCGTTCTCACGCGCAAAGCGTTGTGCGAAGGCATGGGCGAGCAGCGCAGCGTCGCCCTCGCGCGCGCGCAGCGGCGGGATCTCGATGACGATCTCGGCCAGCCGGTAGTACAGGTCTTCGCGGAACACGCCCTCCTTGATCTGCGCCTTCAGGTCACGATGGGTGGCGCAGACGATGCGCACATCGACCGGGATCTCGTCGCGGCCGCCGACGCGCTCGATGCAACGCTCCTGCAGGAAGCGCAGCAGCTTGGACTGCAGCGGCAGGGGCAGGTCGCCGATCTCGTCGAGGAAGAGCGTGCCGCGATGCGCGGTCTCGATCTTGCCGAGGGTCTGTTTGACGGCGCCGGTGAAGGCGCCCTTCTCGTAGCCGAACAGCTCGCTCTCGAGCAGGGTGTCGGGGATGGCCGCGCAGTTGATCGCAACGAAGCGCTCGCCGGCCCGCGGCGACAGGGCATGCAGCCCGCGTGCGAGGATTTCCTTGCCGGTGCCGCTCTCGCCCAACAGGGCGACGGTGACCGAAGCGGAGGCCAGCTTCTCGATCGTGCGACAGATCTTGAGCATGGCCGGGTCGCGCGTGATGAGGCCGGACAAGGGGCTGCCCTGCAGCGCGGCCAGGCGCGCGTTCTCCATCTGCAGGTCGTGCATGCGGAAAGCGCGGTCGATGGTCAAGCTCAGCAGCTCGGGCTCGAAGGGCTTGGCGAAGAAGTCGTAGGCCCCCATGCCGATCGCCTTGACCGCGTTCTCGCGGTCGTGCTGGCCGGTGAGCACGATGACCTTGGTGTCGGGCGCGAGGCTGAGGATCTCGCGCAACAGCCGGAACCCCTCGCTGACGTCGTCGGGCGCAGGCGGCAGTCCCAGGTCCATGGTGACCACCGCCGGCTCGTGCTTGCGCAACTGGTTGATCGCGCTCTCGCGATCATCCGCGACGACCGTGTCGCAGGCGTCAAACGCCCACCGCATCTGCTTCTGCAGCGCCGGATCGTCCTCGACGATCAGAAGCGTTCGCTGCTTGTCGGACATGGAACTCACTTTCTCCTGCTCTTTGAGCTCACTGAGCGCGTCGCACGCGCTGCAGTGTGATGGTGACGCACGTGCCCTTGCCCACCTCGCTGTCGAAGTGCAGCTGGCCGCCGATCTCGTTGAGGTACTGACGGGTCTCGAACACGCCGATCCCCATGCCGCTCGTCTTGGTGGTCTGGAACGGCCTGGACAGTCGTTCGCGCAGAAAATCGGCGCTCATCCCGCAGCCCGTGTCCTGCACCACGATGCTCAGGGTCTTGCCTTCAGCCTCCCCGAGCGTCACGGCCACCTTACCATCCTCGTCGGTGGCATCCAGTGCATTTTGCACGACATGACCGATGATTCTTTCCAGGCGCTGCGGGTGGGCGTTGACCTCCGTCTCGGTGTCGACTTCGAAGCGAACCTCGATCGCTGGCAACTGCCCGCGCTTGCCTTCGCACACCGATTTCAGCAGTGGCACGAGGTCCACCGGCCGCGCCGGATCGATCGAACGCTTCTCCTGCAGCTGCGTCATCAGGCCGCGCATGCGTGATTCGACGTGAGCCACGGTCTCGAGCATGTCCTGCTGGAACTCGGGGTTGTCGCGGTGGCGCTCGGCGTTCCGAAGCATCAGCGATAGCTGCGCAACCAGGTTCTTGAGGTCGTGCACCACGAAGGCGGACATGCGGTTGAAGGAATCGAACTTGCGCGCCTCTAGCAGGGCTTCGGCGGCAAGCATGCGGTCGAGATAGCCGGCGGCCTGGCGCTGCGCGGTCTTGAGCAGATCGAGGACCTCCCAGTCGATCTCGAACGGTGCGCGCGGCGAGCTGAGTACGACGAAGCCGATGAGGCTGTCCGAGGTCTTGAGCGGGATCACCAGCCAGGCATCACCGAAGGCGGACAGCCATGGCGGCAACTTGAGTCCCTCGTAATGCCCCGGCCGCAGCCGGTACTCCTCGAGGTTGATCACCCATCCGCGCTCATCGAGAAAGCGGCAGAACGGCGACTCGAGCGGCTCGACGGCCGTCATCGGCGGATGGTTGAGCCGGGAATGCATGGCGCAGCTCCCGTACTGGTCGCGCAGCCAGAGCACGCCGCCCGGACTTTCCACCAGATCGGACAGCGCCTTGATCACCGACTGACCGAGATCCAGCCCCTTGTCCGCAGCGGACAAGGCCTGGGTGAAGCGCAACCACTCGTTGCGGTAATCGTAACGGTACGAGAACAGGTGCTTGCTGATCAGCACCCGCAGCCGCGCGCGCAACGCGCCGGAAAACAGCAGCGCCCCGAGCAGCACCAGGCCCGCGAACAGCAGCGTCATCTGCAGCGCGCGTCCCCAGTCGCCGCCGAAGAAGCGCACATAGTAGGCCGCACCCGCGATCACCAGCAGGTACGCGCCCGCACCGGCCAGCGCGGTCGAATGGAAGACCATCTCGCGCGACATCGACATGCGCAGCGTCCACGACGGACTGCGGGTGCCCGAGAGCGCGATCAGCGGAATCAGGAGGGCGTGGGCGAGCCCGCGCACCGCCCACACGTCGGGGTCGATACGCGAGAACAGAAAGGCGTCGGCGAAAAGATAGAGCTCGAAGATGTAGCCTGCGGCGAGCGCAAGGCAGAGCGGCTTGATGCCCCAGCGCGAACTCACAGGAATCCCGCGGTACAACTGCTCGACCAGCATCAGGCCGACGATCGCATGGGCAAGCCAGGCGACAAGCACCGGCTGCAGCGCGAGGCCGCCGCCATCGAAGATGCCTTCGAGCACGATCGCGACGAACTGGAACAACAGCACGCCGGCTGCAAGCAGGGCCGGCCAGCGCAGGCGCCTGCCCCACAACGGCAGCGACAGCACGATCATGAAGGCGAACCACGCCGCACCGCGCAACACGTCCAGCACGGCAGACAAGACCAGACTGGTGCCGCCCGGCTGCCACGCATTGACCGCGGAGGCGAACGCCCACAGGCAGGACAGCAGCACTGCAGCGAGCAGCACGCCCCCCGGCAGCGCACCGCGCCAGGCGACGAAGACGTAGAGCCCGAACAACAGGTAGGAGACGGCGGCAAGCCCGTAGCTCCAGGTCGCCACCTCAGCCACCGCTGGCTCTCCTCAACACGAAATGCGCCTCGTGCTCAGGCTCGAGCGCGAGGCGCAGAGTGTACCGCCTTACATGCCACCGGGCGCACTCCACCCACACACTCAGTGCGCACCCTCGCCGGTGAGCACCACGCGAACGGTCTCGAACAACACCAGGGTGTCGAGGATCAAGGTGTGATTCTTGACGTAATACAGGTCGTACTGCAGCTTCTCGGCCGCATCGTCCACCGAAGCCCCGTACTGGTAGCGCACCTGCGCCCAGCCCGTCACGCCCGGTTTGACACAGTGGCGCACGGCGTAGAACGGGATCTGCTGCGTGAGCTGATCGACAAAGAACGGCCGCTCGGGGCGCGGCCCGACCAGACTCATGTCGCCCACGAGCACATTGAAGAGCTGTGGCAGCTCGTCGATGCGCAGCTTTCTGATCACCCGCCCCACCCGTGTCACACGGTCGTCGTTCGACGTCGCCCAGCGCGGCTTGCCGTCGCGCTCGGCGTCCCGCCGCATGCTGCGGAACTTGATCACGCGGAAGGGCTTGCCTCCCAGTCCGACCCGCTCCTGGGCATAGAAGACCGGTGCGCCATCCTCGATCAGGATCAGGATCGCGGTGACGATCATCACCGGCAGGCTCAACACCAGAAGCAAGGCGCCCACGACCAGATCAAAGCAGCGCTTGACGAAAGTCCTCGCCCAGCCCTGCCGGAACCCGTCTCCGTAGATGAGCCAGCTGGCACGCAGCGAATCCAGGCGGATCTGCCCCTGCACGCGCTCAAAGAAGGACGACAGGTCGAGGATGCGGATGCCCGCCAGCTTGCAGTCGAGCAGCTCGCGCAGCGAAAGCACCCCACCGCGGCGCTCACGCACTGCAACGATCACCTCATCGACGCGCAGCTTGCGCGCAACGTCAAGCAGACTGCCCGGCGGCAGGACCTGCCGCGGCTCCACCTCCACACGCTCGTTCGCGCCCGCGGGCAGAAAGCCAACCACATCCACGCTGCGCTGCAGCGGCCGCATCAGGTCCCGTTGAACGGCCATCGCATCTCGCCCGGTGCCGACAATCAATACCCGCGGCACGAAGAAGCCGGCCGCCTGGCGCTGATTCACCAGACCACGCAGCAAGAGCAGCAGGCACAGCAGTACAAGAACGCTCACCTGCAGCGAGTGAGGCGCGATCTCGGCCCACGGAAGCAAGCCGAAGGTCACATAGGCGACCGGCACGCTCACCACCAACGACAGGCCGACGCGCGCGAAGACCTGACGATGACAACGCTGGTAGACCGGCCGATACAAACCCATCGCCGTATTGAGCGCAACCATGCACGCCGCAAACGCCAGTGCCGACGGCACGCAGACCGCCCAGTCCGGAACCTCTGGGGCAGCCTGGAAGGCAACCGCACCCAACACGATGGCGAAAAGCATCGCCGCGTCGAACAGAACCTGTTGCAGGGTATGCGTTGGAAGGTAATGGCTGACGATCTTGAGCATGAAGCGCCCCTGAGTCCTTTTGGTTCGACAATGGACAGTCGTTGATGCCCAAGCCTTGTCCACGATGTGATCAAGTTAGCTCAAACGGGAACGGATGCCCGTTAAATCCTTCACACGGAGCCTTGATCGATCGAACTCATGAATTGCTGAAAGACAAGAGATTCACGCAAGGCATCAATGACGTACGACAGATGCCGCAGCGCAACATGGGTGTTCGATTCTAGCATGCAGTGCGGGACGCCTCGGCGCCCCGTACAATGGCGCCCCAAGCCTTTACACACAAGGAGAAACACATGAGCAGTTCGAGCCGCAACTTCGCAGAACTCTACGGTTACCGCTTCGAAGACCTCACGGTCGGCATGAGCGCCTGCGTCTCGCGTACCGTCAGCGAAGCCGACATCCTGATGTTCGCAGGCGTATCCGGTGACACGAACCCGGTTCACCTGGACCAGGAGTTCGCCGCGAGCACGATGTTCGGTGGCCGTATCGCCCATGGCATGCTGTCGGCCGGTCTGATCTCGGCCGTCTTCGGTACCCGCCTTCCCGGGCCTGGCTGCATCTACCTCTCGCAGAACCTCAAGTTCAAGGCCCCGGTGAAGATCGGCGACACGGTCGTCGCCCGGGTTAGCGTCAAGGAACTCAAATCTGAGAAGCGTCGCGCCGTGTTTTCGACAATCTGCACGGTCGGCGACACCGTCGTGCTGGATGGCGAAGCGGAACTCCTCGTGCCCGCCCGCAGCTGAGTTCGCACTGGCGTCGCCTGAAGTTCAACAGGGGACGCCGCACCTGCCGTAGCGGCACGGTATTTCCGCTTTTGGGCGCTGTTGCAGCGGGAGGGGGTTTTGTCTTTGTTGAC
>NZ_DAOMPS010000059.1:0-23891 GCF_035444905.1 Thauera sp.
CCGCCAACGAGCTCGAGCCCTTCGTCGCCGACCACTTCGGCGACACCCACACCCTAAGCGTGCCGCGCAGCACCTTTCTGGACCTGGGCGGCTACCCCACCGGCTACCGCGTGTGCGAAGACGTGTTCTTTCTGGTCCGCCTGTGCGCGCGCAGCACCCGGATCGGCGTGGTCTGCCACCCCGTCGCCGCCTATCTCATCCACGACGCCAGCGCCACGCGCCGCGACCCGCTGAGGGCCCAGGTCGACAACGTCCGCACGCTCGAGGCCATGGCCCACGCCCTGCACGCCTACCCGCCGCAGGTCGCGCGCGGCGTGCGCCAGCGTCTTGCGCAAGGGCGCATGAACCTCGCCTACGCCCTCGTGCGCAACGGTCGCCGGCTCGACGCCTGCAAGGCCGTGCTGCCCAACCTGTGGCAAGCGCCCGGCTGGGGCTCCTTGCGCGGCTTCGCCTCGATTCTGCGCGGCTGAGGCCGCGGCGATGACAATGGCAGGCCTGAATTCGGATTGAGCGTGTGATAATTCATCGCCGCCGCAGTGCAGCATCGAGACAATGGCCGGGGTCCGCCCTCGGGCAGGCGTGCGCACGACACAGGCACCGATGCGTCACCATGCTGTTACCCCGATCCTCAACAATGCTGCGCCTGTACCTCAGGACTTCAGACGAATCACGATGACCACCCTGTTCAAGGACATTTACCAGTACCGCGAGCTGATGGCCACGCTGGCGTGGAAGAACATCGCGCTGCGCTACAAGCAGGCCTATCTCGGTATCGCCTGGGCCATCATCAAGCCCGTGTCGCTGATGCTGATCTTCACCCTGGTCAAGAGCTTCGTCGGCATCGAGACGGGCGACATCCCCTACCCCATCCTCGTCTTCGCCGCGCTGATGCCCTGGACCTTCTTCCAGGAGTCCGCATCCGACGGCGTCACCAGCGTGGTCGGCAACAGTCACCTGATCCGCAAGATCTACTTTCCGCGCGAGATCTTCCCCATCACCGCGGTGCTCACCAAGCTGGTCGAGCTCGGCATAAACTTCCTGATCCTGGCCGGCCTCATGGTCTGGTACCAGATGATGCCCGGCGTCTACATGCTGTGGGTGCCGGTGATCATCGCCTACACCGTGATCGCCGCGCTCACCGTCGCCTTTGTCGGCTCGGCCATCAACGTCTATTACCGCGACGTCGGCGCCGCCCTGCCGGTGCTGCTGTCGCTGCTGATGTATGCCTCGCCGGTCATCTACCCGTTGCAACTGGTCAAGGAAAAACTCCTCGTCCAGCAGGCCGCCGGTGACTGGTCCAACGCCCTGTACACCCTGTACACCCTCAACCCCCTGGCCGGCATCATCGATGCCTTCCAGAGCGTGGTGCTGCGCAACCAGGCACCCGATGTGCAAGCCATGCTGCCGGGCCTGATCACCGTCGCCATCCTGCTGCCGCTGAGCTACCTCTACTTCAAGCGCGCCGAAAGCTACTTCGCCGACGTCATCTAGAGAGCCGCCACCCCATGCCCGCCATCGAAGTCAGCCATCTCACCAAGGAATACCGCCTGGGCGCCCTGCAGGGCCTGAAGCAGACCCTGCTCAAAACCGGCGCCCGGCTTGCCGGCCGCCCCGTACCGGAACGCCCCCTTTTCAAGGCGCTCGACGACGTCAGCTTCACCATCGAACAGGGCGAGGTCGTCGGCATCATTGGGCACAACGGGGCGGGCAAGTCGACCCTGCTCAAGACATTGGCGCGCGTGACCACCCCCAGCAGTGGCAGCGTCAAGGTCAATGGGCGTATCGCGCCGCTGATCGAGGTAGGCGCGGGCTTCGTTCCCGACTTTACCGGACGCGAGAACGTGTATCTGAATGGCGCGATCCTCGGGATGTCGCGTCAGGAGATCGATCGCAAGTTCGACGAGATCGTCGACTTCGCCGAGATGGCGGAATTCATCGACACGCCTGTCAAGCGGTATAGCTCCGGCATGCAGGTGAAACTCGCCTTCGCCGTTGCAACGAGCATCGATTCGGAGATATTGATCGTTGATGAGGTGCTGGCGGTAGGTGACTTGGCGTTTCAGCGAAAGTGTTTCGATCGGATGGAAGAGATCATTCGCCGTCAGGGTCGAACGGTCTTGCTTGTAAGTCACAACATCCGACAGGTTGCACGGATCTGCTCCAGAGTCCTCATGCTGGACCACGGACACATTGTTGCCGACGGCCCTCCAGTTGAGACCTGCGATGCATTCTATGCGAGAAGCAATAAGTCAATCGTTGCTACCGCGGCAGCCAGCCAGTTGTCTAAAACGCAAATACTCGCCTCAGGTGAAGTCACGCTTGAAAGGCTCATCCTGCTGGATCTTAACGGCTGCGAGGTAGACTCAGTCAATACCGGCGAGTCATGCACGATTCGCTGCCTATTCAACATCAAGAAGCCGTTAAGCGACATTGAGATCGTATATGGCTTTCATACAACAGACTTCGTTTACGTTTCGTCAATGCACGCGCATGAAACGAACCTTTCAGCAGGGCATGTCGCAATCGACTGCACCATCAAGTCACTACCTCTCGACCCCGGTGTCTTTGCCATGCGTATTGGGATATTCGACCGTCTGTTGACCAAGATTTTCTACGGAGAGAATCTAAAGATTTTCAATGTCTCTACGCCTAACGGATCTCACTCAAAGCGCATTCTCCCAGGCTTGGTGAGCATTCCTTCAACATGGAAAGTAAACGCTGACATCGGGCAATCGGCCCACTGACCGCGACTCGAACAGACAGATTGCCATGTGATTACGGGACGAACATAAGGGCACGTAGACCGATGCAGAAGAAATCCATCGCAGTTGTTACAGCGCCGAACATGCGCTTCGTGAACACCGGAATGACCACTGTTGAGTTAGCCGCAAAAAGATTCCTCGAAAAAGTGGAGCCTGAGGCTGCGGTCAATTTTTTCTCCATTGTCCCGCCAAACCCAAGCTCCGAGAAGCGGTGGATGATGATGGACCTTGGCGCTCCACATAGCTCCGCAAAGGGCGTGGAGAGCCTATTCAAGCACAACCCCATCTACCCCAACATCGATGAGCTCTTTGGCCATGACTTAATCCTTTACTGGGGGGACTTTCTGCAAGCGAGGCACTACATCGACGATGAGTGCGTAAACCGCACGTCCGAGATCTACGGAATCAGCACCAAGGAGTCACAAGACTTCTGTTACCTGGCCTTGCTTCAGGAAGCAGCTCCATTAGACGTTCACAGAAAATCAATCCTGTTCGGAAGCAGCCTGCTTTACAACAAAGCCAGCGACTATAAAGAGAGCCGCTACAGCTCTGCATTGCGGAGCCTGCTCACGAATTCGCAAGCGGCTCTCTTCCGAGATCCAATCTCATCAGTTCGCGCCAATCATTTGACCAAGAATTACGCACTGTCGCATCTCGGGATTGACCCAGCCTTTCTAAATGACACTGACGCGATCGCAAGACTGCCTTCCAGCAAGTGGAGCACGGACCTTCTGGATGACTCTGCTGTAGGCCTCTTTTTTGGTACACGAACAAGCGCTCCCAGCAATTTGATTTCTTTCTGTAGCGAGATTGCTGGAAAGCTGAACGCAAGCCTTGAATGGCTCCCCTGGTTTCCACTCCATGAAAAGATGCGCCAAGAGTCCACCGGCTCCCTTTCGAGTCGATTCAAGAGGTTCAACGGCCTTCGATTGCGTGACATTGAAGCACTCCTCCCACGAGGGGACTCCTATAGCCAGGGCGACCTCCTGACTGCCCTACCGAAATACAAGCTCATCATCACTGATACATATCATCTTTGCATTAATGCATGGCGAGCAGGCACACCGGCAATCTGCGTAGGCGCCGAGATGAATAATCCGAGCCAGGTCATTAAGGACTTCAAGAAGCGCGTTCTATACGAGATGTTTGATGCACAGGAGTTCTACTTCGACGTCAGCGCGATCGAACAGGAAACCGCGCGCCAGCGCACGATCGCGCGCATGTCCTCAATCGCAGTAGATACCGATTTGATCGCAAGGATCACTGAGCGCATTCAGGAGCAAACCCGCGCAGTTGAGACAATTCTTCGCGACAAGATAGAGAAAGTGCTGGCACACCCCTGAGACCGGCACCCCGCTTACGCACGAAACCCCTTGCCGACAATGCGCCTCATCCTAGCCAGCGAACGCCCACCGTACCCCCTGTTCCTCGGTGGCGCGGCCCGATCCGCCCATCAGATCCTTCACAGCATCGCGACGGACTTGGGCGGGGAGTGCTGCGCAATCGGATCCGGCGACTACGCTACAACTCCGTGGCGTTTCCCGACCGAGGAAGAGTTCGGCAGTCTGGGCGTTGTCGGAGTTGCCGGAGACGACGGTATCCGATGCGTCGGTGTGGTCGACTGTGGGTATCCAGTCAGAATCGTGGCTGATTTCGAGCGCGCACTGCGCCAGTCGATCCAAGAATTTCGTCCACAAGTTGTATGGGCACAACTTGACGGCGCAGACAGCGCGCTCCGAATTGCTCATGAGGAAGGGGTGCAGGGATTGCTTTTCATCCACGACGCGGAGTTCGACGCTAAGGAACTTCGCGCGAGTGCTGCCTTGGGTTGCCATGTCGTCGCCAGCAGCCGTTTTCTGGCCGAGAAGGCGAGCCGCTGCATCGGACGCTCCGTGCATGTCGTTTATCCGCCCGCAATCCGGTACTTCGACACCTCTGCGGCCCCTGACGGCTACGTCACGATGATCAACCCCCACCGCGTCAAGGGCATCGACACCTTTGTGGAAGTTGCGCGCCGGATGCCACAGACACGCTTCTTGCTGCTGGAATCCTGGAAGCTTGGTGATGAGGCCCTTGAAAGCCTGAAACGCCAACTTGCGAGCCTGCCCAATGTGCGCTTCGAACATCGCGTCAGCGACATGCGCAGCATTTATCGCCAAACACGCCTGCTGCTTGTGCCTTCACGCTGGGAAGAGGGCTTTGGCATGGTCGCGATCGAAGCTCAGTCGTGCGGGATCCCCGTGATCGCGAGTGCGCGGGGAGGTCTTCCGGAAGCCGTCGGCGACGGCGGGGTCCTCGTTGCGGACTACACGAACCCCGACGCATGGCTAGAGGCGATCAGGCGAGTGCTCGACAACGACGAAACCTACCGTGAGTTGGCGCACCGCGCCCGGCAACATGCCGCGTCCGATGCTTTTTCCACACAGGCGCTCGCGCGCAAGCTGCTCCAGATCTGTGCAAGCCCTCCCCCCTCCAACGGTTTGCTGGCGCGCAGCATCAACGCTGCCCGCTCGCGCATTGCACAAATGCCGCTACTTACTCGTATGCTTCGGCGTTCATGACAATCAACAAACGAAATCGAGGCAGACAGATGAGTCATGCTCTCAGGACCCTTGGCTCGGCAGGCACGCTCAAGCAGCGGATTGTCCTAGCCGCGCTGCTGGCGGCGGGCCTCTTGGCCGGGTGCTCCGACAAGCCCGTGGCGCCGCTCGGCTTCGAGGACGTGACCTCGCGCTCGGGCCTTGAGGCCTTCGTCGGCATGACTCACGGCGTAGCCTGGGGCGATGTGGATGGCGACGGTCGCCCCGACCTCTACCTGACCAATCACCTGAATCCGTCACAACTGCTGCGCAACGCGGGCGATGGGCGCTTCGAGGACGTCACGCAGCACTGGTTCAGCAGCGATTACAAGGGTGACGACAACCATGGCGCAGCCTGGGCCGACGTGGACAACGACGGCCGGCTCGACCTCGTGCAACTCACCGGCGCCAAGATGGGCGTGGGCGAGGAGCCCAAGCGCCTGTTCCTCAACCGCGGCGAGCGCTTCGCAGAGGTGGCAGAGGCACTGGGGGTGGTGAACCCCCTGGGCCGCACCCGCATGCCGCTGTGGCTCGACGTGGACGGCGACGGCCAGCTCGACCTGATCCAGGGCGCCGAAACGCGCTTCGACGATGTCGAGCCGCCCTTCACCTTCCTGCAACGCGGCAGCCGATTCGAGGAGACGCTGCAGGCGCTCGCCTTCCGTGCCCGCACCGTGCCCTACTGCATCGTCACCGAGCTCGACAACGACCACCATCCCGAGGTCGTCTGTCGGGTAGCCGGCAACAACCTGTCCGCGCAGATCTTCAGCACGCGCAGCCAACCCGGGCAGGAGCTCGACCTGTTGCCGGTTTCGGCATTCGAAGACATCGTGGCGGGCGATTTCGACAACGACGGCAACATCGATCTCTTTCTCGCTCGCCGCAACCCGCCGGGCAAGGTGGCGTTCGGGCGGCCGGCAGATGACGCGCTGATCGCGGACATCACGGTAAAGGAGGCGGAGCTCGCTCAGGCCACGGCCTTCTCCTTCCGCGCCAAGGGCAAGCTCAAGCTGGTAGTGGCGCCGATGTTGCCACGCGGCCTGATGAACCTGCAGAGCGTCCGCCTGGGCGCGCAGGCCAGGTCGCCCGAGGCGCTGGCGTTCGTGCTCGACCCGGCCGCGCCCGAGACGGCGGGCCTGCAGGCCGGCGCAGCCGAACGCCCGGAGCTGCGCATCGGCTTCGAGGCGCCCGACCGCTGGCGAGTGACGCTGGTCGGGCCCGGCGCCAGCCCGGGGGGGCGCAACCGCAATGTGCAGGTGCAACTGTCGGTCACCGCCGAGCAGGCCATCATCGACGTTAAGGCCGAAGGCGATGCCGAACGGGCCGAACACGCGCCGCAGCGCCTGTTCATGAACCGCGGCGGCAAGCTGGTCGAGGAAAGCGACAAGCGCGGCGTCAACAAGACCCCGATCGCCGCCATGAACGTGGTCGCGGCAGACTTCAACAACGACATGCTGCTCGACCTCTTCATCCTCGGCTCGGGCGACGTCGGCATGCACGACAGCCTGTTGTTGATCAACCAGGGAGACGGCGAGTTCAAGGCGCAGCCCCTCGGCGATGGGGTGACCCTGCCGCGCGCCGGCGTGGGCGACAGCGTGACGACCGCCGACTTCGACGGCGACGGCTTCATCGACCTGCTGATCGCCACCGGAGGCAGCATGGGACGCAGCCTCGGCCTGCCCTCGGACGGCGGCGGCTACAGGCTGCTGCGCAACACCGGCAATGACAATCGCTGGCTGCAGATCGACCTGGAAGGCACGCGCTCGAACCGCGACGGCATCGGCGCTCGCGTGTTCGTGACCGCCGGCGGCGTCACCCAGACCCGCGTCCAGGATGGGGGCATTCACCACCGCAGCCAGAACCACAGCCGGCTGCATTTTGGTGTGGCCAAGCAGGCCCAAGCCGAGCGCGTGGTCGTGCAATGGCCGAGCGGAGCCCGCCAGGAACTGACGAACGTCGGGACCAACCAGGTCCTGCGCATTACCGAACCCACGAACTGAGCCTGCTGCAAGGATCCTGAAGATGCTTTTTTGGCCGAAGAAGAAGCCGAGTTACGAACGTGCCATGGACTGGTGCAAGGCGAACATGGTGCCCGGGCAGGGGATCATTGTTCACACCAAGCAGAAGGTGCCCTACCCCGAAGTCACCGGCTACTACATCCCCACCCTTTATCAGTGGGGCGAAGCCGAATTGGCCCGCACCTGCACGCGCTGGCTGATGTCGATCCAGTTGCCTGACGGCGCCTTTCCGGCGCCGGACGGCACGCCCTACACCTTCGACACCGCGCAGATCATGCGCGGCCTGTGTGCCGCGATCGACGACGTCCCTGGCGCGCGCGAATCCCTGCGCCGGGCGAGCGACTGGATGCTGACCCAGGTGGCGGAAGACGGCCGATTGATGACACCATCGACCGAGCTGTGGACCGGCATCGCCAGCGACCTGATCCACACCTACGCCCTGCCGCCGCTGGCCGAGGCCGGCCGGCTGCTGAACGAGCCGAAGTACACCGAAGCCGCACGCTTCGTGCTCGAGCACTACAGGCAGCGTGAAGACCTGGTGCCCTTCAATCGGCTGACCCATTTCCATGCCTATGCGATGGAGGCGCTGTGCGAGCTGGGCGAACTGGAGCTGGCCGCACAGGGCATGGCCGATGTGGAGCGCGCCCAGCGCGCCGACGGGAGCATCCCCGCCTACCCGGACGTGAGCTGGATCTGCTCCACCGGCATGGCTCAGTACGCCATCGTCTGGTACACGCTGGGCAAGCGCGAACCGGCCGACCGCGCCATGGCTTATCTGGAGAAGATCCAGAACAAGTCGGGCGGCTTCAATGGCAGCTACGGAGAGGGCGCCAAGTACATCTCGGGGGCCGAGATCAGTTGGGCGGTCAAGTATTTCCTCGATGCCTGGCGACTCAAGCAGGCGGGAGACGACAAGCATGCTTAAGGTACTCACCGTCTTCGGCACCCGCCCCGAGGCCATCAAGATGGCGCCGCTGATCGCCGAACTCGAGCGACATCCGGGCCTGATCGACAACCGCAACTGCCTCACCGGCCAGCACAAGGACATGGTCGCGCCGCTGATCGAGCTGTTCGGCATCCGCGTCGATTACGACCTGCAGTTGATGCGCGAGAACCAGACGCTCGAGCACATCACCGTCGCGGTGCTGCAGGAGGTCGGCCGCATCCTGCGTGCCGAGTCTTTCGACCTGGTGCTGGTGCAGGGCGACACCACCACCTCGATGGCCGCCGCGCTGGCCGCCTTCTATGCCGGCGTGCGCGTGGGCCACGTGGAGGCCGGGCTGCGCACCTTCGACAAGCACAACCCGTATCCGGAAGAATCCAACCGCAAGATGATCGACGCGTTGGCCGACGTCTTCTTCCCCCACACGGACATGGCCAAGGGCCATCTGCTGAACGAGGGCATTCCGGAGGCGCAGATCGAGGTCACCGGCAACACGGTGATCGACGCCTTGCTCGACGTCTCGAACCGCCCCTACAGCTTTGCCGGCAGCGTGCTCGACACCCTGCCCTTCGATTCGAAGCGCATCGTGCTGGTCACCGCGCATCGCCGCGAGAGCTTTGGCGAGCCTTTCGAATCCCTGTGCCGCGGCCTGCGCGAGCTCGCACTCAAGTACCGCGACGAGATCGTGCTGGTGTATCCGGTGCACCGCAACCCCAATGTTCGCGCAGTGGTGAATGACGCCTTGGCAGGGCTCGACAACGTGCTGCTGATCGACCCATTGGACTACATGCCGCTGGTGCATCTGATGAAGCGCGCCTACATGGTGCTGACCGACTCCGGCGGCTTGCAGGAAGAAGCGCCCAGCCTGGGTAAGCCCGTGCTGGTGATGCGCAAGGTCACCGAGCGCCCCGAGGGCGTGGCTGCGGGCACGGTGCGGGTCATCGGCACTGATGCCGCCACCATCGTGGCCGAGGCCTCGCGCCTGCTCGACGACGCGCACGCCTACCATGCGATGGCGTCGAAGGTGAATCCCTACGGCGACGGCACCGCCAGCCAGCGCATCGTGCGCCGCATCCTCGCCGACGCGGAACGTGCCAAGCAATGAGCGCCAGCGCATCGACGGCCGCGCCGCGGGTGAGCATCGTCATGCCCACCTACAAGCGCGCGCACCTGCTGGGCGGGGCGATCGAGAACGTGCTGGCGCAGTCGTTCCGCGACTTCGAGCTGATCGTGGTCGACGACAACTCGCCCGACGACACCCCGCAGGTGGTGGCCCGCTGCGACGATCCGCGCATCCGCTACGTACGCAACGACCCCAACCTGCGCCTGCCCCGCGCGCTCAACCGCGGGTTTTCCATGGCGCGAGGGCAGTACCTGACCTGGACCTCGGACGACAACTTCTTCGCCGACACCGCGATCGAGCGCATGGTGCAGGTGCTGGATCGCGGCGAGTGCGACCTGGTGTATGCGGACTACTACATGTTTGCCGAGGTCGACGCCGCAGGCCGGCCGACCGACGCCAAGCACGACCGCCTGCCGGCCTCGCTGCAACTGGACAAGGGCAACCACATCGGCGCCTGCTTCCTATACACCCGCCGCGCCTATGAGGCGGTCGGCGACTACGACCCGGAGCTCTTCCTGGTCGAGGACTACGACTACTTCATCCGCATCGCCGCACAGTTCAAGGCGTGCCACATCGCCGAGCCGCTGTACTACTTCCGCCGAGACGACGACACCTTGTACCTGTCACGCTTTGCCGAGGTGAAGGCGTCGGACGTGCTGGTGCGCTACAAGAACGGGCTGATCGATGAGACCCAGCTCGTCGACGGGATGGTCGCGCTGCTGGCGCGTAACCCGGCCGGCCTGAAGAACCGCGCGCTTGGCAGCCTGCATGGGTTCTTGAAGAAGCGCTCGTATCGCCTGTCGCAATGGCACGAGAAACTGATGCGCGACTATCTGTCGCGGCAACTTCGGCCGCGCACGGCGGCCGTCCTGGCGCAATACAAGGCCGGGCAGCTCTCCTTTGGCCAGGCGCGTGATGCGTTGCGCGAACTGATGCAAGGCCTGGGCGCAATCGAATACCGGACGAGTCCATGAAACTGATCGACGATCTGATCACTGCCTTTCAAGGCCCGGCGCAGGCCCGCGCGGCCCATCGTCAAGCCCTGCTGCGACAGCCCAGCGTCGCCCGCGGCGTCGAAATCCTGCGCGCCCACACTCAGGCCGACGAGGGTGACACCGAATCGCCCATCTTCCTGCTGTCGGCCGGCTGGCGCTCGGGCTCGACCATGCTGCAGCGCCTGATCATGTCCGACTCTCGCGTGCTGATCTGGGGCGAGCCCTACGACGAATGCGGCACCATCCAGGCCCTCGCGGCCGGCATGAAGGCCTTCCGCGAGGGCTGGCCGCCATCGGACTATTTCTACGACGGCAGCGCACCGCAGGATCTGTCGGGCGAATGGATCGCCAACCTGTTCCCGGGGCTGCAGGATCTGCGCCGCGCGCATCGCGCCTTCTTCGACACCCTCTTCGCCGAGCCCGCCCGCCGCGCCGGCGCCGAGCGCTGGGGGATCAAGGAGGTGCGGCTGACGGCCGAGCACGCGCATTATCTGAAGTGGCTGTATCCCAAGGCGCGCTTTCTGCTGCTGTACCGCAATCCGCTCGAGGCCTATCGTTCGTACGCCCGTTATGGGCGGAGCTGGTATGACGTGTTTCCGGATCGGCCGGTGTTCACACCAACCCAGTTCGGAGCGCATTGGCGCACACTGATGGCCGGCTATGTACAGGAAGCCGGGAAGCTGGATGCCTTGCTGGTCCGTTACGAGGATCTGGTAGGCAAGACCCCGCCGCTGGACGCGCTCGACGCCTACCTCGGCACCCGAGTGGATCGAAGCGTGCTCGAAAACAAGGTGGGCAGTTCGGAACGCGGCGGCGCCAAGGTGGGTGTCAATGCGCTCGAGCACTGGCTGCTGAAGCGCACTGTCGAACCGATCGCTGCGAGCCAAGGCTATCAGCTTTGAGGCTCGAATCGCGCAAGCAGGCTTGAAACCCGGGACACAACAATGGATTTGGTCGCCACCACCAACGCGGATGGGACTTCAACCTGCGATGAGCCAGCGCGTGGATGCAGCATCATCGTATGCACCTATCAGCGCGCGAACTCGCTCCGAGAAACCCTTGCGTCGTTGAAGCAGCTGCGCATCCCGCCGAATTGGGCCGTCGAGGTGATGGTCGTCGACAACAATTCGTCGGATCACACAAGAAACGTTGTGGAGGAGCAGCGGGCCGACTGGCCTGCCTTGCGCTACGAATTCGAGCCCGCGCAGGGGCTTTCCCACGCCCGTAATCACGGCATCGCCGCGGCGCAGGGCGAGATCATTCTGTTCACCGACGATGACGTGCTGCCTGAGACCGACTGGCTGGAGCAGACCATCGCCGGGCTCGATCGGTATGATTCCGACGCCTGCGGCGGCTACATCGCGCCGATCTGGGAAGCCCCGCCCCCGGCTTGGCTGACCGAGCGCTTCTACGGTTTCCTCGCCGTGCGCACCGACCGCGAGGACGACTACCCGATCGACTCGCCGTCGCTCGCCCCTTTCGGGGCGAACATGGCTTTTCGCAAGGCGGTGTTCGACAAAGTGGGACTGTTCGACACCGAGCGCGGCCGCAAGGGCAAGGTGTTGGCGAGCGGCGAGGACGGCGAGATGTTCGAGCGCATCCTCGCTGCGGGGATGAAGGCCGTGTTCCTGGGCAAGTCGCGCGTCCGCCACAAGGTCGAGGCCTTCCGCATGACCAAGGCTTACATCAGGCGCTGGCGCCGGCAGACCAGTCGCAATCTCGCCCTCAGCAAGGGCATGCCCGGCAGCCGCAGGATCTTCAACATTCCGCTTTATCTTTTCCCGCAGTTCCTGCGAGCCGTCTGGCGCATGCTCAGTGCGCGCCTGGCGGCACCGGCGGACGAAGCCTTCAACCGCGAGATCATCGTATTCCACTTCATCGGCACGTTCGAGGGCCTGTTCAAGGCCCGCACATCGCCACGCGCATGACCCTGATGCCATGAAGACCGCCGCCGCCCATCCACGCACGCTAACCGTCCTGATCTGCACCCACAATCGTGTGGAGCTGTTGAGCCGCGTGATCCACTCGCTCAATGCTGCCCGTCTGCCCTCCGGCTGGCGAATCCGCCTGTTCGTTGTGGCCAACGCCTGTACGGACGGCACCCACGCGTTTCTGGACGATTACGCCCGCCACGGCCATCCGCTGCCGCTGCAATGGATCGCCGAGCCGACGCCGGGCAAGTCGCATGCCCTCAACAGGGCGCTGCCCATGCTCGAGGATGCGCTGGTGGCCTTCGTCGATGACGACCACCGGGTGCACGAGGACTACCTTCTGGAAGTCGCGCGCGCCGCGGAGCGCTGGCCCGAGGCCGGGCTGATCTGCGGCCGCATCCTGCCCGACTGGGATGGCAGTGAGCCGCACTGGGTGCACGAGGACGGCCCGTACCGGATCTACCCCCTGCCCGTCCCGCGCTACGATCAGGGCGACGCGCCGTTCGAGATCGACCCGGATGGGCCGATTCCGGGTGGCGGCAATCTTGCCGTGCGCCTGGAGGCGATTGCGGCCACCGGCCCCTTTGCAACCGAACTCGGGCCGACCGGCCACGATCTGGGCGGCTCGGAAGACGCGGACTGGATCCTGCGTGCGCTGCGCACCGGGGCCTGCCTGCAGTACGCGCCCGAGATGGTGCAGTACCACTATGTCGACAACGAACGCCTGACGCTGAGCTATATCGCGCGCAAGGGCTTCCAGCGCTCACGCTCGGTCACCCGAGTCCGATCGGAACACAATGCCGTACCGCGCTACATGTGGCGCAAGGTCGCAACCTACGGCGTGCAACTGGTTTGCTCGATGAGCATGCAGGCGCGCCGCTTTTATCTCGTGCGGCTCGCATCGGCGCTGGGCGAGGTCTCCGGCATCCGCGACCAGGCGCGACGCAAGCGGCAGCGCGCGGCCTTGCCCTTGCTGGCGCAGGACTGGGCGAGCTGGAGCGTGCTTGCGTTTGGCCTGGCCGCGCTCATCGTGGCCGGCGTGATCGGGCGGCAGTGGCTAGGCGAGGCCCTGCTGGCCGCCGCCGTGGTTGCACTTCCGCTCACGGTGGCGCTGCTGGCCAAGTCGGTGCGGGACTTCTCGCGCACCGGCCCGAAGCTGCAGGACGAGATCGTGCAGCGCTACAGCGGCTATGTGATCTATGCGCTCGGCCGCCTCGCCTTGTTCGCGTTCGTGATCGCCACCTTTCTGGGCTTTCCCGGCGGCATGCTCTGGCTTGCCGCAAGCGACACGCTCGGCCTCGACTCGCCCGCCTGGGGGACGGCCCTGGGCGCGGCCCTGAGCCTTGCGCTGGCAACCGTCTATACCGCCTGCCGCGCGCTGGCGCTGAACCCGGGCCTCATCATCGCCTCATGGTCGTACCGCACCGCCCGCGTGCACCGGCTGTGGCGCGCCTTGTCGCCCCGCGGCCTGAACCTGATCGCCGGCGCGCTCGTGGCGGGCGCGTCGCTGATGGTGCTGACGCTAGCGGCGCTGCGCGCGCGCGAAGGCGCTCTTGCCGAAGCGCTCGCCCTTGTGTTGGCCAGCCTCGGCTACCTGAGCCTGGTGGTGTTCGCGATCCGCGAGCCGGTGGCGAGCGCACACCCACGGGCGCGTCCGGGGCGTCCGAACCTGCTGATGATCGGCAGCGACACACTGCGAGCGGACCGCATCGGCGCGATCCGCAACGGCACGTCACTGACCCCGAACATCGATCAGTTTGCCGCCCTCGGCACCCGATTCACGAGTTGCTATGTGCCTTGCGCACGCACCGCACCCAGCCTGATCTCGATGCTCACCGGCACCTGGCCCCACCATCACGGCGTGCGCGACAACTTTGTTGCCGACGCCGACAAGGCGCTTGCGTGCCCCACCCTGCCCAAGGTGCTGCGCCAGTTGGGTTATCGCAATGCGGCGGTGTCGGACTGGTGCGGGGCCGACCTGGGCAAGTTCGACTTCGGCTTCGACATACTCGACTTGCCCGAAGACCAATGGAACCTGAAGTACCTGATCCGCCAGGGGCCCAAGGACATCCGGCTGTTTCTTTCGCTGTTCCTGCACAACCGCATTGGCCGCCTGTTGCTGCCCGAGCTGTACTATCTGGGAGGTGTGCCGCTCACGAGCCAGCTCGGCCAGCGCGGACGGCACATGGTGTCCCGCCTGGCGGCGAGGGGCGAGCCCTTCTTCCTGAATCTGTTCTACTCCACCACCCACCCGCCCTTCGCCTCCGAGTACCCCTACTACGTGCGCTATGCCGAGCCCGGTTACAAGGGCGAATCCAAATTCGCGATGGCGCGGCTGACCGAACCCTTCGAGATCATCCGTCGCCAGGGGGAGCCGCGCGAAGAATTCGATCTCGACCAGATCCTCGCGCTGTACGACGGGTGCGTCGCGCAGTTCGACGACGAGGTCGGCAGAATGATCCGACATCTGGACGCCAGCGGGCTGCTGCAGGACACGCTGGTGGTGCTGTACAGCGATCACGGCATGGAGTTTTTCGAGCATGGCACCTGGGGCCAGGGCAATTCGGCGCTGGGCGACTTCAGCGCACGCGTGCCCCTGATCATGGCGGGGCCGCACGTACCGGCCGGGCAACGCGTCGATCAGGTCGTGCGCACGGTGGACCTGATGCCGACACTGCTCGACCTGCTCGATGCCCCCTCGGTGAAATGCGATGGCCGCTCGCTACGGCCTGCCATCGATGACCCGCGGCACGACCTGCAGTTGAACGCCTTCAACGAGACCGGGATCTGGGTGGCGAATGTGCCCGGCCTGCCCGAGGGGCACCTGAGCTACCCCGACCTGCTGCAGCTGCTGGACGTGCCCGATGACAGCACCGGCACTTTGTCGGTCAAGGACGTCTACCGGGAGCCCACGCTACGCGCCAAGGACCGCATGATGCGCGATGGCCGCTGGAAGCTGGTTTATCAGCCGCTGGAGAATGGAGTGCGCCTCTCGCTTTACGACGTGATCAACGACCCGGGTTGCACCATCAACCTCGCTGCCCAGCATGCGGACGTGGTGGCACGCCTCTACCCCGAACTACTGGCCTGGATGCGCAGCGACGGCGCCCTGCCCGTCGCGGATCACTGCCCGGTCTGAAAAGACTCGCGCCACCGCTGCTGGATCTCGTCGGGCGGACAGAAGCGGCAGCCTCGCTCGACGGTGGGATCGGCGTTCGTCTGCTGCGACTCGGCCGACACAGGCTCTGCTGCAACTGCTTCGGTTTGTGGCGCGTTCGCCTGCGCTGCGGATCCCGAGGAACTTGGAGTTGCAGTGGCAGGAGATTCGGCCTTTACGACCGGTTCCGGGAAGGGCTTCTTGCCGCCGTTGTCGAGATAGGCCTTTTGCAGCCGTTTGGATTCCGGCAGGTACTTCAGCCCCTCGGTGGCTGTTTCAAGCGCCGCACTGCGTGTACCCATGCCGACCTGAAGCTCGATCAGGCTGACATAGGCCGCTTCGAAGCCGCGATTGAATGCGATCGCCGCGTGCAGTTGCGACTGCGCCTCAGCAGTCTCCCCGAGTTGCATATGAACGCGTGCCAGTTCCACATAGACCTGAGGACGAAACCAGAGGTCTGGCGTAGTGTGGCTGATGACATACCTATACTCGCCCTTGGCGTTATTCAGGTAGAAGCGACGGTCCTTGGGGTAGGTGCGGGCCCGATTGACAAACTTTAAGCCCTCGCAATAGTGGTGCATCTGCCCCCAGTTGTGAGCGCCGAACTGCGCGACATAGTTCGAGGGATTGTTGCCTTTCATCTTTGCCATGCAGAGAGGGGGCAGCGCTGCGAGCTCAGCATCGGTCATGCCGTACGGCAACACCGCAGCCGCCTTAAGCGGTAAGAGAAGCGACACGGCCAGTAGGAGTCGTTTCATGGGAGACGTCACTAAAAAGGGCATCAACGAATCTGCAAGCCTTGCGTTCTCAGGGCAACCGCACCCCAACTGAGCGACTGGGTGACACGATCCAGCGCCGCAGAAGCATAGCGCTGGTCATGCACGGGATCATCGAGGACAGCAAGCAAGGCGCAGCGTAAGCCTTCGACCGACTCGCCGTCCACCTGCAAGCCGGTCACCCCATCCAGCACGGCCGAACCGGTCCCCCCGGCTCGCCCAGCGATTGCCGTCTTACCGCAAGCAGCGGCTTCAAGAAAGACGATGCCGAAACCCTCGGTATCACCGTCGATCTCACGATTCGCCAGCACGAAGACGTCGCAAGCGTTGTACCAGCGCGGCAGGTCCTGCATAGCCACATGGCCCAGACGGTGCACCCGCCCTGCCACACCAGTGCTCTCCGCGAGCTCTCCAAGATAGGCCTCATCCTCGCCAATGCCGATGATGGCGTAATGCACGTCCAGGCCCGACTCGAGCAACGAGGGCAGGCAGCGGATCACGGTATCGAAGCCCTTGCGCCGGCTGAGCCGCCCGACGGACAGGATCAGTTTGGCGCCTGTCGCCAGCCCAAGGCTGTCGCGAAGGTCCTGAAACGGCAGTCCCGGCCGGAAACGCTCGGTGTCCACGCCGGGATGGATGATCTCGATGCGCTCCGGCGCGACACCCATGCCTAGCAGCGTGTCACGTGTGAAGTCGCTGTTCGCAATTACCTTGTCCGCATGGCGCAGCGCAAAGCACATCGCCTTGTACTTGTTTCCCCTGCCCCAGCCGGTGAGCTCCTCGCCATGCGCGTAGATCACCACCGGCCGGAAGGTGAGCCGGGCGACCAGCCAGGCCACCAGCCCTTCGGGCAACGCGCGGCCGGCGTGGATGGCGTCGAAGCGGTTCGTCAGCGCCAGCCATAGCGAAGTGAAGAAGAACTTCGCATACATCAGCAGCGACTCCGGCTTGAGCCAGGGCACGCGCTTGAGCGACAGGCGATGGATGGCGTTGGGGTGGTCGCGGTCGTACTCGGCCGCCCCCGGCACATCAGCGGTGACGATGTGGATCTCCTTGCCGCCCAGGCGGCGGTAGACCTCGTCGAACCAGACGGCCGTCCCGCCCTTGGTCGGCAGGAAGAGTTCGGTGAGGACCAGGTAGCGTTTGGACATGATCTTGTTGCAGACAAACACAGTTAGTGCAGTGAAATGGTGAGCTAGCTTCAGCCGGAACCGCAGAAAAGTTCGTCAGCCGAAAAGCTCGCTGTGGGAGCCCAATCGCGCCAGCCGCAGAAAGCCGGAGTCCGACTTGCGATAAATAAGCAGCAGGTCGGGCTTGATGTGGCATTCCCGGTAGCCGGCCCAGTCGCCAGAAAGGTCGTGATCTCGGTAGCGCACATCAAGGGGCTGGTCGGTCGCGAGCGCGACCAGCACCGGTTTGAGAACCTCATCGAGCGTAGCGCGATGCTGGCCCTTGGCCTCTCGCTTGTAGTCGCGCTTGAACGCGGAGGATCGGTCAATCGTCCGCATGCAGATCCGTCATCAGGTCGTCAACGCTGGCAAACTTCTTGCCTTTGCCCGCCTCAAGTTCGGCAATCGCCTTCTTCGTGGCGAGATTGGGCGCCTTCACTTCGAAGGGAAGCCTGCGTTCGTCGGCGATGCGCAACATCAGCAGACGAATAGCGTCGGAAATAGACAGCCCCATTGCCTCGAGCGCACGGGCAGCGCGCTCCTTGGTGTCGGTGTCGATGCGAGCGCGGACATAGGTATCGGCGGTGCTCATGGCGACTCTCCGTGAATGGTTAAGGCCTTCAGTGTAGTCGCCATGTGACTACAAAACAAGGTCGCGCCAAGCAAGCTTGACTGACGTCAGGAGGCGGATAATTAGCCGTATCAGGACGCGCAGACCGCTGAGCTTCAGCACGCGAGACAACTCCGGCGTCACGAGCAGGCGGCTCAGAAAGCAGGTAAGTCGCGGAAGAAAGCGAGCGCATATGAGCGACGAGCCGGCGCCGCGAAAGGTGTCGACGAGCGCTGCAGTGTTCAGGAAACATACGTCCGGATACTGCCGCACAATCCCCTGAAACGTGCGGACAAGCTCGGCCAACGCCTGCTGGGCGGAGTCAGCCGAGGCAATGAAGCTCTCTCGATGGGTCTCTATCAGCACCGGCCTGCCAAGCGCAGTGCGCTCGGCCACCCCCCGCCACACATGTTCCGCGCGGTGGCCACGGATGGGCTCGAAATACACGTCTCGCACCACGTACCGGACACCCCCTTTCCCATCCTCGCCATTGAGGATTCGTCGGCTGCCCGGCATAAGCCCACCGGCTGCGTCACGCCCATCGAACCGTCGACCGCAGGTGACAACACACTGCACACCGTCGGCAGCCCAGACTTGCTCGATCGCGTCATCCCAGACGAAGGTGTTGGGCACCGCGACACTCGGGCGTTGGCCAAAAATTCGCAGGAACGCATCGCCCTCTTCCTTCACGACCGCCTCCACGTCACGCGCTGCCAATGGGCGGCTGGGCAGCGTCGCCGTATCGACCCAGCGGCTTTGCAATGCCGAGGGCAAGGCCTCGCTGCGTGCGTCCGGGTCCGCCAACCAGCGGCGCAGATCGACGTCCTCGCGCGCACGGCTTAGCAAGGAATCAGGCCAGCAATGCTCCAGACCGTGGCGCTGCAGGGCAAAGACGCCGGTGGCGCAGCCGTCGCGCATGGCCTGGACGATCGGCATATAGCGCGCTTCGTCCAGCGTGCTGCGTCGATAGCTGCGGCATTCGGTCGCGAGGATCGCCGCGCCATCGGGTCGCCCCAGCACCACACCGAGCGTCATCACCGCGGGATGCCCGTCGCGGTCACGAAACTCCATCAGCTTTTCTGCGATGCGCTGCAACATGGCGCCATCAGACTCCGGCCCAGGCCCCCAGTCGTCGCTCTCGATGATGACGACGGGGCGCGTCAGAACGGGCTCTCGCCACAACGCTCGCAAGGCACTCGCGTGCCGTGCCAGCAACGCAATCGTGAAAGCCAGCCAGGCCAGCAGGATCAAGGCGAATGCGCTCACGGTGCGCTCGGTCCGGCGCTGCGACGGGCGAGCGTTCTGGCGGAGCGCGTGACGGGCTGGACACTAGGCGTGGGAGACATGGGCTAACATGACGGCCGATTCGATGACTACCGGCATTCTAGAGCGATGACATCACGACGAGTACTTTGCGGTTGGGTTAACTTCGACGGACGTGTTGCATCGCACGATGCCCTGCAGGCCATGCTCGCGGCGGAGGGCCTGTCGCCCGCCGACATGCAGGTGCAGGCGACCGATGCCGGCATGCTGGCGACCAGCCACCCGGCCTGCTCGACGGCCACCGACCTGAGCGCGGGCTGCCTGGCGGCGGTGCTCGGACGCCCCCGCTGGCCCGATGCAGCGCTCGCTGCTCGCGCTCAGGCCGAGGGCGCGGCTGCCGCCGTGCTGGCGGCCTGGCGCGAGCGTGGTGAAGCGGCGCTGGAGGCCATGCAGGGCAATTTTGCGCTGGTGCTGATCGACACCCGCCAGCGCCGCGTAATGCTCGCGGTGGATCGCACCGGCACCGAGCGCCTGTGCTTTGCCCAGGTGGGCGCGACCCTGGTCTTTTCCACCAGCGCGCGCGCGGTCGCACGGCACCCGCTGGTATCGGCGCCGGTCAACCAGCAGGCGCTGTACGAATACCTGTACTGCCACATGGTGCCCAGCCCCGACACCGCCTTTGCCGGCATCGCCAAGCTGCTGCCCGCCGAATCCGCCACCTTCAATGGACAGGGCCTTTCGCGACGCTTTTACTGGCAACTGGCCTACGACACCCGCGGGGACGGCGACGACGCGGCCCTGCGCCAGCGCTTTCTCGACCTCACCGAGCAGGCGGTGGCGCGCCAGACTGACGATGTGCGCCCAACCGGCGCCTTCCTGTCGGGCGGCACGGACAGTTCCACCGTCAGCGGCATGCTGGGCAAGGTGAGCGGCAAGCCGGCCGCGACCTTCTCGATCGGTTTCGACGCGCAGGGCTTCGACGAGCTGGAATACGCGCGCATCACGTCGCGCCACTTCGGCACCACGCCGCACGAGTACTACGTGACGGCGGACGACGTGGTCGAGGCGATGCCGCTGATCGCCGCGGCTTATGACGAACCCTTCGGCAACGCCTCGGCCGCCCCCACCTATTTTTGCGCCCGCATGGCACGCGAGCACGGCATCGAGGTGGTGCTGGCCGGCGACGGCGGCGACGAGTTCTTCGGTGGCAACGAACGCTATGCCAAGCAGGGCGTGTTCGAGCACTACCACCGCGTGCCGGGCATCTTTCGCAAGCTGATGGAGCCGGTGGTGATGAACTTCCCGCTCGGCGCCTCGATCATGCCCGTGCGCAAGGCGCGCAGCTACATCCAGCAGGCGCGGGTGCCGCTGCCCGATCGGATGGAGACCTACAACTTCCTGCACCGCAGCCCACTGCAGGACATCTTCGAGCCCGAATTCCTCGCCGCGGTCGATACCGAGCGCCCGCTGGAGCTGGCGCGCGAGGCCTATTTCCGCTGCGCGTCGTCAGAGCCGATCGAGCGCATGATGCACCTCGACCACAAGATCACCCTGGCGGACAACGACCTGCGCAAGGTCACGCGGATGTGCGAGGCGGCCGGGGTCGAGGTTCGCTTCCCTTTCCTCGACGACGATCTGGTGGCCTTCTCCGGGCAATTGAAGCCGGAGCAGAAGGTGCACAAGGGCCGCCTGCGCGTGCTGTTCAAGGATGCGCTGCGCGGCTTTTTGCCGAACGAGACGATCACAAAGAGCAAGCACGGCTTTGGCCTGCCCTTCGGGCTGTGGCTCAACGAGCACGCGCCGCTAAAGGCGCTGGCCGAGGACGCGCTTGGCAGTCTGGGTAAGCGCGGCATTGTCAAGCCCGAATACCTGGCCTACCTGCGCCGCGAACACGCCACCGTGCACGCGAGCTACTTCGGCGTGATGATCTGGGTGCTGGTGGAACTGGAGCTGTGGATACGGCGGAATGCGTGAATGCATGTCCCGCCGCAGATCGCAGCGACTGACTCATGGCTGAGCTGATGCTCGTCATCGTCAGCCGCACGATCTGCCTAGTTCGGGACCTCTCGACTCAGGGCAGGAACGTACGGATCAAGGTCTTCAGGTGTTTTGGGGTTGGACTCAGCTGCACAGCCCTTGCCGCATGCTCACGTGCAGCACGGCGATTGTCGCGAGTGAAGAAGTGATAGGCCGCGTCCGAATGGATGATCGCGAGGCTCTGCCTTGCCTTCCACCTCCAGAAGGAGAGTTCCGGTAATTTCGAGGCGCGCACAAGCTGCGTCTTGATCGAAATATTCTGCTGCAGGTGCCGCTCACTGTTCTCGGGCCGCGAAGACGTTCCCTGACCTTCACAACGCGCAAGATAGCAAGGCGCATCGAGCAGGGCCGTCCGCTTGCAGATTGCGGCGGCGTAGAGCGCCCATTCGGAATCGCGCAACTGCCCGGTGATCATCTTCTTCACCTGCGCAATCTCGGTGACAGGGTTCGACAGCTGGTAGGCCCGCCAACGCAGCCGTGAGACCTTTTCCCAGATCTGCCTGGAGACCATGACGTGCTGGAACGCGGCAGGGACCGCCTTCAGCATGGCGCTCATGAGCCGGTTGTCGAATTTAACCAGAGTCGGCGCCAGCCGCTCGCCCGACGCCCTGTCCACCACCTTGGCGACTGCGTCGCCCTGCACGCTGTTGAAGTACCCGGCATGCGCTCCAAATCCATGAGCACCGAGGAAGACGAGTTCGATGGACGAGTCGCCCTCAAGCACGCGAGCTGCGTCCGCGAGCGTGTTCGGCGCAAGGAGATCGTCGTCGTCGAGATGAACGACATATTTGCCGTCGGCTTCCTCGACTCCCAGATTCCGGGCGTAGGCGAGCCCCATTGACAGATCGTTCCGCAAGACGCGCACGTGGGCTCCGAATTCGGTTCGCAGCGCGCGCGCATCGACCGGCGGATTGGAGCCATCATCGACGACCAGGATCTCGCTCGGCGGCAGACTCTGGCCGACCAGGCTGGAAACGGCCTCGCGCAGCAACGCAGGCCGGTTCAGAGTGGGAACGACGGCAGAGATCATGACGCGCACGCCCATCGGGAAAACAGCGCCGAGCGTACGTAACGCGTGTTATGGGGCCGTGACACTTTTATGCCGTATTCGTTACAGTAGCGACGACACCCGACCACCGCCCCGGAGCGCCCGAGCATGAGCATTCGACAAGATGTGCTGAGCGCCTTTCGACGGGCCGACGACTGGATCTTCGAGCGTTGTGGAAGGCCTCGGGTCTTGTTTGTCGCTTCGGATGGCAACGGCTTCGGATGCCAGTCACCGGTGATACGGGCGTTACGCGCGACCGGCAGGACGACGGTGCACGTGGTCGCGCAGGACAACCGGCGCAGCCGCCACTTTGTGTTCAACACGGAAGCCGACCGAACGCTGTTCGAGGCGCTGCGGATGGATGCACGGCTCGCGTCGCTGCGAAAGTGGCACCTGGTCGTCTACTCGCACCTTTGCAGCTTTTATCCACGGCGCAACGCGCTGCTGGCCTACATGCACCACGGCCCGGGATTCGGAAGCGGCGGCGGCCATCATGCGGTCACCCGCTGCGACCTGTATTTCGGCCTCTCCGAGGCGGAATTCTCGTACCTGGATGACCGGCTCCCGGGCGTACTCGGCGTGAGCAAGGCCTATTTCCCGGTCGGCTTTCCCAAGGTGGATTCGCTGGTGCGGGGAGAGTTCGACCGCGGCGCCGTTCGCGATCGCTTCAGGCTGGGGGCGGAGAAGACCGTCCTGATTGCCTCGAGTTGGAAATCCGGAGGCCTGGTTCGCGCGCTGGATGCGGGCCCGTTCGAAGCACTCGCCCAAGCCTTCCCCAACTGGAACGTGGTGCAGAACGGACATCCGTGGCTGTGGCAGCGACGCAGCGATGTCGACCCGGCATGGCAGGATCAAGTCATGCGTCGAATGCGGGAGGTCGAACAGCGGTACCCGAATGCCCGTTTTCTTCCAAATGTCCCCGCCGAGGAGTTGGCAGCGGTGTCAGACCTCCTCGTCGCCGACCGGACCTCGGTGGTCACCACCTTTGCCTTACTGGATCGCCCGATCGTGCTGTTCGACAATCCTGAGCTTCCGGACTACTCACGGCGCGCGGCGCTGCCGTATCTGCAAGCGGCCGAGGTATTCCGGCACCCGGACGCGCTGATCGAAGCGTGCCACACTGCGATGGCGAATCCGCAGGACAAGCGGCTGGAACGGCAGAAACTTAGCGAAATGTTCTATGCCAACCCCGGCTCAGCCGCGCAGGAGATGGCACACGCCATCGAGGACCTGGGCCGCGTGTGCAGTACTCAATCCACCGGCTGGCCTCGGGTCATGTCGCTGAGCCAGCGCACGAGGACCTCTGCAACTTAGCGGGCCGAGAACTCTCCGCGTCCGCGCAGCGGTCTTGCCCCTGCGGCCCCGTCCGGGGTGTCGGCCCGCATGACTGCGCCACGGCCACGCAGTGCATCCAGTTCCTTCTGTACCAGCATCTTGGTGATCACGATGATCGCGATCAGGTGGTAGAAGAGGTCGAAGT
>NZ_DAOMPS010000060.1:0-23700 GCF_035444905.1 Thauera sp.
TTAAAGTGCGCTCTAGCAAAAACAAATACTTGCGAGCGTAACTGTCGAACTCGGGTGGGCCGACCATGTCGGCGCCTCATGCCGCCCGGGAAGTCATTGTCGATCCAACCCGAGGGACAAAAAAATCCCTGCCTCTTCGCCCGGGAGAGCGAAGAGGCAGGGAAGGGGAGGAGACGTCAGCCGTCAGCTGCGGCGCAAGGCCTCAGGTCGCAGCGAGGCTGGCCTTCTGCTTTGCCGCTTCGGGTGCATCCGTCTCGCGGCCGACGCTCATCACGTATTCGACGCAGCGATCAACCGACTCCACGTCGCCGAACTTGGCGTCGATGTCAAACAGGTTCCAGGCCACGGCACCGGGGATGCGGTCGCCGATGCATTCGCGCACGGCGATCGGGCGGAAGCCTTCGGCCATCGCGTCGCACACCGTGGTGCGCACGCAGGCCGAGGCAGTGACGCCGGTCACCAGCACGGTGTCGACGCCGGCGGCGCGCAGGAAGCCGGCCAGATAGGTGCCCTGGAAGGAGCTCGCGTGCTTCTTGATCAGGACCTGCTCGCCTTCGATCGGCGCGATGCGCGAATCGATCGCCCACAGGTTCTCGTCGGCCTGGGCAACGACGTCGACCGGGATCTTGTTGTGCCACAGGCCCATGTCGGTGTTGGGGTTGCTGCGGTCATTGACCTGGTAGCAGGTGGTCACATGCACGACCGGGAAGCCGCGCTCGCGGAAGGCGGCGAGCAGGCGCTGCATGCCGGGGATGATCTCCTCGTCGATCTTCTCGCAGGTGAAGGGGTTGCCCGGGCGGGTCCAGGCGTTGGCGAGGTCGACGCTCACCAGGGCGGGGCGCTTGCCGAAACCGACACGGCGCTGGAAGCCGCGCTCCTGGTAGAGCTTGGTGGCTTGGGCGAAGGCTTGGTCGAGCATGCTCTGCAGATCGTTGGACATCTTTCGTACTCCTTTAGGGGTGGATATCAAGTTTCCGGTAACCGCTGTCTTGCGCTGGCCGGTTCGGGCATTGCCCTCAGGCAGTTCAAAGATTACGGATGCGGATAATTGACGTCCAATCAGGAATCGAGCTGCATTGATGTCTTAAAGGACAACTATTCACGGTGGCTGTCGCGTCGATGCGTGGAGCGCTCGATGGCGGGATAGGGCAACTCACTGTCCAGTCCGGGCAAACCCGGTCCGATTGCGCGTGTTAGCTTCAAGCGGACAATGCGCGCCGGGACCGCTTCCGTGCGTCCAGGTCTGTGCCAGCCCGAGCCGGCGAGTGAATCGCTGCATGATCGAGTGAATGTGCATGCCCCTTGATGCAAAGGTTCTTGTCGTCGATGACGATGCCCTCACCCGCGCCTGCCTGGTGGATTATTTCCTTGCCGAGGGCTACGAGGTTCGCGAAGCCGGCACCGCCGAAGAGGCCGAGCAGCAGCTGGCGGCCGAAGCGGTCGACCTCGTGCTGCTCGACATCCGCCTGCCGCGCAAGGACGGCCTCACGCTGACGCGCGAGCTGCGGGTGCGCTCCGAGGTCGGCATCATCCTGGTGTCCGGGCGCCAGGACGAGGTTGAGCGCATCATCGGCCTCGAGTGCGGGGCGGACGAGTACGTCACCAAGCCCTTTAATCCGCGCGAGATCCTGGCGCGGGCGAAAAACCTGATTCGGCGCGTGCGCCAGGCCGGTGCAGTCGCATCCGCCGCGCCGGCGGTGCCGGCGCCGCTGGCCGTGCCCGTGTGCGAGGGCGCAGTGCTGCACGAAGACGCCCGCCAGCTCGCCCACGCCGATGGCGCGGTCACGGCGCTGACCGAGGGCGAGTTCCAGCTCCTGCGTGCCTTCCTCGCCCATCCGGGGCAGACCATGAGCCGCGACGCCCTGCTGGACCAGATCCGTAACCGGGAATGGGTGCCGAGCGACCGCACGGTCGACGTGCTGGTCGGCCGCCTGCGGCGCAAGCTGCATGACGACGCGGCCAACCCGAAGATCATCCTCACCGTGCACGGGGCGGGCTACCGCTTCAACCCCTCGGCGCGCCCGCGCGCATGAGGCGCCTGCTGTGCGCGCTGCTGCTGTCTGTAGCCGCGGTGCCGGCCGCCGCGCGCGAACTGATCGCCTGTGGTCATCCCGCCTATCCGCCGGTGTCCTGGGTGGCAGCGGGAGAGCTGCGCGGGCTGGCGCCGACGCTGGTGCGCGAGCTGTTCGGCGAGCTGGGGCTGCGCGTGCGCCTCGAGGCCTTCGGCAACTGGAAGCGCTGCCTGCTCGAAGTGGGCGCGGGGCGGGCGGACATCGTCGTCGCCGCCTACCGCAACCGCGAGCGCGAGCAGCAGTTCGCCTTTTCCGGCCAGTACGTCGTCGCCGATCCGATCGTGCTGTTCGTGCGCCGCGACCGCGCATTTGCCTTCGACGACTGGGACGACCTGCGCGGACGCACCGTCGGCCTGTTGCTGGGCGACAGCTTCGGTGAGCGCTTCGACCGTTTTGCCGAGACGGCGCTGAGGGTCGAACGGGTGTCCACCGGCCGCCAGAACGTACGCAAGCTCGTGCTCGGGCGCATCGACTTCATGCCGATCGGGCGCGACACCGGCCGCTTGCAAAGCCGCCGCCTGGGCTATGACGAGCGCGTCATGGCGTTGCCGCAGGCCCTGGTCACCGAGTACTACCACGTCGCGGTACGCAAGGGCTCCGCGCTCGAAGCCCTGCTGCCCGAGATCGATCGCCGCCTGGCTGCCCTGCATGCCGACGGCAGCATCGCGCGCCGCGCCCGGCAGCAGGCCGAGCGCTACCTGGCCGAGCCGATGGCGGCGGACCATGGCGATTAGACACTGGCTCCGGCAGTACCTGCGCCAGTTGCCCGGCTACCGCCAGGCGCATCCGCTCGCGCATCGGCTGACGATGTACGTGCTGGCCTGCAGCCTCGGCTTTGCGCTGCTGTCGACCGTGCTGCAGGTGGGTATCGAATACCAGCGCGAGATGCGCCAGATCGATCAGCGCCTCGAACTGATCCGCAGCGGCTATGTCGCCAGCCTCGCCCGCAGCCTGTGGGACGTGGACGACGAGCAGTTGCGCCTGCAGATGCAGGGCATCCTCTACATCCCCGACGTCGGCGGCCTGCGCCTGGAGGGCGCGGAGGCCACTCAGATCGGCGACGTGCGTCTGCCCGGTCGGGCGCCGCCGGTGTCGACCCGCGAGCATGCCTTCGTCCTCAGCCACGCCGCGCCCGACGGCGTGCGCGAGCTCGGCCGGCTGGTGGTGCAGATCGACCTCGACGCGGTGGCGGCACGGCTCGGCTGGAGCGGCCTCACCATCTTCCTCAGCCAGTCGCTGACCATCCTGATGATTGCCGGGGTGCTGGTGGTGATCTTCCAGTGGCTGGTCACCCGCCACCTCGAGAGCATGGCGCGCCACGCCCGCCAGTTGGGCGAGGGGCAGTTCGATGCGCCCCTGGCGCTGGCGCGCACCCCGACCACGACCCCGGACGAACTCGATGCGGTGGTGGCTGCGGTCAATGACATGCAGCTCGCCATCCGCCAGGAGATGGCCCGCCGCCAGCGCGTGCAGGAGCAGCTCGTCGCCAGCCGTGACCAGCTCCGGGACCGGGTCGAGAAGCGCACCCGCAGCCTGCGTGCGGCGAAGGAGGCGGCGGAGGCCGCCAACCAGGCCAAGTCGCAGTTCCTCGCCACCATGAGCCACGAGATCCGCACGCCGATGAACGGCATGCTGGGGATGATCCAGCTCCTGCGCCAGCGCCGCCTGCCGGCGGCGATCGGGGCGCAACTGGAGCTGCTGCACCAGTCCGGCGAGGCGCTGCTGGCGACCTTGAACCAGGTGCTGGACTACGCGCGGCTGGAGGAGGGCGCCTACCTGCCGGAGTCGGTCGGCTTCTCGTTGCGGCAACTGGTGGACGGCCAACGGCAACTGGTCGACGTAGCTGCCCGGCAGAAGGGGCTGGCACTGGTGGCCGAGGTGGACGCCGCCTTGCCGGATGCCTGGTGTGGCAGCGTCGGCGGCCTGCGCCAGGTCATCGCCAACCTGCTTGCGAACGCGATCAAATTCACCGCCGCGGGGCAGGTCACGCTGCGCGTGCGCCCGGCTCCCGGGGAGGAGGGCGGGCGGCTGCGCTTCGAGGTCGAGGACCAGGGCATCGGCATCGAGGCGGCGCAGCTCGAGCGCATCTTCGAGCGCTTCACCCAGGCGGACGAGAGCATCACCCGCCGCTTCGGCGGCACCGGCCTGGGCCTGGCCATCTGCCGCAAGCTGGTCGAGAGCATGGGTGGCACGCTCGAGGTGTCGAGCACGCCGGGCGTGGGCAGCCGGTTCTGGTTCGAGCTGCCCTTGCAGTGTGCGCCAGATGTCATCGAGGTCGCGGCCGACGGCGCGACGGCGGATGCGAGCGCCGCCCCGGCGTGGCCCAGCCTGAGCCTGCTGCTGGTGGAGGATGTCGCCATCAACCGCGAGGTGCTGGTCGGCCTGCTGGAGAACGTCGGCCACCTGGTGTTCAGCGCCGAGAACGGCCAGCAGGCCCTCGCGCTGTGCCGGCAGCAGGGCTTCGACGCCATCCTGATGGACATGCACCTGCCCGGCATGAGCGGGGCGGAGGTCGCACGCCGGATCCGCGGCGACACCGACAACCTGAACGCGGGCACGCCGATCGTGGCGCTGACCGCCAGCGTGGCGCCGGAGGACATCCGCCATTACCTCGACAGCGGCATGGACGCGGTGGTGGCCAAGCCGATCCGGCTCGAGACCCTGCGCCAGACCCTGGCCAGCGTCACGCGCAGCGCGGGCGCGTCGCTCGCAGCCGCGGCCGAGGTGCCGGCGGGCGACATCGACCGCCGCCTGCTCGCCACCCACGCGTCGGTGTTCGGCCCGGCGCGGCTGCTGGCGCTGCTCGCGCAACTCGAGTCGCAGACGGACCCTGCCCTCGTGCAACTGGCCGAGGCCTTGCAGCGCGAGGATCTCTATGAGGCCGAGGCGATCGCGCACAAGCTGGCCGGCAGTTGCGAGCTGCTTGGGCTGAATACCTGCGGCCGCTGCCTGCGGACGCTCGAAGGCAGGGCGGCGGCGGACGAACCGGCGGCGTGTCGCGCGCTGCTCGCCGACTTGTCGGCCCGCTTCGCGGCCGACCTGGCGCGCGCCCGCGATTTGGCCGCGGCGACCCCGCCGGGCTGAGCGGCGGCGCCCGGGTCGCGCCTACAGGCGCTGGGTCGAGCGCGCCTTGGACGGCGACACGCCGAAGAAGTCGCGGTAGCAGCGGCTGAAGTGCGGCGCGCCGGTAAAGCCGCAGGCAATGGCGATGCTGGTGATCGGCGCATTGGTCTGCAGCAGCAGGCGGCGGGCGCGGGTGATGCGCAGCTCCAGGTAGTAGCGCGACGGCGTGCTCTTCATGTAGCGGTGGAAGAGGCGGTCGATCTGGCGCCGCGAAACCTGCGCGTAATGGGCGAGGTCGTCGATGGCGAGCGGCTCCTCGATGTTGCTTTCCATCAGCTTGAGGATGGCGCGCAAGGCGTCGGGCAGGGCCGCACTGCCTTCGAGTACCGGCATCGGGCGGTCGGGGATGTCCTCCGGGCCGCGGTCGCAGGCGAGGATCTCCTCGATGCCGCGCACCACGTCGTCGCCGTGCTGATGGCGGATCACGGCCAGCATCATGCCCAGCGCGCTGTTGGCGCCGGCCGAGGAGATGCGGTCGCGGTCGATGACGAAGGGCGTCGGCAGCAGCTTGACGCGCGGGCAGTCCTCCTCCAGCCCGGCCCGGCTCTCGGGGTGCACCGTGCACGCGTAGCCGTCGAGCAGGCCGGCCTTGGCCAGCACGCAACTGCCGTTCCACAGCGCGCCCATCGTAGCGCCCTTGCGTGCGATGGCTTTCAGGCGGTCGAGGACGGCGCGCGGCGGATTGAGGTCGGAGCGATAGCCGCCGCAGACGATCAGCATGTCGAGCTCGGTGGCGTCGAGCGCCTGCAGTTCGGCATCGGCCGCGATGCTGATGCCGAGGTCGCTGAGGACGGCGCCGCCCTCGAGGCTGATGGCCTGGAAGCGGTAGAGCGGGTTACGGCTCAGCAGGTTGGCGGTGACGATGGCGTCCACCGCGCCGGTGAAGGCCATCATCGAGAAGTGCTCGAGCAGCACGAAGGCGATGCGCCGGCTGATCGGCGGGTGGTCGCTGTCGCTCTGGCGGGCCCGCAGATAGGCCTGGTTGCTGTGGCGCAGGCTGCTGTTGAAGGGCCTGCTTCCAGAGGGTGCGCTCAGGAGTGGGGTCTTGGACTGCTCGCTGGTGCTCATGCCGCGCCTTGTGCTCCGCTCCGCGGCCGCGCGGCCGCGGGGCAGCTGGCCCCGGGCCGCCGACGGCGGATCAACTGGCAGCGTAGCTGGGTTGCAGCCTCACGCCAGGGTTCGTGTCGATGGTCTGGATGGCTTCGCCCAGGTCGCGCCAGCGTTGCTGCTCGGCGGCGCTCGCCTTGGGAGAGAACCAACCCAGGTAAGCATAAGCGATGCCGATCACCGGGGACATCCAGCACGCGAAGGCGAGCGGAATGTACAGCAGGTTCTCGAACTGGCCGTCCGAGATGCCCAGGCCGAGCGCGGTGATGACGATCGCGCCACCGGCGTTCCAGGGCACCAGCGGCGATACCAGGGTGCCGCCTTCTTCCACCGCGCGCGACAGGTTCAGCGTCGAGTAGCCCTTGCCGCGGTAGGTCGGCGCGAACATGCGGCCCGGCAGCGCGATCGACAGGTAGGGGTCGCCGGCGACCAGGTTGGTGGCCACGGCGGTGCCGGTGGCGGCCGCCTGCATCGAACCGAAGCTGCGGGTGCGCTTGAGCAGCGCCTCGACAATGACTTCGAGGCAGCGGGTGTGCTCGAGCGCGCCACCGAAGCCGAGCGCGATCAGCACCAGGGTGATGACCCAGGTCATCGATTCGATGCCGCCGCGGTTCAGCAGCTTGTCGATCTCGGTGATGCCCGACTCCAGCTTGAAGCCGCTGTGCATGTAGGTGAAGACCTCATGCAGCCCCGTACCCTGGACGAAGAGGGCGACCACGCCGCCGGCCACGGCGCCGGCGAACAGCGAGGGAATGGCCGGCATCTTGTTCAGCGCCAGCACCAGCACCAGTGCGGCGGGCAGCAGCACGATCCAGCTCAGGGTGAACTGGCTTTCGATGCCCTGGGTGATGGCGGTGATCTTGGCGAAGTCCACCGGGCGACCGTCGATCAGGTTGTAGCCCGCGACCAGGTAGATGACGAAGGCGATCAGCATCGCCGGCACGGTGGTCGGCATCATGTTGCGGATGTGATCGAACAGGTTGGTGCCGGTCACCGCGGGGGCGAGGTTGGTGGTGTCGGACAGCGGCGAGATCTTGTCGCCGAAGAAGGCGCCGGACACGACCGCGCCCGCAGTCCAGTACATCGGGATGTCGAAGCCGGCACCGATGCCCATCAGCGCCAGGCCGACGGTGCCGACCGTGCCCCACGAGGTGCCCAGCGACACCGACACCACCGCGCACAGCAGCATGCCGGCGGCCAGGAACCAGGCGGGGGTCAGCAGTTGCAGGCCGGCGTGAATCATGTAGGGCACGGTGCCACTGGCGATCCAGGTGCCGATGATCATGCCCACCACCATAAGGATCGCGACCGACTGCAGGCCGATGGTGACCACGCGCAGCGCGCCGGCCTCCATGTCCTGCCAACGGTGGCCCTGCAGCCAGCCCAGGGCGGCGGTGATGGCCAGGCCGAAGGCGAGCGGGATGTGCGGCGTGAAGTCCTTGAAGTGGAAGAGCTGGATGCCCAGCACGCCCAGGGTCAGGACGATGGGTAGCAGGGCCAGGCCGAGCGTCGGCCGCTTTATCGTTTTGTTGCTCATGAATGTCTCCTATGTGTGCGTGACCTTGCGGTCGATACGGAGACTAGGGACGCGGTGTAAATGGCGTTGCGGCGATTTGTGCAAGCTTGTGCAGGCTTGTGATGCGTACATTTACAAACTTCATACGCGCCCCTCGAGGGCAAAACCGACACCGCATGTCGCTTCCGGAAAAGTGGCGCTGCATCGGTCTTTCCCGGACAAAGCGGTGACGGATACAGGCAAAAGGTCGTGGGGCGATGTTCCTAAGATCCGTCTCCAACAGGTCGCGATTCGACGCACCTGCCGCCGCCGGGCGGACGCCCATACCAACCAGGAGACAACCCGACATGTTTGCCATGACCGACCGCATCGCAGGTTTCGACGACGAGCTCAAGGCCGCGATGGACGCGGAATTCGCCCGCCAGGAATCGCACATCGAACTGATCGCTTCCGAGAACTACACCAGCCCGCGTGTGCTGGAAGCACAGGGCAGCGTGCTCACCAACAAGTACGCCGAGGGCTATCCCGGCAAGCGCTACTACGGTGGTTGCGAGCACGTCGATGTGGTCGAGCAGCTCGCGATCGACCGTGCCAAGGCGCTGTTCGGTGCCGACTTCGCCAACGTGCAGCCGCACTCCGGCTCGCAGGCCAATGCCGCGGTGTACATGGCGCTGCTCGAGCCGCACGACACCGTGCTGGGCATGAGCCTGGCCCACGGCGGCCACCTGACCCACGGCGCCAAGGTCAACTTCTCGGGCAAGATCTACAAGGCCGTGCAGTACGGCCTCAATGAAACCACCGGCGAGATCGACTACGACCAGGTCGAAGCGCTGGCGCGCGAGCACAAGCCCAAGATGATCGTCGCCGGCTTCTCGGCCTACTCGCGCATCATCGACTGGAAGCGTTTCCGTGACATCGCCGACGCCGTCGGTGCCTACCTGTTCGTGGATATGGCGCACGTCGCCGGCCTGGTCGCGGCCGGCCTCTACCCCAACCCGGTGCCTTTCGCCGACGTCGTCACCACCACCACTCACAAGACCCTGCGCGGCCCGCGTGGCGGCCTGATCCTGGCGCGCTCCAACCCGGATCTGGAAAAGAAGCTCAACTCGATCGTCTTCCCCGGCATCCAGGGCGGACCGCTGATGCACGTCATCGCCGCCAAGGCCGTCGCGCTGAAGGAAGCGCTGCAGCCCGAGTTCAAGGCCTACCAGGCGCAGGTGCTGAAGAATGCACGGGCGATGGCGGGCGAGTTCATCGAGCGCGGCTACAAGATCGTCTCCGGCGGCACCGACGACCACCTCTTCCTGGTCGACCTGGTCGCCAAGGGCATCACCGGCAAGGCCGCCGATGCCGCGCTGGGCGCCGCCCACATCACGGTGAACAAGAACGCCGTGCCCAACGATCCGCAATCGCCCTTCGTCACCAGCGGCATCCGCATCGGCACGCCGGCGATCACCAGCCGCGGTTTCAAGGAAGCGGAAGCGAAGGAACTGACGCACTGGATCTGCGACGTGCTCGACAACATCGACGACGCGTCGGTGATCGCCGCGGTGCGCGAGAAGGCTTCCGCGCTGTGTGCCCGCTTCCCCGTCTATCCCGCCAGCCGCTGATCGCCGCGCCAGGAGAACGACGATGGCCATCAGCGTATTCGAGATGTTCAAGGTCGGCATCGGGCCGTCGAGTTCCCACACCGTGGGACCGATGCGCGCCGCGCTGACCTTCGTCACCCGGCTGCAGGAGGAAGGCGTGCTGGCCCAGGTGCGCCGTGTGCGCGCCGAGCTGTACGGCTCGCTCGGCGCCACCGGCAAGGGCCACGGCAGCGACAAGGCGGTGATGCTCGGCCTCGAGGGCGAGGCCCCCGACCTCATCGATCCGGACAGCATCGACGAGCGGCTCGCCCGCATCCGCGAGACGCGCAAGCTGTCCCTGCTCGGCATGCAGGCGGTGGATTTCGTGGAGAAGACCGATCTCGTCTTCCTGCGCCGCCAGAGCCTGCCTTACCACCCTAACGGCATGCGCCTGATCGCCTACGGGGAACAGGAGGTGGAGCTGGCGAACCGGGTGTATTACTCGGTCGGCGGCGGCTTCGTCGTCAATGAGGAAGCGGCCGGTGCCGACCGCATCGTGCAGGACACGACCGAGCTGCCCTATCCCTTCCGCAACGGCGACCAGCTGCTGACGCAGTGCGCGGTCAACGAGCTCTCCATCAGCCGCCTGATGCTGGAGAACGAGAAGGCCTGGCGCAGCGAGGCCGAGACGCGCAACGGCCTGCTGCACATCTGGAAGGTGATGCAGGCCTGCGTGCGCCGCGGCTGCGAGGTCGAGGGCGTGCTGCCCGGCGGCATGAAGGTGCGCCGCCGTGCGGCCGAGCTCTACCGCAGCCTGTCGAGCGCCCCCGAGGCCGCGCTGCGCGATCCGCTCACCACCATGGACTGGGTCAACCTGTACGCGCTGGCGGTCAATGAGGAGAACGCCGCCGGCGGGCGCGTCGTCACCGCGCCCACCAATGGCGCGGCCGGCATCATCCCGGCGGTGCTGCACTACTACTACCGCTTCGTGCCCGGCGCCAACGAGGACGGCGTGGTGCGCTTCCTGCTGACGGCGGCCGCGATCGGCATCCTGTTCAAGGAGAACGCGTCCATCTCCGGCGCCGAAGTGGGCTGCCAGGGCGAGGTCGGCGTCGCCTGCTCGATGGCGGCCGGGGCGCTGACCGAGGTGCTCGGCGGCACGCCGGAGCAGGTCGAGAACGCCGCCGAGATCGGCATGGAGCACAACCTCGGCCTGACCTGCGACCCGGTCGGCGGCCTGGTGCAGGTGCCCTGCATCGAGCGCAACGCGATGGGCGCGATCAAGGCGATCAATGCCGCGCGCATGGCCCTCCGGGGCGATGGCAAGCACTTCGTGTCGCTCGACAAGGTCATCAAGACCATGCGCGACACCGGCCGCGACATGAAGGACAAATACAAGGAAACATCCCGCGGCGGGCTAGCCGTGAATGTTATCGAGTGCTGAGCGCAGCGCCTCACAGCACAAGGAGATCGTCATGCAACACTATTCCGGCTTCGGGCTCCTCAAGCACGGCCTCAGCCATCACGAGAACTGGCAGCGCATGTGGCGCAACCCGGTGCCCAAGCACGAGTACGACGTCATCGTCGTCGGCGGCGGCGGGCACGGCCTGGCCACCGCCTACTACCTGGCCAAGGTGCACGGCATCACCAATGTCGCGGTGATCGAGAAGGGCTGGCTGGGCGGCGGCAACACCGCGCGCAACACCACCATCGTGCGCTCGAACTACCTGTGGGACGAGGCCGCCTGGCTGTACGAGCACGCGATGAAGCTGTGGGAGGGCCTGTCGCAGGACCTCAACTACAACGTCATGTTCTCGCAGCGCGGCGTGATGAACCTCGGCCACACCCTGCAGGACATGCGCGACATCCATCGGCGGGTCAACGCCAACCGCCTGAACGGCATCGACGGCGAGGTGCTCGACGTCAAGCAGATCCAGGAGATCGTGCCGCACATGGACTGCTCGGCCAACCGCCGCTATCCGGTGCTGGGCGCGTCCTGGCAGCCGCGCGCCGGCGTCGCCCGCCACGACGCGGTGGCCTGGGGCTTCGCCCGCGGCGCCGATGCGCTCGGCGTCGACCTGCTGCAGCAGACCGAAGTGACCGGTTTCCGCATCAGCGGCGGCAAGGTGCTCGGCGTCGAGACCAACCGCGGCTTCATCGGCGGCAAGACCATCGGCGTGGTCACCGCCGGCAACTCGGGCGTGCTGGCCAAGATGGCCGGCTTCAAGCTGCCGGTGGAATCCCACCCGCTGCAGGCCCTGGTGTCCGAGCCGATGAAGCCCATCCTCGACACCGTGGTGATGTCCAACCACGTCCATGGCTACATCAGCCAGTCGGACAAGGGCGACCTCGTCATCGGCGCCGGCATCGACGGCTACAACGGCTACGGCCAGCGCGGCAGCTACCCGACGATCGAGCACACCCTGCAGGCCATCGTCGAGCTGTTCCCGATCTTCTCGCGCGTGCGCATGAACCGGCAGTGGGGCGGCATCGTCGATACCACGCCCGACGCCTGCCCGATCATCTCGGCCACCCCGGTCGGCGGCCTGTTCTTCAACTGCGGCTGGGGTACCGGCGGCTTCAAGGCCACCCCGGGCTCGGGCCACGTGTTCGCGGCCACGCTCGCCGACGGCAAGGCGCATCCGCTCGCCGCACCGTTCACGATCGACCGCTTCATCTCCGGAAAACTCATCGACGAGCACGGCGCTGCCGGCGTCGCGCACTGACAGGAGCAGGACACCATGCTGCACATCTACTGCCCCCACTGCGACGAATATCGCGAGGAAGAGGAGTTCCGGCCCAAGGGCGAGGCGCACATCGCGCGCCCGGCCGACCCGGAGCACACCAGTGACGAGGACTGGGGCAATTACCTGTTCTTCCGCAAGAACCCGCGCGGCCTGCACCACGAGCAGTGGTTCCACGCCGCCGGCTGCCGCAAGTTCTTCAACGTCACCCGCGACACCGTCAGCTACGAAATCCTCGAAACCTACAAGCCTGGCCAGCAGCCGTCGGTCACCGCCGAATCGCGCAAGGCCCAGGCCTCCGCACAGGCCTCCAACCAGGGAGCGGCAAAATGAGCCAACGCAACCGTCTCGGCACCGGCGGCCGCATCGACCGCAAGCGTCCGCTGCGCTTCACCTTCAACGGCGTCAGCTACCAGGGCTACGCCGGCGACACACTGGCCTCGGCGCTGCTCGCCAACGGCGTCGATGTGCTCAACCGCAGCTTCAAGTACGCCCGTCCGCGCGGCCTGGTCACCGCCGGCGCCGACGAGCCCAATGCCATCGTCCAGCTCGGCGCCACCGAAGCCGGCCAGGTGCCCAACGTGCGCGCCACCCAGCAGGCCTTGTACGACGGCCTGGTGGCCAAGAGCACCAACGGCTGGCCCAACGTCAACCGCGACCTGATGGGCGTGATCGGCCAGCTCGGCGGCCAGTTCATGCCGCCGGGCTTCTACTACAAGACCTTCATGTCGCCGGCCTCGGCGTGGCCGAAGTACGAGCAGTACATCCGCAAGGCCGCCGGCCTGGGCCGCAGCCCGGTCGAGAAGGACCCGGACATCTACGACCACATGAACCATCACTGCGACGTGCTGGTGGTCGGTGCCGGTCCGGCGGGGCTTGCCGCCGCGCTGGCCGCGGCCCGCAGCGGTGCGCGCGTGATCCTGTGCGACGAGCAGGAGGAGATGGGCGGCTCGCTGCTCGACAGCCGCGAGCAGATCGACGGCAAGCCGGCCGAAGAGTGGGTGGCCAAGGTGCTGGCCGAGCTGGCCGCGCTGCCCGACGTGCTGCTGCTGCCGCGCACCACCGCCAATGGCTACCACGACCACAACTTCGTGACCCTGCACGAGCGCCGCACCGAGCACCTGGCCGACCTTGCGCCGCTCGCCAACGGCCGCCGCCAGTCCCGTGCCCGCATGCACAAGGTGCGCGCCGGCCGCGTGGTCCTCGCCACCGGCACCCACGAGCGCCCGCTGGTGTATGCCCGCAACGACGTGCCGGGCAACCTGGTTGCCGGCGCGGTGTCGACCTACATCCGCCGCTACGGCGTGGTGCCGGGCCAGCGCCTGGTGCTGTCGACCACCAACGATCATGCCTACCGCGCCGCGCTCGACTGGCACGACGCCGGGCGCGAGGTGGTGGCCATCGTCGATGCGCGTGACACGCCCGACGGCGAGCTGGTCGCGGCGGCGCGTTCGCGCAACATCCGCATCATCACCGGCAGTGCGGTGATCGAGGCGCAGGGCAAGAAGCGCGTCAACACCGCCGTGGTTGCCGCGATCGACATCAAGGGCTTCAGCGTCAGGGGCAGCACCCAGGAGCTGGCCTGCGACACCATCGCCAGCTCGGGCGGCTACAGCCCGGTCGTCCACCTTGCCGCGCACACGGGCCGTCGCCCGGTGTGGCGCGACGACCTGCTGGGCTTCGTCTCCGGCGGCGTGCCAGGCCAGATCCCGGTCGGCGGCGTCAATGGCCGCTGGACGCTGCGCGATGCGCTCGCCGACGGTTTCGAGAACGGCGTGCGCGCCGCGGCCGAGACCGGCCTCACTGCCAGCACCTTCACCCTGCCGGTGGTGGCGCCGGTGCGCGAGGGCAAGCCGGTGGCGCTGTACCAGGTGCCGCACACCAAGCCGGCGATGCGTGCGCCCAAGCAGTTCGTCGATCAGCAGAACGACGTCACCGCGGCCGGCATCGAGCTGGCTACGCGCGAGGGCTTCGAGGCGATCGAGCACGTCAAGCGCTATACCGGCCTGGGCTTCGGCACCGACCAGGGCAAGCTCGGCAACATCAACGGCATGGCGATCGCGGCGCGCGTCACCCAGCAGACGATCCCGGACACCGGCACCACGGTGTTCCGCCCGAACTACACGCCGATCACCTTCGGCGCCATCGCCGGCCGGCACTGCGACGCGTTCTTCGACCCGCGCCGCTACACTGCGCTGCATGCTTGGCACGTCGAGCGCGGGGCGAAGTTCGAGGAAGTCGGGCAGTGGATGCGGCCGTGGTACTTCCCGCGCGGCAACGAGTCGATGCACGACGCCGTGCAGCGCGAGTCGCGCGCCGTGCGTGAGAGCGTCGGCATCCTCGACGCCTCCACGCTGGGCAAGATCGAGATCCAGGGCAAGGATGCGCGCGAGTTCCTCAACCGCCTGTACACCAACGCCTGGACCAAGCTCGAGCCGGGCAAGTGCCGCTACGGCCTCATGTGCAAGGACGACGGCATGGTGATGGACGACGGCGTGACCGCCTGCCTGGCCGACAACCACTTCCACATGACCACCACCACCGGCGGCGCCGCGGGCGTGCTGGACTGGATGGAGATGTGGCACCAGACCGAGTGGCCCGACCTGGAGGTCTACTTCAACTCCACCACCGACCACTGGGCGGCGATGACGGTGACCGGTCCCAACGCGCGCAAGCTGCTCGCCGAGCTGGTCGACATCGATGTGTCCGCCGAGGCCTTCGGCTACATGGACTGGCGCGAGGCCAAGGTCGCCGGCGTGCCGGCGCGCATCTTCCGCATCTCCTTCACCGGCGAGCTGTCGTACGAGATCAACGTCCAGGCCAACTATGCGATGCACGTGTGGAAGGCGCTGTTCGACAAGGGCGCCAAGTACAACCTGACGCCTTACGGCACCGAGACCATGCACGTGCTGCGCGCGGAGAAGGGCTTCATCATCATCGGCCAGGAAACCGACGGCTCGGTGACGCCGGAAGACCTCGGCATGCAGTGGTGCGTGGGCTACAAGAAGCCCTACTCGTGGATCGGTCGGCGTGCGCTGACCCGACCCGACACCCGGCGTGACGACCGCAAGCAGCTCGTCGGCCTCAAGCCGCTCGACCCGCAGGTGGTGCTGCAGGAAGGGGCCCAGATCGTGCTCGACAAGGAGATCAGGATCCCGATGCCGATGGTGGGTCATGTCACCTCCAGCTATTTCAGCCCCAACCTGGGTCATGGCTTCGCGCTTGCCCTGGTCAAGGGCGGCAGCCAGCGCATCGGCCAGACCGTCTATCTGCCGATGGCCGACGGCAAGGTCCATGCCGCCGAAGTGGTCAGTCCCGTCTTCTACGATCCCCAAGGAGCCCGCCATCATGTCTGATGTCGCACTGTTCGATGCCCACCCGACGGCGGCGGTCCGCGCCGAGTCGCCCCTCTCCCTCTGCCGCGTCACGGTGGCCACCGAGGCCTCGGCCCAGAACGCCGGCGTGGTGCTGCGCGAGCGCGCCTTCCTCGGCCACCTGATCCTGCGCGGCAACGCGGCCGACGAGGCCTTTTGCGCCGGTGTCGAGGCGGCCCTCGGCGTGCCGCTGCCGCTGAAGGTGGGGCCGGTGTCGCGCGACGATGCGCGCGGCCTCAGTGTGCAGTGGGTGTCGCCCGACGAGTGGCTGATCGTCGTGCCGCAAGGCGAGGACTTCGCCACCGAGCAGCGCCTGCGTCAGGCGCTGCAAGGCCACTATGCGGTGATGCAGGTCAGCGGTGCGCAGACCCTGCTCGAGCTGAGCGGCCCCGCGGCGCGCGAAGTGCTGATGAAGTCGGCCGGCTATGACTTCCATCCGCGCAGCTTCCCGGTGGGCAAGGGCATCAGCACGACCTTCGCCAAGAGCACGGCGGTGATACGCCGGGTGGGCGAGGCGCAGTGGGAGCTGATCATCCGGCGCAGCTTCGCCGACTACCTGTACCGCTGGCTGCTCGACGCCAGCGAGGAGTACGGCGTCTTCGTTGCCCGTTGAGTCTTCGCCGCCGGCCGCGTGCATGCGCCGCCGGCGGCGATCCCTAACCCTCCCTGCGCAGGCTGCCCAGCATGAACCTTGATCTCATCGCCCCTTTCCGTGAGCTACCCGAGGACGTCGTCTCGATCCCCTTGTCGGTCCCCGATGGGGATGACCGCATCTACATCCGCGGCCTGCGTGCGGAGGCGGTGATCGGCGCCTACGCGCACGAGCGCGAATGGCGGCAGACGCTCGAGATCGATCTCGAACTGGACGCGGCCCATTCGCGCAGTTGTTTCAGTGACAAGCTCGATGATGCAATCGATTACGCCGAAGTGGCGGCCACCGTGCGCCGGCTGGCAAAGCAGAACCGCAGTCATCTGCTGGAGGCCTTCGCGCAGCAGGTCGCCGACACCCTGCTCGGCCGTTTTGCGCTCAAGGCCGTGGCGGTGAGTGTCAGCAAGCCGGGCATCCTGGACCAGACCGACGGCGTCGGCGTGTCCATCCGTCGACGTCGTGCCGATGTTCTATAGTGGCAGCTCCTCCCGTATGGAGCTGCGGCCATGCCCCGTCCCGTCGTCGAGTTCTGGTTCGAGTTCGCCAGCACCTATTCCTACCTGTCGGTGATGCGCATCGAGCGCGCGGCCGAGGCCGCCGGGGTGGAGGTGGCATGGAAGCCCTTCCTGCTCGGACCGGTCTTTCTCGCGCTGGGCTGGAACGATTCGCCCTTCAACATCTACCCGCCCAAGGGCCGCTACATGTGGCGCGACCTCGAGCGCCTGTCGGCCCGGGAGGGCTTGCCCTTCCACCGGCCCAGCCGCTTCCCGCGCAATGGCCTGCTTGCCGCCCGGGTGGCCTTGATCGGCGTCGAGGACGGCTGGGTGGCACCCTTCGCGCGCGCGGTGATGACGGCCAATTTCGCCGAGGACCGCGAGATCGGTGAGCCGGCGGTGATCGAGGACATCCTCGCCACGCTCGGCCTGCCGGTGGGCGAGGTCATGGCGCGTGCGCAGTCCGATGCCAACAAGCTCGCGCTGCGCTGCCAGACCGAGCGCGCGGCCGAGCTGGGCCTGTTCGGCGCGCCGAGCTTTCGCGTCGGCGACGAGCTGTTCTGGGGCAATGACCGCCTCGAGGACGCGCTCGCGTGGGCGCGGGCCGAGACGGCCTGAAGGCGCGCCCGCCTAGGGCGCCTGCTTGTCGCTTACTTCTTCTTCTGCGCCTGTTCTTCTTCGTACCGCCGCAGGCGCTCGTCGTAGCGCGCGCGGTCGCGCTCGGCCTGTTCGGCACGGCGGGCAGCTTCTTCTGCGCTGCGCTGGCGTGCGGCTGCGCGCTCGGCGTCGGCAGCGGCGCGGCGACGGGCCGCGTCGGCCTCGGCTTCGCGGCTGCTCGCTTCGCGCTCGGCGCGGATGCGTTCGGCCGCGGGCGAGGGCACGATGGCGGCATCCGGGCTGGGCGGCGTCGGCGAGGCGGTGGGCAGTGCGGGCAGCGGCGTCGGTTCGGCCGGGCTTGCCGCCTCGCCCGGCGTGAGCGGGCGCGCGCCTTCGGCCATCAGCGCCTCGGCATTGCGCTGGCGCTCGGCCAGGGTCAGACGGCGCGCCTCGGCCTCGATCGCGCGCGCGCGCTGGATGGTCTGCAGGCGCTCCTGGCGCGCCTGATCGATGCAGCGGTTGACCAGGAAGCGCTGGTGGCAGGCCGCCTCGGCGGCGGCGAAGGTGGCGTCGGCCTGGGCGCGCAAGGCCTTGCCCTCGGCCTCCAGCGCGGCGATGCGGGCGCGGTCGGCAGCGCGCCGGGCGTCGTCGTTGGCCGCGGTCTGGGCCAGGGCGGGCAGGGCGGCGGCGCCGAGCAGCAGGGCGAGCACGGCGGAGCGGATCGGGGCAAGCAGGGTGGGGGCGGAGCGAGTCATGCGCACGGTGTTCCTGAGGCGATTCGGCTGGCGCGTAGAATAGCGCCTTTACCTCATTCCGCGGCCCCGCGGCCGTGTATCCGTTCGTGATCAGTCTTCGTAATTTGCGCCTCGCGCGCGGCGCCAAGGTCCTCATCGAGGCCGCCACGCTGCAGATCCACCCCGGCTGGAAGGTCGGCCTCACTGGCGCCAACGGCAGCGGCAAGTCCAGCCTGTTCGCCCTGCTGCGCGACCAGCTCCACCCCGACCAGGGCGACCTCGACATGCCGCCCGGCTGGGTGATCGCTCACGTCGCCCAGGAGACGCCCGGCCTGGCGCAGCCGGCGATCGACTACGTGCTCGACGGCGACGCCGAGCAGCGCCGCATCGAGGCCGAGCTCGCGGCGGCCGAAGCGGCGCACGATGGCGCGCACATCGGCGAGTTGCATGCGCGGCTGCACGAGATCGGCGGTTACGCCGCGCGTGCGCGCGCCGCCGCGCTGCTCGATGGCCTCGGCTTCCTGCAGTCCGACATCGAGCGCCCGGTGGCGGATTTCTCCGGCGGCTGGCGCATGCGCCTGAACCTGGCGCAGGCGCTGATGTGCCGATCGGACCTGCTGCTGCTCGACGAACCCACCAACCACCTCGACCTCGACGCGGTGATCTGGCTCGAGGCCTGGCTGCGCGACTACCGCGGCACGCTGCTGCTGATCTCGCACGACCGCGAGTTCCTCGACGCCTGCGTGACCCACATCGCCCACATCGAGCAGCAGAAGCTCACGCTCTACACCGGCGGCTATTCCGACTTCGAGCGCCAGCGCGGCGAGCGCCTGCTGCAGCAGCAGGCGATGTTCGACAAGCAGCAGCGCGACATCGCGCACATGGAGGACTACATCCGTCGCTTCCGCGCCAAGGCCACCAAGGCGCGCCAGGCGCAGAGCCGGATCAAGGCGCTCGAGCGCATGGAGCGCATCGCCGCGGCGCACGTCGACACCCCCTTCAGCTTCGCCTTCCGCGACGCGCCGCCGGCGCCCGACCCGCTGCTGCAGATCGAGGACGGCGCGGTGGGCTATGGCGACAAGACGGTGCTCGAGCGCATCACGCTGACCCTGCGCCCCGGCGAGCGCGTCGGCCTGCTCGGGCGCAACGGCGCCGGCAAATCGACGCTGATCAAGCTGCTCGCCCACGAGCTGCAGCTCGCCAGCGGCCGCCGCCTGGAAGGCAAGGGCCTGGCCACCGGCTACTTCGCCCAGCACCAGCTGGAAACCCTGCGCCCGGACGAGTCCGCACTGCAGCACATGGTCCGCCTCGACCCGGCCACGCGCGAGCAGGAGCTGCGCGACTACCTGGGCGGTTTCGACTTCCGCGGCGACGGCGTGGGCGGCACCTCCACCCCGGCGACCACGCCCTGCGGGCCGTTCTCGGGCGGCGAGAAGTCGCGCCTGGCGCTGGCGCTGCTGATCTGGCAGCGGCCCAACCTGCTGCTGCTCGACGAACCCACCAACCACCTCGACCTCGAGATGCGTCACGCGCTGACGATGGCGCTGCAGGACTACGAGGGCGCGATGGTGCTGGTGTCGCACGACCGCGCGCTGCTGCGCGCCACCTGCGACCGCTTCCTGCTCGTCGACGGTGGCCGCATCCAGCCTTTCGACGGCGACCTCGACGACTATCGCGACTGGCTCGCCAGCCGCCGTGCCGAGGTCGCCGCCGCCGCGGCCTGCCCCGACCAGGCCGCCGACAAGGCGGCGCGCAAGGCCGACCGCGCCCAGGCCGCCGCCGACCGCCAGGCCCGCCTGGTCGCCCGCCGGCCGCTGGTGAAGGAACTCGAGCAGATCGACAAGCGCCTGGCGGCGTGGAACAAGGAGAAGGCCGAGCTTGACGACAAGCTCGCCGATCCGGCGCTGTATACGGGCCCGCAGGCAGGCGAGGTGCCGGCGCTCAACAAGCGCCAGGCGGAACTCGCCGAGCGCATCGAGGAGGCCGAGCTGCGCTGGCTGGAACTGCACGAGGCGCTGGAGGCGATCCCGGCCGACTGACTGTGCTGCGCTTCGAGCGCAGTGGCGCGAGCTACTGCGCCAGCCAGCGGGCCGGGTCGATGTTCCAGTCGGTGAAATCCTCATGGCCGACGATGCGGTCCTGTGAGCGGCGAAGGTCGACATCCTCGGGCCGCAGGTAGTGGCCGGCAGTGTGGAAGATCACCTTCACCGTCGGCTGCATTGGCTTGTCGGCGTGCTGCGCCTGCACCACCGCCAGGCGCTTGCTTTCCAGCCGCACCAGCGCGCCGGTGGGGTAGATGCCGACCGAGCGGATGAAGGCCTTCACCAGGCGTGGCTCGAAGTGGTTCGCCGACCAGTCGAGCAGCTTGCGCAGCGCCTCGGTGGGCGCCATGCCCTTGTGATAGACGCGGTTCGAGCTGATCGCGTCGTACACATCGACGATCGCCCCCATGCGGCCGTAGAGGCTGATCTGCTCGCCCTTGAGCTTGTTCGGGTAGCCGGTGCCGTCGAAGCGCTCGTGATGCTGGGCGGCCACATCGAGGGCGATCTGGCTGATGCCCGGGGTGGCCTGCAGGATGATCTTGCTCTGCACGACGTGGCTCTTCATGCGGTCGAACTCGGCGTCGGTGAGCTTGCCCGGCTTGTTCAGGATCTCGTCCGGTACGCGCGCCTTGCCAACGTCGTGCAGCAGCGCGCCGACGGCGATCTCGTGGATGAGCTCGCGCGGCAGTTGCAGGGTGCGGGCGAAGGCGGTCATCAGCGCACACACCGACACCGAGTGCTGGAAGGTGTAGCTGTCGTGCTGCTTGAGGCGCGCGAGCGGCAGCAGCGCGTCCTGCTGGGTGAAGATGGAATCGACGATGCGCTCGACCAGGGGTTCGACCTTCTCGATCTCGATCTGCTTGCCGAGGCGGATGTCGTTGAGCAAGTCGCGCACGATGGCGCTGGCCTCGCGGTGCAGGGCGCGGGCGCGCTCGAAGGGGTTGGCGACCTTCGAGGCGGTCTGCAGCCGTGGGCCGTCGCCCGTCCCGCCGGCGTTCTCCGCTTCCGCGACCGGCGTCGCCGTCGGCTCGGTCGGCAGCGTGTCCGGGTCGAGGCCGCGCTCGGTATCCACCTCGACCGCCGCCACGCCCAGCGCGCGCACCTTGCGCACATCGTCCTCGTCCCCGAGCAGGAAACGGTTGCGCACGAAGTCGTGCTGCAGCCAGCCGCAGCGAAGGTCGTGGATGTACATGCCGGGCCGCAGCCGGGCGACGGGAATGAGCTTGATCACGGGCGCTTCAGGGGCCGAAGTGCGCCGATTATCGCGGACAAATGCGTGGGCGTGCAGCCTGCTAGAATCGCGGCTTCCCCGTATCTGCCCTCAGGAGCGTGTGGTGCGTATCGTCTGTCTCGACCTCGAAGGTGTGCTCGTCCCCGAAATCTGGATCGAATTCGCCGAGCGTACCGGCATCCCCGAGCTGCGCCGCACCACCCGCGACGAGCCCAACTACGACACCCTGATGAAGTACCGCCTGGACATCCTGGCGCAGAAGCAGCTCGGCCTGCCCGACATCCAGGAGGTCATCGCCAGCATGGGGCCGATGGAAGGCGCACGCGCCTTCCTCGACGACCTGCGCGACACCTACCAGGTGGTGATCCTGTCCGACACCTTCTACGAGTTCGCCAAGCCGCTGATGAAGCAGCTCGGCCTGCCGACGCTGTTCTGCCACAGCCTCGAGGCCAACGCCGAAGGCATCCTGGTGAACTACCACCTGCGCATGCCCGACCAGAAGCGCGAGGCGGTCAGGCGCTTCAAGGAACTCAACTTCAAGGTCGTGGCCGCGGGCGATTCCTACAACGACACCGCGATGCTGGGCGAAGCCCACGGCGGCATCCTGTTCCACCCGCCCGAGAACGTGGTGCGCGAGTTTCCGCAATACCCGGTGGTGCGCGACTACGCCAGCCTGCGCACCGAGATCGACAAAGCCTTTGCCCGCGCCGGCTGAGCCCTTCACACACCATGCACCGCGAACGCTTCTACACCCTGTCCGCCTCCTGCCCCGATCGCGTCGGCATCGTCGCCAAGGTCTCCGGCTTCATCGCCGAGCACAAGGGCTGGATTCTCGAGACCTCGCTGCACGCCGAGCCGCCGCGCGAGGGCGAGGCGCTCGGCCGCTACTTCATGCGCATCGAGATCAAGGCCGACTCGCTGCCTTTCCACCTGGCCGAGTTCCGCGACAAGTTCCGCCCCCTGGCCGACGAGCTGGAGATGACGTGGAAGATCACCGACTCGGCGGTCAAGAAGCGCGTGGTGGTGCTGGTGAGCAAGCAGGAGCACTGCCTGTACGACCTGCTCGCGCGCTGGCAGTCGAAGGAGCTCGACATCGAGATCGCCTGCGTGATCTCGAACCATGACACCTTCCGCGGCTTCGTCGAGTGGCACGGCATCCCCTTCCACCACGTGCCGGTCACGCCCGACAACAAGGCCGCCGCCTACGCCGAGGTGCAGCGCATCTTCGAGGAAGTGCGCGGCGACACCATGGTGCTGGCGCGCTACATGCAGATCCTGTCGCCCGCGCTGTGCGCCGCCTACCCGGGCCGCATCATCAACATCCACCACAGCTTCCTGCCCAGCTTCGTCGGCGCCAAGCCTTACCACCAGGCCTGGGACAAGGGCGTCAAGCTGATCGGCGCCACCTGCCACTATGTCACCGCCGACCTCGACCAGGGCCCGATCATCGAGCAGGACGTGATCCGCATAGACCATTCGGACGCGGTCGAGGACATGGTGCGCTACGGCAAGGACATCGAGAAGACCGTGCTCGCCCGCGGCCTGCGCTACCACCTCGAAGACCGCGTGCTGGTGCATGGGAACAAGACGGTGGTGTTTCGCTAAGGTGAAGCATGATTGATGACAGGAAGGTCATCATCATTGCCGGGCCGAACGGCGCCGGGATGACAATGCTGGACCCGAGCCGGTGCTGCTGGACTGGAGTGAGAAGTCATGAACAAACAACCACTGGAAGCCGCACGCGATACCGACCTGCGCTTGTCGGCCCAGGCCATGCAGCGTGCCGCGCTGCGTGCTCGCGAATTGGCTGAGCAGACAGGTACCGCAATCGTGATCAGTCGTGATGGAGTCCTCGAGGAAATCCGCATCGAGAAGTCGGCTTCCATCCCGCCTGCCCACGAGCCGTCTGCCCGCTGCGGCGGCGGTACCCGTGGAACCTGATCAATGCGAGGGAACTGGGCGACGCTCGAGTGCGCACGTCGAAGGCAATCTTTATGAGGAATGTCCCGACGCACGCGGGGAAGAGGCTTTCGAGATTCTGTTCGCCAACCGCGTCTGCCGCGTCGAACGCATCGTTTCCTTCGGCCATGCCAGCCCGACCGGGTTCTGGTACGAGCAGGCCGAGGACGAATGGGTAGTGCTGCTCGCGGGCACCGCTGAGCTGGCCTTCGACGACGGCCGCCGGCTTGCGCTGAAGGCCGGCGACTGGGTGAGTCTGCCGGCGCATTGCCGCCATCGCGTCGAGTCCGTGTCGCAGGATGCGCTCTGGCTGGCGGTACATTGCCGCGCCGACTGCTCATAAACGCGCGTGAGCGCACCGCCGTGCGGCGGCGCGCTCTGCGGCGTGGCGCTTACTTGATCTTCTTCACGGTCTTGAGCAAAAAGCCATTGACGCGTTGCTGGGTCATGATGGTCTTCTCGTCGAGCATCTTGTTGAGTTTCATCTTGG
>NZ_DAOMPS010000061.1:0-11905 GCF_035444905.1 Thauera sp.
CATTTTGTTTATAAAAATTTTCCGTTTATAACAATTCATTTTCAGAACAAATTAATGAAAACTGAATTTCATTTTTCCATCTGAAAAATGAACATTTAAGACGTAAATTTACATTTTTTGTTTACAATATTTTATATTATTTAAAGTTTATTTGAGGTTGTAGGTTGATGAAAAAAAGTTGATGAAAATTAAATTTCATTTTTATATTCTTATTTTTAATTTATATTTTTATTTTTAAAAAATTTGAATAATAAATATTCTAAATGCAAATTTGACAAGTTTGTTTTTATTTTATATAATAATTATTATTTATTTTGATTGTGTTATTAAATTAATACAAAATAAAAAGGTTGATAAAAATTAAATTGTATTTTATATTTTATTTAATTTTTTTAAAATTTTTTTTATAAAATTAACTTTTTCACGTAAATTGTATTAATAATGTTTTTGTATTATGGCAGTACCTAAAAAACGATCTACATATTTAATTAAAGTTTCAAAATTAAAAATTTCTTTTAAAAAATTAAAATTTAATAATAATATTTTAAAAAATAAAAACATTTATATTTTTAAAAAAATTACTCAAACTGATAATTCTGTTTTTTATTTATAATTTTTAAATTTGGTAGGATCTTTTAAAGTATATTTTAATGCAGGTTTAATTAATTTAGTAAAATATTTTTCATTATTAACCGTAGCATTTCATGACACATCATCATTATTTGGTTTTTTTATTATCCTTGTTGTTTTTTCACAATTAGTAAGTGGTACAATGTTATCATTTAGTTTGGTTCCTGAAGCAATGATGGTACCATTAGTTCGTGATGAAGAGGATGTTGAAGATTTGTATATTGACGATTTTTTTTGAATTCATGAACGTGGTGTTGATTTGTTATTCATTTTTTCATGAGTACATTTATTTAGAAAACTTTATATTAACGCATTTGATTATGAGCATGAAGTTGCGTGAAAAAGTGGTGTTTTTACTTTTATGATTTTACAAGTTGTAACCTTTTTCGGTTTGGTTTTATGTTGTACACATTTAAGCGAAATTACATTAACTATAGCAGCAAATATTATGCACACATTTTTTTTATTTCATGGTAAAATTTATTGGTGAATATTTACTGATAAAAATTTAAATACTGATACCTTAATTCGTTTAGCTTATGGTCATTATGTTTCAGCATTTTATATGGCTTATTTAGGAGTTTTACATGGTGTTGATATGCATTATGATTGAAAAAACGAATCTACTTATGATGGTCTTGAATCTGAAATGAGTTGATGAGACGAAGCATTGTTGAATGAATTAGGTACTTTTATTGAATTTATAATTTTATTGAATATTTTTTGTTGGTGAATTTACCCTGATCCTGAAGCACTTTCATATGAAATTTTTATGTGAGGTGATATCGGTTTGATTTCAGATGTACGTTTTTATGGTGTTGCACCACATTGGTATTTTAGACCTTACATGGCTTGGTTAATTGTATGCCCACACCATAAAACAGGTATTTTTGGTTTATTATTTTTATTTTTTATTTTATTTCACCAACCAACTTTACACGGTTTTAATGAGAGTGGTTTTTTTGCTAAAAAAAAATTAATAATTAAAGATGGTGTAAGACAAATTAATTTTTATAAACAATTTTATTTTAACTTAGAATTTAATTTATTTTATCAATTATTTTTTTTTTTTTTTTTTATGTGTGCTATGTATACAAATACATTTTTACCATATGGTCGCTTTTATAATAGATTAGGTGGTAATGATGGTATGTTATTTGCTTATTTTTTTGTTTTTTTTTATTTAGCTACAAATATTTGTAGAAGACCAATTTTAATTAATTCAAATTTTTATTTTATTTTTAATAAAATAAATTTTTTACAACAAACTAAATTGTAATTTTAATGGAAATTTTTTTTTTGTTAGAGGAGTTTTGGTTTGGTATATTTGCATTTTATATTGAAGATGGTCGTGAACAATTTTGTAAACTTATATTTTGAATTGAGTACCTTTCTTTGTTACATTCTAAAAATTAAAAATTAATTTGATAAATAAAGTTTATGCTTAAACAATTTATTTCTAATTTTACAAATATTAAATTTAATGTTAAATTTAATTTCTCAAATTTTATAAAATTAATTTTTACATTGAGTGTAATTTTTTTAATTTCATACAATTTGTATAATTATTTTAGTGATGAAACTTTAAATAATATTTTTGAATTTTTAAATTCTATTTATTTTAATAAATTAAAATTCATGTGATGTTATTTAGAACTATTATTATTTTATCCATTATTTTTAATATTGGAAATTGTTGGTTTTTCAGAATTTGAAATTATTTATAATGATAATTTATTAAACAAAATTGATTCTATTATTATAAATATTTTAAATTTACCATTCAAAAATGGTATAAATTTATTTGTTTATTTAAATGAATTGAATTATGATTTAAAATACTACAACCATTATAATTTACCATTTTTTTTTTTTTTTTATGTTTTATTTATTTTTACAACATTATTTAGTTTTTTTTATTTGTCATTTTTAGGTTTTTATGGTGTTTTTATACTTAATTTAATCAGTATTGTATTATTTTGAATATCATCATTAATATCATTTAATGATTTTTTTTTAAAAAATACAATAATTATAATTAATATAGGTAAATGGTTTGTTTGTGATTTAAATCAACAAATTTCGTTCGAATTATTAATTGATTCAGTTTCATATAGTTTTTTTTTTTTGACACTTACAATTTCTGTATTTGTGTATATGTTTACTTTTTCTTATTTTAGATATGAACCAAATATTGAAAGATTTACTTTATTATTAAATGCTTTTGTTATTAGTATGATATGTTTAGTATTAAGTGGTAATTGTTTTGTTATTTTTTTAGGTTGAGAATTAATAGGTTTAACATCTTTTTTTTTAATTAATTTTTGATCTACAAAAATATCTGTATTAAAATCTGCGTTCAAAGCTTTTTCTTTTAATAAATTGAGTGATGTTTCATTATTTTGTTTTTTATTGTTAATTATGTTGTTTGTTGATGAAACTAATATTAATGTGTTAAATGAGAATTGATCTGTTTTAAATAATTATATTTTTAATATTGTGAATGTTAAAGTTTCTTTACTGAATATAGTAACATTTTTTTTATTATTAAGTATTTGTATAAAATCAGCACAATTTGGTTTCCATTTATGGTTACCTGATTCAATGGAAGCACCTGTACCAGCGTCTGCACTAATTCATTCAGCTACGTTAGTTTCAGCTGGTATTTTTTTATTATTAAGATTTACATATTTATTTGAACTTTCAATTTATGGTTTTTATATTATTCCATTAATAGGTTCTTTTACAGCATTTTTTGGAGGGTTGGGGTCTGTATACCAATCAGATTCTAAAAAAATTTTAGCATACTCTACAATTAGTCATTGTGGTTTTTTAATGGTTTGTTATAGTACTTTTATACCAGAATACACTATTTTATATTTATATGTACATGGTTTTTTTAAAGCTGCTATTTTTTTATGTTTAGGTAATATTATTCGTTTTTTTAGAAATGTACAAGATATTAGACGAATGGGTGGGTTGTGAAAATATTTACCATTTGAATGTTTTTCTAGTTTTGTTTGTTTGATTAATTTGAGTGGTTTACCTTTTACATTAGGTTTTTATATAAAACATTTATTGTTATTAGGTAATAATAATGATATGGTTTATACATTTTTTGTATTAGTAAATATATTAGGTGGTGCTGTATTTGGTATTATCTATTCATTCCGTTTTTTTTATTACATTTTTTTTGATTTTAAAAAATCAAAAAAAATAATATATAATGATACAAATAAAAAAAATTTAATTTCACAATTTTATACAAATTCAAGTTTAAGTTCAAATTATATAATATCGCTATTTATAATAATATCGTATTTTATAATAATTTATTTATTTTTTATTTTTTTAAATAAAAATTCACTTGGAGAAGGTTTTATAACGCACTCAATAAATTCATCAAAATATGATGAATTTTTATATTTATTACCTACATTTTCAAATAATATTAGTTATTTTAATTGATTTTTAATAATATTAATATTAATATTAATTTTTGTAAATTGACGTATAATTTTTTTTAATTATCAAATTAATTTTTTTATTTTTTTAAATTTAATATTATTTTTTTTTTTTTTTTTAAAGCTATAATAAAAAATTAAATGTTTTCAAATTATTTTCTGATATATTTTTTGATAATTAATGAAAACTAATATTGTTTTATTAAACTTAAATATTAATTACTTAACTTAAAAATAATTTTTTTTATAAAAAAGATAAATATAATAAATTTATCTGTGTGAGGGAACATCGTCACTGAAGTAGCTTTACAAACTAATTTTGGTGTTGGTTTTAACAACACTAAATCAGATGTTTTAATACATCTAACCCAATGACAATATTGATGGTGGTTTTGATTTTCATTTTTATGAGCTTTTTATTATTTAGTTATTTTACGTGTTGTTCGCTTTAGAACATTAAAATTTAGACCACGTATTGCAACATCATTAAGACCTCATGGTAAATGAGGTGATTTAATTGTTTGTTTAATTCCAATTTCATGGTGTGCTAATATTATTACAAATTCCACATTAATTTTAAAAATGATTGAATGGCAATCTGAAACAGGTTTGTTAACAATTAGAATTCGTGGTAAACAATGATATTGGATTTATAAATTCGAATTAAAAGCATTTACTGATATATTAACAGTGCCTAAAAATATTGGTAGAAATAAATGACAAATAACTACACCAGGAGATTCACAAGTTTCTGATGATTATTTACATATTTTACAATTACGTTATAAAAATAAATGAGTCAAAAATTATTGATCCGAATTATCACAAAAATTTGAAAAAAAAAAAGATTTTCATTTAATTTCACCTCAAGAACAATTGAAATATGATTTCTTTGAGAAATTTTTGAAATTACAAGATTATGATTTGTTTCAAAAATCTTTTTTAAAAGTTGATCAATTTTTTTTTGATAGTTTAGTAGGTTCAGAAGATTTTGTTAATTTTGGTGAAATTGCAAATATGTCAGACAAACATTCTGTTTTAAACGGTTTATACAACAATGTTAATATTAGAACTAAAAATAAAAAATTATTATGGTCAGATTTTGTGTCTTTTGTTGATGAAACAAATTTTTCATTAAATGTTGATAATTTACTATATTTTGATGTTTTTAATAATAGAAAAGATCAAATTAATATTAAAGATAATTTATTTAAATTTTTAGTTTCACCTAAAAACAATATTAAAAACGAACCTAATTTATCTATGTTAAATAATTGTTTATATAATTATAATGACTTTTTAGAAATTAATCGTTGAGTTAAACGTAGTAATGGTAATACCCCAGTACGTTTAATTAAATACCCAATTTCTAATAAATCTAGTTTTAATTTAGAAGCTGGTGTTATTGAATTATTTAAATTTAGATTTTTTGATAATAATGCTAAAATTAAACATAAACCTGTGTCTAATTCTGTTTTTTTAACTATGAAACAAAAACGTTATAAAAGACGTAAAAATGTACCTTTACGTGTAAAATTTGAAAAAAAACCAGACGGTGGTAATTTAAAAAAAGTTAGATGAAGTGTAAATCCTTATTTAATTAATAATGAGACTATTATTGAAAATTTAGGCAATCCTACCAAACAATATAATTTTTTTAAAAAAAATAAAACTAGATATGAAAATACATCAGTTGTTTTATCAAAACGTTTACTAAGAACTAGACGTACATTGGTATTACCAGCACATGTTAACATTACTGCTGTAACAAATAGTTATGATGTAATTCATTCATGGTTTATTCCTGGTTTAGGGTTAAAAATGGATTGTATTCCTGGTAGAGCAACACATCATAATTTTTATATTGATAATGTTGGTTTTTATTATGGTCAATGTGCTGAAGTTTGTGGAAGATACCACCATCATATGCCTATTCGTATTTGTGCTTTACCTTTTGAACACTTTTTATTATGATGACATACATTTGGTTTACCAAAAATGTTATTTACTAAAAATGTTAAAAGGGTTGCTTATCATTATGGTACAAGAAAATATAAATGATAATTTCAATAATTTTATATATTAATTTTTTATTTTTTTTAAAAATTTTAATGGATGTGTACATTTTTTTTACATGTGGGTGTGATCTTAGCTCTGGATGAACGCTAACCGAACGCTTAACACATGCAAGTTGGATGTTAATAAATTTATTAAATTTTGTTGAATTTTAATTTTTCAAAATTTATATATTAATTATCATAGCGGCAGGGTGAGTAACAAGTTTATTTCTACCACACAATTACAATAGATAAGTAATAACTTTTTCGATACATTACTAAATTTTATCGTTAATACCCTTTTTTGGAATTCTTTAGAATTGGCTTAATTGGTTGTTAATGTAATATTAAGTAAGCCTCCTGCAACTTTAATAGGTGTGGTGAAATATCAAAAAGCAAAGATTTTTTTTTTTTAAAAATTATTTTTAAATTATTATTTTGAGTTTATCTAAATTTTTTGAAAAGTGTAATAATTTTTATTGTAATTTTTGGTTTTCGTTGTGTGATGTTTAGACTTAGGATTAGGTTTTTTACGAGATGCGCCAAATGCATTACCGATAATATTAATAATAATGGTTTTTTATAACGTAAAGCCTGTGATCCTTAGTTGATTTGAAAGAAGAATCAGCCACAGGAGGTATGAGAACAACCTCCCGTTCGCAGCAGTGAGGAATCTTGAGCAATACGCGATTGCGTGACTTAGCGAAACGGTGACAATGAAGAAAGCTATGGCAGCTGTAAAGTTGAAGCTTAGATTGAGTATAATGAGTGTAAATCTATAAGAAGCTATGGCCAATGCATGTGCCAGCAGCCGCGGTCAGACATGAGTAGCAAGCGTTATCCGTATTAACTAGGCGTAAAGGATGCGTAGGCGGTAAAAGAATTTATATTTAACTACAATAGTTGACTAGGGTAAAATATAAAACCTTTTGACTAGATTTTTTTATTTGTATATGGTTGTTGCAAATTAGTGATAAAATACAGTTAGTTTGCAGTGATTTCCAGGAGTGGAAGTGGTGTACAATTTTAAAATGACGCTGATGCATGAAAGTATAAATATCGAACAGGATTAGAGACCCTATTAGTTTATACTGTAAACGATGAGTATTGATCTTAGGGTCAAGTTAACGCGTAAATACTCCGCCTGGGCAGTACTGTCGCAAGGGAGAAACTTAACTGAATTGGCGGGAATTTGTTAGAACGGTGGAACATGTGGTTTAATACGATAATCCGCGTAAAATCTTACCAAATTTTTTTTAATAAAATTAAATTTTTTTTAATAAAAATTATTTATTTATTAACTATGGTACTGCATGGCTGTCGTCAGTTCTTGTTGTGAAATATAGAATTAAGTTTCATAAAGAACGCAACTCCTTTTTTTAGTTTTAATGTTTATTTGGTGTAAATTGTAATTTAATTTTAACAACTCTTTTTAGTAGTTAAAATTATTTAATTTTAAAATAAATTTTTTCTAAAAAAACGATGCTGTCGTTACATTGTTATACAATTTTGACAGTTTGAGGAGGAAGGGACTGAAGTCAAGTCCTTATGGTCCGTGTATTTTGGGCTACACACGTGTTACATAGGCGGAAACAAAGAGTTGCTAAAAATTGATTTTTCGCAAATCTCTAAAAACTGTCTCAGTCCAGATTATTTTCTGTAACTCGAAAGTATGAAGACGAAATCGTTAGTAATCGTAAATTAGTACGTTACGGTGAATGGTTAATCAAATTTTGCACACACCGCCCATCACGCTCTGAGCATTAGTACATTTCGAGAGGCCTATGAATAAGCTATTGAATTAACGCCGCTTGTTTTGACCCGGTATAGTTTTTTGAAATTTATGTTTAACTTTGATTTATTTATTTACAATAATGTGTAGTGTTTTATATATTATTGTAGTTTATGTTCCAAAAGTCTTGTCTATTTCGGAATGGGTTGTTAGACTGTCCTGGTTATCTGAGTGAAGTTGACACAAGGTACTGGTAGGGGAACCTGTCGGTGGAAGAAAATATTTATATAAATTTATTTAATATTTGAATTTTTTTGTTTTTGAACATGATATGTTTGTTCGATTTAAGTTTATTTTTTGAAGAATTTTTAATTGTTTTACTGATTTATAATTTTTTAAAATTGGTTATTTTTAATTCAATTTTTGAATTAATTTGGCCTACACATTTTTTTAATAGAAAAAATAATTATAATTTTAAAAAATGCAGGTCTTTTGTAGGTTTTATTTTAAAATTAAGACCAAAAAATTATTTTTATTTAACTTTCTATAAATCATATTTAAATTTTTATTTTAAATAAAATTATGTTGTTTTTTTTATTTATGGTGAAATTAATTTTTACTTTATTTTTTACTTTTATTGAAGTGATTATTTTTTATGTTCTTTGGTGCGCTTTAGATTTTATTTTTTTATTTTTTTTATGCCTTATTCAGGCATTTTGTATTTCTTTCTGTAACTGTAATATGTTTGTTTTAGATTATGTACGTAGTATGTATCTAGTTCAAAAATTATCAGTATTCTTTGAAGAATCATTTTTTTTTTTATTCTCAGAAGAAAGATTTCCAAGGATAGTATATTACGATTATTTAAAAAAAAATAAACCACGTATATTATTTTTTCATAATTTTAAAAATCGTCTTGATTTAGAAGAATTTTATTTTATGAGTTTAAAATTTTTAATTAAACAATTTAATTTTTTTGTAAATTCATTTTTTTTTAAAATTAAAGCTGAAAAAGATTTTTTAAAATTAAATTTTTTTGATATTAAAATTAATATGTTTTTTTATTTTTATATTTTTAAAAAATTTTTTTTTAAAAGATATTATAGATTTATATCACATATTTTTTATGATGTTCATACACCATATAACTTGATAAGTTTTGATTTTATTTTTTTTATTTTTTTACATAGATCTAATGGTTTTTTAACAATACTTGATTTAAAAAAATTTTCTGATTGGTGTTTATATCATAAAGCTTTATTTAAAGTTTGTAAACATAAAATTATTAAAAATAAAATTATTTTTAAAAAAAAAACTAGAATGGGTATAATTTTTTTTCGAAAAAAAAAAATTTTTCACCTTAAAAAAATGTATTTTATTTATAAAAAAAATTATGCTGAATTTACTGAGTGGATGCTATCTACTGATTTACTAGTTGATAAAAAAAAAAATTTATTAAAATTTAAAAATATTTTTTTATTTAGATTTAAAAATATTTTTTTTAAAAAATTTAATAATACTATTAAAAATAAAATAACTACAAAAATTAAATTTTCTGATTCTTCAATGAATAAATATATTAATTATAATAATTTAAAAAATTTTAATTTTTTTTTTCTAAGAAAAAATAGAATTTTTAATAAAAGTAGATATTCTAGAAACAGACAACTTTACAGAACAGGTTTTTATTGGTGTTTGTGATTAAACATTATTATAGTTTATGGTTTATTTTTTTTATTTTATCGTTTTACATTTAATTTTGGTTATATTTGATGAGGTTTAATGTTTTTATTTTATTCGTTCATTTTTTCTAAAGTATGTAAATATAATTTTTACAATGTTTGTGTTTTAGTGAATGAATTTAAACTTTTATTAAATTGGTTTGGTTTTATAATTAAAGAATTTTTAATTGAATCTGAAGAGTATTCAAAACATGCTTTAAGAAGTTGGAAATATAATATTCATACTCATGATGAAGTTTTTGCTGATATTAATAATAAAACTCGTTTAGGTTTAAATGTAGATCCAGAATATACAAATATATACCATCCGTATGTGCTTGCTTATAAACTTAAAATTGTTTCTAACCAAATTCATTGGTACAGTAAATCAATTTTAAAATTTTTTAGATATCTTACACATCCATTACGAGGTACAACTTCGTATACATATGAATCTTATCCTGAAAAAACAGAATTATCATTTTCATTTTTATTTGAGTCTTTTAAATGGTGATGTAATCAAGTAATTAAATTTGGTGAATTTACTAAAGGTGAGTTATTATTTTTATGAAATGTATAAAATACATAATTAAATAAATTTTTTTATTAGGGGAATAGTTTAGTGGTAAAACAACGGTCTTCAAAATCGTCGATGTGGGTTCGATTCCTACTTCCCTTGGTTGGGTATGGTTTTTTTTAATAAAAAGGTTTTTAAGAAATATCTTAGACTTCTTTATTGTTTTATTTTTGATACATTAGATTTGTGCTTTAGCAAACTTGATTTGGAACGTCAGAATCTTGATGCAAAAGAACAACAATTTTACAAAGACCATCAAAGTTATGTTTTAAAAAGAGATCTTTATGATCTTTTTTTTAAAAAAAAAGATACATTTTGGTTTGAAATTTTTGTTTATAAATTAATATCTTTGAATTTTAAATCTATATACGATGATTTCAATATTTTTAGAACTAATTTTAGAATGTTGGCAACTAAACATGGTTTTTATTTTAATTTTATAAATTTTAAAAATAAATCTATTTTTTCTAATTTTAACCGAGACTTTTTTTTATCAGGCTTTAATTTTTTATGAAAAGGTTTTAAGTTATGGATTGTTTCAATTTTATTAGTGTTAATAATGTATTCAATTTTAGTAATAAAAACTTTACCATTTAACAAAATTTTTTTTTCATGGATAAGTGTTATTATGTTTATATATTGATTAGTTTCAGGGTTTGTATTTTTTTTTAAAAAATATAAATTTGGTAAATATACAACAGCTATTCAAAGATTTTGACGTAGAAGTTATATTTTATTCTGGTTGATTGAAGCATCAACATTTATTTGTTTTTTTTTTTTTACATTAAATGCTTCACAAGAATCTTTTTTTATGTTCGATCAAATAAATTTTTTTAAAACCCATTTGTTTTCGTGACGTTTATTTTTTTTAAAAATTTTTCCAATTGTTTTGTTAATTTTATTAACATATTTTTTAATTTTATCATTAAAATGAAATATTTTTAATAAACAAAGTTTATTATTATTGTTGTTAACCTTAATATTAACTTATGTTGTTTGGTTAGAATTTTATCAATTTATTCATATTTTGAATTTTTATAGCAATGTTAGTTGAATTTTTGATACTGATGAACATTTTTGATTCTTAGAATCAGAACCTAGACGTACTAGAATGGTTAACCATTATGTTATGTTATTGTTTGTATTAAAATTTTGACATATTGTTTTTATTTATGGTTTTTGAATTTTTTTTGTTTTAAGAAGTTTAGAAATTAAACGTATAAGATACAGTTTATTGGCTGCAAATTTTCAAAATTTTATAATTTTGTATATATTTGCTTGAGTATTTATGTATCCTTGGTTTAAATTTTTTTTAAAAAATTTTTTATATTCACCATATTATTGATTTTATGTGAATAATAGAAGATTATTTCTACGAGTTTTATTTTATGATTTTAAATTAGTTTATTTAAGTTTAACTGATTTTTTTTATTTTTTTAAGTTGAGATTTTTAAATTTTTTTAATGCTAATTTTTTTTATTGAAATATTGGTTATGTTGGTAATAATTATGAGCAATTTTTTAAAGATTCATTAAAATCTAAAATTATTAATAATGTTGTATAACAACAATGTTACTATTATTTTTGGTTTGGATTGAATAGATTGGACTTTATTTTTTATATTATTTTATGTGATGTATAAATATTAATTTTAATGGTTTTACTAACATTAATGGTTTTACTAACATTAATGGTTTTACTAACATTAATGGTTTTACTAACAT
>NZ_DAOMPS010000061.1:12005-23297 GCF_035444905.1 Thauera sp.
TAATGGTTTTATTAACAATTAACAATTTTGTTAATAATTTTGGTTTGGATTGACTAGATTGGGCTATGTTAATTATTAGTCTTTATTATTTTTGCAATTGTGTATAATATATGTATGTAACTATTAATTTTAACAACTTTGGTTTGGGTTGATTAAATTTTATTCTACTTTTTATTTTATTTTATGTATTTTATAATTATTATAATTTGTTAATTATAAACCATATTTATATATACGTATTTATGGTATTTTTTATGTTTGTTTGTAGTTTTTTTTTTAAAAAAACCAACATTCCTTTATTTAATTGATTCGTAATATTTGTTGTTTTGATTTTTTTTTTTTGATCTTTCTATTATTTTAATTTTTTTTCTTTTAGATATTTTTATTATTTTGATTTTTTTTATTTTGTTTAATATTTTATTCAAATACGTGAAATGTTTTTTCAAAGTGATGCCCTTTTTCTCTTCACACTTAAAATTTATCATTTGTGATATAAAAAATATTGGTTCTGATTTACAATTTTTGTATTCAGGACTTCAAAAGGATTTTACTGATTTTTTATTTCTTAAAAGGTTGAGAAATAATTTTAATCGTTTTAACGATTTAAGAAAATACTTTTTCAAAAAGTATGTTTATACTATTAATCATAAAAGAATAGCTTTAAATTATTTTTATTTTAGTATGTGTTCTGGTTTATCTGGTGCTATTTTAGCTACAATGATTCGTTTAGAATTAGCTTATCCTGGTAGTACTTTTTTTAAAGGTGATTCATTAAGATATTTACAAGTTATTACTGCTCATGGACTTATTATGGTTTTTTTTGTAGCTGTTCCAATTTTTTTTGGTGGTTTTGCTAATTTTTTTATTCCATATCATATTGGTTCTAAAGATGTTGCATTCCCAAGATTAAATAGTATTGGGTTTTGGATACAACCTTGTGGTTGATTATTGTTAGCAAAAACAGCTTTTTTAAGACCACAGTTTTGACGTTATTATGATAAACCTGTATTTTTTTCACCATTATTAGATAAATCAAGAGTGCGTTTATTTACTGAAATTGATGAAACTGGTTTTAATTTTTCTAAATCATTAAAATTGTATGATATTGAAGAATTTTTCATGTTTTGGAAACATCGTAAACAAATTAAATTAAAAGATTATACTGATTTTTCATTTGTACCAAATAAATTAGTATTTTGAACATCAATTTTAAGTTATCCAGAATCACTTTGATTTGCTGCAGACAAAGCTGTAAAAGCTAGAAGAAGAAAAGTATATTTTACTAAATGTTCAAATCGTACTTTAACTATGTCAGGTTGAGCGTTTATAACACCATTTTCTAGTAATACTAAATTTACAGGTGTAGGTAGTCAAGATATTGCAGTAATTGGTGTTATTTTTACAGGTATTAGTACAACTATCTCATTTACCAATTTATTAATTACTAGACGTACATTAAGTATGCCTGGGTTACGTAATAGACGTGTATTACTACCTTTTATTACAATATCATTATTTTTAACAATGCGTATGTTAGCATTAATTACTCCTGTTTTAGGGGCTGCTATGATTATGTTATTATTAGATAGACATTGACAAACTACGTTTTTTGAGTTTGTTTATGGTGGTGATACTGTTTTATTTCAACATTTATTTTGGTTTTTTGGTCACCCAGAAGTTTATGTTCTTATTATTCCTTGTTTTGGTGTTGTTAATATGGTATTACCATTTTCTAATACTAGACGTATTGCTTCAAAACACCATTTAATTTGGGCTATTTATATGATGGCTTACATGGGTTTTGTTGTTTGAGGTCATCATATGTATTTGGTTGGTTTGGATCATAGAAGTCGTGCATTGTATAGTACAATTACTGTTATGATTTCATTACCAGCAACAATTAAAATTGTGAATTGGACAATGACTTTATTGAATGGTGCATTAAAATGAGATGTGGCTTTATTATTTGTTTTTGCATTTATTTTATTTTTTTTATCTGGTGGTTTAACAGGTATGTGGTTATCACATGTAAGTTTAAATGTTTCAATGCATGATACATTTTATGTTATAGCACATTTTCATTTAATGTTTTCTGCAAGTGTATTTTCTGCTGCTTTTGGTGCAATTTATTATTATTTCCCAGCATTATTTGGTATAAAATATTCTAGAATTTTTGCATATATGCATTTTATTTATTTTGTTGGTGGTCAATGGTTAACATTTTTACCAATGTTTTGATTAGGTTATTCAGGTATGCCAAGACGTGTACATGACTATCCTGCATTTATGATGGGTTGACATGGTATGGCATCAACAGGTCATTTAGTAACAATGTTAGGTGTTTTTTTTTTTTTTTGTATGTTATTAGATTCACACATTGAAAGAAGGGTTGCAGTTTATAGTACATTAGGTATTCCTCGTTGACATAAAAGAGTTTTATATTATGTTTATAAAATACGTTATTTACAATACACTAATAAAAATATAAATAGACTACCAAACTCAAAAACTAGAATTTATTTATCCAATTCTTATTTTAGTGAGTTTGAATTTTATAAAATTAATTAAATTTTATAAATACTTTCTATTTTTTAATATTGAGTATTTTAGGAGTGGTTTACACTTTATTAGGAGTGGTTTACACTTTGATTATAAATATTTTATTAATGTTGGTCTTGACAATAATTATTGCGTCGTTAACACTAATTGAAAGAAAATTTCTAGCATTAGTACAAAGACGAATGGGGCCGCATTTCGTTGGTTATAAAGGTAGATTGCAGTATATAGCAGATGCAATAAAGTTATTTATAAAAGGTGCATTCGCCCCTAATGAAACGAATAAGTTTTTATTTGTAACAATACCAAGTATTGCATTAGGAGTGTGTTATTCATTTTGAATAAATAGTTTATGAGGTCCTAGTATTTCAATTTTTGAAATTGAATACAATGTAATTTACACATCATTGTTTTCTGTTTTATTCGGTTTATGTGTAATTTTAACAGGTTATTTCAGTAAAAATAAATACGCTTTATTAGCAGCAATTAGAACTGGTATAGGTATGCTGAATTTAGAAATTTTTTTAGGACTTATGCTATTAAACGTTGTTTTAGTTTCAGAATCATTTTCATTTTCTATGATAGTTATTTATCAAGAATTTTATTGGTTAATTTTTTTGTTTTTTTTTTTGTCAGGTTTAATTGTAATAACTTTTTTATTAGAAACTAGTAGATCACCTTTTGATTTACCAGAAGCTGAATCAGAGTTAGTAACTGGTTATACAACTGAATATGGTGGTTTTTTTTTCGGTTTATATTATTTAGGTGAGTATTTACATTTATTTTTTTTTTCACTTGTAATAATTATTTTATTTTTTGGTGGTTGAGAATTTCCTAATTTTTTATTTGGTTTTTTTTTAAATAATTATTTATTTTTTTAATTTTTAAACTAAAAAACTGATATAAAATATTTTGGTATATTGATTACAGAGTAAAAGTTTTATTTTGGATTGAATAATTTTATCTTTTATAGGTTTTCAAGAATGGTGGCCTTGAATTAATCCTTTTAGTGAAATTTATGTTTTTCAATTTTTTATTATTTTTTTTATATATTTGATTTATTTTTCAATAAATTTTTATATAATATTGTTTTATATTTTTATGCAATTTTTTATTTTTGGTTTATTTTTAGGTTTTTATAATCTAGAATTGTTTACAGCAATTTTATGGTTAACTGAATGTGTTATACTTTTTATAAGTGTTTTGTGCTTATTTTATTTAAATGTTTTTAGTGATACTCAAAAAAATTCTTTTTTTTTAGTTTTCTATAAATATTTAGGTTTATTTATAAGTTTTTTTTTTTTATTTTTTACTATAGATTATTCTTATGTTGTAGAAAATAATTTATTTTTTCAATCTTTATTTTTATCAAATGATGATTATTATGAAGCGTTGTATAATAATAAATTGAATGATTTATCTCCATTAAAATCTAGTTATTATTTAATTAGTAGTTTGGAGTTTATTTTTGCAGGTTTATTATTATTAATTGCAAGTGTTGTTTGTATAAATTTTTTTAGATTAAAAAATAATTTTAAATTATCAAATTATTCTGATTTTTTATCATTATTTAACTTATTTAATGATTTTATAAATTCATCATTTTTAAGAAAACAAAATTTAATTGATCAAAATTTCATTTTAAGTGCTATTAGATTTTTTAAAAAAAAAGAAACCCAAAATTATGATGTTATTTCTTTATAATTTAATAAAATTAGTTATTTTTTTGTAAATGATACAGAAGAGTACTGTTTTTAAACCCGCTGACAATTGTGGTATATTACGTGCTAGAGTTTTTCATGTATATAAGAGTGCAAAAGGTAAATATGCATATATTGGTGATTTTGTTAAATGTTCAGCGTTAGAGGTGTTACCTGATAACCCCTTACGAAAAAAAACAAAATCAAGAGGGATTCTTATTAGGAGTATTTTTAGAAGTCATAGACGTGATGGTCTTGTTGTTGTTTTTAAAAAAAATGCATGCGTTCTTTTAAAAAAACGTATGACTCCTCGTGGTAGTTATTTACGTGGTACAATACCTATTACAATAAGAAGAAAAAAATTTTTGTCATCATTTGCTAAAAAAATTTAATTTTTTTTATAAATAAATTCCTGTCGTCTAATGGTTAGGACGATGAGTTTTCACCTCATAAATTAAGGTTCGATTCCTTGCAGGAATAATTTATACAGATGTTTAATGTTTTATATAAATATTGGTACAATGTTTCAGACTCACCTTCTAATATTTTTAAAATTAATATTTGATCTTATGTTAATATTAGATTTTTTAAAATGAAATTTTCTAGAAATTTAGTTTATTTTATTTTGAGTTTAAAATCATTAAAAGTTAATCAAATTAAAGTTTTTTATAAAGATTGAATTTTTGAGGATTTTTATTACTTTTTATTTAAATTTTTTTTTTTTTTATTAATTATTGTTTTAATATTTTAATAGATTTAATTAGATTTGTTTTTTTTTTTATTAAATTTAAAAAATTTACATTTTTTGAATTTATTCATATTTATTTTTATTTATATTATGTGAATTTTATTAGTTATATTTTTAAAAATTAAATATTGTTTAATTTTCATTTGATTTTTTTTTTAAAAAATTGTATTGAATTTAATTTTTTGTTTTTTATTTTTAGTTTAATTTTATCTATTATTGTTTATTATTTTTCTAAAAAAAATAATTTTTTAAATTTAATTAAAAATTTTGATAATGTGTTTGTTTTAAGATTAATTTTGTTGTGTACACTATTAATTTCTTTTTTTATTTTTTTTTTATCATTTTTAGTTTTTTTGAAATTTTATCAATCTTTGGTTTATGTTTATTTATTTAATAATTTTAATTTTATATATAATGATATTTTGTTTTTAAAAATTCCTATTTTTTTAAATATTTTTAATAAATTTTCTATTGAATTTTTTGGTTTTATTTTTATAATATTAGCTTATATAGTAGGTTTTTTATCGTTTTTAGCTCTTGATACACGTTTATTTTGAAAAAATATTAAATTTATTTTTATTTGTAATTTACTTGTACTTATTATATATTTATATACTGTTGTTAATGATGTTTTATTGTTGTTTATATTATATGAATGTATGTTAATTCCTTCATTTTTATTTGTTTATTTTGTGAGTCCTTATAAACGTGGTATACAAGCATCGCTGTATTTTTTAATATGAACACAATTAGGTTCTTTATTAGTGTTAAGTTCAACAGCTTATGTAATTTATACTACTGGTCACACATCATTTTTAAATTTAAAAAATTTTATTTTTACTTCAGATGAAAATTGGTGAATTTATTTTTTTTTATTTTTTGGTTTTGGCTTCAAAGTTCCTATTTGACCATTTCAATATTGGTTGACTAAAACTCATGTGGAAGCACCTGCAGGATTTTCTATTTATTTAAGTGGTTTTTTGGTTAAAACAGCTATATACGGTTTTTTTAAATTAACTAATGAGTTGTTGGTTGAGGTTGATACTTTTTTTTTTTCAATTTTTGCTATTATGGGTGTTATAGATGCTTCTATTAAAATGTGAGGTCAATTAGATTTGAAAAAATTGGTTGCTTACGGTACAGTTCAAGAAATGAATTTATTATATATTGCATTTTTATGAGGTGATACAGGTTTGTATATAAGTGGTGTTTTATTTTGTGTAACACATGCATTTTTATCATCAATGATGTTTTATATTGTTGATTGTATTCAACGTAGATATAATACAAGAATAATTTCTGAATTATCAGGTATTTTACATATAACCCCTAATTTAGGTATAATGGTAATATTAATGCAAATATTTTATTCAGGGTTACCAGGAACTTTAAAATTTATTTCTGAATTTTATCTTTTTTCAGGTTTAATTAATTTTTCTTTTATTTCTGTTTTTTTATTATTGTTTGTTGCTAATTTTTTAGGTTTAATTGGTTTTAGTAAATGTTGATTTAATATTTTATTTGGTTTAAATTTAAAATTTAAAAATAATATTTTAATTGATTTGACTTTAAAAGAAATTTTTTTTTTTTGTATATGTTTTTTTTCTTTGTTGTTTTTTGGTTTAATATTTAATATAAATGTTTAATATTGATTATTTTTAAAGTTTAAGTGTTATGAGTTTTGACTATGATTCAAATCTCTCAATATCTTTTTTTAAATCATGTGTTTTTATTTTTGAATATGGAGCATATGATTTTTATGTATTTTTCTTCCCAAGAAGGTAAATATCATTTACCTAGAACATTGTTTCATATACATAGGATAGTTTTTTTTGATGAAGATTATAAAGAAATTAGTGTATCTGAAAAAAATGTTTTTTTTTTAAAATTTTATTTTTTATGATCTAGAAATTATATTTATAATAAAAAATTACTTGTAGTTAAAAATCCTACAATTAAAATTAATAAACGTTTAGCTAATATTTATAATTCAGTATGAACTAAGGTTTTCCATTTTTGTAATAATTTTTTATTTAATTTTTTTTTAAATGATATGAAATTAATAATTTTGGATTCTGATTATAAAAATTTTTTTTATTTTTTAATTAATCATTATGGTAAAAAAAATATTTCTGAGAATTGGGATTTTTTTTTTTCAGATCCTAAAAAATTTTCTAAATGGAATTGGTGTTGGTATTTTGATATTTTTTGCAATACTCATAAAATTTCAGCAATTTTTGTTACAGATACAGTTGTAATTAATAATAATGTTACTAAAATTTCTAGATTAGGTCTCCCTATTATTTCTTTTTTAATTCATAAACAGGATGATTTGGTTGATTATTCTTTTTTTTTTAGAGTAAAAGGTAATGAATACTATTATTTATTAGCAAGTACGTTTTTAAATTATACATTTTTTTTAAGTTTGCATTATAAATTAAATTGTTTTAAATTCTCGTATATGAAAAAAATTGGTTATTTTGTAAATCATGTAACATACGAACCTTATTGATGAGATTTTGTAACAAGATTTCCTGACCCAGAACTTAATTTAGAATAATTAATTCTTATGTAATTTACGCAAAATATTTATTGTATATTGTTTTATAAAATGTTGTATAATTTTTTTATTTCTTTTAAATTTAGGAGATTTAATCAATCTGGTTGGTTTTTAGATTTTTTTTTAAAAAAAAATGTTGAAGTTTTTGTTAGAAATATTTTTTTATATTTAGGGCAATTTTTTGCTGAAAAATATATGATTGAGTTTTTAACAAAAAAAATTTTTAATTTTTGTATTTTTTTTTTTAATCGTTATTTGGGTTGGGTGAAATTAGAGTATGTTAATTTTTTTTTACAATTTTTAATTTTTTTTTTTTATATTATTTTATTTTTTAATTTAATTTTGATTTTTTTTTAATTTTTTAAATAATTTTTTAAGATAAAGTTAAATGTTATTATATTTCAGTATTTACTGAAATAGAATATTGGAGAACCTTCTTCAAAAACTATTTTTTAAAAACTTTATAGAGAATAAGTATTGTGAAAGAAAGGTGAAAAGAATTTTTTTAAAAAATTTAAAAGATTCTGAAACTTAATGCATTATCAAATGAAGTTTTTTTATTTCATTGTACCTTTTGTATAATGAACTAGCAAGTTTATTAAAATAGCAAGCTGTATTTATAAATAGCGTATTGAAAAAATTTTTAGTTATTTTAATAAGACCCGAAACGAGGTGATCTAATTATGATCAGGTTGAATTGTGATTTAATATTGTTTGGAAGACCGAACCCATAAATGTTGCAAAATTTTGGGATGAATTGTAATTAGGGGTGAAAGGCTAATCAAACTTCGTGATAGCTGGTTTTCCGCGAAATCTATGTAGGTAGAATTAGTTATTTATTTAAATACAGGTTGTGTAATTTTAATCGTCTGTGGGTTAAGGGTTTACCCTATCTTGCAAATTTTTGAAAATCTTCTAATTGTATTTATAAATGTAACAAGACAGATAGTTAGCGCGAAGGTTAATTATCGAAAAGGAAACAGCCTAGATTAATTGTTAAAGTTTATAAATGTTGCTAAGTACAAGAATCTGGTAATATAAACAAGGTTGGGAGGTAAGCTTGGAAGCAGCTATCCTTTAACGAAAGCGTAACAGCTCACCAATACTTAATGTTAAATTGTTTAATTAACTGTATTTTATTGGATCATAAATTTAAAAGTTAAGCAACATACTGAAACATTAAATTAATTTTTTTAAATTAATGGTAGCGGAATGTTTTGTATATTGTTGAAGATAAGTTGGAAAACTGATTGGAGATATCAATATTATTAATGCTAGTATGAGTAATAAATATAATGTGCGAATCATTATTGCCTTATACCTATGGGTTTCTTTGTTTTGATTTTCTTACAAAGTAAAAATCGGTCCCTAAAACAAAAAAGTTTTTTGAAATTTGTTTATGGGTTAACATTTGTTGTTTAATTAAATATATGATTTAATAAATATGTTTTAACATAACTAAAATTAGATGATTGTTATATTCGATGTCTGATTTTATATTAGATCCAGGAAATAATTTAATTAATAAAACCGTACTTAAACAAACACATGTGGGTAAATTAGTAAATGAAGGCAAAAGAGGTAATAATTCTGAAGGAACTCGGCAAATTGACCCTGTACCTTTGGAATAAGGGGGACCATAAACGGTGTCATAAAAAAAGGAGTAGCGACTGTTTAACAAAAACACAAGATTTTGCTAAATTTTAATGAAGTATAAAATCTGACGCCTGCCCAGTGCTGCAAGGCTAAACTATTGAGGTATTGTGCTTCGATTATAAACCCCAGTAAACGGCGGCCGTAACCCTGACGGTCCTAAGGTAGCGAAATTCCTTGGCGGGTAAGTTCCGTCCCGCATGAATGGCGTAACGACTGCTCCGCTGTCTCCAGAATTATCTCTATGAAATTGAAATAACCGTGAAGATGCGGTTAAGTACAGCTAGACGGAAAGACCCTATGCACCTTTACTTTAAATTTTTTTTTAAAATTACTGTGGTTTATATAGTTATGTGGGAGATTTATCAAAATTGGAAAACCACTTAAATTATGGTTTATTTTAACATAATAATAATATTTATTATATTAATAAAAAAAAATTTGTTAGTTTAGCTGGGGCGGCTATCTTCTAAATAGTAACGAAGATGAACACATGATTCCCTGTAAAATAATTTTTTAATTATTTGAGATATTTAATAACTTTAAGGGGTCTGATTAACATACTTACAAGTAGGTTGAGGACAGTATTGTCTGTTATATTGACCCGGTAATAATGTAAGGAATTATTATCGATCACCGGATAAAAGGTACGCTAGGGATAACAGGCTGATGAATCTTGAGAGTTCCTATTGATGGGTTTGTTTGGCACCTCGATGTCGACTCATCACATCCTGGAGGCGCACAACCTTCCAAGGGTTCGGCTGTTCGCCGATTAAAGTGGTACGTGAGTTGGGTTCAGAACGTCGTGAGACAGTTTGGTCCCTATCTACTGTACTTTAAAAAAATAACCAACATTTTACTTTAGTACGAGAGGACTAGGAAGACTTAACCTATGGTTAACTAATTGCTGAGATTAACAGCACGGTTGGTACGCTACGTTAAGCGCAGTTATAATAGCTGAAATCTATATAAGCTAGAATTAGGGTTGGATTATTTTTTAATAATATTAATTAAAATTAATTTATTTAATTTTTTTTTCATATGAATCTACAATAATTGGGTCAGTAGATATTGGTTGTTTTAGAAAATTCGGCAGAGAATTGTGGTTGAAAGAAAAATTTTAATATTAATGTTTAAATACTGTAGGGTTTGTTTTTGTTAGTATTTAAACTAACAATCGCATTAAGTGGATGCCAATAGTTTTTAAAATTACGTAAATTTATTTACGATAATCGTTTTTAAACAATGTTTTGATATTTAAATTTGTTTGGTATAAACGAGTTTTTTTAATCCTAACGAATTAAATCATTTAAGTAGTTAGTTTAATAAAAATCAATTGAGAAGTATTTAGTGGTGAACGAATATACTAGTTTTAATTTTTTAATTAATTGAATGATTTTGGAATAATCTGCTAAAAAAGGTGATAGTCCTGTAAATTTTAATTTTTTTAATAACAGCTGTTCGACCGGTGTCAGTAGGGGCTCATTACCCCTTTTATTCTTAGAGGTTCGACTCCTCTAAACGGCCTTTTAATTTTTTTATTATTGTTGTGTATTGTATTAATTTTATGTAGGGTTTAATTATCTATTAAAATTGGGTTGTAATGTGCAAATATGAGATTTTTTAATTTTAAAACTTTAGTCGTTCGACCGGTGTCAGTAGGGGCTCATTACCCCTTTTATTCTTAGAGGTTCGACTCCTCTAAACGACCCCATATTTGCACATTATAATTTTATATTAATTTTTTAATTTTAAAACTTTAGTCGTTCGACCGGTGTCAGTAGGGGCTCATTACCCCTTTTATTCTTAGAGGTTCGACTCCTCTAAACGACCCCAATTCATATGGCGGAATAGGTAGACGCGCGAGACTTAAAATCTCGTCCTTTTTGGGTATAGGTTCGATTCCTGTTATGAATAAATAGAAACAAATCCCGAGTGGTGAGGGGGCTGATTGTAACTCAGTTGGTTTGTACCGTTGTAGGTTCGATTCCTACTTGTTTCAAAAAATTAATTTTTTTTTATAGCATAGCAATTGTAAGCGTTAGCATAGCAATTGTAAGCGTTAGCATAGCAAT
>NZ_DAOMPS010000062.1:0-21473 GCF_035444905.1 Thauera sp.
GGGCGTTGTCGCGCGCAAACTGTCGCCAGGCCTCGTTGACGGTGATGATCGTGCCGTCCGGCGCGATCAGGGCGATGTGGGCAGGCAGCGCATCGAGGATTGCCTCGCGCTCGTGCGTGAGCTGTCGCCTGCCATCGTCGAGCCGTTCGAGGTGGTTGATCGTGAACGCCAGCAGGTCCCGCAGTTCGTCATCGCGCTTGTCTGCGTCCGATTCGCCTTTGGCCAGCCGACGCTGCTCGCCTCTCAGGCGGGCGACCAGGGCGCTGGTTTCGGATCGGCCTGGCCGTTGCGCGGAGCTCGTCATCGGTTCGCCTCAGGCGCAGAGTGCCGCGTTGTTATGCATAAGGAATAAATGCGGGCTACTGTAACGTGTCGCGGAATGGCCGGTGCGGCATTTTGTCACAGCATGACGAATTTATAGGCAGAGCGGGGTCGTGGACGCAAGCGACAATCACTTTTCGCCTGCCTGCGGCGATTTCCGCCCGCCCTCGGCTATCATCCGGGCACGGCTGACGGCGACCGCGACTGCTCCACGCGCCGGCAGGGGGCCGCCTGCAGAAGTCCAGCACGACAGGAGCAATGATGGACCCCAAAGCCCGGATTCTGATTGCGACCGACAACGCCACCGACGGAAACCTCGTGCGGCGTCTGCTCAGCATCGAGTTCGACAACGTCACGGTGTCGGCCTATGCCGACCGCCACCTCGCCGACTTCGAACGCTCCAAGCCCGAAGTCCTGGTGCTCGCGTTCGACAGCCTGGAAAAGGCCGAGCGCTACTACCTCGGTCTGTACCGATTGAGCACGGTGGTGCACGCGCTGCCGCACCGCACCCTGATCCTGTGCAACCAGGACGACCTGAAGCAGGTCTTCGAGCTGTGCAAGAAGCAGCATTTCGACGACTACATCCTGTTCTGGCCGATGGTGCATGACACCCCGCGCCTGCCGATGGCGGTGATCCACGCGCTGCGCCAGATGGCGGAGTCGGCCACCGGTGCCCCGCTGGCGCGCGAGCTCGCTGCCCAGGCACGGCGTATCGCTGAACTGGAGGCCTTGCTGGCCGAGCACGCCGCGCAGGGCGAGCGCCACCTGCGCTCGGCCAACAGCTCCCTGCAGCAGGCGGCCTCGGAGATGGGGGCGGCCCTGAGCGGCCTGTCGCATCGCGTCGCCCACGGCGGCTTCGTCGAGGTGCGCGACGCCAGCGGCCTCGAGGACGAGTTCGAGCGCTTCGAGAAGCAGGAGTTGGGGCCGCGCTTCGCCGCCCTCAAGGCCGCGGTGAAGCCGCTCGATGTGTGGATCGATTCGCTCGATCACCTCATCGCGCCCCAGCTTGACGCGGTGCGAGAACTGCAGGCAGCGGCCGAACGGGTCTGCCCGCTGGTGCTGATCGTCGACGACGACCCGCTGCAGCGCGAGGTGCTCGGTCAACTGCTGGCGGACTCGAAGGTGGAGCTGATGTTCGGTTCCTCGGGTACCGAGGCGCTGCGCGCCGCGCACCGGCGGCCGCCCGACCTGGTGCTGATGGACGTCAATCTGCCCGACATGGACGGCATCGAGACGACGCGGCGCCTGCACGACACCGACTACGGTCGGCACACGCCGGTGATCATGATCACCGGCTACAGCCAGAAGGACGTGGTGGTCGAGAGCCGCCGCGCCGGGGCGGTCGACTTCGTCGTCAAGCCGTACGACCGTGCGGTGCTGCTCGACAAGGTCAATGCCTTCCTGCGCCGCTGAGCTGTCCGGACCGCGCCGCCGACCTCGTCACGCCGCTCGTGCCGGCGCCAGCTCGCGTACCCAGGCCGCTTCACCCATCACGTAGGTCGCCGCCACCGTGCGGTCGTCGCCCAGCATCATCAGCACGAACAGGCGCTCGTCCAGGGTCTGGGCGCAGGCCATGCGGCGCGCCAGCAGCGGGGTGGCGGCCGGGTCGAGGACGACGAAATCGGCCTCCTTGCCGGGCAGGAAGTTGCCGACGCGCTCATCCAGGTACAGGCTGTGCGCGCCGCCCAGGGTGGCGAGATGGAAGGCGCTCGCGGCCGACAGCTTCTGGCCTTTGAGCTGTAGCACCTTGTAGGCCTCGTTCAGCGTCTGCAGCATCGAGAAGCTGGTGCCGGCACCGACGTCGGTGCCCACGCCCACGCGCAGTCCGAGCTCGCGCGCGCGCCCGAGGTCGAACAGGCCCGAGCCGAGGAAGAGGTTGGAGGTCGGGCAGAAGCTGATCGCCGCGCCGGTCTCGGCCATGCGCCGGCGGTCGGTGTCGTCGAGCCAGATGCAGTGCGCGTACACCGAGCGCATGCCGAGCTGGCCGAAGCGGTCGTACACGTCGAGGTAGCTGCGGGCCTCGGGATAGAGCCCGGCCACCCAGGCGACCTCGCCCTGGTTCTCGGCCACATGCGATTGCAGATAGACCCCCGGATGCTCGGCGTACAGACGGCCGGCGAGCCTCATCTGCTCGGGCGTGGAGGTGGCGGCAAAGCGCGGCGTGACCGCGTACTGCAGGCGGTCGCGGCCGTGCCAGCGTTCGATCAGGGCCTTCGATTCGGCGTAGCCGCCGGCGGCGGTGTCGCGCAGGAAGTCGGGGCAGTGGCGATCCATCAGCACCTTGCCGCTGATCATGCGCATGCGCCGCTCGAGTGCGGCCTCGAACAGCGCGTCGACCGAGGCGGCATGCACGGTGGCGAAGGCGAGCGCAGTGGTGGTGCCGTTGCGCAGGAGCTCGTCGCAGAAAAAGTCGGCGACGCGGCGCGCATGCGCCGGGTCGGCGAAGCGCGCCTCGGCGGGGAAGGTGTACTTCTCCAGCCAGGCCAGCAACTGCTCGCCGTGGCTGGCGATGATGTCGGTCTGGGCGTAGTGGATGTGGGTGTCGACGAAGCCGGGCAGGATCAGCTTGCCGCGGTGGTCGGTCAACGGCAGCTCGGCAGGCAGGCGGGCGAGTAGTTCCGGCGCTGGGCCGAGCTCGGCGACGTGGCCGTCGCGCAGCAGCAGCAGGCCGTCGGCGAAGTGTTCGAGGGCGGCCTCGCCGGCGCTGGCCGGGTCGGCGACGAAGTGCAGGATCTCGCCGCGGACGGCGTGCAGGTGGGGGGTGCTCATGTCGGAAGGATCGCTCGGGAAGGGGTTCGAGGGCGAGCGCGGGCGTGCTGTCCCGCGCTCGCGTGGTCGGGCGGCGGCGTCCGCGCGTCAGGCTGCGCAGTCGCGCAGAGCAGGTCGGGCGGCGAACGAGGCGCCGCGCAGTTGCAGCACTTCGGCGGCGATGGCGATGGCGATGACCTCGGGCTCCTTGCCACCCAGGCCGGGCGTGCCGATCGGGCAGTGCAGGCGGGCAATGGGCTGCTCGCCGTAGCCGCGCGCGCGCAGGCGCTGCTCGAAGCTGGCGCGCTTGGCGTGCGAGCCGATGAGGCCGCAGCAGCGGAAGTCGCCGCGCTCGAGGATCGCGCGCACCAGCTCGAAATCGAGCGCATGGCTGTGGGTCAGCACCAGGAACACCGCGTCGGCCGGCGCCGCCCGCACCTCGGCCTCGGGCAGGTCGGTGCAGCGGACCTCGATGTTCGGCGCCACGACAGCCGGGAACTCGTCCTCGCGCGGATCGACCCAGCGCACCTGCACCGGCAGGCGGCCGAAGAGTTCGGCCAGCGCGCGGCCGACGTGGCCGGCGCCGAACAGCACCACCTGCAGTTCGGGCGGCAGGCTGACGTCGAGCAGCGCGTCGGCGCCGCGTGCGGGCTCGCTCGCCAACAGCGCGGCGTCATCGGCGCGACCGGCGAGTAGGCTGCGGGCGCGCTCGAGCTGGCGGGCATCGGTGAGCACCGCCGCGGGCTCGTCGCCGAACACACGCACCACGGGGCGATCGCCAACGAGGGGCACGATGCGGCCCCAGGGGCGGCCGGCGGCGGCGTATGACCGCGCGGCCGCGAGCCAGTCGCGCTGCTCCGCGCCGACCGGCTCGAAGGCCAGCTGCATGACCCCGCCGCAGCACTGGCCGACGCTGGCGCCGAGCGGGAAGCGCACCAGGCTGGGCGCACGCGCCTCATCGGCGAGGAGCTGGCGGGCGAGGGCGATCGCGCGCAGCTCGAGCTGGCCGCCGCCGATGGTGCCCTGGCAGGCGGCGGCGCTGACGATCATGCGCGCCCCTGGCGCGCGCGGCGTCGAGCCGCGGGCCGCGGCCACCGTCACCAGCACGGCGCGCTCACCGGCGTCGACCAGGCGCGCGAGCTGTTCCACCCAGGGATTCATGACAGCACCTCCATCGTGGCGGGTGCGCACGCCGCACGCACCGCATCGATCGCATCGAGGATGGCTTCGGGCGTCGCCGGCGCCCGCAGCGGCGGCGCGCTGCGGCCGTCGCCAACCGCGGCGACGGCGTCGCGCAGCGCGAACAGCACCGCGAAGCCGAGCAGGAGCGGTGGCTCGCCGACGGCCTTGGAGCGCAGGATGGTGTCCTCGTGGTTGCGGTTGCGGAACAGCCGCGTGTGGAATTCGGCCGGACAGTCGTGCGCGGCAGGGATCTTGTAGGTCGACGGGGCGTGGGTCATAAGGCGCCCATCCTTGTTCCACCACAGCTCCTCCATCGTCAGCCAGCCCATGCCCTGGATGAAGGCGCCCTCGACCTGGCCGACGTCGATCGCCGGGTTGATCGAATTGCCGGCGTCGTGCAGCAGGTCGGCGCGCAGCAGGCGCCACTCGCCGGTAAGGGTATCGACCAGCACCTCGGCGACGGCGGCGCCGTAGGCGAAGTAGTAGAAGGGGCGGCCGCTCAGCGTGCTGCGGTCCCAGCTCAGGCCCGGGGTGGTGTAGAAGCCCTCCGACCACAGCTGGACGCGGGCCTGGTAGGCCTGCGCGACGAGCTCGGCGAACGGGACCGCAACCGCGCCGGCGTGCACGTGGTCGTCGGCAAAGCGCACCGCATCGGCGTCGATGCCATGGCGGCCGGCGACGAACTCGGCCAGGCGCTGGCGGATGCGGCGCGCGGCATCCTCGGCCGCCTTGCCGTTGAGGTCGGCGCCGGTCGAGGCGGCGGTGGCCGAGGTGTTGGCGACCTTGCTGGTGTCGGCGGCGGTGGCCCGCACCCGCGCCAGCTCGATGCCGAGCGTGTGCGCCACCACCTGGCAGACCTTGGTGTTGAGGCCCTGGCCCATCTCGGTGCCGCCGTGGTTCACCAGCACCGAGCCGTCGGTATACACATGCACCAGGGCGCCGGCCTGGTTGTAATGCGCGACGTTGAAGGAGATGCCGAACTTCACCGGCGTCAGCGCCAGGCCCTTCTTCAGCACCGGGCTGGCGGCGTTGTAGGCGGCGATGTCGCGCCGGCGCTCGCGATAGGCGCTGTCGGCTTCCAGTTCGGCGACCAGCTCGTGGATCACGTTGTCCTCGACGCGCTGGCCGTAGGGCGTCAGGTCGCGGCCTTCGCCGCCGTAGAAATTGAGCTTGCGCACGTCCAGCGGATCGTGCCCTAGCGCGCGCGCGACACTGTCGATGATGTGCTCGATCGCGACCGCGCCCTGCGGCCCGCCAAAGCCGCGGAAGGCGGTGTTCGACTGGGTGTTGGTCCTCGCGCACAGGGCGCGGATGTCCACATCGGCCAGGTAGTAGGCGTTGTCGAAGTGGCAGATCGCGCGCGTCGCCACCGGGCCGGACAGGTCGGCCGAGAAGCCCGCCCGCGCCACCATCTCGATGCGCGCGGCGAGGATGCGGCCGTCGTCGTCGAAACCGACCTCGTACTCGTAATGGAAGTCGTGGCGCTTGCCGGTGATCATGAAGTCGTCGTCGCGGTCGGGACGCAGCTTGACCGGGCGCCGCAGGCGCGCCGCGGCCAGCGCGGCAATGCAGGCGAACAGGGCCGACTGCGACTCCTTGCCGCCGAAGCCGCCGCCCATGCGGCGCATCTCGACCACGACCTGGTTGGCCGCCAGGCTCAGCGCATGGCTGACCACGTGCTGCATCTCGGTGGGGTGCTGGGTCGAGCACCACAGGTGGATGCAGCCGTCCTCGCGCGGCACCGCATAGGAGATCTGGCCCTCGAGGTAGAACTGCTCCTGTCCGCCCACCTGCCAGCTGCCCTTGAGCCGGCGCGGCGCGGCGGCGAGGCGGGCGGCGGGCTCGCCGCGCACGAGCTGCATGGGCGGCAGCACGAAGCTGCTCTGCGCCTTCGCCTGCAGCGGGTCGAGCACCGCCGGCAGCGGCTCGTAGCTCACCTTGGCGCGGCGCGCGGCGCGGCGTGCATGCTCGTGGCTGTCGGCCACCACCGCGAACAGGGGCTGGCCGACGTAGTGCACCACGCCGTCGGCGAGGATGGGATCGTCGTGGATGATCGGTCCGCAGTCGTTGGTGCCGGGGATGTCGGCCGCGGTGAGTACCGCGATCACGCCCGGCATGGCGCGCACCGCGTCGAGCTCGATGGCGAGGATGCGCGCATGAGCCTGGGATGACAGGCCGAGCGCAGCGTGGGCCGTGCCGGCCAGCTCGCGGATGTCGTCCACATAGGTGGCCTCGCCGGCGACGTGCAGGCGGGCGGATTCGTGCGGGTGGCCGTGATGGGCGGCCGGGGTGGCCTGGCGTGCCTGGGTGAAGGATTCGGCTTTCATTGGGGCGACCTCAGGGCTGGGCGGCGAAGCTGTCGAAGGCGGCGAACACGCGCGTCTGCTGCGTGTCGAGCGGATCCTGCGCACGGGTCTCGAGGTAGAAGCGGCGCAACAGCCCGGCAGCGGTGCGGCGGCGATAGTCGGCACTGGCGCGCAGGTCGCTGAGCGGCGCGTAGTCCTCGGCCAGGGCCTGCAGGGCGGCGAACAGCGCGGCTTCGTCCCAGCGCCGGCCCTCGATGGCGGCTTCGGTGCGCAGGGCGCGCCGCGGCGTGGCGGCCATGCCGCCGAAGGCGATGCGTGGGCTGCGTACGACCCCGTCCTCGAGGCGCAGCGCAAAGGCGCCACACACCGCCGAGATGTCCGAGTCGAAGCGCTTGGACACCTTCCAGCTGCGAAAGCGCAGCGCCGACTCGTGCACCGGCACCTCGACCGCCTCGACGATCTCGTCGGCGGCGAGGTCCTTGCGCATGTAGTCGAGGTAGAAGGCGTCCAGCGGCAGGCTGCGGCGGCCACGGGGGCCGTGCAGCACGACCTCGGCGCCGAGCGCGATCAGGGCCGGCATCGAATCGCCGATCGGCGAGCCGTTGGCGACGTTGCCGCCGAGCGTACCGGCATTGCGCACCGGCGGCGAGGCGAAGCGCTCCCACAGCTCGCCCAGTTCGGGGTAGGGCAGGCACAGCGCGGCGAAGGCGTCGCTGAGCGACACCGCCGCGCCGATGCGCAGCTTGCCGTGTGCCTCGCCGACCTGCTGCAAGTCCTCGACCTGGCCGATGTAGATCAGGTCGCCGACGTCGCGGAACTGCTTGTTGACCCACAGCCCGATGTCGGTGCAGCCGGCGAGCAGGGTGGCCTGCGGACGCTGGCGGCGCAGCTCGACGAGCTGCGCGAGCGTGCGCGGGGCGAGGAAGTGGGTGCCTTCATGAACATAGTCCAGCGCCTCGCGACGGCGCAGGCGGAGCAGGCCGGCGCGCACCGCCTCGCGGTCGAGCGGCAGCTCGGTGTGCTCGAACATGCGCTCGCCGGCCTCGATGATCGGCCGGTAGCCGGTGCAGCGGCACAGGTTGCCGGTGAGCTGGCTGCGGATGCGTGCCGGGTCGGGGCGCGTGCCGTCCGGGACGCAGGCGTTGTACAGGTCCCACAGCGACATCACGAAGCCGGGCGTACAGAAGCCGCATTGCGAACCGTGGCAGTCCACCATGGCCTGCTGGACCGGGTGCAAGCCGTCGCCGGCCTGGCGGCGCAGGTATTCGACGGTGAACACCGCCTTGCCGTCGAGGGCCGGCACGAACTGGATGCAGGCATTGACACTGTAAAGGCGCAGGGCATCGGCGCTGCCGGCCAGTTCGCCGAGGACCACGGTGCAGGCGCCGCAGTCGCCCTCGGCGCAGCCTTCCTTGGTGCCGGTCAGTCCCTGGTGGATGCGCAGCCAGGCGAGCAGGCTGGTGGTGGGCGCGATGCCGGTCACTTCGACCGGTTCGCCGTTGAGCAGAAAGCGGATTGCGTCTGTGTTCATCGTCTCTTCCTGGTGGGGCGCGCACTGTGCAGTCGACCCGCGGCGGGCGGGGACGGTTGCGCGGCGCCTTGCTGTCTGTTTTACGCCGGCCGCACCGGCTTGTCCAAGATCGGGGCGGCGACTGAATCCTGGTTGTTGATGACAAGATTGTCAACAATCGAGGGCCGGTGTGGATCGACTGCGCTTGCCCGTACTAAGCCCCTGGCGGCAAGGACGCAAACGGCCTGCAGGCGCCGCGCCATCGGGGTTTGCGGGTCATTGCGGCAGGCCTGGCGGGCGGACGATCGGGCGCCGGGCGGATGTGGGGAATCACGATCTCGTTATAATCCTGCGGCCCGCTCGGCAAGCATGAGCGCTCGGGACGGGCGGGGACGGAGGTCATGAAGTGAGCGAAGCGCAAGAACAGGACGGCGTCGCGGCGATGGCGGCGGGCAAGGCGGCGAGGACGCCGTCGACCGAGGAGACCCAGCGCGTGTTCGAGTCGCTGCGCAATGCAGTGCTCGACCAGCGTCTGCCGCCCGGGCTGCAGTTGAAGGAGCAGGCGCTCGCCGACGCGTTTGGCGTCAATCGCGCCGTCGTGCGCCAGGCGCTGGCCCGGCTGGAGATCTACCGCCTGGTCACGCACGCGCCCAATCGCGGCGTGTTCGTTGCCCATCCATCGGCGGCCGAGGGGCGCGACCTGTTCACCGCGCGCCGCTACATCGAGACGGCGATCGTCGAACTGGCGGTCGAGCGCTTCGACGACTCCGACCTTGCGCCGCTTCGCGCGCTGGTGCGGCGCGAGCGCGAGGCCTACGAGGCGGGCGAGCTGCGCAAGGCGCTGCGCTTGTCGATCGACTTTCATCTGCAGCTTGCCGAGCGCGTGGGCAACACCGTGCTCGCCGCCTTTCTCGACGAGATCGTCACGCGCACGCCGCTGGTGGTCCTCGCCCATCGCCGCGAGTCGCCGCCGACCTGCATGCTCAGCGACCACGAGCACATCCTCGACGCGATCGCGGCACACGACCTGGAGCGCGCACGCGCGCTGATGATCGAGCATGTCGGCCACCTCGAAGGTCGGCTTGCGCTGGATCGGGGTGGCCGAGGGGCGGACGCCGGCATCGCCCGCCTGCTCGGACTCGATGGCGACGTGGCGAAGGCTGGCGGCTGAGGGGCTTCGGGCCACCGCGTCGGCACGGTATGTGGAAGGTCTGATGCGCGGTATTGAGAAACCCATATGGGCACCGCCGGCCATGACTGCCTAAACTGCAAGCGCTGTCGTTGCCAAAATTGTTAACAAAAGAGGGCGCGCAGTGCGAGAGTGCATCCTGGCGGGGTTCGCCACCGAGCCGGGATGCAGATAGCCAAACCCGAGCCGATGCCGCATCGCAGCCGGCCGAGAGGAGACCCTTCATGCACCCCCAGACTTCCACCACGGCCGCCGCGGCCGACGCCGCGCAAGCCCCGCCAGACAGCTGGCTGGAGCGCCGCTTCCGTCTCGCCGCACATGGCACGAATGTGCGCACCGAGGTGTTCGCCGGCCTCACCACCTTCATCACGATGGCCTACATCATCTTCGTCAATCCGACAATCATGGCGGCGGCCGGCATGGACCAGGGTGCGGCCTTCGTCGCCACCTGCATTGGCGCCGCGCTCGGCTGCCTGCTGATGGGCTTCTACGCCAACTGGCCGGTCGGGCTGGCGCCCGGCATGGGGCTCAATGCCTTCTTCACCTACACCGTGGTGGGCGAGATGGGCTACAGCTGGGAAGTGGCGCTGGGCGCGGTGTTCCTGTCCGGCGTGCTGTTCATGGTGATGAGCTTCACCCGGCTGCGCCAGTGGCTGCTCGACAGCATCCCGCACAGCCTGCGCTTCGCGATGGGGGCCGGGGTTGGACTGTTCCTCGGCCTCATCGGGCTCAAGATCGCCGGCATCGTGGTGCCCAGCGAAGCCACCCTGGTGACCATGGGGTCGATGCTCGAGCTGCCCGCGGCGCTCGCCGGCCTGTGCTTCCTGATGATCGGCGTGCTCAGCCATTACCGCGTGTTCGGCGCGATCCTGATCAGCATCCTGGCGGTCACCTTCATCGGCTGGGCGGCGGGCATCGTCGAGTACGGGGGGCTGGTGTCGATGCCGCCAAGCCTCGCGCCGACGCTGCTGGCGATGGATGTGGCCGGCGCCTTCGACGTCGCGATGATCAGCGTCATCCTCGCCTTCCTGTTCGTGAACATGTTCGACACCGCCGGCACGCTGATGGGGGTGGCGCACCGCGCCGGGCTGAGCAAGGCCGACGGCCGCATCGAGAACCTGCCGCAGGCGCTCAAGGCCGACAGCAGCGCGAGCGTGATCGGTGCCTGCGTCGGCTGCCCGCCGGTGACGAGCTACGTCGAGAGCTGTTCGGGCGTCGAGGCGGGCGGGCGCACCGGGCTCACCGCGATCACCGTCGGCGTGCTGTTCCTGGGGGCGATGTTCTTCGCCCCGCTGGCCGGCATGATTCCGGGCTACGCTACCGCCGGCGCGCTGATCTACGTCGCCATGCTGATGACCACCGGGCTCGCCCACATCGATTGGGAGGACTACACGGACACCATCCCGGCGATCGTCACCGCGGTGATGATGCCGCTCACCTTCTCGATCGCCAACGGCATCGCGCTCGGCTTCGTCGCCTACGTCGTGCTGAAGTTCTGCACCGGCCAGCTGCGCGCCATCTCGCCGGCGCTGTATGCGCTGTTCGTGCTCTTTCTCGCCAAGTTCGTGTTCCTGTAGCCGGCCGGCTGGCGGGCGGCGGCGGCGCGTGCTTGAATGAAGCTCCACGCCACCGCGCACCGCCTGCCATGCCCAGCCTGTTCGTCTCCTACCGTCGCGAGGACAGCGCCGGCTTCGCCGGCCGGCTCACCGACGCGCTCGAGCAGCGCCTGGGCGTGGGCAGCGTCTTTCGGGACGTCGACGACATCACGCCCGGCGAGGATTTCGAGGCCGTGATCGAGCGCAAGCTGCGCCGGGTCGAGGCCGTGCTGGTGGTGATCGGGCCGGGCTGGCTCGATGCCGCGCAGGACGGGCAACGCCGCCTCGATCTGGCGGGCGATTTCGTGCGCCGCGAGATCGAGCAGGCGCTGAGTTCGGGCAAGCCGGTGGTGCCGATCCTGGTCGGCGGGGCGCCGATGCCGGCCGCCGCGTCGCTGCCGCCCTCGCTGCGCAGCCTGGCCAACCGCCACGCGCTGGCCTTGGGCGACGCGACCTGGTCGGCCGACCTGGCGCGGCTCGAGGCGGTGCTCGCGCAGTGGCTGACACCCCCTGCGAGGCCCGCGCCGACGACGCCGCGGCGCAGGCGCGCCCTGGCCGCGGTGGTCGGGCTCGGTGTCGCGCTCGGGCTTGGCGCCTGGTGGTTCGAGGGCGACCCCGCGCCCGGCCCGGAGGCCATCGCCGGGACATGGACCGCCGAGGTGAGCTATCCGTGGGAGCTGACGCTGCAGGAAGAGTACGAATTCGAGTTGCGCGGCGGCGGCGTCGAGGGCAGGGCGAGCTTTCTCGGCACCCCGCGCTCACTCGAGGCCGTGGAGTGGCGGGACGGCCGCCTGCATTTCCTGACGCGCAGTGCATCGCAGTCGGGCAATGAGCCGCCAAGCGAGATGGTGCAGCGCTACGAGGTGCAGCCCGACGGGGATGCGCTACACATCCGGCTGGAAATTCACCGCAGCCACAGCGTGGACCCCCCGCTCGAATTCGTTGCGCAGCGGCGCTGAACGCCGCGCCCGGGCGCTGGAAATGCGCTGCCGGGCGGCGCACAATCACGGCCCCGTCCCGCTCGTCAGCCCGCAAGGAAACCGCGCGATGTTCTACGGCATCACCGACCTCACCACCTTCATCCTCGGCACCGTCTTCATCGTGCTGCTACCGGGGCCCAACTCGCTCTACGTGATGGCGGCGGCTTCGCGCTGGGGCACGCGTGCCGGCTACCAGGGCGCGGCCGGGATCTTCGTCGGCGACACCATCCTGATGCTGCTTGCGGTGATGGGCATGGCCTCGGTGCTGCGCGCCACGCCCGAGCTGTTCATGGTGATCAAGTATGCCGGGGCCGCCTACCTGGCCTGGGTGGGGCTCAGCCTGCTGCGCGGCGCGCTCGCCACCTGGCGGCGCGGGGACGAGAGCGCCGAGGCGGTCGGCGACGGCAAGCCGGACTATCCGCCGGTGCGCAGCACGCCGCACCCCTTCCGCACCGCGCTGCTGATCAGCCTGATGAACCCGAAGGCGATCCTGTTCTTCGTCTCCTTCTTCATCCAGTTCGTCGATCCGGCCTACGCGCACCCGGCGCTGTCCTTCGTGATCCTGGGCATCATCGTGCAGATCTGCAGCGTGCTCTACCTGTCGGTGCTGATCTTCGCCGGCGCGCGCCTCGCGGCGCAGTTCCGCCGCCATCGCCGCGTGGCCGCAGGCGCCACCGCGGGGGTGGGCGGGGTGTTCATCGGCTTTGGCGCCAAGCTGGCGACAGCGACGCTGGGCTGAGCGCTGGCGCCTCCGGCTTGGCAGCCGGGGGCGCGTGGCCGATCCTTGCTAGGCGCTGCGGTCTGCCGCCCTGGCGCCATGCTTGGCGCGGTACATGGCCGCGTCGGCGTGGCGCGACAGGGCTGCGGCGTCGAGGCCGTCCTCGGGAAAGACGGCCACGCCGATGCTGGCCGAGACGCGGAGGCGATGGCCGTCGAGCTCGAAGGGCTGGCCGATGGCCTCGTCGATCTTCTGCACCACGCGTGCCGCGTCGTCGGCCGACTGGATGCTGCGCAGCAGGATGACGAATTCGTCGCCGCCGATGCGGGCGGCGGTGTCCGATTCGCGGATGTTCTGGCGGATGCGCGCGGCCACGCCCTTGAGCACGCGGTCGCCGGCGGCGTGGCCGAGGCGGTCGTTGATCGGCTTGAAATCGTCGAGGTCGATGAAGAGCAGCACCAGCCGGCTATCGTCGCGGCGCGCGGCCGCCAGTGCCACGCGCATGCGATCGTCGAACAGGGCGCGATTGGGCAGGTCGGTGAGGGGGTCGTGTTGCGCGAGGTGCTCGAGTTCGCCCATCTGCTGGGCGACCTGGGTGCGCAACTCGGCGAAGCGCCGCGCCAGCGCGCCGATCTCGTCCTTGCGCCGGACCGGCAGCGCGGGGCCGCGACCATCATCGGAAAAGCACTCGACCGCGTTGCTCAGGGCGTTGATCGGTCGCGTGATCGCCCGTGCGAGTATGCTGGCGATGAGGATGCCGGCGACGCTCAGGCCGAGCACGATCTGCAGCACCACGCCGCCAAGCGGTGCGGCGCGCGCCAGGATGGAGTCCAGCGGCTGGGCGAGGCCAAGCACGAAGCGGTTGTCCTCGGTGTGGACCTGGGCATAGGCGGCGATGAAGCCGGCCACTACCGCGACCTTTTCATCGGTCGGGCTCCGCGCCTCGATGACCAGATCCTCTACCCGCCCATCGACCAGTTTCTGCGTGGCGGGGAACTCGTCCTGCACGCGAATGCGGCGACCCCTGTCGAAGCCGAAGGTGCGCGACGCATCGGGGTGGACCAGGTAGTCCCCGCTGCCATTGGTCAGGAAGAGCTGGAAATCGGGGGGCAGGTCGGCGGCGAGCAGGCCGAACACGCCGTTGAGGTCGGCGTTGATCACGATCACGCCACGGGTGCGGCCGCTCGCGTCGACCACGGGGGTGGCGAACTGCACACTGGGCTGGTGGAGCGCGGCATCCGCACCGCGCTCATGGTTGAGGGCGACGCGCGACATGTAAACCTCGCCCGCACGCAGGCGCAGCGTCTCGACGACATAGGGGTGGTGGCCCGTCTTCTGCAGGTGATCGCCGCTGATGTGCAGCACGGCGCTGCCGTTGCGGTCGACGCGCACGCGCTCGAGTCCCGGCCCGTCGGCCGCGATCAGGCGGATCTGGAAATAGGCCGGGTTGGCCTCCTGCAGCAAGGCGAACTGGGTGGCGAGCTCGGCCGCGCGGGCAGGGCTGCTGTTGTCGAGGACGGCGAGTGCGGCGGGGTGGCGGGCAAGCGCGCGCAGGGTGCGGGAGATCTCCTGTCGCACCACCGTGATGCGGCGCGCAAGCACGCGCGTGGAGGTCAGCAACTCGGCCTTTGCCGACTGCACCAGCAGCCCCTTGCTTGCGCTGTAGGCATAGAAGCCGGAGATGCCGGCGGCAAGCATGCCGACCAGCGCCAGCACCACCGCGAGCTTGGCCGCGATGCCGAACTTCATGGCGCCAGCACCCGCAGCGGCGAGCCCGCGGAAACCAGGCCGGCCCCCAGCAGCATGCCGCGCCTGGTGTCTGCGGCCGGCTCGAGCGCTGGCAGGCAGCCGGATACGCGGCCGTCAGAGCGACGGGAACGACAGCGACGGAGCATGGGGAGTCGGTTCCGGTTCATCCCTCGCAGGCGAGGACGCGCCTTGCGAGGGCTTCGGTAGCAGGGTGGCGCGGATGCCGAGGGTGGATGGCAAGGTGACGCTGCTCATTCTAGAGCACGCGGGGCCCCGTTTCCGCGCCGTCAGCGCCTCTGCGGGCGCTTTGTGTCGTGCGAGCGAATGTCACCGGCTGTGCGGGCCTTCTCGAGACCGAGCCGGCGCGCGGCGATCTGCTATCTTCCCCGCATGCAATCGATCATCTCCATATCCGGTCTGTCAAAGACCTACGCTTCGGGCTTCGCGGCGCTGCAGGGCGTCGATCTCGACATCCGCCGCGGCGAGATCTTCGCCCTGCTCGGCCCCAACGGTGCGGGCAAGACGACCCTCATCAGCGTCGTGTGCGGCCTGGTCAACCCGAGCGCCGGCACGGTGAGCGTGGCCGGCCACGACATCATCGGCGACTACCGCGCGGCACGCGCGCTGATCGGCCTGGTGCCGCAGGAGCTCACCACCGATGCCTTCGAGACGGTGTGGAACACGGTGAGCTTTTCCCGCGGCCTGTTCGGCAAGCCGCCCAACCCGGCCTGGCTCGAGCAGTTGTTGAAGGATCTGTCGCTGTGGAACAAGAAGGACGCCAAGCTGATGACGCTCTCCGGCGGCATGAAGCGCCGGGTGCTGATCGCCAAGGCGCTGTCGCACGAGCCGCGCATCCTGTTCCTCGACGAACCCACGGCGGGCGTGGACGTCGAGCTGCGCCGCGACATGTGGCAGCTCGTGCGCCGGCTGCGCGACAGCGGCGTGACCGTGATCCTGACCACGCACTACATCGAGGAGGCCGAGGAGATGGCCGACCGCATCGGCGTGATCGCCAAGGGTCGGCTGATCCTGGTCGAGGACAAGGACGCGCTGATGAACAAGCTCGGCGGCAAGCAGCTCACGCTGCAACTGGCGGCACCGATCGCCGAGGTCCCGCCCGCACTGGTGCGCTACGGCCTGACGCTGGGCAAGGGCGGCAGCACGCTTGTGTATCGCTACGAGGCCCAGACCGAAGACAATGCGATCGCCGACCTGCTGCAGGACCTTGCCGCCGCCGGCATCGCCTTTGCCGACCTGCACACCACCCAGCGCTCGCTGGAGGAGATCTTCGTCAGCCTGGTGAGCGAGCGCGAACAGGCCGCCCCGGCGGACGAGAGCCACATCGCCACGGCCGCAGGGGAGGGCGCACGATGAACTGGCATGCAGTCCGCGCGATCTACATCTTCGAGATGGCGCGCACCAAGCGCACGCTGCTGCAGAGCGTGCTGGCGCCGGTAATCACGACCACGCTGTACTTCGTCGTCTTCGGCTCGGCGATCGGCACGCGCATCCCCGAGGTCGAGGGCGTGAGCTACGGCGCCTTCATCGTGCCCGGCCTGATCATGCTCAACCTGCTTACCCAGAGCGTGTCGAACGCCTCCTTCGGCATCTTCTTCCCGAAGTTCTCGCGCACGATCTACGAGCTGCTGTCGGCCCCCATCTCGCACTTCGAGATCGTGCTCAGCTACGTCGGCGCGGCCGCGACCAAGGCGGTGATCCTGAGCGTGATCATCCTCGCCACCGCCGCCTTCTTCGTGCCGCTGCGCATCGAGCACCCGCTGTGGATGATCGGCTTCCTGCTGCTCACCGCGGTCAGCTTCAGCCTGCTCGGCTTCATCCTCGGCATCTGGGCGGACAATTTCGAGAAGCTGCAGTTGGTGCCGCTCCTGATCATCACTCCGCTGACCTTCCTCGGCGGCAGCTTCTACTCGATCGACATGCTGCCGGCGGTGTGGCGCACGGTGTCGCTGTTCAACCCGGTGGTGTACCTGGTGAGCGGCTTTCGCTGGAGCTTCTACGGCAGCGCCGACGTGGCGGTGGGGGTGAGCCTGGCGATGACGCTGCTGTTCCTGGCGGTGTTCGTCGCGATCGCGACCTGGATGCTGAGGACGGGGTATCGCCTGAAGCCGTGAGCGGGCGCGCCGCGCGCCACTCGGTTACCATGGCCACCATGCTGAACCTGAACCGAATCAAGGCGATCTCACTGGACCTCGACGACACGCTGTGGCCGGTCTGGCCGACCATCGAGCGCGCCGAACAGAGGCTCCACGACTGGCTGGCGCTCAATGCACCGCTGACGGCGCAGCGCTATGCGAGCCCGCGGGCACTGCGCGAAGTTCGCGACGCCCTTGGCCAGCAGCGGCCCGAGCTCGTCCACGACCTCACCACCCTGCGTCGCGAGTCGATCCGCATCGCGCTGGCGAGCGCAGGCGAGGACCCGCAGCTCGCAGAGCCCGCCTTCGAGGTCTTCTTCGAGGCACGCCACGAGGTGAGCTTCTTCCCCGACGCGCTGCCCGCGCTCGAAGCCCTGGCCGCGCGTTTTCCGCTGGTGAGCCTGACCAACGGCAATGCCGAAATCGCGCGGGTCGGGCTGGGCGCCTTCTTCGTCGCCAGCGTCGCTGCGCTGCAGGTGGGGGTGCCCAAGCCCCACGCCCGCATCTTCCACGTCGCGGCCGAGGCAGCGGGCGTCCCGCCGGAGGAAGTGCTGCACGTCGGCGACGACGCCCTGCTCGACGTGCTGGGCGCACGCGCAGCCGGCATGCAGGCGGCCTGGATCAATCGCGAGCGGTCGCCGTGGGCGCACCCGGAGCGGCCACATGTGGAAGCGGCCGACCTGACCGAGCTGGTTCGGGCATTGACCTAGGCCACCGCTCAAGCTGCGGGGTGTCGTGGGACACGGCCATGGCGGGTTCGCCATTCAAACGTAATGCCGAGCTCGCCCGGGGTTGCTAGCATTGTCCCCCATGAGCCTCTACCAGGATTATGCCGACAGGACCGCACAGCTGATCGCGGACGGCGTGTTGCGCGCGGGCGACAAACTGCTGTCCGTTCGCCAGGCCTGCAAGACCCACGGCCTCAGCCCGATCACGGTCACGCAGGCCTACCACCTGCTCGAGAGCCGGGGCCTGATCGAGGCGCGGCCCAGGTCGGGCTACTTCGTGCGTGCCCGGCTCGGGAGCAAACTCCCCGAGCCGGAGATGAGCCATCCGGTGGGCGGCTCCACGGCGCTCGAGGTCAGCGACTTCATCTTCCAGATCCTCGACAGCGTGCGCGATCCTGCGATTGTCCCCTTGGGGTCGAGCTTTCCGGACGCGCGCCTGTATCCACTCGACAAGCTCGGCCGTTTCCTCGCCGCAGCCGCGCGTCACCTGGACCCGCTGGCCACGGTGACTGACCTGCCACCGGGCAACGAGGAACTGCGCCGACAGCTCGCATTGCGTTACCTGGCGCATGGCGCCTCGGTGTCGCCGCAGGAAATCGTCGTCACCTCAGGGGCGATGGAAGGGCTCAACCTCTGCCTGCAGGCCCTGACCCAGCCCGGCGACCTGGTCGCCATCGAGTCACCCACCTTCTACGCGGGGCTGCAGGCGAGCGAGCGCCTTGGGCTCAAAGTGATCGAGATCCCGAGCCACCCGCGCGAGGGCGTGAGCCTGGATGCGCTGGCCGACGCGCTGCGCCATCATCCGGTCAAGGCCTGCCTGTTCATGCTCAACTACGCCAACCCGACCGGCAGCCGCGTATCGGACGAGAACAAGCGCGCGTTACTGGAACTGCTGCGCAAGTACCAGGTTCCGTTGATCGAGGACGACGTCTATGCCGAGCTGTACTTCGGCCGCGAGGCGCCCTTGTGCAGCAAGGCGATGGACACCGACGGACTGGTGCTGCACGTATCGTCGTTCTCGAAGTGCCTCGCCCCGGGGTACCGTGTGGGCTGGGTCGCGGCAGGGCGTTTCGCCAAGAAGGTGCAGCGGCAGAAATACGCGACCAGCCTGGCCACGGCCGTGCCGATGCAGATCGCGCTGGCCGATTACCTCAAGCATGGCGGTTTCGACAACCACCTGCGCCAACTGCGCCGGCAGCTTGCCACCCAGGAAGCGCAACTCCTGGCCGGCATCGAGGCGCACTTCCCGGCCGGTATCCGTCTGGCGCGGCCGGACGGCGGATACTTTCTGTGGCTCGAGCTGCCCGCCCAAGTCGATGCGCTGCGGCTGCACAAGGAGGCGCTCGCGCACGGCATCAGCACGGCGCCGGGGCCGATCTTTTCTGCGAAACGCGAGTTTTCGAACTATCTACGACTCAACTTCGGTCATCCCGCGACGTCTTTGCAGCAGGACGCGCTGGCGACTCTCGGCAGATTGATCCGGCAAGCAACCATGGTCAGCCCGATGGCTTGCATCTGATCTGTGCCTGTCAGAAATCGTACGTTCTGAATCTGCTCCTATTTCGCTCACGGTGATGTACTCCAGCCCATCGTCAGAGCCGGAGTACATTCATGAACCCACCCGTCAGCAAGGTGCGCGAAGCCAGGCTGGAGTTCTATCGCAAGAAGGGAAAGGTCCACGCCAAGGCGGTGCAGGGCCGCTTCAACAGCCTGCGCTGGGCGATGGTCTGGCTTACCCAGATCGTGTTCTACGGCGCATGCTGGTTGCCATGGACGACGGCAGCGGGTACGCGGCAGGCGATCCTGTTCGACATCGTCGACGAGAAGCTCTATCTCTTCGACCTGGTGCTGTGGCCGCAGGATGCGCTGCTGCTCGCCTTCATCCTGATCCTGGCCGCCACCGCGCTGTTCTTCACCACCGCCATAGCGGGGCGCCTGTTCTGCGGCTTTGCCTGTCCGCAGACGGTCTATACGTCCATCTTCGTGTGGATCGAAGGCAAGGTCGAAGGCGACCACCTTGCGCGCCTGCGCCTCGACCAGAGCCCGATGTCGGCGCGCAAGCTGCTGATCAAGTCGGTCAAGCACGGCATCTGGGCGCTGGTGGCCGCGTGGACCGCGATCACCTTCGTCGGCTATTTCACTCCGATCCGGGAACTGCTGCCGGCGATCGCCAGTTTCCAGACCGGGCCCTGGGAAAGCTTCTGGCTGATCTTCTACGCGGCCTTCACCTATGTGCAGGCGGGGCTGGCACGCGAGGCCGTGTGCCAGCACATGTGCCCGTACTCGCGCCTCCAGGGGGTGATGATCGATCCGGATACGGCCAACGTCAGCTATGACGCCCGCCGCGGCGAACCCCGTGGTGCCCTGCGGCAATCCGCCAGCAAGGGCGACTGCATCGACTGTGGCATCTGCGTGCAGGTGTGTCCGACCGGCATTGACATCCGCGATGGCCTGCAATACCAGTGCATCAACTGCGGCCTGTGCATCGACGGCTGCGACCAGGTCATGGACCGGATCGGCGCACCGCGCGGCCTGATCCGTTTCACGAGCGAGCGCGAGCTTGCCGGCCAGCCCAAGGCCGCCGCGGTCTGGTCGCGGCCGCGGACCCTGGCCTATGTCGGCCTGCTGCTCGTGTTCACGGTCCTGGGTGCATGGACGCTGAACGAGCGCGTGCTGCTGCGGCTGGAGGTGCACCGGGATCGCGGTGCCCTGATGCAGGAGACCAGCGAGGGGCGGATCGAGAACAGCTACACCCTCAAGCTCATCAACATGGAGGAGGCAGCCCGCCAGTTCCGTATCGGTGTGAGCGGCCTGCCAGGGCTGCGGATCGAGGGGGGCACCGAGTTCATGGTCGAGCCGGGGCGCCTCCATACCGTCACGCTCACCCTGTCATCCCCACTCGACGACATGCCGTCCGGCGTGCAGCCGATCACATTCGAGACGGTGGCGCTGCACGACCCAAGCCTTGCCGTGCGCGAGAAGAGCACCTTCATCCTGCCCACCCACTGAACGCTCAGCCAACGTGTATCGCTACAACGAAACCGATCAGCGCCTGGTCGATGACCGTGTCCGCCAGTTCCGCGACCAGATGCAGCGCCACTGTCGTGGACGTGATCGCGTGGCCCGCAGGTGGCGCTCTGTCGAGCGCAGTGGCTCAGCTTCGCTCCGACCACAGCACGCCGCCGGTCGCCCAGTGCTCGCGCTTGACGTCGATCAGGATGATGTCGACCGAGCCCGGGTCGCATTCGAGGACGCGGCAGGTTTCCTTGGTCAGGGCTTCGACGAGCTCGCGCTTTTTCTCCTGGCTGCGGCCTTCGAAGAGTTCGATGCGAAAGGTGGGCATGGTCGCGGGGCTCCTGTGGGTGGAAAAGAGAACGACGCTCAGCGCGCGAAGTCGGGCTCGCTGCGCATCAGGCCGCGCAGCAGCGCGGACCATTCGAGTGCGCCTTCCGGCTCGGGGTCGGCGGTGAGCTGGGCGTGGCTGCGCGCGAGCACCGCGTCGGGTGGCATCGACACCGGGCCGGCGGCGAGGGCGGCGAGCTGGGTGCGGCAGGCTTTCTCGAGCGTGTCCATCAGCACGAAGGCTTCGGCCACCGTGCGGCCGCAGGTGAGCGTGCCGTGGTTGCGCAGGATCATCGCCCGATGCGTACCGAGCTCGGCGACGAACTGCGCCTGCTCGTCGGCGCCAAAGGCGAGGCCCTGGTAGTCGTGGTAGGCGATGTCGCGCCAGAAGCGCATCGCGTGCTGCGACAGGGGTAGCAGGCCGTGCTCGAGTGCGGAGACGGCGATGCCGGCGTCGGTGTGCAGGTGGATCACGCAGTGGGCGTCGGCACGGGCGCGATGCACGGCGCCGTGGATGGCGAAGCCGCTCGGGTTGGCGCTGCGGTCGCTGTCGTCGATGACGCGACCGTCGAGGTCGATCGTCAGCAGGCTGGAGGCGCTGATCTCGTCGAAGGTCTGGCCGAAGGCGTTGATCAGGAAGGCATCGTCACGGCCGGGCAGGCGCAGCGAGATGTGGGTGTAGATCAGGTCCGTCCAGCCCCGGTGTGCGGCCAGGCGGTAGCAGGCGGCGAGATCGACGCGGGCGCGCCACTCTTCGGCGCTGACGGTGTCGGGGCGGGCGGCGTAGGGGTCGAAGGGCAGCATGGCAGCAAGCCTCGTGAATCAAGGCGACATCGTACCGCCGCTCAGGCTCAGCCGCGCAGGGCCGGGATGAGTCCCTGCGTGGTGAGCTGCACTTCGTCGCAGTTGTGCCCCGGCCCGCTGCGATCGATGACGATGAAGTCGCACACGG
>NZ_DAOMPS010000063.1:0-21132 GCF_035444905.1 Thauera sp.
CCATCCACCCGCACCCGACCCTGGGCGAGACGGTGGGCATGGCGGCCGAAGTGGCCCACGGCAGCTGCACCGACCTGCCGCCGATGCGCAAGAAGTAGACAGTCTGCGTGGGGTCGGCGTGATGCAATGCTCTAGGACAATAGGAACATTGAATCAGGCCATTAGACTGCAATCACACCGACACCACCCCACTGGCAGGCCTCCCGCAGGAGGACCGGCCGGTCCCTCGAAAGGAGCACAAGGGCCATGACAGCCATCTCGCAACCGACGATCTCCAGCCTGCCGATCGACAGCGATGCGGACGAAACTCGCGACTGGCTCGACAGCCTCGCCGAAGTCGTCGAGCGTGACGGTCTCCAGCGCGCGGAGTACCTCGTCGACCGCCTGATCGAATCGGGTCGCCGCACCGGCGGCCGTTTCCACACCCGCCACACCACCCCCTACCGCAACACGATCGGCGTCGAAGCGCAGGCGCCCTACCCGGGCGACCTCGACCTCGAATCGCGCATCACCGCGATCCACCGCTGGAACGCTCTCGCCATGGTGTCGCGCGCCAACAAGGTGCATCCGGAACTGGGCGGCCACATCGCCACCTACGCGTCGATTGCCGATCTCTACGAAGTCGGCTTTCACCACTTCTTCCGTGCCCGCAGTGACAGCCACCCCGGCGACCTGGTCTATTTCCAGGCCCATTCGGCGCCCGGCATCTATGCCCGCGCCTTCCTCGAGGGCCGGCTCGGCCGCGACAACCTCGAGCACTTCCGGCGCGAGGTCTCCGGCGGCATCGGCCGCGGCCTGTCGTCCTATCCGCATCCGACGCTGATGCCCGACTTCTGGCAGTTCCCCACCGGCTCGATGGGCCTGGGCCTGCTCAGTGCCATCTACCAGGCGCGCTTCCAGCGCTACCAGGAGCACCGCGGCATCACCGCGCCGAGCGACCGCAAGGTGTGGGCCTTCGTCGGCGACGGCGAGATGGACGAGCCCGAGTCGCTCGCCGGCATCTCGCTGGCTGCGCGCGAGCAGCTCGACAACATGATCCTGGTGGTGAACTGCAACCTGCAGCGCCTGGACGGTCCGGTGCGCGGCAACGGCAACATCGTGCAGGAGCTCGAGACGCTGTTTGCCGGCGCCGGCTGGAACGTGATCAAGTGCATGTGGGGCAGCAACTGGGACGTGCTGTTCGCCCGCGACCACGACGGCTGGATCCTCAAGCGCATGGCCGAGGCGGTCGACGGCGAGTTCCAGAAGCTGTCCGCGACCGACGGGCACTACAACCGCGAGCACTTCTTCTCGCGCTATCCCGAGCTCGCCGCCCTCGTCGCCAACATGTCCGACCAGGACATCGACGCCCTCAAGCGTGGCGGCCACGACCCGATCAAGATCTACGCCGCCTACGCCGCGGCCGTGAGCCACCGTGGCCAGCCGACCGTGATCCTGGCGCAGACCACGAAGGGCTATGGCATGGGTGCATCCGGCCAGGGCACCAATACCTCGCACCAGACCAAGAAGCTGGCGCGGGCCGACCTCGAGCGCTTCCGCGAGCGCTTCGGCCTGCCCCTGTCCGACGAGGACCTCGACGAACTGCGCTACTTCCACCCGGGCGAGGACAGCGCCGAAGCACGCTACGTGCAGGCACGCCGCAGCGCCCTTGGCGGCTACGTGCCGGCCCGCGCCCATGAGGCGCGTCCGATCGCCCTGTCGCAGCCCGAGCTGTACGTGCCCTTCCACGCCGACTCGGGCGAGCGCGAGATCTCGACCACGATGGCCTTCGTGCGCCTGCTCAACAAGCTGATGCGCGACAGCCAGCTCGGCCCCCGCATCGTTCCGGTGGTGGCCGACGAGGCGCGCACCTTCGGCATGCAGGACATGTTCCGCCAGTTCGGCATCTACTCGCCCTGGGGCCAGCAATACACGCCGCAGGACAGCGACCAGCTCGCCTTCTACCGTGAGGATGTGAAAGGTCAGATCCTCGAGGAAGGAATCTCGGAAGCCGGCTCGATGGCGTCCTGGATCGCGGCCGGCACCGCCTACTCGCACAGCGACGAACCGATGCTGCCGTTCTACATCTTCTATTCGATGTTCGGCTTCCAGCGCGTCGCCGACCTGATCTGGAACGCGGCCGACTGCCAGGCGCGCGGCTTCCTGCTCGGCGCCACCGCCGGCCGCACCACGCTGTCCGGCGAAGGCCTGCAGCACGAGGACGGCCAGAGCCACATCTATGCCGCAACGATCCCGACCTGCCACGCCTACGACCCGGCTTTCGGCTACGAGGTCGCGGTCATCGTCGAGGACGGCGTGCGCCGCATGATGGCGGAGAACCACACCGGCTTCTACTACATCACGATGTACAACGAGAACCACCAGCAGCCGGCGATGCCGGTGGGCGCCGAGGACGGCATCCGCCGCGGTCTCTACCTGCTCCGCGGCAGCACGCTGGAAGGGGCGCCGCGCGTGCAGCTGCTCGGCAGCGGCAGCATCCTGCGCCAGGTGCAGGAGGCGGCCGCGCTGCTCGAGCGCGAGTTCGGCGTCGCCGCCGACGTGTGGAGCGCCACCAGTTTCGGCGAACTGCGCAAGGACGGCATCGCCTGCGACCGCTGGAACCTGCTGCATCCGGAAGAGCCACCGCGTGCGCCGTGGGTCACCGCGCAACTCGCCGGCCGCGAAGGGCCGGTCGTGGCAGCGACCGACTTCATCCGCGCCTATCCCGACCTGATCCGCAACTGGGTCCCGCGCCGCTACACGGTGCTCGGCACCGACGGCTTCGGGCGCTCCGACACACGTGCCGCCCTGCGTGATTTCTTCGAGGTCGATGCCCGCTACATCGCGCTCGCTGCGCTGCAGAGCCTGGTCGCCGAGGGCACGCTCGAGGCGTCGATCCTGAAGGGTCTTCCGGCCCGCCTCGGCATCGACGTCGACAAGCCCAGCCCGATCGGCAGCTGATGCCTGCGCACCCGACCTCCCTGCCCGACGCGCGGCGGCGCGCAGGGCAGCAATCCACTTCTCCGAGGTAAGACGAAATGACCCGCTTGCTGGATGTAAACGTTCCCGACATTGGCGACTACAACAACGTGCCGGTGATCGAAGTGCTCGTGAAGGCGGGCGACACGATCAACGCCGATGACCCGATCGTCACCCTCGAATCGGACAAGGCGACGATGGACGTGCCCGCGCCGCAGGCCGGCACCGTCCGCGAGGTCATGATCGCGGTCGGCGACCGCGTCTCGGAAGGCAGCCTGCTGCTGCGGATCGAGATCGCCGACGCCGGCGCGGCGGCGCCCGCTGAGCCACCCGCTGCGCCCACGGCGCCCGCGCCCGCGAGCCCCGCCGCGGCGGCGCCTGCCGCGGCCCCCGCTGCCCCGGCACCGACCGTGGCCACGCCTCCGCCTGCAGCGGCGAGCCCGTCGCCGGTCGTCGCGCCGGCGATCGTCGCCGGCGGCAAGGTGCACGCGAGCCCTTCGGTACGCCATTACGCACGCGAGCTCGGCGTCGATCTGGCCACGGTCAGGGCCAGCGGACGCAACGGCCGCATCACCCGCGAGGACGTCACCGCCCACGTCAAGGCGTCGATGCAGAGCGGCGTGGTGCCGGGCAAGACCGTGGCACAGGCTGCCCCGGGCAGCACGCTCGAGCTGCTCCCCTGGCCCAAGGTCGATTTCTCCAAGTTCGGCCCGATCAAGCTCGAACCGCTGTCGCGGATCAAGAAGATCTCGGGGGCGAACCTGTCGCGCAACGCGGTGCTGATCCCGCACGTGACCAACTTCGACGAAGCCGACATCACCGAGCTCGAGGCCTTCCGCAATCAGGTCAACAGCGAGAATGCGAAGGATCCGAACGCGGCCAAGCTCACCATGCTCGCCTTCCTGATCAAGGCGAGCGTGGCGGCCTTGAAGGAATTCCCGACCTTCAACAGCAGCCTCGACGGCGAGAACCTGGTGCTGAAGGAGTACTTCCACATCGGCTTCGCCGCGGATACGCCCAACGGACTCGTGGTGCCGGTGATCCGCGACGCCGACCGCAAGGGGCTCTACGAGATCGCGTCGGAGTCCGCCGCGCTGGCGAAAAAGGCGCGCGAGGGCAAGCTCGGGCCGGCCGACATGAGCGGCGCCTGCTTCACGGTGTCGAGCCTGGGCGGGATCGGTGGCACCGGCTTCACGCCGATCATCAACGCGCCCGAGGTGGCGATCCTGGGTGTGACCCGCAGCCAGATCAAGCCGGTCTGGAACGGCAAGGAGTTCGCCCCGCGCCTGATCATGCCGCTGTGCCTGTCGTGGGACCACCGCGTCATTGACGGCGCACTGGCGGCCCGCTTCCTGGTGCATCTGGCGAAACTGGTGAACGACTTCCGCCGCATCAGCCTGGGATGAGTGGCGGGCGGTGCCGCGGGGATCGGCGGCACCGCTTTTTTCACCACAGGCGCGCCCGCCGGCGCGCGCCTTGTTATCATCGTCGCCTTTCCGATCAAGCGCTTGCGCAATCCAGACGCCGATGAGCACCGACCGCCACACCCTCGAACTCCTTGCCCCGGCCAAGACCGCCGACTTCGGCATAGAGGCCATCAACCATGGCGCGGACGCGGTCTACATCGGCGGCCCGGCCTTTGGTGCGCGCTCGTCCGCGGACAACTCGGTGGCGGACATCGCGCGCCTGGTGCAGCACGCCCACCGCTACCACGCGCAGATCTTCGTCGCCACCAACACCATCCTGTTCGATGGCGAACTCGAACCGGCACGCAAGCTGATCTGGGAACTGTATGACGCCGGGGTGGACGCCCTGATTGTGCAGGACATGGGCCTGCTCGAGCTCGACCTGCCGCCGATCCAGCTCCACGCCAGCACCCAGACCGACATCCGCGACGCGAGCAAGGCGCGCTTCCTGCAGGACGTGGGCTTCTCGCAGATCGTGCTGGCGCGCGAGCTGTCGCTCGCCGAGGTGAGGAAGATCGCGGCGGCGACCACCTGCCAGCTCGAATACTTCGTGCACGGCGCGCTGTGCGTGGCCTTCTCCGGCCAGTGCTACATCAGCCACGCCCATACCGGGCGCAGCGCCAACCGCGGCGAATGCTCGCAGGCCTGCCGCTTGCCCTACGACCTCAAGGACAAGGACGGCCACACCATCGCCAGCAACCAACACATGCTGTCGATGAAGGACAACAACCAGAGCGCCAACCTGCGCGCACTGGCCGCGGCGGGGGTGAGCTCGTTCAAGATCGAGGGCCGCTACAAGGACCTCGCCTACGTCAAGAACATCACCGCGCACTACCGCACGCTGCTCGACGACATCATCGAGCACCCCGAGGCCGACGCTCCTGTGTATCGCCGCGCCTCGAGCGGGCGCACGACCTTCCTGTTCACCCCGCAGGCCGACAAGACCTTCAACCGCGGCTACACCGACTACTTCGCCAACGATCGCCAGCACGGCATCGAGGCCTTCGAGTCGCCCAAGTTCGTTGGCGAGCCGATCGGCCAGGTGAAGAAGATCGACACCAAGGGCCGCAAGTTCTTCGACGTCGAGCGCGTCGCACCGATCCACAACGCCGACGGCCTGACCTGGTACACACCGAAGGGCGAGCTCACCGGCCTGCGCGTCAACCGTGCCGAGGCCAACGGCGGCGGCGAGGGCATCGACCGCGTCTTCCCGTCCGAGCCGCTGCCGTCCGACCTGGTGCCCGGCACCTCGCTGTTCCGCAACCACGACCACGAGTTCGAACGCGCGCTGGAGAAGAAGTCCGCCGAGCGCCGCATCAGGGTCGACGCGCGCTTCTCGGCGACCGCCGACGGTTTCGCCCTCACGCTCACCGACGAGGACGGCGTCAGCGGAACGGCGACGCTCGCCACCCCCTTCGAGCCGGCGCAGAACGCCGAGCGCGCACTCGCCACCTTGCGCGAGCACATCGCCAAGCTCGGCAACACCCTCTTCGCGGCCCGCGACATCCGCATCGACCTGCCTGTCGCCCCCTTCCTGCCCGCAAGCCAGCTCAACGCCCTGCGCCGCGAAGCCGTCGAGCGCCTCGAGGCCGCGCGCCTTGCGGCCCATGCCCGTCCGCCGCGCGCCGCCCCGGTCGAGCCGCCGGTGCCCTACCCGCAGGACGCGCTGAGCTACCTCGCCAACGTCTCGAACGACAGGGCGCGCGCCTTCTACGCCAGGCACGGCGTCAAGCTCATCGACGCCGCCTTCGAAGAGAACCAGGAGAGCGACGACGTCTCGCTGATGATCACCAAGCACTGCCTGCGCTACAGCTTCAACCTGTGCCCGAAGGAAGTGAAAGGCATCCGTCCCGACCCGATGCAGCTCGTCAATGGCGACGAGACGCTCACCCTGCGCTTCGACTGCAAGCGCTGCGAGATGCACGTGGTCGGCGCGCTGAAGCCGCACATCGCGAAGATGCGCGACACGGTGGTGGCGCAGAAGGTGAGCTTCTTCCCGGCCCGACCGGGCAAGGACGCGGCGCTGCCGGCGCGGACCTGACGCCCGCTCGCAGGGCGGCGCGGTAGCCGAAAGGCATTGCGCCGCCCTGGCGTTCCGCGCACCATGCTCGCGTTCCCGACGCTTGACGCGCCTGATCGCCCGGCGGCAAGGGGTCAGCAGCGCTCTCGGGAGCACCTGATTCGTGACCAGCAGGCCGATCGTGCGCACCTCAGCGACCTTCGTTTCAATCCGGACGAATACGGGCATGTCGGCCGGACTGCAGATTGAATTCATTCGACGTTCCACGCCGCGGTCGCGCGTGGGGCTATGCGCTCGATTGGGCAGGGAGTGATCGCGCCGATGCACGCGGGGAAATGGCATGAGGCATGCGGTGCACTGCGCCTCGTTTACTGCACCCTGCGCCGCCTGGCGCTGCCCTGCCTGGTGCTGGCGCTGCCTGCGACCGGCGCGAGCGCGGCCACCCTGGCCGGCGGCCCGATGGCCGGGCCGGCGACGGCCGAGCGCGTCGGCGTGTGGCTGATGACCGACGCCCCCGCCCAGGTGCAACTCGAGTACTGGCCGCACGGGAAGCCCGACGCGGTGCAGCGCAGCGCGCCGGTGGCGACCAGCCCCGAGCGCGGCCACACCGCGCGCATCGACCTCGACGGCTTGCAGGCCGCCACCCGCTACGCCTACCGCGTCTTGCTCGACGGGACCCTGGTCGCACTCGACGAACTCGACGAGGCGCCCACATTCTCCACCGCGCCCGCGGATCCGGCCGCGCCGCGCGAGTTGCTCATCGCCACCGCCTCGTGCAACTACATTCCCGACGCACCTTACGAGATCACCAAGGATGCATTCGGCGCCGGCTTCGAGATCTTCGACACCGTCGCCGCACAACGACCCGACGTGATGCTGTGGCTCGGCGACAACATCTACTACCGTGACAGCGACTTCGAGCCCGCGGACGAGGCCGCCGCGCGCATGCACCGGCGCTGGGCGGCCACGCGCAGCTTCGCGCCGCTGCAGCGGCTGCTGCGCACCGGCCAGCACGTCGCCATCTGGGACGACCACGACTACGGCCCGAACAATGCGAACCGCGACTTCGCGCTCAAGGCAACGGCGCTGGCGCATTTCAAGGACTACTGGGCGAACCCGAGCTACGGGCTGCCCGACGCGGCCGGCACCTTCACCCGGGTGCCGCTCGGCGACGTCGAGCTCTTCCTGCTCGACGACCGTTACCACCGTGACGACGACGCCAGCGAAGACCCGGCGCGGACGATGCTCGGCGCGGCGCAGCTCGAGTGGCTCAAGGACGCACTGCGCGACTCGCGCGCCACCTTCAAGCTAGTCGCCAACGGCAGCCGCATGTTGAGCGATCGGCCGTCGCCCGAGCAGCGCGGCGGCGAGGGCTGGCACAACTTCCCGGCCGAGCGCCAGGCCTTCCTCGACTGGCTCATGGCGGAGCGCATCGACGGCGTCTTCTTCGTTTCCGGCGACATCCACTACACCCACCTGACCGAACGCGAGCGCCCCGGCACCTATCCGCTCACAGAGCTGACCTGCTCGCCGCTGACCGCGCGCGTGCATCCGCGCCCGTTCCCGGTGCGCGAGGTAGCCGGCACGCTGGTCACGCAGCGCAACTTCTGCACGCTGGCGTTCTCCGGGCCGGCCGGCGCGCGCGTGCTGCGCGTCACTGCGTGGGATGCTGCGGGCACGCGCTTGTGGGAGGCAGCGTTTCCGGCCGCGCGGCTGCGCACGCCGTGAGCGCGCCCAGGCCGAGCAACGCGCGCGTGCGCGCCTCGTCCACGACGCCCGACACCGCCTTGACGCCCCCCCGGCCGTCGAAGAACAGCGTGCGCGGCAGCTCGCCGCGCCAGTCGGGGTCGATGGCAAAGGCCAGGCGCTCGGGCGCATCGTCGCCATAGGCGAAGCGCGCGCCGGGCACGCCGAAGCGATCGAGGATCGCAGCCAGCTGGGGCTCGGCCGGTTCCACCGCAAGCGTGACGAGGCGCAGGCCGGGATCGGCCTTTGCCATCGCCGCGAACAGGGCGAGGTTCTTCTTGCAGTGCACGCACTCGGCCGACCACAACGCGAGGATCGTCGGCGCGCGATGGGCAGCGGGGGCGACGAGCTGGCGCGCCGCGGCGGCATCGACGCTGGTGAAGCCGGACGGCGCGTCGGCCGCCACCGCGGCGCCTGGTGCCGCGGCCCCGCACAGCAGCAGGGCGAACAGGATGTGGATCGCCTTCATCACAGCGGATACCCCTTCATGCCCTCGTCGGCGGTGCGCCAGAACACGAACAAGGCCTCGCCCCGGCGCAACACCCTTGGCTGGTCGGACGCGCCGGCGGTGGCGGCAAGCGCCCGGGTGCGGAAGCTGCGCCCGCCGTCGTCGGACAGTTCGGCGAAGAGCTGGGTGTGTTCGCCGTCGAACTCCTTCCACACGACCGCCACCCGCGCGCCGGCGAGCGCAATGTCGGCGTGCGCCGCGCGCGGCCCGCCCACCGGGCGCTGGCCCTCGACGCGGCCATCGGCCAGGCGGCCGTAGAACACCCGTCCCGCGCCCTCGCGCTCGTTGAACCACACCGCGTGGCGCGTGCCGTCGGCCGCCACCGCGAGCGAGGGGCCGTGGTGCGGGCAGGCGTCGATGCGCCAGCGGTCGAAGGTGACGCGCTCGGGCACGACCGCGCCGCCGTCGACATCGAGGCGGGCGAGCGCGTGGTCGCGCTCGTTGGGCTCGAAGACGTGGCGCCACAGCAGCAGCGGCACGCCGTCGACGTCGTCGGTGAGCGCCAGCCGGCAGCACTGGCAACTGTGATCCGCCACCTTGGCTTCGGGACGGAAGCTGCGTCCACCGTCGTCGGACACCGCGGCGTAGATCGCCGAACCGCGGTAGTCGCCGCCGGCACGCTTGGCCGCGGCGCCGTCGCGACTGTCGATCCAGGCGATGACGAGACGGCCGTCGCGCATCACCTGCATCACGTTGAAGCTGTGGCCGACGATGCTGCGGTCGCGGTGCACGGTGACCGGCGCATCGAAGTGCAGGCCGTCGGCGGCGCGTGCGAAGCGGACGTCGCCGGTAAAGCGCTCCTCGAAGCGACGCGCCCACGACACCAGCACCGCGCCGTCGGCGGCGAAGGCGAGCCGCGGCCGGTTCTCGCCCTCGGCCGCGATCGCCTCCGGCACGCGGTTGACCACCGCTGCCTCGGTCCAGTGCAGGCCGGCATCGATGCTGCGGTGGAGCACGACGTGGCCGTCGCGGGTCGCAACCGCGTACCAGCTGCCGTCGGCCGCGATCGCCGCGCTGGTGCCGAGCTCGGGTCGCGCGGCCTTGGCCGGCGCCGCCTTGTCGGCGGCGACGTGGCCACCATGGGCGGCGGCAGCACCGACGAGGCCAAGCGCGAGCGCGGCGCCCACCAGGTAGCGGCCGCAATATGAAAGCACCCTTCTCATCATCCCTCCTCCTTCATCATCGCCGTCCCTGTGCGAGGCCCGGTGCAGTGCCATCGCCCTCACCATCATCGTCCTCACCATTTTGCGTGCAGCCCGGCGTAGACCGTGCGCGGCAGCCCGGCGGTGTAGCTGGCTTCGCCGCTCGACAGGCTCGAGGTCTCGGCGTGGCGGCGATCGAACAGGTTGGTGACGCTGGCGTAGGCCTCGAAGCCCTTGGCGAAGGGGTAGTTGGCGCGCAGGTTGAAGAGGTCGTGGCCGCCGTACTTGCTGGTGTTGGCGGCGTCGCGCCAGTAGCTGCCGAGGCTGAACCATTCGAGCTGCACGCGGCCGCCGTTCATCGCCGCCGGCGCGTAGCTCAGGCGGGTGTTGGCGAGCAGGCGCGGCGCGCTCTCCATCTCCTTGCCGCTGAAATCCGCCGTGCCGGACACCACCCAGGTCTCATAACTGTGCTTGGCGTAGGACAGGCTGGCATCGAGCCGCCAGTCGCGCGCCAGCGCCAGGCCGAGGCCGGCTTCGACGCCGCGGTGCAGGGTCTCGCCAGCATTGACCGCGGTGCGCTGGTTGGTGACCGGGTCCTGGAAGCTGACGATGTCGTCCTTCTTGGTCATGTGATAGACGGACAGCTCGTAGCTGAGGCCGTCTGCGCTGCCGCGCAGCCCGGTCTCGAAGCTGTCGACGACGACCGGCTTCAACTTGAGCAGCGACTCGGCCTGGGCCTGGGCGCGCGCCGCGCTGGACTCGCGGCTGCCGCGGAAGACTTGGCCTTCGGACGGCGCGCGGAAGGCGTTGCTGTAGGCGACGAAGCCGCTGAGCTGCTCGGTGAAGGCCCAGGTGGCGCCCAGCTTCGGGCTGAAGCGGCTGTAGTCGACCTTGGTGCTGGCGACGTGACCGTACCAGCCGTTGCCCGGGAAGGGCCCCGCCACGCCCTGCGTGGCGCCCGCGGCACCGCCGTTGAACGTATTGGTGTAGTCGTACTGCATGTCGTCGTAGCGCAACCCGGCCGTCACGCGCAGGCGCTCGAGCGGCGAGATCTCGCCATGCAGATAGGGCGAGATGCCGCGGAAGGTGACGTCGTACTGGTAGATCTGCACCGGCGCCACGGCGCGGTTGAGGCTGTAGGTGGTGCCGCCGAGGGCGTTGGTGGTGCGCGTCAGCGCGATCGAGTCCTCGTCACGCGAGCCGGGGCTGTAATCGACGTCGAGACCGACGATGAGGCGCGCGCGCAGCGGCGCAAAATCCATGCGGTACTTGCTCAGAAAGCCGAAGGACTGGTTTTCGGTGACGTACTGGTTGGGATCGTAGCTGACCGTCCAGTTCGGGATGATCTTCATGCGGTTGTCGCGGAAATACGGCGTCACCGACAGCAGCGTGGTGTCCGACTCGCGCTCGAAGGCGGCGGACAGGCGGAAGGCATCGACCTCGCGGAACGAGAACGGGATGTTGTTGCTGCGCGGCGCGCGCTGGAACTCGGCGTCGTTGAGGTTGCCGACGTGCTGCTGGTCGACGGTGGAGAAGGACACGACGGTCTTGAGCATCGCATCGTCGGCGAGCGCGCGATCCCAGCGCAAGGTGCCGGCGCGGCGGTCGTAGCCGGCATCGTGCTGCCAGCCGTCGCTGTGCGTCAGGTTGAGGCTGGCGCGCCAGGCGTCGTCGCCGTGGGCATTGCCGCCGCTCGCCAACACGCGGCCCCAGCCGTGCGAGCCGGCCTCGCCGCCGAGTTCGAACTCGGGCCCGGCGGGTGGCGTGCGCGTCAGCACGTTGATCGTGCCGCCGATCGCATCCGAACCGTACAGCGCACTGCCCGGGCCTTTCGAGACTTCCAGCCCGCCCGACTGCGGCACGTTGATCTCGTACAGCGCGTTGTGGTTGAAGAAGCCGGTCGAGCGCGTCGGGATGCCGTCCTCGAGGTACAGATAGACCGCGGCGGTGGTCAGCGGCTGGCGGATCGCGGTCGAATGGCCTTCGCCCGACAGGTTGCTGATCCACACGCCGGGAACCTGGTTGAGGACGTCCTTGGGATGCGCCGGGCGGGTGGCGGCGAGGGTCTCTTCCTTCACCGCGGACACGGTGGCCGGGGTCTCGCCGAGCGGGCGCGCCTCGCGCGTCGCGGTGACGCTGACTTCGCCCAGCACGGGCAGGGTCTCGGCAGCGCTGGCGACCGAGGCGCCCAGCGCGGCGATGAGGATGGCAAGCTGTGTGTGTTTCACGAATCACTCCTGTTCTACGCGGGACGCAGGCGGGCGCGGCGCGGCGGCAGCGCCTGCGGATCGGCATCGGGGTGGCGGGCGCAGCGGCCCGCCCGAGCAATCGACTGGGATGGAACGGACGGACGAGTCACCGCAGCCGACGCGCAGGGCGCGCCTGCCAGCCGCGCGGGGCGCGCAGGCAAGGCGGAAGCGACTACGAGTGAGGACTCAGGCGGAGCCCAGCCGGGACTCAGGCCTGCGCGGGCGGTGCGCGCGGATGCGAGGCAGCCCAGGGCAGACGGGGCCGCGGCAGGTAGAGCGCAAAGATGGCGCCGAGCGCCTCACCCTGCACCGCCGGCACGTCCACCGCCCCCCAGGGAGCCGGCAGCGCACCGGCAAACAGGCTGCAGAACACGCACACCTTGGCCGCGGGAACACGCTCGCCACCGGTCTCCTGCGGGCCGGTATCGACGGCGACATGCCGGATGCCGGAGGCGGTGCAGATCTCCAGCCACATCGCGTCACCCGAGGCACGATACGCGGCCTGCGACAGCGCCGGCGCAAGCGCGGCCACCAGGATCGCGAAAGTGGCGATCCAGGCGGTGAGCGAGCGGACGGGGCGAGTCAGGTGCATGGGGAGAAACGAAGCAGGTGGAGAGCAGGATAGCCCGCGCAACTCTACCGGCTCGCCGCGCGGTCCTGATTGACTGCGATCAACCGACGCCAGCCACCCGATTTGCACCCTCGCCGCGACCGCCTGATACCGGCTCAGCACGTCGGCGCAGATGCAGCCCCGGCTCAGTTCACCGTCTCCGCCACCTGCAGCAGCGGCAGCGGCGGGAACAGGCGCAGCGTTCGCGCCACCTGCATGTTGATGACCACCGCGAAGTCGCGCATCTGCAGCACCGGAAGGTCGCCGCCCTGGCGCCCTTCGGTGAGGATGCGTTCGGCCTGCACGCCCGCCAGGCGGCCGACGTCGCGGTAGCGCGGCGCCACCGAGATCAGCGCCGACGCCTCGCGCACCAGCTGCTCGTACGGACTCAGCACGGCCAGCCCGTGCTGCACCGCCGTCGCCGTCACCGTGCGGCCCGCACGCTGCAGGAAGGATGACGAACCCAGGTAGAGGAAATCTGCGCCGTCGGCCTTGAGCGCGGCGATCGCCGGCGCGATGTCGGCCTCGCGCGGCTCCCCGTCGGCAGCCAGTGGCAAGGCTTGCGCCACCAGCTCGAAGTCGAGGCGCGTGGCGAGTGCGGCCAGCTCCGCGCGCTTGAGCACCGAATTCGGCTCGTTGCCGTTGTAGATGAGGCCAAGACGTCGGAAGTCGGGCCGCAGCGCGCGGATAGTCTCGATGTTCACCTCCTCGGGCACGCGGTTGTAGGTGCCGGTGAGGTTGCGACGACCGGTGCGCTCCAGGCTCTCGACGAGGCCGGCGCCGACCGGATCGGCGACGATCATGAACACCTGCGGAATATCGTGGTTGAAGTCGTCCGGATCGCCCGGCTCGCCGAGGGTGCCGGCCAGCCCCTGGGTCACACTGGTGCCCCAGCTCAGGATCAGGTCGACCTGGCGCGCTCGCGCCTCGGCAAGAAAGGCCGGCAGGCGGCCGCGGTCCTGAGCGGCGTCGCGCAGCACGAACTCGACGTCCACGCCACGCTCGCGCAGCTGCGCCTGAAAGCCCTCGCAGGCCTCCTCGCAGCCGCGCCAGGTCACGATCATCACCTCGTAGCGCGCCGCCTGGGCGGCGCTCGCCGCCAGCATCAATGCGACCGCCATCGCCAGGCGTCTCATCCACATCTCTCAGCGCTCCCGGGCCCGTCGCCCACCGACCCCTGCAATCGATTCCACCGTAGCACACACCAGCGCACCACACAGGACGGTCCAACCCACCGCGGCGATCGTGCCGGCGATGCCGGTGTCGCCAAGAAGCACGGCACTGACGAGCAGGCCGAGCAAGGCGCCGATGCGCTCGCCCAGCCGCAGCGCCGACAGGGCCCCGCCGTCAGCGCCGCCGATGCGCAGCGCCAGCGCGTGCATCGGCGCACGCAGCATGGCGTGGCCGATGCCGAGCAGCACCAGCATCAGTACGGTGCCCCAGAAGTCCACGCGGGTGGACAGGTGGAGCAGCGCCGCCGCCGACACCAGCGCACCTCCGACCACCAGCGGCAGCGGGCCGACCCGGTGGTCGGCAAGCTGGCTCGCCGTGCCGCCGACGAGCATCACCACCAGGTAGTAGAGCATGACCACGCGGGCGATCTCGGCCGGTCCGGACCCCAGCTCGGCCAGCAGCAAGGGGCTCAGATACCAGACGACGATGGCGGTGGTCGCATTGGCGGGCACCGCCACCGCCAGCAGCAGCACCGCGAGCCGGCCCCAGCCGCGCCGCACCGCCACCGCGGCGGGCGCCGGCGCGGGCGCCACCGCATCGCCCGCCTCGCCGCGCATCGACAGCAGCGCCGGCAGCGCGGCCGCCAGCACCGTCACCGCGCCGGCGGCGAAGGCCACCGCGAATCCGAAGCGCTCGGCGAGCAGGCCGCCCAATGCCGAGCCGCAGAACACGCCACCGAAGATCACCGTCACCGACACCCCGATCGGCGCCGCCCGGCCGGCGCCCGCCGCGGCACGCAGCGCATACTCCTGGCAGGCGATGGTGCCCAGCGCGTAGCACAGGGCGAGCCCGGCCCGCCAGGCCGTGATGCCGACCACGCTGGTGCTGAGTCCCATGCCAAGCAGCGTCACCGCAGCGGGCGCGAGGACGCCGACGAACAGCCGCCGCGGCCCGAAGCGCCGCGCCAGCGCGCCGGCAAAAGGCGACATGATCGCGATCGCGAGCAGATAGACGAGTAGCGGCAAGGCCGCCGCGAGTTCGCTCGACAGCCAGGGCGGGCGTCCGGCATCGCGCGCGTAAAGCGGCAGGAAGGCGGTCGCCACCTCGGTGCCGACCGAAAACAGGAACAGCGCGAGGCGGATGTCGGCAACGTCGGACAAGCGCAGCAGGCGCGGGCCATCCGCATCGACGCGAATGCCGGCGCGCGCCACCAGCCCCGCCCGCGTCGCCGCCGGCAGCGTCGCCAGGCGGCGGGCGAGATCCAGCGCGTGGTCGCTGAAACGGGCCGCCGCACGGCCAAGCCCGCCGAGGCCGCCGCCGCCCACGACATGGGCAAAAATGCCCTCGCGCTGCTCACGCAGCAGGCGCAGCACGCGGTCGAAGGGACGACCGACGGTGCCGTGGGCAAGTGCGAACACCAGCTCCACCGCGATCACGCTCGCCACCAGGGCCACCACCAGCACGTCGAGGAAGATGTCGCGCAAGCGGGTCTGGACGAAGCGCGAGTTGACCTCGATCACGATGTCGCCGACCAGCTCGTTGCCCGCCAGCACCGGCAGCACGAAGGACCCCCGCGCCACCGCGAGCACGTCGGCAGGCGCCGGCGTGAAGCGGGACTCGCCCGCCGCGCCGCCGCGCGCGGCCTCGGCAAGCAGCTCGCCCGCCATCGAGCGCACGGCGATGCGCTCGACCTCGCCGAAGCGGCCGAGCGTCTCGCCCAGGTGGCGATCCAGCCCCGCGATGGCATCGACCGGGATGCCCAGCTCGACGGCCTGCTGGATCTCGCCACGCACGATCGCGCCGATCAGGCGCGTACGGTTCTCGAGCTCCGGCGCCACCGCACGGTCGAAGGCAAGCAAGGCCGACACCCCGAGCGCCAGCACAGCCGCGGTCACGCCCCCCACCACCAGCACGATCAGGCGGACGCGAAAGAAGCCGCTGTCGAGTTCGCGCCTTACGCTCATGAGCGCTCCTCATCGGCCGCCGCCAGGGAGCGGCGCGCATCGAGGTAGCGTCGTTCGGCGTCGGCCAGCAGGGCCGCCAGACCATCGTCCCCTGGCGCCTCCTGCCCGGCCGCCGGCGCGGACGCTTCGGCGAGCTCGCCGCGTTCGGCCACGGTGACGAACGCCTGTCGCCACGACCTACGCTCGAACGCCGCAATGCTCTGATCCACCGCGCGGAAGACCGCCAGATGCGGTGCCAGCCCCAGGCGCAACAGCACGGCACCGAGCGCGGACGACACGACGAGGACCGCCACCGCGGCCACTGCCAGTTCGGCCCCCATGGCACGCAGATTGGTGAGGCTGGCGCGCCGCGGGTACACGATCAGCACGCCCCCCATCGGTGCGCCGGACGCCGACTGGATCTGGATGCCGCTCAGGAAGCCATCCTCGGTCTCGCGGTACCAGGGCCGACCGGCTGCCGCGGCGAGCGCGACCGCGGCCGAGGGTGGAAGGCGCGCCGGCGCAGCGGCCGCGGTCGAATGGACGACCCGCCCCTCGGCATCGAAGACGTGGATGGCGACGATGGCCTCGTCGGTCTGGCGTGCGCGCTCGAGGACCGCGGGCGCATTGCGCACCGCCTGCAGCGACAGGCCGATGCGCGCCGCGGCGGCGAACGGGGTCGCGGTACGGTTGGCCAGCACCGCCAGGCGCTCACCCACCAGCGCCGCATCGATGCTCGCATAGCGCAGCGTGGCCAGGCCGACGAAGAAGGCCAGCACGAGGACATTGACCACGACCACCACCGCCCATACTCGCCAGAACAGCGCCATGCCCCTCTCCATCCGATGCCATGAGCCGTGCTGCTCGTACCAGCGTAGTTGCGGAAGCCGCACAAATGAAGCGCCGATGCGACCGGCGCGACAGCTGACGGCGCAAAAGCTGGGCGGCACAGGGTAAGCTTCCGCCCCATCGGTAAGCTTCCTCCCCGCCACGCGTCGCCCCGCTCACCAAGCCGTGGCGATCGCCGCTGCCTCTTCCATCCTTGCTGCGACACATCGCGCCCGCGCCATGCTGACCCCCGCCCACCAGCTCCCCGACCATCCCCGTCTCGCCGAACAGCCGCTCGTGGTGATGGCCTTGTGCGCCGACTGGTGCGGCACCTGCAGGGAGTTCCAGGTGGTGCTCGAGCGCGTCGCCCGCGCCCACCCCGAGATCCTCTTCGCCTGGGCCGACATCGAGGACGATGCGGAGCTGGTTGGCGACATCGACGTGGACGATTTCCCGACGCTGGCCATCTTCAGGGGTGGACGGCCCCTGCACTTCGGCGCCTCGCTGCCCCTCGAGCCGGTGGTGACGCGGCTGCTGGAAAGCCTCGCGCACTCGTCCGCCGGCGCCATTGCCGTCCCGCATGCAGTGAGCGAGTTCGGCGCCCGGCTGGCGCGCTAAAGCCCGCCCTGCAAGGCGCGCGGGCGGTCCGCGCTTGATCCCGTGCCCGCGATCTTGCACAGTCCTGTGCATCGCTCCGCGGACGCCGACCATGAACGCTCTCTTCCCCCGCAGCCCGCTGCTCGCCGGCACCGACGTCGAGGCCAAGCGTGCCGAGCTGCTCAGCTACTTCCACGCCACCTTCGACCGCTACGAGTCGCTGTTCGAGGTGCTCGCCTGCGACGAGGCCTACTTCAGGAAGCCGATCAGCCTGCGCCACCCGCTGATCTTCTACTTCGGCCACACCGCCACCTTCTTCATCAACAAGTTCCTGCTCGCCGGCCTGGTCGAGCAGCGCATCGACCCGCGCCTGGAATCCATGTTCGCCGTCGGTGTGGACGAGATGAGCTGGGACGACCTCGACGACACGCGCTACGACTGGCCCACGGTGGCCGAAGTCGCCGCGTACCGGAACAAGGTGCGCGCGGTGGTCGACCGCGTGATCCGCGACACACCCTTCACCCTGCCGATCGGCTGGAAGGATCCGCTCTGGGCGGTGGTGATGGGCATCGAGCACGAGCGCATCCATCTCGAGACCTCCTCGGTGCTGATGCGCCAGCACGCGCTGCACTACGTGAAGCCGCATCCCGCGTGGCCGCCCTGCACCGAGCACGGCGAGCCGCCGGCCAACGCGCTGGTCGACATCCCCGCCGGCACGGTGAGGCTAGGCCGTAGTTTCGATGAGCCGATCTACGGCTGGGACAACGAATACGGCAGCCACCACGCCGAGGTGCCGGCCTTCCAGGCCGCGCGCCACCTCGTCACCAATCGCGAATACCTCGCCTTCGTCGAGGCCGGCGGCTATGCCGACGACGCCCTGTGGGACGAGGAAGGCCTGGGCTGGAAGCGCTTCGCCCGCGCCGAACACCCGACCTTCTGGATCCCCGAGGGCGCCGCCTGGAGGCTGCGCCTGATGGCCGAGGAGGTGCCGATGCGCTGGGACTGGCCGGTGGAGGTCAATTGCCTCGAGGCACGCGCCTTCTGCCGCTGGAAGGCGCGCAAGACCGGCCAGCCGGTACGCCTGCCGACCGAGGACGAATGGAACCGCCTCTACGACCACGCCGGCCTCGCCGACGTGCCGCAGGACGCCCCGGCCAACGCCAACCTGCATCTGGACCACTGGGCCTCGAGCTGCCCGGTGACGCTGTTCCAGCATGGCGAGCTGTTCGACGTGGTCGGCAACGTGTGGCAGTGGTGCGAGACGCCGACCTATCCCTTCGACGGCTTCGACGTCCACCCGATCTACGACGACTTCACCACGCCGACCTTCGACGACCGCCACGCCATCATCAAGGGCGGCAGCTGGATCTCGGCGGGCAACGAGTCACGCCACGCCTCGCGCTACGCCTTCCGCCGCCACTTCTTCCAGCATGCGGGCTTTCGCTACATCGTCAGCGAGGCGCCGGTGATCAACCCGGCTTCCGCTTACGAAACCGATGCGCTGCTGTCGCAGTACGCCGAGTTCCATTACGGCGACGAGGCCTTCGGCGTGCCGAACTTCCCGCAGGCGCTTGCCGACATCGCGATCGGCGCCCAGCGTCGCTTCGGCAACGCCCAGTTCGGCCGCGCGCTGGACCTGGGCTGCGCCACCGGCCGGGCGAGCTTCGAGCTGGCGCGCGCCTTCGCGCGCGTGGTCGGCATCGACTTCTCGGCGCGCTTCATCCAGGCCGGGGTCAAGCTCGCCGAGACCGGCGCGCTGCGCTACACCCTGCCCGACGAGGGCGAGTTGGTGACCTACCACGAGCGCCGGCTCGACGCGCTGGGCCTGGCCGAGACCGCCGGCCGCGTCGAGTTCTGGCAGGGCGACGCCTGCAACCTCAAGGACGTCTTCACCGGCTTCGACCTCATCCTCGCCGCCAATTTGATCGACCGCCTGTACAGCCCGCGCCGCTTCCTCGCCGACGTGCCGCGGCGGCTCAACCCCGGCGGCCTCCTGCTGCTCGCCTCGCCCTACACCTGGCTGGAAGAGCACACCAAACGCGAGGAGTGGATCGGCGGCTTCAAGAAGGACGGCGAGTCGTACACGACGCTCGACGGCCTCAAGGACCTGCTCGCCGCAGACTTCGAGCTGGTGCAGGGGCCGCAGGCGGTGCCCTTCGTGATCCGCGAGACGCGGCGCAAGCACCAGCACACGCTGTCGGAGCTGACCATCTGGAAGAAGCGCGCATGAGCGCCATCGACCGTGAAACCCTCGCCGACCGCGCCGCCGGCGCGCTGATGGGCGCCTTCATCGGCGACGCGCTCGCGCTCGGCCCGCACTGGTACTACGACCTCGACGAACTGCGCGCCCGCTATGGCCCGTGGATCTTCGACTACACCGCGCCGATGCCCGACCACTACCACGCCGGCATGAAGGCAGGCGAGTCCTCGCAGGCCGGCATCCTGCTGCGACTCACGCTGGAATCGCTCGCCGAGCGCGGCGGCTACGACGAGGCCGACTTCTGTCGGCGCATGGACGAGGAGTTCTTCCCGCAGATTGACGGCGTACCGATGCACGGCCCCGGCGGCTACACCAGCCAGTCGATCCGCGAAGCCTGGAGGAAGCGCGTGCAGCAGGGCCTGCCCTGGGGCCAGGTCGCCGGCAACGCCGACACCACCGAAGCCGCCGAACGCACGCTGGCGATCGCGGTACGCTACGCGCTCGACCCCGCCGCGCAGGCGGATGCCGTCACCCGCAACACCGTGCTTACCCAGACCGACGGCACCGTGGTGGCGATGACGGTCGCCTTCGGCGCGGTGCTCGGCATGTTGGTCGAGGGCCACGCGCTGGACGCGTCGATCTCGGCGAAGCTGATGGCACGGGTGAAGTCCGGCGCGCTGCCTTTCCACACCGTGACCTCGGGAAACCTTCAGGCGCCGAAGGCCGGCGCCGCCGAGGCCCCGACCGTCGGCCGCTTCCCCTCGCCCGACGCGCTGCTCACGCCGTCCTCAATCGCCCGTGCAGCCCGCGATCCGGACGTGCGCATCGAGCCGGCGTGGAAGGCGTCGCTGGTGTATGGCATGCCGTGCGCCGTCTACCACCAGTTTCCAGCGGCCTACTACCTGGCGGCGTGCTTCGCCGACGACTTCGAGTCGGCGGTGCTGCATGCGGTCAATGGCGGCGGGCAGAATCTGGCGCGGGCGATGCTGACCGGGGCGCTGGTGGGGGCGCAGGTGGGGTTGAGCGGCATCCCGCCGCGCTTCATCGCCGGACTGGCGGACAGCGCGGCACTGAGGGCGATCGTGCAGCGCGTCGCCGCGCAGACGAGGGCCGCCTGAACGGGCGTTCTTGCCAAATTTTGCCAAGCACCTAGGCTGCGCGCATGAGCACCATGAACATTTCCCTGCCCGACAGCCTGAAGTCCTTCGTCGACGAGCAGGTCAGCGAACGCGGCTACGGCACCAGCAGCGAGTACGTGCGCGAGCTGATCCGCAAGGATCAGGACCGTCAGCGCCTGCGCGGCCTGCTGCTGGCCGGCGCAGCCAGTGCACCCGCAGCCCCGGCCGACGCTGATTATTTCGAAGGCCTGCGTGACCGGGTCCGCCAGCGTACCAAGGCAAATTCTCGCGGGTGAGGACGAAGCCGGTCTTTCCGCGTGAGCGGGCCAGCCAGGATGTTGACGCGACGCTCGCCTGGTATCTGAAAGAGGGCGGGCCTTCCGTGGCACTCGATTTCGTCGATGCGCTGGAACGGGCCTACACCGACATCGGCCGCCATCCGGGCACGAGCTCGCCGCGATATGCCCACGAACCTGAGCTTCCCCGCCTGCGCGCGTGGTCGCTGTCCCGTTACCCCTACGGAACAAGTCAAGATAGTTGTCGCCTGATTCATGCAACCAACCGGCCTATATCT
>NZ_DAOMPS010000064.1:0-20982 GCF_035444905.1 Thauera sp.
AAAATTTAATCTTATATTTATTTAATAAAATTTAATCTTATATTTATTTAATAAAATTTAATCTTATATTTATTTAATAAAATTTAATCTTATATTTATTTAATAAAATTTAATCTTATATTTATTTAATAAAATTTAATCTTATATTTATTTAATAAAATTTAATCTTATATTTATTTAATAAAATTTAATCTTATATTTATTTAATAAATAATTAAAAATTCAAAAAATTTACCAAAAAAAAAAAAAAGATTTTCTTCTTCTTCTATATGATAAATTTTTTCTTTCTAAAATTTTTCTTTTTATATAAAAATAAGCTTCCTGCATTTCAACTGCAAACATAGAATATAAAAATAAAAATAATCAAAAAATCATAGCAAAATAAGCAATAAATTGAAAAATAAGCATAAAAAATGTATGAAATAGTTCATAAGCTCAATGTACTAAAACACCACATAATTTAAATAAATAGTAATGACCATTTTTAAAAAAATTTCAATAACCACCTTTAGCAGCTAAAACTAATTCATCTAAAAAACAAAAATTAACATTAATTTTATTTAGAAGAATCATTTCATGCAATTCAGTAAATGTAAAAACCATAAAAATTAAACGTACGTTTTGTACTATTAATCTTAAAAAAAAAATTGATAATGCAATATAATCAAATGTGAATTCAACTGTAATAGAAGTAGATTTACCTGAACCAGATAAATAAGTTAAAAAATAAATTCCGTAATCAAATAATAATGACATAGGAATAAAAACAATCAACATATATAAAAAAGGGAATAATGAAAAAACCATTGTATGTGGTGAGAATGTAAAAAAAAAAAAATAACCATTAATCCAAAAAAACCATAAAAATAATAATGTTGTAATAAGTACTGTTAAAAAAGTATCGTCAATTGATCCAATTTCTTCTTCAGATTCAACAGTAGTACTATTAACAATGTAATCATGATCTATTAAATTTTCTTCTGTCGTTGAATTATTATAATATGAAAAATACATAATTAAAAAAAATGATAATAGCATAAAAAATGAAACAAGCTCAATAAAAGAAAACAATGTATGAATAAAAGTTTCTGTTACAAGATTAGTATGTAAAGACACAGCTAAATCAGTAAAATACACATAATAATAATTTGAATTATTTTTAAAAATAAAATAAATTTCAGGATGAATATAAAAAAAATCAGTATATTCAACAGAATTTAATAAATGTTTAAAAAATTCATTAAAATATGGTGTCATATTTACTGTCATATAATAAATCTGTGTAATTAAAACAGATATAAACAAATCGTATGAAAAAAAATTATAATTACTAACGTACATTTTATTTATAAAATAATTGCCATCACTAACAATCATATTTGATAAATTAAATGATACTAAATTATACGAATAAGATAAAAAATCTTCAGTATATGTAAAAATCCAATCAAAATTACTAAAGCTCACTACTGGATTGGTATAAAACGTAAATTATTTTAAAAAAAAATAAATTTAAAAAAATAAATTTAAAAAAAAACCCTACATATTTTATTAAAATAATTTATAAATAAAAATTAATGCAGTCACAAAATAAACACATACTCAATAACTATTGTACCACATTGTACTAAAAAAACTAAAATAAAAATTTTAGTTAAACTATATTAATATTTTAAAAAATTATATACAAAAAAAAAAATGTTTTAAATTAAAAAATAAAAAAATAAAAAACAATATAATAATAATTTTACAAAAAAAGTTAATTTGTTTTTTATCCAAAAATTGAAATAAAGTTATATATGTTTGTAACAATTTAAAAAACTCTTTTAACACGTATATTTAAAATTTTTTTACTCTTTTTCAACTTAAATTTAAAATTTTAAAAAAACCCTACAAATATTATTTAAAAAAATATTATATTATAAATCTCCAATTATATAAATGGCGTTGATAAAGATTAACAAATCTCACAACATTGCGATTTAAATCAAATACAAATTTTGGTGCATATATTAATATAATTGTCATGGTCATGAAATCGATTTCTAAAAAATTTGGTATATCTTTTCTAAAATAAATAAATTTTTTAATTCAATTTGGGTGGTCTGGTTTAGGTGTTCGAGAATAATGGAATTTTTTTCCTTTTCTCATAAAATTATAATCACTCAATTTAGAAAAATTATTTTTAAATAAACTTAAAGTATGCCTATAATAATAATAGTAATGTTTATTAAATACAAAATTTATTTTATCAGATACTTTTAAAATTTTTAATTTATTTGTAACAACTTTATTATTAACATAAACAAAATTATTATTAATAAAAAAATCTAAATCATTTAAACCAAATACAAAATGAGATCTTAATAAAATACTAGATAATGATAAATCAAATAAAGAGAAAAAATCATTAAACGGTTGTTTTATAAAATTTTTAATAATTTTAGAAAAATGCCAATGGTGTCTCATTTTTTTTTTTATCATAGTAGAAAGTAATTGTCTATTTTTAAAAACAATAGCTTTAAAACGACGTTTAAATCTAGTTTTGGGTACCTCTAAAGGTCTGTAATCTTTTAAACTATAAAAAGTGAGTCTTTTTTTCTTTTTTCTTCAATTTTTACGTTTTAAATTTTTTAATTTATCATAAAAAATTTTATTTTTTTTAGGTTTATCTAATGAATCTTTTAAAAAAAAATTATTTTTTCTTTCTAAATCATTGATATCACCAAAATCACGTTTTTTATCAAAATAAGAATTTACAAATGGTAAATTTTTAAATAAAAAAGGGCGTAAATTTTTTTTTTTTCGTAATCCACGGCGACCTAATACACGTTTAACAAATTTTTTAGAACTTAAAAAACCCACTTTAAAAGGTTTTTTTGAAAAAAGATTTAATTTAAGTTTTTTTATTTTATGTTTATTTTTAAATGCAATTTTATTTTTTATTAAGGCTTTTTTTTTACGTTTTTTATTTTTAATAAAAAAAGATTTTTTTTTCTTATCTTCATCTAATCCATAATAACTTTCACGATCACTTTGATTATTTTCATCCAATTCTGAATCACTTTCTTCATCTTTAAATACAACACTTGTATTTGTTGGATAATCACCTAAATTAGAATCATCACTACTATCACCAGTATAATTATAATCTATTTCACCATTTGAGTTAAAAACATTATAATATTTTTTTACAGTATTAGATAAATCACCAATATTATCATCACCACTCTCATTAAAACCAACACCTAATAAATTAAAATAATCTTCATTAAAAACTAAAGTTGTTAATGGTTTATTTTTTTCATCTAAGCAGTCTAAAAAAACATTCAATTTAGTCTCATCATTATAATTATTATTAATGTTTGAATTTAAAGATGGGAAAATAGAATCAATTTTATGTGTGTTTTTTTTTTTAAAAAAATACCTATTCATTTTAAACTCATTAAATAATTTTTGATGAAATTTTAAATGTTTAATTTTTTTTAAAAGAATTGTGTTTAAATTAAATCTTAATCTCAACAAACCTGAAACACGTTTTAAACTAACACAACTTTTTACTAAAAATTTCTTTTTATTTGTATTAAAAAAACCAAAAGTATTAAATTCATTGAAATACAAAAATTCTTCTGATATAACCTCATTGTGTGGGTAAAAATAACGAATCCATTCTGAACGATATTTACGTAAACACCAATTGTATTTTGTAAATTTTATAGTTGTTAAAAAATAAAAAAAATATTTTTTAAATTTATTAATTAATAACATATTAATTAATATTTTATAATTTTTAAAAATAGAAAAATTAAACAAAAAAAAATTACCCAAATGGAATTTTAATAGTGAATCAGAAGAATCAATCAAATCAGTACAATCATTGTAATCATTGTAATAATCATTATTATAAATATCGTAATCATAATTAATTGGTAGTGTTGTGACACATGGACTTTTAACCATATCAGGTTTAAAAACCTTTTAAAGAAAAATAAAATTATATATTAATTTTTTTTTTTTTTTTATTCAATCTTTCATCACGCAAAACTAATTTAAAACTTTTCAACTCATTAACACTTAAATCATTTTTACTTGATGCATTAAAAATTGAATTCAGTAAAGGCCTAGTAAAACCTACATCAAATCCTAATGAAAAATAATTTTTTTTAAAAGCTTGTTTTTGTTTTTTTGATAATCGTTTTAATTTTGCAGGATGCATAACTTGATAATTACACATTGAGTATAAATCTATTTTCATAGTACCAGGATGTCCTGAATATTTTAATCTGTGATTTCTAGCTGAATATCATTCAATAGGTCATTGTAAACGCCACAGCATATTTACATATTCAGCTAAATAAGCAACATTACCTTCTTTAGCCGGTACATTCATATAATATTTTTTTGCATTTTTTATTTTAAAATTTCTTAAAATATAATTAGATTTATAAGCTGTTCAACCATTAGACCAAGTTCTTTGACCATTAGCTGGCAAACCTTTGTAATGACGCCACCCTTTATAACAAGTAGCTAAATCTAATAAATAAATATTTAAACAAAAACGTGAATATACAGAAGTTTTATATGGAATAGTTTTGTATAATAATAATAAAAAATGTTTAATTTCTTGGTGTGTTAATTCGTTTATTATGTGGGTTGCAAATTTTTCTAATCTATTTTCTAAAATTTTTATAAAAACTAAATTCAATCCGAAATTTTTTTTTATAAATTTTTTTATACTAATCGTAGTATCAATAACCCTACCATTGAATGCGTAATTATATTTCAAAAAATAAAATTAAAAAATAAAACCTTTTTTGGCATTTTTTTTAAATGTTTTAAAATCAAAATTTAATTTTATAAAATTAGTATAATAATTATAAAAAATATTATTATATTGAAAAAAAAAAACTCCATGAGTTTTTGTGAATTTTAAAAATTTATTAAAAAGTGAAGAATAATAAAAAAAATAAATAATAACCCAACCTTGGTACTTTAGAACCCATACTTTTGAAAAATAAGTATCAATTTTCTTATTTTTTCTAGCATAAAAATTACATAAATTTTTATAATCAATATTAGTGAAATTTAAAATATCGCCTTGAATTATTTCACTTTCTTTTAAATGTTGTTTTTTTAAAAAAAAAATAAATTTTTTAGTAAATTTTGTTCTAAAAATCATTGGAATGCACATTTTTATAAAAATATCTTCCTTTAAGTTTTTTGAATAATTATGTTTATCATCTCAAATTGAATTCCAAAATAAAAAATTACCAGATCTATTTAGTAATGGCAAACTTATACGACCCAATTATTTATTTACGAAAAAATTGATTTTTTCTTTTTAAACTTTTTCTTAATGGAAAATGAAATGGTTTTCTAGAAAAAGAAAATTCACCAAATTTATAACCAACAATATAGGGGTGTACAAACAATCTTCTGTATCTTCAACCTTTATGAATTCTAAATGAATTACCTGAAAAACATTCAGGAATATGTGAAGATCTATCAAAAAATACTTTTTTACATCTTAAAAATTTTCTTCTTTTTAACAATAATATTTTACGTCAAATAGAAGGTGTAAAATAAACTAATTTTCATTTTGAACGAGCCAAAAATTTAAAAATTTATTTACCACGTTTTGCTATCCTACCTCATGGGGTGAGTGTTGGTGAATTGGTTTTAGTACGACCACCATGTGGATGATCTACAGGATTTCTAGCAACACCTCTAGTAATTGGGCGGAAACCTACACTTCGTGAAAAACCAGCATTTGAATAATGTTCTTTTAAATGTCAAATATTAGACACCCTACCTAACGTTGCAAAACAAAAAATCGAAACAATTTTTTGTTTACCAGAAGGTAATTTTATTTTTATGTATTTATTTAACAAATCAATATTAATAATTTTACAAAAAACACCCGCAGAACGTGCATATTTACCACCACAATTCACAAAAGGTTCTACATTAAAAAGTGTATGAGAATATTTAACAAATTTTAATAAAATATTACAACACGAAAATTTTTTAATTTTCATAAATTTAATAGGATTGATAGTTGTAAATGTGTAAGAACCTATTTTAAATGAGTTTGACGATAATATATAACTAAAAGTCCCGTTTGAATATTTTACCAACGCATTGAACGATGATCTTTTAGATATTTTAGAAAACCCAACACAAACAGCAAAATCACTGGACCAAACACGTTTAAAATCCAAATTTATAAAATTTTTTTTTAATTTACAACCCCTACCTCTAATTGTTATTTTACCAGAAACATTTCGACCAGAATTTTTTTCAAAATGTGTTATTAATGGTCGAAATTTTTTGTGCAATGTACCATAGTTGGTAACTCTTTTTTTAAATCTTGATGCATTTGTAATCGGTGTATAATTTAATAAATATATTTATAAATTAATTATTAATATTTTTAAAATGCAAAAATAATACAATTTTATAAATATCTACTAAAATAAAAAAAAAAATATTATAATTTAAATTATATTTAAAATTTATTAAATTTAAATAATTAAAATTATTATCTATTTCAATATATTTTTTTATATATAAAATAGGATCTTTTGGATCTGCATTTTCTATATTATTATTAGTATTAACTCAATAATTCAAACCAGGATTATTTAAAAAGCCGTATTTTTTTTTTAAAAAAATAGAACTATTTGTTAAATCTGTAATCACAGTTTGGTATTCACCAAATTTAAAAAGAAATTGTTTTTCAAATACAAAATGCGGAAATAATAATACATTTGAATTAATTTTTAATTTAAATTTTAAAAAAAAATTTTTAAAAATAAAAAACTCTTTTTTAAAAATTAATTTTTTAAAAAAATCAAAAAATTTATAAACCACAATATATTTAGTACGACGAATCCTTCTTAATTTTTTTTTTAAACATGCTCTAAAATATAATATTTTAGCATATCGTCTATATTTTTTTTTTTTTATTTTTAAATATTTAGGTTTGTATTTATCAAACTTTTTCTCTTTTATTGGTTTTAAATCTTTCTTCTCCATCACCATTTCCTTTTTTATTGGTTTTAAATCTTTCTTCTTCATCAATTTGTCTATAAATAGTTTTTTGTAAAAATAAAACACCAAATAACAAAGCTTCTGCTGTTGGTGGACATCCAGGAACATATACATCAACAGGAATAACACGATTACAACCTCTTACAACTGAATATGAATAATAATAATAACCACCACCATTTGCACAACTACCCATTGATAAAACTCATTTAGGATCTAACATTTGTTCATACAGTCTTCTAATTGCTGGTGCCATTTTATTTGTTAATGTACCTGCAACAATCATCAAATCCGATTGTCTAGGACTTGCACGAAAAATTACACCAAATCTATCTCAATCGTAACGACTGACTGTTGTATGCATCATTTCAACAGCACAACAAGCTAAACCAAATGTCATAGGCCAAAAAGAACCTTGACGAGCTCAAGATACAACTGCATTAACAGGAGTTAATAAATAATCTACTCTCACTATTACAATTTATATAAATACAATTTAAAAAATTTATCTAAATCTAAATTTTCTTCTTATTCGAGTAATTTTTTCTTTAGGTCTTTTTGCACCATATATTGATCTTCGTCTTTTTTTATAATCTAACCCAGCAAAATCTAAAACACCACGAATACATGTAAAACGAACACCTGGTAAATCTCTAGCGCCACCACCTCTAACTAAAACAGCAGAATGTGGTCTAATATTATGTCCTATACCAGGTAAATGTGCAACCACTCAACGTTTATTTGTTAAAATAATTTTTGCAGTCGGTCTTCTAGCAGAATTAGGTTTTCTAGGAGTTACAATTCTAGCTTTTTTAACAGCACCTCGAACTTGTGGACACCCTTTTAATGCTGCTGCTCGATGATGAGCTTTTTTTTTCAAAGAAATTCTTTTACCAAGTTGTTGTAATGTTGACAAAATAAAACTAAAAATTAAATTAATAAAAACGAAGAATTATAATTAATAAAAATTAAAAAATCTTCTAAATATAAAAAAAATAAAATATTAAAAAAATTTAATAAATTTAATAAATTGTTTATTTTAAAAAGTAAAAAATTACTAAATTTATTAAAAAAAAAAAATTCAATATTTTTTGAAACTAAAAATTTTAAATTTTGAATATAAAAATAAATTATAAACATGTTACCAAATATAAATATAAAAAAAAAAAAAATATTATTTTTATAAAAAATATAAATAAAAATTAAGAATTTACTTAAAAAACCCATTAAAGGTGGTATACCAGCTAACGATAGAAATATTAAGGTAATATATGTATGTACATAAGGTATTCTGTTGAATTTTTTTAAATCACTTAAGGATTGTATGTATTTTAAATCAAACATAAAAATAAATGCAAAAATATTTAATAATAAATATATATAAATATAAATATTTAATAAAATTAATGAAATAAATCACACATTAGTATAAAATTCATAATTCAATAAAAATTGAAACAAACATATATGTGAATAGAAGTATATTCCAGCTTTGAAAGCCGGTAATATTAAAAGATAAAAACACTTTAAAAAATATAAAAACAATGAATTTAAATGTAGGTCCTCAACACCCAGCTGCTCACGGAGTTTTAAGATTAATAGTTCAATTAAATGGTGAAATTATTGAAAAAATTGACCCACACATTGGTTTATTACACCGTGGTACAGAAAAATTAATGGAAGATAAAATTTATTTACACTCTTTACCATATTTTGATAGATTTGATTATGTTTCTATGTTAGTCCAAGAACACGCTTATTGTTTAGCGATTGAGTCTTTATTAGGTACTACAAATTACAGTGCGACTTTTGTTTTAATACGAACATTGTATGATGAAATTACCCGTATTTTAAATCATATGTTAGCAATAGCTTGTCATGCATTAGATGTTGGTAGTATGTCACCAATTTTTTGAGCATTTGAAGAAAGAGAAAAATTAATGGAATTTTATGAACGTGTTTCAGGAGCTAGAATGCATGCAGCATTTTATAGACCTAATGAAGTTAATTTAAAATCAATTTCTAGATTTTTACTTGAAGATATATTATTTTTTAGTAGAAATTGTTTTGCTACATTAAATGAAATGCATAATACACTAACATATAATAAAATTTGGAAACAAAGATTGGTAAATATTGGTACATATTCATACGAGACATGTATAAATTACGGTTTAACTGGTGTTATGTCTCGTAGTACTGGATTAAAAAGAGATATCAGATTAGATAAATTAGAAACATATGCAAATTATTACCATTTAAATTTTAGAAGTTTTGTTGGTCAAAATGGCGATTCATATGACAGATTTTTAATCAGAATGAATGAAATGAGCGAAAGTCTTAACATTATTAACCAAGTAATAAATAAAATTTTTAAAAATAAAAAAAAAATAAAAAATAAAAATATAAAATCACACCAAATAGTCAATTATATAAACAAACAAAACACACATAAAACTAATAGTAGTAACATGTACAGATCAATGGAAGATTTAATAAGTCATTTTAAATATTGAACAGAAGGTTTTAAAGTAAGATCAGGCTGAACTTATAGAGCTGTAGAATCACCTAAAGGTGAGTTCGGTGTATCTTTAGTTTCTGATAACACAAATACGCCTTATAAATGCAAAGTTAGATCACCAGCTTTACATCATTTACAAGTATTACCAGTTTTAGCTAAAGGTCATTTTTTAGCAGATTTAGTAACATTAATGGGTACTATTGACATAGTATTTGGAGAAATTGATAGATAATTTATTTAAAAATGATTTGACGAACTAAAAACAATCTAACACACATAGAAAAAGAAGTATTAAAAGCAAAATTTGCTGTAAAATCAGAAATAAAAAAAATAATTTTAAAAAGTATATTAAGTAATAAAAATACCAAACCTATCACTCGCGCGTATGCGAACTATAAATTGTCGTTAATTTTAAATAAAACACCAATTGCGAAACAAAATAATATTTGTTTAAAATCAGGTCGTTATAAAGGTGTATATAAAATTTCAAACTTATCAAGACATCAAATGAAAAAACTTTTTATTACTAATAATTTACAAAACATACAAATAAATAATTGATAAATGAAATTTCATAAAATTCTGAATAATATTAAATTGGCATCGCAAATAAAACGTGATTTTATAAAAATGAGAATTAATAAAAATGATATGAAATTAATTAAATTGTTAATAAGCTTTAGGTTTATAAATTACATAAGAAAACCAGTAGATAAAATAACACAAACTCATGATAATTATTATTATATCTCAATTAACACAAAAAATAAATTGAGATTAAAAAACTTATTTAGACCTTCTGGTGTAAGAACTATAACGTATAAAGAATTATCAAACAATGCATTATTAAAAAAAAATCAATATGTTTTATCAACAAACATAGGTTTAACACCTCAGAATGTTGCAATAAAATACAAATTGAGTGGTATATTATTAATGGTTATGTATGTTTAAAGTTTTAAAATGATTTTTAGAAATGTTTATTTACCTGTAATTTTTAATTTTTTATGTATAAAAACAAATAATGAAAAAACAGTTCACGTTTTTGTATATAATAATGTAATTTTTTTAAAATTAAAAATAAACACTAAAAATTTATATTTAAATAAAGAAACAAATAATATTAAATTATTGTTTGATGAGTGTAGTAATACATCAATTTATATGAATAATACTATTAATAAATTTTTAAAAAACTTATATTCTTATAATTTTTTAAAAATAAAATTTAAAGGTAAAGGTTATAAAATTAAAATACTTAGAAAAAAAAAAATGATTCAATTTTTTTTTGGTGTATCACACATAAAAATTACATTTTTAAAAAAAATAATAATTAAAAAATTATCCAAATATAAATTTTTATTAAAAAGTAAAAGTATACATAGACTTAAAAAAATAAGTAATAAAATAGTAAATGTCAGAAAAATAAACCCATATACATTACGTGGTTTAAGATTGTCAAAAATGGTTATAATAAAAAGAAAAGGTAAAAAAGGTGTATGAATATAAAAATTATATTAATAGTTATATTAATAACATAAAAACATTTTATAACCTAATATACCTACTCTTGTATTTATTTCACCTTCTTCATACTCTAGTTTTAAATATTTAGATGATAGACTTACATTACCAAATCGTATTACTGAACTTCGTTTTTTTGCGTTACCTGTAACACTTATTTTACCTTTTATTTTAAAAAAAAAACCATTCACACCTAATGTTGTTCTAAAAAAAATACTATTATTTTCTAAAATTAATTTCATACAAGCAATCAATTTTTTATGATCTTTCAATTTAACCATTGGCATAATTTTTTTCAACCAATTATTCAACAACCTTAAATCTCTAAATTGAAACGAATACCATATAATCTCCAAAAATTCTGTAGTATGTAAATTCCTTAAAATTTTAAAATTAAAATTTTGATAACCTTTTATAAATAATTTTGCAGCTGTTTCTGGTTTATATCTTCTAAAAAAATTAGATTCAAATCTAACAAAAAATTTTTTTTTAAATAAAGATTCAAAAAATGAAATGAAATATAATTGATGAAATTTATTTAAACTTAAAGATGCAAGAGTTTCAACAGATTTTAAAAATCGTTGTTTTATAGGTAAATCTGTCGTCAAAACAGGTAAATGACTATTATAAATATAATAATCTTCAACATTCATAGTATTACTACTTAAACGATTTAAAATTACATTCCTATTTATATGTGTTGTTAAGTCCCAAAAAAGATGATCAAAATCAACTAAATGTTCTTCTACAAAAATTGAATTCATAAATAAAAAAAAAAAATTCAATGACATAAAACCATATGTAGAATTAATGTTTTTAAAAAAATCATTTAAATTAAATTTTTTAAAAGTAATAAAAAAACTTTTTAAAATTAATTTATATAATTTTTTAAATTTCAATTTATTTTTATTAAATTTCGGAAATTTAATTCTTAATTTACGTCTATTTATTTTTTTAAAATAATTAGTTTTTATAGGTAAAGTATATTTATTAAAAAATAATTCATTTTTACAAAAAAAAAACCTACCATAATTGTATATATTAAATTTTTTATTTATAAAAAAACTAAAAAAAAAAGAAAAACTCAAAATAATTTTATAAAAAAAAAAATCAATAATATATTCATTAAATAAATATTCAATACAATTTATATAAAAAAAAAAAATTTCTTTTTTTTTAAAAAAAAAAAAAGTTTTTAAAAAATCAAAAACATTATTATTAAGTTTAAAAAAAAATAAATTATTAATTTCTAATTCTAAAATAAAAATATTATTATTAATTTCTGTATCTTGTATTTCATACAAAATATTTAATTGATTTTCAATTTTATAAAAAAAATCACTAAATTTAATATTACCATTATTTCAAATTTCATTAAATTTATAATTAAAAAATTTTTTTTTATTTTGTACATACATTTCATTATTATTATTTAAAAAAAATTTATTACAAAAATTATAATTTTTTGAAAAAAAAAATACTAAAAAAATTATTAAATCATTTTTTTTATATAAACTATACAAATCATAATTATATACTAATTTTTTAAAAAAAATTTCTGAAAATAAATCAAAAAAAATAAAATTCACTAAACCTTTGTTATGAGTATATGAAAAATTTGTATTATGTTCAATATCACAATAACTACAATTCAACATGTTTTCAGAATTTTCAGAATTTTGAAAATCTTGTAATACATCAATATAAGAATTTATATTAAAAAAATTAATAAAATTTAATATTAATTCATAATTAATTTCTTTTTTAAAAATTTTATGAAATTCGATTATAAAATTTTTTAAAAAAATATTCAAATCTAAACCACTTGTTAATAATAAAATTACATTATTTCTAAAATTATTAAACAAATATAAATTATTAATTGATAAAAAATTTTTATTTTTTAAAATTATATTTTTTCCATCAAAAATAATCGAAATTGTAAATTTTTTTTTTTCAGAAATATTTAATTTGGAATTAAAAATTAGTATTTTTTTTTCATAATATGGTATATCAAATAAAAAAAAAAAAAAAAATTTTTTTTTTTTTAAATTATTTTTTAAAATTTTTTTTTTATTTTTTTTTAATAAAAAATTAAAAACATTTGTATAATTAACAAAATTAAAATTATCTGTTTGAATTTTATTTTCTTCAACCTCATTTTCAAATTCATTGAAACTTAAATATTTAAAACGTTTTCTTGTGAATTTTAAAATAGGATGTTTACATAATTTATTTATTGCAAATTGTTTAAAAAATGATAAATTAATAAAAAAATTATTAAAAAGAAAAAAATGTTTAAAAAAATTTGATAAAATGTAATTTTTAAAAAATAAATTATTATTATAAGAAAAAAAATTATAAAACGAATAAAATAAATAAAAAGAAAAATTTTTTTTAGTTAAAATATTGTTGTTATTGTTATTGTGAATATATTTAAAAATAGAAGATCTAATAAGTAAATAAATATATAATTTGCGCAACATTAGCTGCTTTAAAAACCTTTTTAAAAACCTTTTTTATTTTTTTATTAAATTTAAATTATTTAAACCATTTTGTTCGATTAGATCTAAAAAAACCAAAATATGAAGTTTTTTTAAATAATGGTTTTCATTTATAATTTTTTAATTTAATATTATCATAAATAGCAAAAATAAATGTATATAACTTTTTAGTTGTATCTTTAATAAAAACCCAAAATAAAATAAATCTAATTCTTAAAAAATTTAAAACTAATTTAAAATTACGTTTAAATAAATTAAAAAATCTAATTAATAAATCTAAATTAATATAAGCTATTTTTTCTTCTATTTTTTCTTGAAAAAAAAATACAATAATAATCATATTTAAATGATTAATTAAAAATAAGAATAAGAATAAAAATAAGAATAAGAATAAGTTTGAAAAACATAAAACAGCTAAATCGCGTACAAAAGAAAATGATCAGAAAATTGATAATCAAAATGATAATCAATATAGTCAAAATACGTTTGATTTATCAAAAAAGCTACGCACTTGTCCAGAATTGGGGTTGAACCAATGACCTTTAGGTTTTCAGCCTAACGCTCTGCCACTGAGCTACCTAGACATAAATGTGTTATAATTTTATTAGCAAAAAATAAATAAATAAGTTAAATTGAATAAAATAAATATGAATCATATATATATAAAATGTTTTCAATTTAACTGTGTTGCTTGATCAAATCTATATCTAGGTAAAGTACCTCGTACAGCAATAGCAAAAATACATGTAAATAATACTTTAAAAATTAAAATAATATAAGGCATTCAATGATTCAAATTAAATATTAAATAATTAGATTGAATAAATAACGAATGCGGCAATAAATGACATGAAAACAAAGGTTTCAATTAAAGCATAACCCATTAATGTTGTATTAAAAATACCTTCAGCTTCTTCAGGATTTCTAGCAACAGCTAAATTATAACCAGCAAATAAAATACCAGTACCTAAAGCACCTAAAGCAATTGGTAACATGCAACCACCTAAAACTAAAGTTTTTGCAACTAAAACTAATAACACATAATTAATTAAATAATTAGTTGCGTTTGTATTTTTTTACAATATTTGAATATGCATAAACACGTTGTTTTCATGCCAAAGAATCTTGTGGTGCTAAAATAATTGATGCAAACATTTTTGTATAACGTTCTGGCAAATAATAATTTTTAACTTGTAAAGATTGAAAATTCATAAATTTCAAAGTTAAGTTAGTTCGGTTTTTTGGGTAAACATAACTTAATTTATATAAATATTTTTTTTTATATTTTGCTTTCATTTTTTTACCTAACTTTTTTACTTTAATTGTGAAAAGAGTATTATATAATGGTAAGACAAAATTAATTAAATTATTCAAATTAATAAACGAAGAATCATCAATTATTAATTTCTTTATTAAATTAAAGTATGGGAAACTTTTAAAAAATTCTTCATTAAAACCATTATTATTAATATTAACATCACTATTATAATCAAATTTATCGTTAATGAAATTCATAGAATCTAAATTTAAATCGTTACTAAAAAAAAAACCAAATAAATAAATACTATAAAATTTTTGCAAATTTACAAAAATAGTACGTTTTTTACCAGATCTTGTAGAAATATTTAAAAATTTATTAACAATCGTTAAATTACAATTTTTAAATTTATTATTAACTTTAGTTAATTTTTTTCTATTTGAAATATAAAATTTTTTATACGAATAATTTATTTGGTTAGTAAAAAAAGTGTTTTCAAAAGAATTTAGAATATTTTTTTTAATTTTAAAAAATTTAAAAAATTTCAATTTCTACAATAATTAAAATTAACAAATAATGTATTTATTAATTATTAATTTTATAATGATAATAATAAAATGCAAAAAAATGAAAAAATATTAACAATTGTACTATAAGCAAAAAAATTTTTAAAAAACGTAATATTAAAAATTAAAAATAACAAATATATAAAACTTATTACAAAAAAAATTAAAAATATAAATATTCAAAAATTTTTGAAACAATTTAAATATACCAATATTAAATATACAAAAAATAAAAAAAAACTTAAAAAATAAATTGTTGTATAAAAAAAAATTGATATAAATGAAAGACCTTTGTACACCTCAATTTTAAAAAAATGTAATGGAGCCCCTCCCAATTTTAAAAAAAAACCAATAAAAAAAAAAACCCATAAAATAATAAAAAAAAAAAAATTAAAAACTAAAAAAAAATTAAAATTAAACAAACATAAAACATTTAAAACAATTCATTCAGAAGAACCATACATAAACATTAAATTCAATATTACAAATAATAAAAAAATTGAACTAAAAAAATTAACCCAATATTGAAAAAAAAGTGTATTTAAAAAAAACTTAAACAAATTTGATTTGAATAAATTTTTATTATCTTTATAATTGTTTTTATTAAAAAACAATTTTGATACACTAAATTTATACAATATAGTCAAAGATATAATCTCTAAATTAAAAAAAAATGTATAAAATGTATTATTTAAGAAAAAGAAAACAATAAATAAAATTAAATTAGCTATAGAGAAAAAAAAATCAATATTGCGAATTGCATTTTGATTTCTAAAAAATAAAATAATAAATAAAAATAAAATACAAATTGAAAAAAAAACAAAAGCAATATTACTAAAAATATTTGAAATTTTTAAATGATTGAATCAAAAAATTTGAAAATCAAATTTAAAAAAATATATAAAAAAAAAAAAATAAACCAAAAGAATAATTATTCAAAATGTGAAAAACAAAAAATTAATTTTTTTTACAGGTTTTGAATTTTTTAAAATATCAGTAACTTGTAGAATAGACCTGTAAAATTGTGAATTACAACCAAAAAAAAAAATTCACAAAAACATAAAAAAAATTAAAAAAGACATAATTGGGTAAAAATTATAAAAGTAAAACTTTAACAAAATAAAATTAAAAATATAATAAATTTATAAAAACTTTTTTTTTAAAAAAAATTTTTTTACATTTCATTTTTTTTTTTTTAAAAGAAATTTTAGGTACAAACATATTATTATCAACTTCTACTAGTTTTTTAAAAATATTTTTATTAAATCAAGATTCTTCAGCATAACTAGCACCTAAATACAAATAATTGATATGAATACTAGGGTCTACAAAATTATTATAAAAATAAACATAATTATTTGAGTTTGTATTTTTTAAAAAAAAAAAAGTTAATTTAAAATTTAATCTTAATTGATCCACTTATTTATACAAATTATAAAATAATTTAGTTAAAACATTAAATTTAAAAAAAATGAAAAAAATTTATATCTAATTAAATTCATAAAATATTTTGTAAAAAACAAATATTTAAATTTAATTAAATCACATTTAAAATAATTTATTTGATTAAACATTACAGTTATAATTATTAAAAAAATTATAGTACGGGCTGATAAACTAATTTTTTTAAAATTAAAATTATAAAAATGTAAATCTACATTTTTTAATTTTAAAATTTTTCAAAAATTTGAATTATAAATAATTAAATCGTAATGCATATATTTATCATAAACAGTCAATGAATTTATATCTTTTAGTTATTAAATATAAATTAAAAATTTATAAAAATAAATTTTTAATTTATAGTAAAAAAATCATTATAAAAAAAATTAAAATTAATTTTTGTTTTATATTGATATATAAGACTAGATTCTAAAAAAAAATTAAATTTTTTAAAAAATTGAACTAATTCAATAATATTATTAAAATTTTTAATTTCTATATCATCATTTAATACTAATTTTAATTTATAAAAAATAAAAAAACGTTTTAATAAAAGTTGGTTACGAGCTAATTTATTTTTATAAGGTGCTTTTAATATAGTTATTAGTTTTTTTTTTGTAGGTTTTATCCAAATTGTTTGATTTAAAAAACTTTTTTTTTTTTTATTGGTTAAATATTTTAATAATATTAAAAATAAAAAAAAATTTCGTAAAATAATTTTTGAATTTTTTCTAATTTTTAAAAAACTAATATCATCTAAATATGAAAAATTTGAAGGTCTGAAATTGGTTAAAAAAGAAAGAATAATATTTACATTCAATTTCTACAATTAATATTTAAATCATATAAATATTAGCAATTATCTTAAAATTATTTTATTTTATAAAACACAATTACACAATTATAAAATTATTACGTAAGTAAATATTTTTTATAAAAAAAACCATAACTTTTTTTTTTAAATCAGCTTGAGTTTAATATTAATTTTTTACAAAAAAATGCAAATTTAAAATTCAATTTTTTATTAATTTTATTAACTAATCATTTTAATTTGTAAAAAGACAATCCTTTACATTCAAACAAAACAAAATTTTTTTTTAATTTTAAAACTTTTCTATCAGCTGTACCTTTACCTTTACCCATACGTGAATTTTTTGATTTTTTTTGCAAATAAAAATACGTTTTTCCATAATATCAAATTTTTTCTTTTTTTCCATAATGTCATGATTTTTTAGTAAGTGTTTTTTTAAAAAGCCTTTTCATTCTACCAATATGTAATAATTCAATTCTAGTTTCTTTTAAACTTATTATTATTGAATCTCCTAATCGGAATTTTATTTTTTTTGGTGCAGTAAAAAATCTATTTTTTTGAAATGTACGTTCTACTTGTTTAGTTTTAATTTTACGTTTAAAAAAAACCATAATAAAAAACCATAATAAAAAAAATTAAAAATAAAAATAAAATTGAATTTTTAATTTAAATCAAATTTTTTAGCAATTTTAATTTTTAAGATTGCGATAAGAATCGAACTTATATACATAACTTATGAGATTATTGTTTTACCATTAAACTACACAATCTATTAATTTAATTACAAATTAAATTAATACAATTTAAGTGTAGTTTAATGAAATTTAATTTTTAATAAAATTATACCAATTAAAACTTATTAAAAAAAAAATTAAAATTTAATATTTTTATGAAAAATTTATTAATTTTATACAAAATATATATATAAAAAAAAATTATACCATACATAATAAATAAAATAAAATTATTTTTTATAACAAACACATCTTCTAAAATCTTCATACAATTAAATTCGAATAAATTATACACCATAATTAAAATATTTTTAAAAAAGGTCAAATTATTAATATAAATGTCATTAACATTAAAATTAAAAAACTCTAATTGTTTATTAATATACGAATAATTTATTAAATTATATTTATTATTTTTAAAAAAATTTAAATTTAAGTTAGTAAAAATATAGTTATTATTAATATAAAATTTATTAAAAATATCAAATATTAAAATAATATTAATATTGAATTTATTAAAATATATAATATATAATACAAATATATAAAAAAAAATATGTTTCACAGTAAATTTATAATATAAATATATAATACTTAAAATATAAATAAGAAATATTTTTTCTAAAAAAAATAAGCCATATAAAAAAAAAAAAATAATTAAAAAAAAAAATAAAAAATATTTAAATATTTTTAAAAAAATAAACAAATAAATAAACATAAAAATGTATAAATATTTTATATATTTATTTAAATCAAGTAAAAATATATTTTTTTCAAAAAATAAAACATTAACATAAATATAAATCAATAATAAATTATTCAAATTTTTTAAAAAAATATTAATAATATTATAATTAATTATATTATATTTTTTAAAAAAATTTTTAAAAAAAATTAATTTATACATATATATAAAAAAAAATATTTTTATAAAAAAATAAAAATAATTATCTTTTAAATTAATACTATTAAAATTATGAATTGAGTTTATAATATCAATACGCACCAAATAAATAAACAAAAATAAAAAAAAAATTAACGACAAAAAAAAATTAATTAATAAATTATAATTTTTAAAAATATTAAAATGAACAAAATAAATTAAATGTAAAAAAATTATTAATAATATAATTTCAACAAAATCTCAATTTCACCAACCCCCTCAATTTAATTCTTGTTGAGCTCACAAACCACCTAAAACCAATGATAATCAATTTACTGCAATAATAAATAAAATTACATTATATAATTGATTTATAACAAAAATATTTAATTTTTTTAAATTAATATAAATTAGGAAAAAATTAATACATAAAATATATGTTAAATAAACTAAAAAAGGATGAATTAACAATAAACCATTTAATAGTGATACATTATTATTAATAAAATCACTTAATAAAAAATTAAACCATATAATTTTATTCAAAATTAAAAAAAAAAAAAAAATTAAAATATTCATTATAATATTTTTATTAAAAAAAGTATTTAAAATAAAAAATAAAATAATTATTAAAATAATACTATTATTATTATCATTTAATATGTAAATATAATTTCAAAACGAATTATACAAAAAAAAATTTTGATGAAAAGTTTGTTTAATAGTAAAAAAAAAATTATTAAAAAAAAAAAATATTATCAAAAACATTTGATAATATTTAAATTTAAAAAAATAATTAATATATTTTAAAAAAATTAAATAATATAAAAAAAAAATTTCATTTATTTTTTTAATTTATAAAAAATTAAAATATAATGAACAATTACATTAAAATAAATTTAATTTTTAATTTTCTTTATTTATAAAAATAAAATATTATTTAATAATTAAAATATATAATCATATTGTAAAATTAATAATTAATATTTAAACGATATAATTTTATTAAATAACTCATACAGCTCATAAATAAAATAAAAACACATAGTTACCTGTAAATCAACAAAAAAAAACAAGTCATATAATAGAATAACCTTTTTTTCAAAAAATTATACCATCTTTATCATAACAATCTTCAATCGCTTGTTTAAATGTTTTTTGAAAAAACGATCTTTTTTTGTTTTCATCATAATAATCTATATCTCAAATTTCAAGCATCCCTTCTTCATAAAATTTTTTCCTGAAACGAAATACAAAATTATCAGTAAATCATTCAACGGTTTCATTTCATGAAAAAATGCATTTTTTTATAAACATATCTACAATTAATGATGTGAAATAAATAGTTATTGTTCAATGAGTGTTATCAAGACCTATAAAAACCGCATAATATACAAAATAAATTTTATTTAAAAATAAAATAAATATTTTTATTATTTTATTAAAATAAAAATATTCATATTTAAGTATAAAAATCAAATTTTATAAATTTTATAAAATAATTTGTAGACAAAAAATGTAAATTTACGTCTTAAATGTTCACTTTTCAGATGGAAAAATGAAATTCAGTTTTCATTAATTTGTTCTGAAAATGTGCATAATTAATGTAAATTATTGTGAATAAAAATACAAATTTACGTCTATAATGTTCACTTTTCAGATGGAAAAATGAAATTTAATTTTCA
>NZ_DAOMPS010000065.1:0-19996 GCF_035444905.1 Thauera sp.
TGTTGGGATCGACATGCGAGAGCTGTGCATCCACCCAGACCTTCGGGTAGCCGATCTCGTTGAGCGCAGTGGACATCGTGCCGCGGATGCCGTGCCCAGTCAGGCGTTCCTGATAGCCCATGCGCTTGAGGGCACCATTGAGGGTGTTCTCGCTGATGCGCTTCTTCAAGTCGCTGTCGTGCCGGAACAGGTGGCGCTGGGCCGGCTTGAACTCATCCAGCAGGTGCCGGACGATCTCCATGGCCTGAATCGACAGCGGCACGATGTAGGGCGGGATGTCCTTCGCCTGCTGCCGCTTCTTGCGCATATCCAACTGGAGTTGCTTCACGACGTCGGGCGGGATGATCCACAGCCCACGGTCCAGATCGAATTGATCCGGCGTCGCCTGTCGCAGCTCTCCGGTTCGCACGCCGGTCAGCAGCAATAGCCGCAGCCCGAGCTGGGTCTGCCGCCTGCCGCGATAGCTGCGTAGCCGCTGCAACAGCTTCGGCAGCTCGGCCATGCGCAGGAACGGGTTGTGATTGACGGGTGGCAGTGGCAGCGCCACCACATCGAGATCGGAGGCGGGGTTCTGTTCCAGGCCCGGCACGATCGCCAGCGCGTAGCGGAACAGTTGGTTGAACCACGTCCTGACTTTCTCGGCGACGGAGAGCGCCTTGCGCTTCTCGATCTTGGCGATCACCTCCAAGAGGTCGGGACGCTTGATCTCATAGACCGACCGCTTGCCCAAGGCGGGCAGCACATCCTTGTCGAAGATGCGCGGAAGTATCGAGAGGGTCGTCTGCCGGCCTTCCTTGAGGCTGAGCCCGCGATGCTTGAGCCACTTGCGATACACCGCCTCGAAGGTGTTTTCGTCGGCGAGCCGGACAGCAGTGCGCTTCTGCTTGCGGTGAACGCGAGGATTGGTGCCTTTGGCTAGCAGGGCGCGCGCTTCGTCGCGTAGGCTGCGGGCCTCGCGAAGCGTCACCTCCGGGTAGGTGCCGAGCGACATCCGCTTCTGCTTGCCCGCCCAGTAGTAGCGGAAGTGCCAAGTCCTGCCCCCTGCAGCCGTGACGGCCAGGGAGAGGCCATCCAAGTCAGGGAGGGTGTATGCCTTGCCTGTTGCCTTGGCCTGTCGAACGGCCAGGTCTGAGAGTGCCATGCTCTTGCTCCTGAACATGAGTCAGGAACCAGATGCTGGTCACGTCGACCTCGCCCCTCCATCAACAATCCGGAATCAGCTGCGCCCGCAAAAATGGACTTGTTTGTGGACTTAAAAGTCCCGGCTGTAGGCGGATCGCAGTGGACCACGGCAGAACGTCAAAGAGAGAAAAAGTCCTTGTGCGGCAACGACTTGCAGACTCTCTTGGACTTCTGCGGAAGTCCGCAGAATGATGCAGTGGAGCGGGTGAAGGGAGTCGAACCCTCGTCATCAGCTTGGGAAGCTGAGGTAATAGCCGTTATACGACACCCGCCCGGGGCGGCCGGCAGGGGCGCCGGCGCAAGCAGGTCGCCATTCTAATGGGCGGCCACCCCGGCATGCAATGCCGACGCTGCGTCAGCCGACCAGCCGCTCCACCGCCTCGCGGATGCGCGCCGGTTCGTCCATCTTGAGAATGCGCTGGACCCTGGGTGCAAGCTCGCCGAGGTCCGAGCGCAGCACCTGCTGCTTGATCTCGAGGATGTTGCCCGGGTGCATCGAGAAGTTGCGCAAGCCCATGCCGAGCAGCAGCGCGGTGTAGGTCAGGTCGCCGGCCATCTCGCCGCACACCGAGACCGGCAGGCCGTAGCGCGCGCCGGTGGCGATGGTGCCGGAGATGAGCTTGAGGACGGCCGGGTGCAAGGGGTCGTAGAGGTGCACCACGGCTTCATCCGAGCGGTCGATCGCCAGGGTGTACTGGATGAGGTCGTTGGTGCCGATCGACAGGAAGGCGAGGCGGCGGATGAACATGCCGAGCGACAGCGCGGCGGCGGGGATCTCGATCATGCCGCCGATCTGCACGCCCTCGTCGAACTTGATCTTCTCGGCGCGCAGCTCGGTCTTTGCCTTCTCGACCAGGGTCAGGCACTGGTCGATCTCCTGCGCGTGGGCCAGCATCGGCACCATGATCTGCAGCTTGCCGTGCGCCGAGGCCCGCAGCAGGGCGCGCAACTGGGTGAGGAACATCTTCGGCTCGGACAGCGAGTAGCGCACCGCGCGCAGCCCCAGCGCCGGGTTGGGCTCCATGCGGGCGTGGGCGCCGTTGAGGGCCTTGTCGCCGCCGACGTCGAAGGTGCGGATCGTCACCGGCTTGGTCGGCAGGGCCTTGACCACCGCGCGATAGGCCTCGTACTGCTCCTCCTCGTCGGGCAGGGTGTCGCGACCGATGAAGAGGAACTCGGTGCGATACAGGCCGATGCCGTCGGCGTTGGCGTTCTTGACCGCGGGCAGGTCCTTGGGGCCCTCGATGTTGGCGAGCAGGTTGATCGTCTCGCCGTCCAGCGTTGTGGCGCGGGTGTCGCGCAGGCGATTGAGCTTGGAGCGCTCGATCTCCAGCTCGCTGCGGCGCAGGCGGTACTCCTCGACGATCTCGTCGCCGGGGCCGACGATGATGACGCCGCGCGTGCCGTCGACGATGACGAGCTCGTCGTCCTCGAGCAGGTCGCGCACATGGTGCAGGCCCACCACGGCCGGGATCTTGAGGCTGCGGGCGACGATCGCGGTGTGGCTGGTGGGGCCGCCGACGTCGGTGACGAAGCCGGCGATGTTGTGGTCGCGAAAGCCGATCGTGTCGGCGGGCGACAGGTCGTGGGCGACGACGATGGTGCCCAGCCCGTCGCGGCGCTTGGGCGGCAAGTGGCCGGGATGGCCGAGCAGCACCTTGACCAGGCGCTCGATCACCTGCACGACATCGGCCTGGCGCTCGCGCAGATAGGGGTCCTCGATCTGGCGGAACTGCTCGACCAGGTGCTCCATCTGCTGCACCAGCGCCCATTCGGCGTTGCAGCGGCGCGATTCGATCAGGTGGCGGGCGGCGTCGATCAACATCGGGTCGGCCAGCATCATCAGCTGCAGGTCGACGAAGGCACCGACCTCGCTGTGCGCCTGGCCCGCGGCGGTCACCGCCTTGAGGCCGAGCAGCTCGCCGTGCACGCTGGCGACGGCGTCGTCGAGGCGCGCGAGCTCGTCCTCGATGTGCTTGGGGGCGACGTGGTAGTGGTTGACCTCGAGCAGGGCGTGCGAGATCAGGTGCACATGGCCGATCGCGATGCCCTGCGAGACCGGCAAGCCATGGACGGTGAAGGGCATGTCACTCCCCTTCGCCGAAGCGGTCGGCGATCAGGTCCTGGATGGCTTTGAGGGCCTCGTCTTCCTGCTCGCCCTGGGTGTCGATCGTGATCGTGCTGCCCTTGGCCGCAGCCAGCATCATGACGCCCATGATGCTCTTGGCGTTGACGCGGCGGCCGTTGCGTTCGAGCCAGACCTCGCACGGATAGCCGCTGGCGAGCTGGGTAAGCTTGGCCGACGCGCGCGCATGCAGACCGAGCTTGTTGATGATGTCGGCTTCGGCTCTCGGCATGGTGTTGTCTCCCCCGGGTGGCCCGGCTTTTCTTATGTATGTACTGGCTTGTCTGGACGGCGTGGGCTCAGGCGGCCTCGACGTGCAGCACGCCGTCGCAGGCGCCCGACACCGCGCGCTTGAGCAGGGTCGGCATGTCGTGCTCGCGGTAGGTGAGCACGCGCAGCAGCATCGGCAGGTTGACCCCCGCCACCAGCTCGACCCGGCCGGGCATGGCCAGCTTGGCGGCGATGTTGCTGGGTGTGGCGCCGTAGATGTCGGTGAGCACCAGGACCCCGTCGCCGGCATCGACCCAGTTCAGCATGCTGCGTGCAAGCGGCAGGATGTCGAGCGGGTCGTCCTGGGCCGATACGCCTAGCTGCGCGATCTGTGCCGGCCGCTTGTTGAGGACGTGGCAGCAGCACTGGATCAGGGATTCGCCGAGGGTGCCGTGTGTGACTAGAAGGATGCCGATCATGTTCGTTCTCCGCAGGGCGTGATTCTAGCCGAGTCGCAGGCTGCGCCGGCATGACGATGCGCACGGCAAGGCGAGGGGCTGGGTCGGGGAGGGCGGATGCGGCGATTTAATATATTTGGCCAAATACTATGGTGGAAAATGATAAAATGTCGCGTTTCCAATCCCCATGGCTCACGCCGCCCCGGCTGCGGCGCATCTCCCAATAACGACAAGGCGCTGAAATGGCAGAGAGCAAGGACCCGATGGCCCCCGACGGGGCGGTCAACCCCATCGACACCGACTACAAGGTCGGCCAGGACAACATCATCGTCAATGTGGGGCCGTTCGGCCTCGACATCCACAACCGCGTGTTCGCCATCTCCGGCCTGATGGTGGTGGCCTTCGTGGTGCTGACCCTGGCCTTCCAGAACCAGGTCGAGCCGATGTTCACCGCCATGCGCGGCTGGCTCACCTCCCACCTCGACTGGTTCTTCATCAGCGCGGGCAACATCTTCGTACTGGTCTGCCTCGGCCTGGCAATCTCGCCGCTGGGCAAGGTCCGCCTGGGCGGCACCGAGGCTACGCCCGACTACAGCTACCTGGGCTGGTTCTCGATGCTGTTCGCCGCCGGCATGGGCATCGGCCTGATGTTCTTCGGCGTGTCCGAGCCCTTGTCGCACTTCGGGAGCGCCCTCGGCGGCACCGCGATGGAGGGCGGCGTGCGCACCGACTGGGCGCCGCTCGCTGCCGCCGCGGGTGACACCGAAGCCGCGACCCGGCTCGGCATGGCGGCCACGATCTACCACTGGGCGCTGCACCCGTGGGCGATCTACGCCATCCTCGCCCTCGGCCTGGCGCTGTTCTCCTTCAACAAGGGTCTGCCGCTGACCGTGCGCTCGGTGTTCTATCCGCTGCTCGGCGAGCGTGTCTGGGGCTGGCCCGGCCACCTCATCGACATCCTCGCCGTGCTCGCCACGCTGTTCGGCCTGGCGACCTCGCTCGGCTATGGCGCGGCGCAGGCCAGCGCCGGCCTCAATCACCTGTTCGGCGTGCCGCTCGGCAACACCACCCAGGTCGTGCTGGTGATCGCCATCACCGCGATCGCGCTCGCCTCGGTGGTGGCGGGCCTGGATGCGGGCGTCAAGCGTCTGTCCGAGATCAACATGGTGCTGGCCGTGCTGCTGATGGTGTTCGTGATCGCGGTCGGTCCCACGCTCGACATCCTCTCCGGCTTCTTCGCCAATCTCGGCGCCTACCTGCAGCACCTGCCGGCGTTGTCCAATCCGGTCGGACGCGAGGACGTCAACTACTCGCAGGGCTGGACCGCCTTCTACTGGGCGTGGTGGATCTCGTGGTCGCCCTTCGTCGGCATGTTCATCGCCCGCGTGTCGCGCGGCCGCTCGGTGCGCGAATTCATCCTCGCCGTGCTGATCGTGCCCTCGCTCGCCTGCGTGCTGTGGATGACGGTGTTCGGCCAGACCGCGATCCTGCAGGTCGTGCGCGACGGCTACCAGGCCGCGACCGAGGCCGAGCTGCCGCTGCAGCTGTTTGCGATGCTCGAGGCCCTGCCGCTGGCGCAGATCACCTCCTTCCTCGCCATCATCCTGGTCGTGGTGTTCTTCGTGACCTCGTCCGACTCGGGCTCCCTGGTGATCGACGTCATCGCCGCCGGTGGCAAGGTCGATGCGCCGCTGCCGCAGCGTGTGTTCTGGTGCACCTTCGAGGGCCTGGTGGCGATCGCGCTGATCCTCGGCGGTGGCCTGATGGCGCTGCAGGCGATGGCGGTGTCGACCGGCCTGCCCTTCACCATCGTGCTGCTGATGTCGACGGTGGCGGTGATCAAGGGACTGGCCTCGGAGCCGCGCCCGGCCTGAAGCCTTACGCTACGATTCCATCCCGACCCCGCCGCTGCCCGCCATGCAGATCGAACAGCTCGAGATCCTCGACTTCCTGCGCGCCCACCCGCCCTTCGACGAACTGCCCGACGAGGTGCTGCAGCGCGTGGCGGCGGCGGTCGATGTGCGCTACTACAAGGCCGGCGAGACCATCGTCGAGTTCGGCCAGGTCGCCGAGTTCTGGCACGTGGTGCGCAGCGGCGCGGTCGAGGTGTTCCGCCGCAACGGCACGCTCTACAACCGCCTCACCGCCGGCGGCTATTTCGGCGAGTTCGGCCTGCTGCGCAACGGTCGGGTGCGGTTCCCGGTCACCGCGCTGGAAGACACGCTGCTGTACCTGATCCCGCGCGAGCTGTTCGCCGAGCTGTTCGACAACCACGAGCGCTTCGCCGACCTGGTCGAGGTCGAGGACCGCACCCGCCTGCGCCAGGTCGTTTCCAGGCGCGAGGAAGCCAACGACCTGCTGTCGGCCACGGTTGACACCCTGGTCGGGCGCGCCGCGGTCACCCTGCCCAGCACCGCCAGCGCGCGCGAGGTGGCGCAGCGCATGAGCGAGGAGGGCGTGTCCTCGCTGCTGATCCTCGAGGACAATCCGGACGTGCCCGACCTGCCGCAGCTCGCCGGCATCGTCACCGACCGCGACCTGCGCACCCGCCTGGTCGCCCCCGGGCTGGCTTACGACACGCCGGTCACCGAGATCATGTCGCGCGGCGTGGTGTCGGTGAGCCACAACCAGCTGGTATTCGAGGCCATGCTGGCGATGCTGCGCCACAACGTGCACCACCTGCCGGTGCTCAGGAACCAGCGTCCGCTGGGCGTGATCGCGCTGTCGGACATCGTCCGCTACGAATCGCGCAACAGCCTGTTCCTGGTTGGCCGCATCTTTCGTCAGCACTCGGCCGACGAGCTCGCCGCGCTCGTGCCCGAGGTGCGCGCCTGCTTCGCCCGCATGGTGGCCGAGGACGCCAGCGCCAACATGATCGGCAGCGCCATGGCCGCCATCGGGCGCAGCTTCAAGCAACGCCTGCTCGAGCTGGCCGAGGCCGAACTCGGCCCGCCGCCGGTCCCCTACTGCTTCCTCGCGCTCGGCTCGATGGCGCGCCAGGAGCAGATGATCGTAACCGACCAGGACAACGCCCTGGTGCTCGACAACCGCTTCGAGCCGGCGCAGCACGATGCCTACTTCAAGGCCCTGGCCGCCTTCGTCAGCGACGGTCTGGCGCGCTGCGGCTACAGCTACTGCAGCGGCGGCGTGATGGCCACGAACGAACGCTGGCGCCAGCCGCTCAGGGTGTGGGAGCGCACCTTCAGCGACTGGGTCGAGCGCCCCACGCCCGAGTCGCTGCTCAACGCCGGCATCTTCTTCGACCTCGACGGCGTGTGGGGGCGCACCGAATGGGCGACCCGGCTGCGCGAGCTGATCGCGCGCAAGGCCAGGGGCAACTCGCGCTTTCTCGCCTGCATGGCGCGCAACGCGCTGCAGCGCACGCCGCCGCTGGGCTTCTTCAAGGACTTCGTGGTCGAGTCAGACGGCCGTCACAGCCGCGTCATCAACATCAAGCGCCGCGGCACCGCGCCGCTCGGCGACCTGATCCGCGTCCACGCGCTGGCGATCGGCTCGATGGCGCTCAACTCCTTCGAGCGCCTGAAGGACATCATCGATGCCGCCATCCTGCCGCTGGGGCGCGGCCAGGACCTCTATGACGCGCTCGAATTCATCGCCATGGTGCGTGCCCGCCACCAGGCCGAGTCGCTGGCCGTCGGCGAGGAGCCGGACAACAGCATCGACCCCGAGAAGTTGTCCGAGTTCGAGCGCAAGAGCCTGCGCGATGCCTTCCTGATCCTCGGCAACGCGCAGAAATTCCTCAAGTACCGTTACCAGCCCGGGCGGGCGAACTGAGGGCGCGGCCATGCTGCACCTTGGCGACCTCCGGAAGGACGCGTCCGCCGCGCCTGTGGGCAGCCGCGCGCAGCGTGCGCGGGCCGTGCCGGACTGGCCGGCGCGCTTCGCTGCGCTCGCCGCCGCCGCCCGCGATCCGCGCCTGCGTGCCTTCTACGCAGCCGGCGCTGTCGCTGGCGACACGCCGCTCAAGGACGTGCCGATGGTCGCGCTCGACGTCGAGACCACCGGGCTCGACCCGGTGCGCGACGAGATCGTCAGCATCGGCGTGGTGCCGATGGATCTCGCCTGCGTCCGCTCCAGCGCCTCGCGCTACTGGGTGGTGCGCCCGCGCGCCGAGCTGCATCCCGAGTCGGTGACGATCCACGCCATCACCCACGCGCAGATCGCGGCCGCGCCCGATCTCGGCGCCATCGTGGACGAACTGCTGCCGGCGCTGGCTGGCCGCGTGGTGGTCGTGCATTGCCGCGAGATCGAGCGCAACTTCCTGGCTGCAGCGCTCAAGGTGCGCATCGGCGAGGGCATCGAGTTTCCGGTGATCGACACCATGGAACTGGAGGCGTGGCTGCACCGAGCGCCACCGTCGGGCTCCTTTTTTGAGAACATCTGGGCCCTCCTCTTTGGCCGCAAGCGCGAACGGGTGTCGATCCGCCTTGCCGACAGCCGCGAACGCTACAAGCTCCCACGCTACCGCGCCCACCATGCGCTCACCGACGCCCTGGCCACCGCCGAGCTGTTGCAGGCCCAGGTGGCGCACCGGTTCGCGCCGGATACGCCACTGCGCACGTTGTGGAGCTGAATCAGTCCAGCCCTTGGCTCTGCAGGTATTCCTCGTAGGTCCCGCGGTAATCCACGATCTGGTGGTCCAGCTTGATCTCGATGATGCGCGTGGCGAGCGATGACACGAACTCGCGGTCGTGCGAGACGAAGATCAGCGTGCCGGAGAACTTCTCGAGGCCGCTGTTGAGCGACTCGATCGATTCCATGTCGAGGTGGTTGGTCGGCTCGTCCATCAGCAGCACGTTGGGGCGCGACAGCATCAGCTTGCCGAACAGCATGCGGCCCTGTTCGCCGCCGGAGATCACCTTCACCGATTTCTTCACCTCGTCGCCCGAGAACAGCAGGCGGCCCAGCGTGCCGCGCAGCAGGGTCTCGTTGTCCTCGCCGGTGGCGGCGGCGGTGATGCGCGAATAGGGCGCGATCCAGTCGGTGAGGCTGACGTCCTCGGCGAAGTCGGCCGAGTGGTCCTGCGCGTAGTAGCCCGGCTTGGCCTTCTCCGCCCACTTGATGGCGCCCTTCTGCGGCGCAAGCTCGCCCACCAGCAGCTTCAGCAGCGTGGTCTTGCCGACGCCGTTCTCGCCGATGATGGCGACCTTCTCGCCGGCCTCGATGGCGATCGAGAAGCGGTTGATCAGCGGCTTTTCCATGCCCTCGTAGGCGAAGGAGATGTTTTCGACCTCGCAGGCCAGGCGGTGCAGCTTGTCCTTCTCGTCGTAGTCGAAGCGGATCCACGGGTACTGGCGGCTGGAGGGCTTGACGTCCTCGGGCTTCAATTTGTCGATCAGCTTCAGGCGGCTGGTGGCCTGCTTGGCCTTGGACTTGTTGGCCGAGAAGCGGCGCACGAAGGCCTGCAGCTCCTGGATCTTGTCCTTGGCGCGGGCGTTGGCCGAGGACTGGCGCTCGCGCGCCATCGTTGACGCTTCCATGTAGTCGTCGTAGTTGCCCGGGTAGATCGTGATCGTGCCGTAGTCCAGGTCGGCCATGTGGGTGCAGACCTGGTTCAGGAAGTGGCGATCGTGCGAGATGATGACCATCGTGCAGTCGCGGTTGTTGAGCACGTCCTCGAGCCAGCGGATGGTGTTGATGTCGAGGTTGTTGGTCGGCTCGTCGAGCAGCAGGATGTCGGGGTTGGCGAACAGCGCCTGGGTGAGCAGCACGCGCAGCTTCCAGCCCGGGGCGATCTCGCTCATCGGGCCGTTGTGCAGCTCGGTGGGGATGCCCACGCCCAGCAGCAGCTCGCCGGCGCGCGACTCGGCGGTGTAGCCGTCGTACTCGCCGACCTTGCCCTCGAGCTCGGCGGCGTGCATGTAGTCGTCCTCGGTGGCGTCCGGGTTGGCGTAGATCGCGTCGCGCTCCTTGATCGCCGCCCACAGCTCCTCGTGGCCCATCATCACCACATCGAGCACGCGCATGTCTTCGTAGGCGAACTGGTCCTGGCGCAGGTAGGCCATGCGCTCATGGACGTCCTTGGAGACGTTGCCGGCGCTGGGTTCGAGGATGCCGCACAGGATCTTCATGAAGGTCGACTTGCCGGCCCCGTTGGCCCCGATCAGGCCGTAGCGGTTGCCGTCGCCGAACTTGACGGAGACATTCTCGAACAGGGGCTTGGCCCCGAACTGCTGTGTGATGTTGGCTGCGACGAGCACGGAGAGGTCCTGATATTCAGATAAAACAAAGCCTTGGATTATAGCGCAGCGATGCGGCGGCGTGCTGCTGGCGTGCGCGCCGGGTTGGCGTGTCGGAATTGTCCGACGTCGGTTTCGGACCGGGCCGATGGGGTGGCGCCGCGAAGCGGCCTAGAGTGGAAGCGTGATCCAGGCCCTCATGGCCCGGTGCCCCGCAAGGAGAACATCATGCTGCACTATGCCGTCATCTTCTTCATCATCGCCCTTATCGCTGCCGTGCTCGGCTTCGGCGGCATCGCCGCGGGTGCGGCCGGCATCGCCAAGGTGCTGTTCGTCGTATTCCTGGTGATGGCCATCGCCAGCTTCGTGATCAACCTGGTCAGGGGCGGGTGAGTCCATGGCCCGCCCCGCAGGCAGCGCCGGCCCGAGCGGCCGGCTTCGGCTATGCTGGCACTCCCACATCGCTGCCCGGACCTCGACCCATGTTGCGCATCGCCATCGTAGACGACCACCAGATCGTGCGCGCCGGCTTTCGCGAGCTGCTGGCCGACGAGCTCGGCCTCAGCATCGCCTTCGAGGCCGCCTCGGGTGAGGCGGCACTCGACAGCCTGCGCGAACAGCCGGTCGACGTGCTGCTGCTCGACCTGTCCCTGCCCGGGCAGAGCGGCGTCGACGTGCTGCGCGCGGTGCGCCAGCGCTACGAGGGCGTCCGCGTGCTGATGCTGTCTGGCTTTCCCGAAGAGCGCTACGCGCTGGCGATGATCCGCAATGGGGCCGACGGCTACCTCTGCAAGGACTGCACGCGCGACGAGCTGCTGCAGGCCATCCGCACCGTCGCCCAGGGGCGGCGCTACGTGTCCGCGCGCACCGCCGAACTGCTCGCCGCCGAACTCACCGGCGAGGGCAGCGCGGCGCCGCACGAAAAGCTGTCGGATCGCGAGCTGCAGGTGTTCCTGCGCCTGGCACGCGGCGAATCGGTGTCGGACATCGCCGCCGTGCTCAAGCTGAGCGTGAAGACCGTCAGTACCTATCGCACGCGCCTGCTGGAAAAGCTCGGCGTCGCCAGCAACGCCGAGCTGGCGACCTACGCGCTGCGCCATGGGATGATTCTCGAGTAGGGGGAGCGTGACGATGACTGCGCCACCGCATCCCGCCACCGTGCCTGTGCTGCGCATCGTGCTGGTGGAGGACTCCGCCATGCTGCGCGGCATGCTGCGCGACATGCTAGACGAGCTCGACGGCGTCGGCGTGGTAGCGGAGGCCGAGGACGAGCACGGCGCCCTGGTGGCGCTCGAGCAGCAGCGGCCCGACCTTGCGATCATCGACCTCGAACTGCGCGACGGCAGCGGCCTGGGCGTGCTGCGGCAGCTGCAGGCCGAGCCGCAACGCTTCGGTGCGCCGCGTGCGGTGGTGTTCTCCAACTACGGCCATGCGCCGGTGCGCGCCCGTTGCGCGCAGCTCGGCGTCGAGGCCTTCTTCGACAAGTCCTTTCAGCTCGACGAGCTGATCGATTTCGTGCAGGCGGCGATTCCCGATCCGCCCGCCTGATTTCCCTCATTGCTGTCCTCGCTGCAGTCCGGCGCGCGCCCACGCCGGCCGCAGGCGCGCTCAGTGCATGCGGGCAAAGGGCACGCGGGCGGTGATGCGGGTGCCGTGCTGCGGCCGGCTGTCGATGTCGAGGCGGCCGGCGAGCATCTGCACGCGGTGCGCCATGCCCGCCAGCCCGTGACGATTGTGCTCGCGCGTCGCCGGGTCGAAGCCGACGCCATCGTCCTCCACTTCCAGGATCAGCTCATCGCCTTCGGTCCGCAGGCTGAGGCGGACGCGCTGGGCGTGCGCGTAGCGGCGCGCATTGGTCAGCGCTTCCTGTGCGATGCGGTACAGCGCGAGCGAGGTCTCCGGTGGCAGCTCGGGCAATTGCTCGGGCAGCTCGGTCTCGAGCCGGCCGCCGCCTTCGCCGATGTCGCCGCTGTCGGCCAGCGCGCGCAGCGCCTCGACCAGGCCGAGCTCAGACAGCAGCGGCGGCCGCAGGTCGGCCACCACCTTGCGCTTGAGCGCGATGCCCTGGTTCAGCGTGTCGAGCAGGCGGTCGAAGCGGCTGCGCAGTTGCGCCACCGCCTCGGCCGGCAGCTTGCGCGCGATCCACGCCGCGTCCAGCTTGGCTGCCGTGAGCAGGGCGCCGAGCTCGTCGTGCAGCTCGCGCGCAAGGCGCCCCTTTTCCGCCTCGCGCGCGTTGGTCAGGTAACTGGCGAGGCTGCTGAGCTCCTGCGTGCGATGGGTGACTTCGGTCTGCAGGCGTTCGTTCTCGGAGTGCAGCAGCAGGGCCATGCGCTCGCGCAGGCGGTCCTGGCGGTAAAGCACGACCACCAGCACCAGCAGCAGCGCCAGCACGCCGGCGCCGAGCACACGATTCATCGTGCGTGCATCGGCAAGGCGCTCGAAGGCGGCGCCCTGGGTGGCGGCGATGTCCGCCTGGGTCTCGGCCCGCAGCGCCTGGATGCGGTTGCGGATGTCGTCGGTGACCTGCTTGCCGATGCCGCCGTCCGGGCTGTCGGCACCCGGTGGCTCGCCGCGCTCGATGGCCTGGGTGAGCAAGGTCCAGCGCATGTCGATGAGCATGGCGAGCTGGTCGACACGCTCGCGTGGCGCCTCGTCCGGCTCAGCCCCGGCGCGCAGGGCGTCGAGCGTGAGCTCGAGCGCCGCATGGCCATCCTGGTAAGGGCTCAGATAGACGGGGTTGCGGGTGAGCAGGTAGCCGCGCACGCTCGACTCGGCGTCGAGGATCTGCAGCAACAAGGTGTCGAGGTGGTGCAGGCGCGCCGTACGCGCGCGCAGATCCTCCAGCGCGGCCCGGCTCGATTCCGATTGCCACTGCCCGGCGACGAACCAGGCCAGACCCAGCACGAGACTCAACAGCAAGACGGCAAGCAGGGTGCCCGTGTGCGGCCGCGGCAGGCGGGAGGGTGGGGGTGGCACGGGGCGGGCCTCCGCAGTCGGATCCATGAACCTGTCCTATCCTAGACCACGCCGGGGGGATTGTCCGCCCGCCCCACGCAAGTCTTGGGCGTGCGCCAAGCGCAACGCGCCGGGGGCTCGCTCTGGCGATACCCCGGCGCGTTGCGGCGGACGCAGTGATGACTCAGGGACGAATCACGATGTCGTTCTTGACCCCCTTCACGCCCGAGGTCGCGCGTGCGATCTCGACCGCGCGGTTCCGTTCGGTGGTGCTCTTGGCGAAGCCGGACAGCTGCACCGTACCCCGCAGCGTCTCGACGCTGATCGCCATCGCGCTCACGGTGGGATCCTCGGCGAAGCGCGCTTTGACGCGCGCGGTCACGGTGGCGTCATCGACGTACTCGCCGATGGTCGACTGGTCGCGGGTGACGGCGCAGCCGACGGCGGTGAAGGCAAGCAGGCCCGACAGGGCGAGGGTGGCGGCAGTGTGTTTCATGGTCGTCTCCTGACTGAGGTGTGTCGTCTTCGGCGGTGCGGACATGTCCGCCTGTGCGATGCAATTCAAATGTATGCTGCTGCGCGTCCGCGGGCTGTCCGACAGCGCGGATTGCGTTGTAGGACAATTCCCGCACGGCAGATCGGCGCCCTTTGCCGCCGCATGGGTGCGCACCCGCCTCTCCGCCTGTCCCCGCGACACGCCCGCTCCATCGCTCAACCGAACACCCGTCCCGATGCGCTTTCTCCATTCCGCCGACTGGCATCTCGGCCGTGTCTATCACGGTGTCTCCCTGCTCGACGACCAGGCCCACGTGCTGCAACAGTTCGTGCGCATCGCCGCCGACACCCGGCCCGACGCCATCCTGCTCGCCGGCGACATCTACGACCGCTCGGTGCCGCCCGCCGAGGCGGTGCGCCTGCTCGACCTGGTGCTGAGCGAACTGGTGCTCGACCTGAAGATTCCGGTGGTGATGATCGCCGGCAACCACGACGGCCCCGACCGCCTCGCCTTCGGCGCCGGCCTGCTGCAGCGCGCCGGGCTCACCGTGCGTGGCCCGGTCGAGCCCGATGCGACGCCGCTGGTGCTGCGCGACGCCCACGGCGAGGTCGCGGTGTACGCCTTGCCCTATGCCGAGCCGGCGCTGGTGCGCAGCGCCTGCGGCGACGATTCGATTGCCGACCATCACGCCGCGCTCGCCGCCCAGACCGCGGCCGTGCGCGCGGCGCGGGTGCCGGGGCAGCGTGCGGTGGTCGTCGCCCACGCCTTCGTCCAGGGCGGCACGGAGAGCGAGTCCGAGCGCCCGCTGTCGGTCGGCGGCAGCGGCGCGGTCGGGGCCGAGGTATTCGACGGTTTCGACTACGTCGCGCTCGGCCACCTGCATCGGCCGCAGGCGGTGGGCGGGGCGGGGCCCGAGGCCTGGCGCAGCGCGCCCATCCAGTATTCCGGCTCGCTGCTGAAGTACTCCTTCGCCGAAGCCGATCATGCGAAGTCGGTGAGCCTGATCGAGGTGGACGGCGAAGGCCATTGCCGCGTCGAGCGCATCCCGCTCGTGCCGCGCCGCGATCTGCGCATCCTCGAAGGCGAGCTCGCCACGCTGATCGCCGCCGCCGCCACCGATGCGGCGCGCGAGGACTACGTGCTCGCCCGCCTCGCCGACCAGGGCGCGCTGCTCGACGCCATGGGCAAGCTGCGCAGCGCCTACCCGAACGCGCTCGCCATCGAGCGCCCGGCGCTCACCGGCGACGGCCCCGGTCGGGCGCCGGCCGACCATCGCCGCACCCGGCTGCAGGACCTCTTCGCCAGTTTCCACCAGGAAACGACCGGACTCGCGCTCGAGCCTGCGGCACAGGCCGCGCTCGACCGCATCGTCGACCGCCTGGAGCAGGAGGCGCGCAGCGCATGAAACCGCTCAAGCTCAGCCTGCAGGCCTTTGGCCCCTTCGCCGGCCGCGAGGAGGTGGACTTCACCCGCCTCCCATCCGGCGCGCTGTTCCTGATCGCCGGCCCCACCGGCGCGGGCAAGACCTCCATTCTCGACGGCATCACCTACGCGCTCTACGGCGACACCTCCGGCGGCGAGCGCAGCGCGCGCGAGATGCGCAGCCACCATGCCGACGCCGGCACGCAGACCGAGGTCGAATTCGACTTCGCCCTGGGTGAGCGGCGCTACCGCGTCAAGCGCATTCCCGAGCAGGAGCGCGCCGCACGCCGCGGCGACGGGCTCGCCAAGGTGCTCGCCAAGGCCGAGCTGTATCGGCTGGAGGCGGACGGCGCGACGTGGACGCCGCTCGCGCACAAGACCACCGAGGTCACCGCGCTGATCGAAGACCTGCTCGGCTTCAAGGCCGAGCAGTTCCGCCAGGTCGTGCTGCTGCCGCAGGGTCAGTTCCGCAAGCTGCTGGCGGCGAGCTCGGCCGAGCGCGAGAAGATCCTCGAGACCCTGTTCGGCACCGCCACCTACAAGCGCGTGCAGGACGCCCTCAAGGCCGAGGCCGCGGCCCTGCGCGAGCGCGGCGAGCAGGCTGCGCTGCAGCGTCGGACCTTGCTGGAGCAGGCGGAGGCCGACTCCGTCGACGCGCTGCTCGCCCGCCGCGATGCGATGCAGGCCGAGCTGCTCACCCTCACCGAGACCGAGCAGCTGAGGCGCACCGAGGACGCCGCCGCGCGCACTGCATTGCAGCAGGGGCAGGCGGTCGAGGCGCAGTTTGCGGAAGCGGCTGCGGCGAGTGCGGCGCTCGACGCGCTGGACGCCGGCCGCGCCGAGCTCGATGCCCAGCGCCAGCGCCTGGAGCAGGCCCGCCGCGCGCTGCAGGTGGTGCCCGCCGACAGCGCGCTGGCCGCCGCGCGCCGCAGTGCCGCCGAGGCGCGCGAGCGCGAGGCGCGCGTCGCCAACGAAGCCGCCGAGGCCGCTCGGCGCCTGCACGAGGCCGATGTTGCGCTTCAGACCGAAGTGGCGCGGGTGCCGGAGCGCGACGCGGCGCAGCGCGAACTGCTGCGTCTGGAGGCGCTCGCCGAGGCGGTCACGCGCCTGGCCCAGGCCGAGGCCGAGGCCAGGCGCTGCGAGGCCGCCCGCATCGCCGCCGACAATGCTTTCGCCGCCGCTATCGCGCAGCAACAGATGCTGGCCACCCGCCGCGCGGAACTCGCCGCCCGCATCGAGGCCTTGCAGCCCATCGTTGCCGATGTCGCCGCGCTCGAACTGCGCCTGCAGCAGGCCGAACAGCGCGCGCGCGCACTGGCCGCGCTCGCCGCCGCGCGCAAGCAGCTCGCGCTGCGCGAGGGCACCGAGGCCAAGGCCCGCCAGAGCTGCGACGCCGCGCAGCGCGCCGCCGACGCCGCCCGCGCCGAGCTTGCCGCGCTCGACACCCACTGGCGCCAGGCCCAGGCCGCCATCCTCGCCCGCCACCTGCACGACGGCGCACCCTGCCCGGTGTGCGGCAGCGCCGAGCACCCCGCGCCCGCCCGCCACGAGGGCGAACTTCCCACCGAGCAGGCGCTGCGCGACGCGGCGGAGCGCGTGCGCGAAGCGGACGCCGCATTCGATGTTGCCCGCCAGGCGCTGAACGTCGCCGAACTGGCGCGCGCCACGGCCGCGGCCGAGGTCGACACCCGCGCCGCCGCGCTGACGCTGGCGGCCGATGGTGTCGCCGAGGCGGGAGAACGTGCAGATCTTTCATCGGCCTTGGCTGCAGGCCGCGGCGCCTTGGGCGAAGCGGTGACTGCCGGGGCCGCAATGGCCGAATCCGTCGCCGCCGAAGTCGCCCACCTGCGCCGCCAACTCGATGCTGGCCGTGCTGCCGCGGCGGAGCTCGCGCCGCTACGCGCGCAGCGCCAGCCCCTCGACGACGAACTCGCTCGCTTCGCTGCCGCCGCTGAACAGGCCCGCACCCAGGCCGCCGAGGCGGCCAGCGCGGCGCGCTCGGCGCAGCACGTTGCCGACGAGCGTCGCGCTGGCGTGCCGAAATCCCTGCGCACGCCGGCAGCGCTGCAAGCCGCGCTCGCGGGCGCGCAGGCGATGCGCCAGCGCCTCGACCACGCCCTGCAGCAGGCGCAAATTGCTCACGGCGAAGCCGCCAGCCGCGCGGCCGGCCTGCGCGCGCAGCACGCCACGCTCGGCGAAGCCGTGCAGGCGGCAGGGGTGAGGGTCGAGGAGGCCGACGCCCACTTTGCCGACGCGCTCCGTGCTGCGGGCTTCTGGACCGCGGCTACGGTCGAATGTGCCGAGGCTGAATCCGTCTGGCGCGCCGCGCTGATCCCCGCCGAGCGCATCGGCGCCCTCGAAGCCGCCATCCGCGACGCCGAGCACCGCCGCGCCGCCGCCCATGAACGCGCCGAGCGCGCCACGCGCGCCATCGCCGGCCTGGTGCGCCCCGACCTCGCCGCCCTCGACGCCCGTGCCAGCGCCGCCCGTGCGGCGGTCGAAGCGGTGCTCGCCCGCCTCGCTCAGGTCCGCAGCGCGCTCGCCACGCTCGGCGACACGCTCGCCCGCCTCGACGCCATCGCGCGCGAGTCCGGCGCCATCGAGGCCGAATACCGCGTCGTCGGCCACCTCGCCGACATCGCCAACGGCAACAACGGACGCAACCTCACCTTCCAGCGCTACGTGCTCGCCGCGCTCCTCGACGACGTGCTGCGCGCCGCCTCGCTGCGCCTGGCGGCGATGAGCCGCGGTCGCTACCAGCTCCAGCGCCGCGAGGACCTCGCCGACGCCCGCCGCGCCGGCGGGCTGGATCTGGAAGTGTTCGACGAATACACCGGCCGCAGCCGCCCGGCGAGCACGCTGTCCGGCGGCGAAGGCTTCATGGCCTCGCTGTCGCTCGCGCTCGGCTTGTCGGACGTGGTCCAGGCCTACGCCGGCGGCGTGCAGCTCGACACCCTGTTCATCGACGAAGGCTTCGGCAGCCTCGACCCGGAGTCGCTCGACATGGCGATGAAGACACTCATCGACCTGCAGCAGCGCGGCCGCACGGTGGGCGTAATTTCGCACGTGGAGGAGATGAAGCAGCAGATCGACGCGGCGATCGAGGTGGTGCAGGGGGTGCGGGGGAGTGGGGTGAGGGTGCGGGCGTGAGCCCGCTGGCAATCCGCTCCAGCAGGGGCTCTCACGCAAAACCCAGCTATACTGCAGTCAGCTGTAATACAGGAGGCTACTCATGGCTACGACCCCGGTTTCGGTTCGGCTGGATGAACCGCTCAAGGCGCGTGTTCGGAGTCTGGCCGACCAGCGCCGTCGCCCGGTGCATTGGTTGATGCGCGAGGCTATCGAGCAGTATGTGGAGCGAGAAGAACAGCGCGAGGCCTTCCGCAAGGAAGCGCTCGATGCCTGGGAGCACTATCAGAGCACCGGTCTGCATGTGACTGGCGCCGAGGCGGATGCGTGGCTGGCTGAGCTGGAGGCCGGCAACGACATCGAGCCGCCCCGCGCCCACCGCTGATGCCTCGCCTGATCTGGTCGGAGCAGGCGCTGGCCAGTGTCCAGCGCCTGTATCGCTTCCTGGCGGTGAAGAACCCGGCCGCAGGCCAACGCGCGGTAAAGGCGATCCGTGAGGGCGTGGGCATTCTTGCGGCCCATCCTCAGGTGGGGCGCATGGTCGAGGACATGGACGAAGCATTCCGCGACTGGCCCATCTCCTTCGGCGACAGTGGCTATGTGGTCCGCTACCGATTCGCCGGTGACCAGGTCACGATCCTGGCCGTGCGGCACCAGCGGGAAGCTTCGCTCAATACGAAGAGCTGAACGGCGAAAATGAGCCGCGGTCGCTACCAGCTCCAGCGCCGCGAGGACCTCGCCGACGCCCGCCGCGCCGGCGGGCTGGATCTGGAAGTGTTCGACGAATACACCGGCCGCAGCCGCCCGGCGAGCACGCTGTCCGGCGGCGAAGGCTTCATGGCCTCGCTGTCGCTCGCGCTCGGCTTGTCGGACGTGGTCCAGGCCTACGCCGGCGGCGTGCAGCTCGACACCCTGTTCATCGACGAAGGCTTCGGCAGCCTCGACCCGGAATCGCTCGACATGGCGATGAAGACGCTGATCGACCTGCAGCAGCGCGGCCGCACGGTGGGCGTGATCTCGCACGTGCAGGAGATGAAGCAGCAGATCGACGCGGCGATCGAGGTGGAGCAGGGGGAGTGGGGTGCGCGTGCGAACGCCTTGATCAACGCGCGGGCGAGTGGGCCAGCTCAAGGCGCCTGCCTGCAGCCAGCAGCCGCTTGTCGCGCGTCCAGAGCTTGGCGCCGGGCGTCAGCCGGGTCGCAGCCAGGAGGCTTGCATCAACGTAGCCGATGCCGAGGCCGAAGAGCGTGTGCGCTTCAATGAAGTGCAGAACCTCATCATCCGTCGCGACCTGTGCTTGTGGCAGTTGGCTCATTGCATCCAGGATGGCACGGCGGTTGTTCAGGTTGTCGAGCGCGAGTTCTCCAACGACCCACGGGTGCGCGAGTACCCGGCCGTGGTCGAGTAGCGCGCAAAGGTGTTCGTCGCCCGAGCGCAGGTGATCGATCCAGATCGAGGTATCGACCAGGATCATCCTCGAGGCGCCGATTGGCGCCGCGGGACATCCTGGAGTTGCGGTTCGGAGCCGCCGAGCAGGCTGAGGCGCTTTGCGCTTTCGCGTTGAATCAGCGCGCGTAATGCCTCGCGAACCAGCTGAGTCTTCTCTGTCATGCCGGTGAGAGCTTGTGCCTTGGCGAGCAAGTCGTCGTCGAGTGCGAGGGTGGTACGCATGGAAAACTCCTGTGAGTGTGCATCAAACATAGCACCTTGAGATGCGTATTTTGATGCCCACCTCAAGCGCAGGAGCCTAGTCCCCCAGCGCCTGCGCGTGATGCCGCAAATGATCCTCGATGAAGCTGGCGATGAAGTAATAGCTGTG